>NZ_JBXAFV010000029.1:0-580 GCF_058793475.1 Pigmentiphaga sp. MLSB6-MA01 | reverse complement strand
TCGCGCTCGGGGTTCAGGTCGATGCCGATGATCTTGCCGGCGCCGACCATTCTGGCACCCTGGATGACGTTCAGGCCGATGCCGCCCAGGCCGAAGACGACGACGTTGGCGCCGGCCTCGACCTTGGCGCTGAAGACCACGGCGCCCACGCCGGTGGTGACGCCGCAGCCGATGTAGCAGGCCTTGTCGAAGGGGGCGTCCTCGCGGATCTTGGCGACGGCGATCTCGGGGACCACGATGTAGTTCGAGAAGGTGGAGGTGCCCATGTAGTGGTGGATGGGCTTGCCGCCGAGGGAGAATCGGCTGGTGCCGTCGGGCATCAGGCCCTTGCCCTGGGTGGTGCGGATGGCCTGGCACAGGTTGGTCTTGCGCGACAGGCAGAATTTGCACTGGCGGCACTCGGGGGTGTAGAGGGGGATGACGTGGTCGCCCTTTTTCAGGGTGGAGACGCCGGGGCCGGCATCGACGACGATGCCGGCGCCCTCGTGGCCGAGGATGGCGGGGAACAGGCCCTCGGGATCGGCGCCCGACAAGGTGTAATAGTCGGTATGGCAGATGCCGGTGGCCTTGATTTCGATCA
>NZ_JBXAFV010000028.1:0-726 GCF_058793475.1 Pigmentiphaga sp. MLSB6-MA01 | reverse complement strand
GCCTGCTCCAGGCCGCGCTCGCGGTAGGCGCGCAGCATCAGCACCGACAGCTCGCCCGAGGGAAACCACAGGAACGCGGCGTCCGGCTTGGCATCCTTGATGCGCTGCATGTAGGGGCCGAACTCCGGATTCTTCAGCGGCACCGCCACCTCGGCCACGATCTTGCCCCCGCCGCCCGTGAAGGTCTTGCGGAACTGCGCGTTGGCGTCCTGGCCCGGACCGTAGTCGGCATACAGCGAATACACCGTCTTGACGTTGTTCTTGAGCGCCCAGTCGGCAATCGCGTAGGCGTTCTGCGGCAGCGTCATCGAGGTGCGCACCACGTACGGCGAGCGCTCCGTGATCGACGAGGTCGCCGCGTTCATCACCACCATCGGGATCTTCGCCTCGGTCGCCAGCGGGGCCACCGCCAGCGCATTGGGCGTGAAGCCGAAACCGGCCAGGAACTCCACCTTGTCGCGGGTGATCAGCTCCTGCGCCACGCGCTTGGCCACCTCGGGGTTCGGTCCGCCCACGTCCTTGATGATCAGCTGGATCTTGCGCCCGGCCACCACGTCGCCGTGTTCCTGCAGGAACAGCTTGGCCCCGTTGCTCATCTGCAGCCCGTACTCGGCCTGCTGGCCCGACATCTCCCCCACGAAACCGATCTTCAACGGGGTCTGCGCCGCGGCCGTACCGCCCAGCGCCATGCCCAGCAAACAACCCCACATGCGCATTTTCATTGTC
>NZ_JBXAFV010000027.1:0-4713 GCF_058793475.1 Pigmentiphaga sp. MLSB6-MA01 | reverse complement strand
ACCCAGGATGCGGTGGATCCGGCTCCGCCGGTCCACCCGCATCGCCCCCTGGGGGGCGCCCGAAGGGCGTAGGGGGGATCAATCATTCTCATTGTCACTTTCCTAGGCCGTTACGGGCGGACGTACGGCCTGCTTGCTTAGCGTCAACAATGCTAACCTTGCGGAATCCATGAATTCTGCAGGGGAAAGAACATGAAAGGCGACAAGACCGTCATCCAATACCTCAACAAGCAGCTCACCAACGAGCTGACCGCCATCAACCAGTACTTCCTGCATGCGCGCATGCTCAAGCACTGGGGCCTGGGCAAGATGGGCAAGCACGAGTACGACGAGTCCATCGAGGAGATGAAGCATGCCGATCGCCTGATCCAGCGCATCTTCATGCTGGACGGCCTCCCCAACCTGCAGGACCTGCACAAGCTGCTGATCGGCGAGAACGTGCCGGAAATCCTGGAATGCGACCTGAAGCTGGAGCTATCCTCGCAGGTCGTGCTGAAGGACGCCATCGCCCACTGTGAGAGCGTGCGCGACTACGTGTCGCGCGACCTGCTCCAGGACATCCTGGACGACACCGAGGAACACATCGACCACCTGGAAACCCAGATCGGCCTGGTGGACCAGGTCGGCATCCAGAACTACCTGCAATCGCAGATGGAAGAGCAGGGCGACTGACCGGTCCCTGCCTGCACAAAAAAACCCCTGCTTCGTCGGCAGGGGTTTTTCTTTTCCCGGAAACGGAAGGCCTTAGTTGTTGCCCGTGGCCGGACACTCGGCGACGCGGCCCCAGCGGTTGTCGGTATTGCAGTACTTCCACCGGGCCTTCTCGTTGCAGATGACCCGGCCGACGATACCCTGCGAGGCGCAGCGCGCCAGTTCGGCCCGCAGCGACTGGATCCACGCCTCCTGGCCGCCGGCCGCCGCGTCGGCGCCCGCCACCACGGTGGCGACCTGCTGCGAAGGCGGCTCCACGATGATGCGCGGGGACTGGGCCGCCGGGGTCTCGGACAGGTGGGCCGGCAGGGGGCTGCCGGGATTCACCGCCTGCATGTCGGGAGCAATGGTCGACAGCACGGTATCGGGCTGGGGCTGGTCGGCCGCCGAGACCAGGGGAATGGGTGCGTTCGGCTGCACCGGGCGCGCCGGCACGCCGCGCGAGCCATCCACCCGCGGTTGCGGAGGTTCGGGCAGGTAGGTTTCCTGGTCCACGGCCGCCACCGGCGCTTCGCCCGGCCGCCCCTGCGCCACGGGCACGGGCGCTTCCGCCACGCGGTCGACGGGAGCGTTCCAGGACAACCAGAGCCCGAACAGCACTCCCACCACCACGACCATCGCCACGAAGGCGAGGCCCATCAAAATGCGGTTACGCATGTGTACACCTCTTCACTGTGGACCGACGGCCATGCCGGTCCCCATGCCTGGGCGGGCTGTCAGGCGAAGGCAGAGTCGCCCACCCGGGTCTGGAACACCTGTCCCCCGTGCTCGCGCAGGGCATGGAACTGCACGTTGGGATAGAGTTCCTGCGCCACCCGCAGTTGCGCCGCCGATCCGATCAGGAACGCGGGCGCCTCGACCACATCGTAGGCGATGTGCTGCATGTTGGCGTCCATGAATTTCTTCAGGTCCTTGGGGTTCTCGGCCGTGATCCAGCGCGCCATGGAATAGCGCGACGGCAGCATGCGCGCGGCCACCCCGTATTCGGTCTTGAGCCGGTGCGCCACGACCTCGAACTGCAGTTGGCCGACGGCGCCCAGCAGCAGCGGGCCGCCAGCCACGGGACGGAACACCTGGATGGCGCCTTCCTCGCCCAGCTGGGTCAGGCCCGTGCGCAACTGCTTGGTGCGCAGCGGATCGGCCACCTCCACCGCCTGGAACAGCTCCGGCGCGAAGAACGGCAGCCCGGTGAATTGCAGCGCCTCGCCTTCGGTCAGCACATCGCCCAATTGCAGCACGCCGTGGTTGGGAATGCCGATGACGTCGCCGGCATAGGCTTCGTCCAACAGCTCGCGCCGCTGCGACAGGAACGAGACCACGTTGTTGGGCCGCGTTTCCTTGCCGGTGCGGCAGACCTTCAGCCGCATGCCACGCTCGAAGCGGCCCGAACAGACACGCACGAACGCCACGCGGTCGCGGTGGGCCGGGTCCATGTTGGCCTGCACCTTGAAAACCACGCCGGTGAACTTCGGTTCGTCCGGCTGGACTTCGCGCTGCATCGCGTGGCGCGCGCCGGGCGCGGGCGCCTGCTCGACCAGGGCGTCCAGCACTTCCTGCACGCCGAAGTTGTTGATGGCCGAGCCGAAGAACACGGGCGTCTGCCTGCCAGCCAGGAACTCGGCCTGGTCGAACGGCGGCGCCGCGCCTTCGATCAGGTCGATCTCGCCGCGCGCCTGCTCGAACGCCGAGCCGAAGCGGCGGGCGATCTCGGGATTGTCCAGCCCGTCGATGATCTCGTCGTGCTGTTCGCTCAACCTGTCGCTGCCGGCCTTGAAGACCCGCATCCGGTCGCGGCGGATGTCGAACACGCCGGCGAACGATTTGCCCATGCCGACCGGCCACGCGAAGGGCACGGCGTCCATGCCCAGGTGGGACTCGATCTCGGACAGCAGTTCCAGCGGCTCGCGCACCTCGCGGTCCATCTTGTTGACGAAGGTGATGATGGGCGTATTGCGCGCCCGGCATACCTGCAACAGCCGGATGGTCTGCGGTTCGACGCCGTTGGCCGCGTCGATCACCATCAACGCCGCGTCCACGGCGGTCAGCACCCGGTAGGTGTCTTCCGAGAAGTCCTGGTGCCCCGGGGTGTCGAGCAGGTTGATGACGGTGTCGCGGTATTCGACCTGCATGACCGAGGACGCCACCGAGATGCCGCGCTGCTTCTCGATCTCCATCCAGTCGGACGAGGCGTGCCGCGAAGCCTTCCGCGCCTTGACGCTACCGGCGATCTGGATCGCGCCAGCGAACAGCAACAGCTTTTCGGTCAGCGTGGTCTTGCCCGCGTCGGGGTGGGAAATGATGGCGAAGGTGCGTCGCCGGGCGACTTCTGAAGATATGGTCATCGCGCGGAATTTTAACCGGAGACGGGAACCGGCGCTTGTTCCGTCCGGACAGCCCGCGCGGCAGGCGCCATACCGTGGCGTAGCGGCCGCATGCCATGGCCGCATCGATACCGGCCACAGGCCTGTTTTGTCTTGTTTGATACCATAATTTGATTTTTGTCTTAAATAGGACTAACCTGGGCTGACTGGCATGCTCGACACAGGAAAGCACCATGGCCATTCCTGCTTCCACCACTCCCGAACTGACCAGCCAGGCAGCTACCGACGCCGCCTTGCGCACCTTCTTCCGGATCGCCCAGGCCTGGCAGCTCAATGCCGAGGAATCGGCCACGCTGCTGGGCGTACCGCGCTCGACCATGTTCCGCTGGAAGACCGGCCGGGCGCCCGCTCCCCTGCCACGCGACACGCTCGAACGCCTGTCGCTGGTATTCGGTATCTACAAGGCGCTGCAGGTCCTGCTGCCGGTGCCCGAACGCGCCGACGCCTGGCCCCGCCGGCCCAACGACGCGCCCCTGTTCGGTGGCCGGCCGGCGCTGGAGCGCATGCTTACCGGCATGACCAGCGACCTGTACGTGGTGCGCACCTATCTCGACGCCCAGCGGGGAGGCTGGACATGACGCCTGCCGCCACCGACGTGCAGTGGACGCCCTGCCACCGGCTCGTCCCCAGCCGCTTCCCGCCAACGAGCCTGTACGACCAGGTGGCCGATCCGGCCGATCTCGACGTGGTATTCGCGATAGAAAACCTCACCAACCCCCGTGTCCGGGACGAAGCCGGCAATCTGCGCCTCGTGCCGGAAGAAGACCGGATATCGGGTCCGGGCACCACCCCCATCATGGCGGCCTTCACCCATCTGAATCCGGCCGGCAGCCGCTTTTCCGACGGTACCTGGGGCGTGTATTACGCCGGGGAAAGCCTGGAGACCGCGGTGGCCGAAACCATGCACCACCGCACCCGGTTCCTCGCCGCCACGCGCGAGGCGGCCATCGAGATCGACATGCGCCACTACCTGGCCGACCTGGCCGCGCCACTGCACGACCTGCGCGGCCTGCGGCCGGCCTTGCCGGCCATCTACGACCCGGACGACTACGCGGCCAGCCAGGCGCTGGCCCGCCGGCTCCGGCTGGAAGGCAGCTGGGGCCTCGCCTACGACAGCGTCCGGCGGCCCGGCGGGCAGTGCGCGGCCGTGTTCCGGCCGCGCGGCCTGACCCGCTGCCGCCAGTCCCAGCACATCGCCTTCATCTGGGACGGCAATCGCATGAGCGGGTGGTATTCCAAATCGGCATTGCGATCGGTCTGATTTTTCAAGCCTCCCTCCCGCCACCGGGCACCGCGCCGCCCCCCTGTCCAACCTTGTGGATCGCGGGTTTCCTTGCCTGCTTCCCCAGGCCCGCTGATGGAAATCGATTATTGGCGTAATTTCGATTTTCGAATATGGTTACGTCGAACGCGGGGCGCTGATATCGTCACAATCGGTATCAAGCGCGGCAGATCGCGGCGTGCGGCCGCAACGCAGTACGGATATCCGCACCAGGGCGCCGTGTCCTGGCGCGCAAGACCTCATTCCTTATCCGGAGGAACACGACAATGAAAATGCGCATGTGGGGTTGTTTGCTGGGCATGGCGCTGGGCGGTACGGCCGCGGCGCAGACCCCGTTGA
>NZ_JBXAFV010000026.1:0-5621 GCF_058793475.1 Pigmentiphaga sp. MLSB6-MA01 | reverse complement strand
AAAAAACTTCTTCATAATCTCGTTTCTCTGCTGATGACGCAGCGCCAAGCAAGACAGCGCAGCGAACGGCAGGAAAGCGAAGCAGTAGGCAGTACCGCTCTTTAACAAATAAACAGCCGATAAGTGTGGGCACTTGGTTGGGTGCGAGACGGTTGGGCCGGGTCAAACTGGTTCAAGCGATCAACGCAAAAGAAATCAAGTGCTCATATAAAGAAGTTTGTAGGTAAATCATTTATCTGCAATTTCTTTGAGTACGCAAGCGATCGTGCCATGGGATTCGTCCCATAGTACGAAACAAATCTAGAGATTAAACTGAAGAGTTTGATCCTGGCTCAGATTGAACGCTAGCGGCATGCCTTACACATGCAAGTCGAACGGCAGCGCGGACTTCGGTCTGGCGGCGAGTGGCGAACGGGTGAGTAATGCATCGGAACGTGCCCAGTAGCGGGGGATAACTACGCGAAAGCGTGGCTAATACCGCATACGCCCTACGGGGGAAAGGGGGGGATCGCAAGACCTCTCACTATTGGAGCGGCCGATGTCGGATTAGCTAGTTGGTGGGGTAAAGGCCTACCAAGGCGACGATCCGTAGCTGGTTTGAGAGGACGACCAGCCACACTGGGACTGAGACACGGCCCAGACTCCTACGGGAGGCAGCAGTGGGGAATTTTGGACAATGGGGGCAACCCTGATCCAGCCATGCCGCGTGTGCGAAGAAGGCCTTCGGGTTGTAAAGCACTTTTGGCGGGAAAGAAACGGCGCCGGATAATACCTGGCGTAACTGACGGTACCCGCAGAATAAGCACCGGCTAACTACGTGCCAGCAGCCGCGGTAATACGTAGGGTGCAAGCGTTAATCGGAATTACTGGGCGTAAAGCGTGCGCAGGCGGTTCGGAAAGAAAGATGTGAAATCCCAGGGCTCAACCTTGGAACTGCATTTTTAACTCCCGAACTAGAGTATGTCAGAGGGGGGTGGAATTCCACGTGTAGCAGTGAAATGCGTAGATATGTGGAGGAACACCGATGGCGAAGGCAGCCCCCTGGGATAATACTGACGCTCATGCACGAAAGCGTGGGGAGCAAACAGGATTAGATACCCTGGTAGTCCACGCCCTAAACGATGTCAACTAGCTGTTGGGTTCTTCGGAGCTTGGTAGCGCAGCTAACGCGTGAAGTTGACCGCCTGGGGAGTACGGTCGCAAGATTAAAACTCAAAGGAATTGACGGGGACCCGCACAAGCGGTGGATGATGTGGATTAATTCGATGCAACGCGAAAAACCTTACCTACCCTTGACATGTCTGGAATCCTGAAGAGATTTAGGAGTGCTCGAAAGAGAACCGGAACACAGGTGCTGCATGGCCGTCGTCAGCTCGTGTCGTGAGATGTTGGGTTAAGTCCCGCAACGAGCGCAACCCTTGTCATTAGTTGCTACGAAAGGGCACTCTAATGAGACTGCCGGTGACAAACCGGAGGAAGGTGGGGATGACGTCAGGTCCTCATGGCCCTTATGGGTAGGGCTTCACACGTCATACAATGGTCGGGACAGAGGGCAGCCAACCCGCGAGGGGGAGCCAATCCCAGAAACCCGATCGTAGTCCGGATTGCAGTCTGCAACTCGACTGCATGAAGTCGGAATCGCTAGTAATCGCGGATCAGCATGTCGCGGTGAATACGTTCCCGGGTCTTGTACACACCGCCCGTCACACCATGGGAGTGGGTTCTACCAGAAGTAGGTAGCCTAACCGTAAGGGGGGCGCTTACCACGGTAGGGTTCATGACTGGGGTGAAGTCGTAACAAGGTAGCCGTATCGGAAGGTGCGGCTGGATCACCTCCTTTCAGCGCGTAAAGTGCTTGATCAAGTGTCCACTCTTATCGGTTGTTCATTAAGCTGGATCGGTGAGGAAAAGGGGCAAGCGTAAGTAGCTTGACGTTCCTTGGCCTGGGATGCAGATCCGTGGAATAAGGGTCTGTAGCTCAGTCGGTTAGAGCACCGTCTTGATAAGGCGGGGGTCGTTGGTTCGAATCCAACCAGACCCACCAGTAAGCAGAAGCGCATGTTTCTGTGGGGGTTTAGCTCAGCTGGGAGAGCACCTGCTTTGCAAGCAGGGGGTCGTCGGTTCGATCCCGTCAACCTCCACCATTTTCGGTGGGAATTCCTCGGATCACCAGAATTCAGGTTTAAGCGCAGCGTGCTGTGCTTAAAGCTGGGCTTTGGCTCGGTGTAGTACGATTTGGCTGTTCTTTAACAATTTGGAAGAAGCACAACAGTAAATGTTGTTCGACACGCTGGTTAAGAGCCAGTGGAGTATATGTCGAATAACGGGTTGTGATTGCATATATCAGTTCCAGAATGCTCATGTTCTGGAACGGCACAAACGCTAGAGTAAACCAGCCTATAGCCGCTACGGTTATAGGATCAAGCGACTAAGTGCATGTGGTGGATGCCTTGGCGATCACAGGCGATGAAGGACGTAGTAGCCTGCGATAAGCTGCGGGGAGCTGGCAAACAAGCTTTGATCCGCAGATTTCCGAATGGGGAAACCCACCGCTTCGGCGGTATCGTTATCTGAATACATAGGGTAACGAGGCGAACCGGGTGAACTGAAACATCTCAGTAGCTCGAGGAAAAGAAATCAACCGAGATTCCGAAAGTAGCGGCGAGCGAAATCGGATCAGCCTGTACGAGTTAGCTTCGGTGATAGAAGAACGGATTGGAAACTCCGGCCATAGCAGGTGATAGCCCTGTATTCGAAATCATTGAAGTGGGACTAAGCGTACGATAAGTAGGGCGGGACACGTGAAATCCTGTCTGAAGATGGGGGGACCATCCTCCAAGGCTAAATACTCGTGATCGACCGATAGTGAACCAGTACCGTGAGGGAAAGGCGAAAAGAACCCCGGAAGGGGAGTGAAATAGATCCTGAAACCGCATGCATACAAACAGTCGGAGCCTCCTTGTGGGGTGACGGCGTACCTTTTGTATAATGGGTCAGCGACTTACATTCAGTGGCAAGCTTAACCGAATAGGGGAGGCGTAGCGAAAGCGAGTCCGAATAGGGCGTTCAGTCGCTGGGTGTAGACCCGAAACCAGACGATCTATCCATGGCCAGGTTGAAGGCACGGTAACACGTGCTGGAGGACCGAACCCACTAGTGTTGAAAAACTAGGGGATGAGCTGTGGATAGGGGTGAAAGGCTAAACAAGTCTGGAAATAGCTGGTTCTCCCCGAAAACTATTTAGGTAGTGCCTCGAGTATTACTCCAGGGGGTAGAGCACTGTTATGGCTAGGGGGTCATGGCGACTTACCAAACCATTGCAAACTCCGAATACCTGGAAGTACAGCTCGGGAGACAGAGCACCGGGTGCTAACGTCCGGACTCAAGAGGGAAACAACCCAGACCGCCAGCTAAGGTCCCCAAATATCGCTAAGTGGGAAACGAAGTGGGAAGGCATAGACAGTCAGGAAGTTGGCTTAGAAGCAGCCATCCTTTAAAGAAAGCGTAATAGCTCACTGATCGAGTCGTCCTGCGCGGAAGATGTAACGGGGCTAAGCGATATACCGAAGCTGCGGATGCGTGGATTTATCCATGCGTGGTAGGGGAGCGTTCTGTAAGCCTGCGAAGGTGGCTTGTAAAGGCTGCTGGAGGTATCAGAAGTGCGAATGCTGACATGAGTAGCGATAAAGAGGGTGAAAAGCCCTCTCGCCGTAAGTCCAAGGTTTCCTACGCAACGTTCATCGGCGTAGGGTGAGTCGGCCCCTAAGGCGAGGCAGAGATGCGTAGCTGATGGGAAGCTGGTTAATATTCCAGCACCGTCGTTTAATGCGATGGGGGGACGGATCGCGGAAGGTCATCGGGGTGTTGGAAGTCCCCGTTGCTGCATCGAAGAAGGCACTTAGGCAAATCCGGGTGCGTAATTCAAGGGTGTGGCACGAGCGAACTTGTTCGCGAAGTGATTGGAAGTGGTCCCAAGAAAAGCCTCTAAGCTTCAGTTAAACGAGACCGTACCGCAAACCGACACAGGTGGACGGGATGAGTATTCTAAGGCGCTTGAGAGAACTCAGGAGAAGGAACTCGGCAAATTGATACCGTAACTTCGGGAGAAGGTATGCCCTGGTAGCGTGAAGCGCCTGCGCGCTGAGCGTGAAAGGGTCGCAGAGAATCGGTGGCTGCGACTGTTTAATAAAAACACAGCACTCTGCAAACACGAAAGTGGACGTATAGGGTGTGACGCCTGCCCGGTGCCGGAAGGTTAATTGATGGAGTGCAAGCTCTTGATCGAAGCCCCGGTAAACGGCGGCCGTAACTATAACGGTCCTAAGGTAGCGAAATTCCTTGTCGGGTAAGTTCCGACCTGCACGAATGGCGTAACGATGGCCACACTGTCTCCTCCTGAGACTCAGCGAAGTTGAAATGTTTGTGATGATGCAATCTACCCGCGGCTAGACGGAAAGACCCCATGAACCTTTACTGCAGCTTTGCATTGGACTGTGAACCGGTCTGTGTAGGATAGGTGGGAGGCGTTGAAACCGAGTCGCTAGATTCGGTGGAGCCAACCTTGAAATACCACCCTGATTTGTTTGCGGTTCTAACCTTGGCCCGTTATCCGGGTCGGGGACAGTGCATGGTGGGCAGTTTGACTGGGGCGGTCTCCTCCTAAAGGGTAACGGAGGAGTTCGAAGGTACGCTAGGTACGGTCGGAAATCGTGCTGATAGTGCAATGGCATAAGCGTGCTTAACTGTGAGACTGACAAGTCGAACAGGTGCGAAAGCAGGACATAGTGATCCGGTGGTTCTGTATGGAAGGGCCATCGCTCAACGGATAAAAGGTACTCTGGGGATAACAGGCTGATACCGCCCAAGAGTTCATATCGACGGCGGTGTTTGGCACCTCGATGTCGGCTCATCTCATCCTGGGGCTGTAGCCGGTCCCAAGGGTATGGCTGTTCGCCATTTAAAGAGGTACGTGAGCTGGGTTTAAAACGTCGTGAGACAGTTTGGTCCCTATCTGCCGTGGGCGCTGGAGATTTGACGGAGCCTGTTCCTAGTACGAGAGGACCGGAATGGACGTACCGCTGGTGTACCGGTTGTCATGCCAATGGCATTGCCGGGTAGCTATGTACGGAAGAGATAACCGCTGAAGGCATCTAAGCGGGAAACTCGTCTGAAGATAAGATCTCCCGGGGGCTTGACCCCCCTGAAGGGCCGTTCGAGACCAGGACGTTGATAGGTCGGGTGTGGAAGCGCAGTAATGCGTTGAGCTAACCGATACTAATTGCCCGTGCGGCTTGATCCTATAACCCTGGCGGTTGTAGCGTGTGCCGCAGTCACACACCAGGCAGCATCCCTGCTGCCACACTGTTGCGCTTCTTCCCAATTGGGCAGGTTGTTCGAGCCTGCGCCAGGATCTCACCATCCTCGCGCGATCAACAGCCCGCCAACCAGTCAAAGCCTGACGACCATAGCAAGGTGGTCCCACTCCTTCCCATCCCGAACAGGACAGTGAAACGCCTTTGCGCCGATGATAGTGGACGGACGTCTGTGAAAGTAGGTCATCGTCAGGCTACCTTACCCTCAAAACCCCCGACCGGAATACCGGCCGGGGGTTTTGTCTTTCT
>NZ_JBXAFV010000025.1:0-8640 GCF_058793475.1 Pigmentiphaga sp. MLSB6-MA01 | reverse complement strand
CGGGAAGTCCCGCGCAGCGGGACCGGCTTCGCTGCGCCCCACCGCGGGCCGCCCCACCCCACCGGTCAAGGACGGTTCAGGAACCCGATCCCAGACATTCATGAGTGTCGATGCAGCCTAGGAGCGGTGCTTCGGCGGGAGGGGCGCCGGCGTGCCGTCGGGCAGTGGAATGCGCGCGGTATTGAGGACCATGGCCAGCAGGCCGTAATAGCCGCAAAGCGCCAGCAGGTCCAGGACGCCGCGCCTGCCGTAGCGTTGCAGGATGGCATCGTAGGCGCGCTCGCCGGGCTCGCCGTCGCGCAGCAGTTCGCCGCAGAAGTCGCAGGCGTCGCGCTGTTCGTCCGGCATGGCGGGCAGCGGCTGCCCGTGGGCGATGGCGTCGATCACGGCAGTGTCGAGACTCGTCGTGTTCAGCGCGATGCGCCGGTGGGCGAACCATTCGTACTGGCAGTCCCAATGCCGGGCCGTGACAAGCACCGCCAATTCGACCAGCTCGGGCGGCAGTCCCGTGCCGAACCGCAGATGCTCGCCCAGTTGCTGCAGGCGATCGGCCAGGTCCGGATGGTGCAGCAGCGCAAGGAAGGGGCCCTTGACCTCGCCGCGTGGCCCGGCGGCGATGCTGGCCGCCACCTCCCGCTGGCGCGGGTCCATCTGTTCGGGGGGAATGCGGGGAAAGCGCGGTTCTTGCATGAGCCTAGTTCCTGACGGTAATGGAGTGAGGCGGGCGGCCCGGGGGAATGTCGGCCATGCGCCAGTGCAGGGCGCGCACTTCGCCGAATTCGTGGGGCAGGCGTTCCCATTGGTCGCCGCCATCGACGCTGCGGAACAACTGGCCCAGGTTGGTGCAGGCGAACAGCAGCATGGGATCGGACGGATGCGTCGCGATGCACCACAGCGTGCTGTTGAGCCGGCCTGGAAGCGGGACGGGTTGCCAGGTGTCGCCATGGTCCGTGCTTCGCAGCAGGCGGGCATCGCTGCCCGGGGGGCCGTTGCCGTTGGTCAGGAACACGATGCGGTCGGTATCCGCGCGTGGCACCACGGCTCGGGTGTATTGCCACGGAGAGTCGAGCTGCTGGAACGTCCAATGGCCGCCATCGTCGTCGCTGCGGTGCAGGCCGCGATTGGTGGTGGCCAGGATCGTGCGCACCCCGCCGGGCTTCCTCAGCACCGCGATGCCGTGGACGTCCAGCGATACGAGCCCCTCGTTCCTGGGCTCCCAGGTCCGGCCGCGATCGCCGCTGCGATAGATGCCGCCGATTTCGATGGTGGCCCACAGCACGTCGGGATCGACGGGATCGACCAGGATCTGGGTGACGCGCGTGGGCCCCTGGTTGATGGGCGAGAAGGCGGCCGCGCCGGGTAAATCGAACGGCCGCCAGGAGGCGCCGCCGTCCTCGCTGCAATAGACCGCGGCGGGCCGTCCGCCAGCGTAGAGGACGTCAGGGTCGACGGGGGATTGCGCCAGCGCCCAGACATCGGCCAGCGGCGACGGTACGGGGGTCCAGCGGGTCGTGGATTCGTCCCAGCGATGGATGCCCATGTCGGTTCCCGCGTGCAGGACGCCCGGCCTGGCGGGATGGCTGCTGAACGTCCAGACGCGGGCCTCGAGATACATGCCCGAATGGCTGTTCGGATGCAGCCAGGTTTCTCCCCGGTCTTCGCTGAACCATGCGGAATGGCCGGCGGTGCCGGCATAGACTTCGATACGCCTCGACATCCCCGTTTGCCTCCTTGATGACGCCAGATCATCAGTATATCTTTTCCGTAAAAATATACTACTATGTAAGAAATTTTATTATTCGGAGACAGCAATAAAACGGATCCTGGCGGTCATGGCGCTCCTGGCGACAGTCGGCGCGCCCGCGCTCGCGGCCTACCCCGAGCGTCCGGTGCGGATCATCATCGGCTTTCCCCCGGGCGGGGCGATCGACACCATTGCGCGGCTGATGGGGCCGCCGCTGGCGGAGCGGCTGGGCCAGCCCGTGGTGATCGAGAACAAGCCGGGCGCCGGCGGCGTGGTGGCCACGCAGGGCGTGGCGAGAGCCGAAGCCGACGGCTATACCGTGCTGATGGGAACGATGGGCAATCTGAGCATCACGCCGGTGCTGACCAAGGACCTCAGCTATGACATGGAGAAGGACTTCGCGCCGGTCACCGTGGTCGCCTCGTCGGGGTTCGTGCTGTACGTGAATCCCGCGCTGCCGGCCCGCACCGTGGGCGAATTGATCGCCTATGCCAAGGCGAACCCCGGCAAGGTCAATTTCTCGTCCAGCGGCAACGGCGGATTGCCGCACATGGCGGGGGAGCTGTTCAATGCCGCCACGGGCCTGAAGCTGACCCACGTGCCGTACAAAGGCAGCACGCCCGCCATCAATGACGTGATCGCCGGGCAGGTGCAGATGACCTTCGAGGCGACGGCCATCGGGCTGCCGTTCGTCGAGGCCGGGCGCCTGCGCGCGCTGGCCACCACCGGCGACCGGCGGCTGGCCGTCTTCCCTGACGCCCCGGCCGTGGCCGAGACCCTGCCGGGCTTCAGTGTTACCAACTGGTTCGGCATGGTGGTGCCGGCCAGGACGCCGCAGGACCGGATCGACCGCCTGCAGAAGGAAATCGCCGTCGTGCTCGCCCGCCCGGAAATCAAGGAGCGCCTGGATGCGCTGGGGGTCGCCGTGGTGGCCAGCCCGCCGGAGGCGGCCGGCCGCTTCATGCGGGAGGAGCGTTCGCGCTGGGCGAAAGTGATCCGGGATGCGAACATCACGGCGAACTGACCGGAGTCGGGAGGGATGCCGCGCAGCCGCCCTGGATGGGCGCGCGCGGCGGGATCATAACGTTTTGTTTCGATGGGATAGTGCCGCATGATGAATGGCGCCGAGTCGCTTGTCAGGACCCTTCTCGCGTCCAGCGTGGACGTCTGTTTCGCCAATCCGGGAACGTCGGAGATGCACTTCGTCGCCGCCCTCGATCGGGTGCCCGGCATGCGATGCGTGCTGGGCCTGTTCGAGGGGGTGGTGACCGGGGCGGCCGATGGTTATGCGCGCATGGCCGGGCGGCCCGCCTCGACCTTGCTGCATCTGGGGCCAGGCCTGACCAATGGCATGGCCAATCTGCACAATGCCCGCAAGGCCCGGTCGCCCATCGTGAACATCGTCGGTGAACACGCGAGCGATCATCTGCAGTACGAAAGCCCGCTGCGCAGCGATGTACCGGGCGCGGCGGCCCTGGCTTCCGACTGGTGGCGGGTGGGCGGCGACGGACGGAGCATCGCCCGGGACGCGGCCGATGCCGTGACCGCCGCGCGCAGCCAGGATGGACAGATCGCGACGCTCATCCTGCCGGCCGATACCGCCTGGAGCCCCGGCGGCGAGCCGATGGGGGCCGCCGAGCCGCCGGCCCTGGCGCGGGCGTCGGCCGAGGCGATGCGCCGGGCGGTCCAGGCGCTGCGCTCCGGCCGACGCTGCGCCGTGCTGGTGACCGGACGAGCGCTGGAAGAGGCTGGCCTGCCCGTGGTGGCCCGACTGGCCGGCGCGGGTATCCGCGTCATGGCCTCGCAGTCGAATCGCCGGGTCGCGCGGGGACGGGGCCGGCTGGTGGTTCCGCGGGTGCCGTTCGCCGTGGATCAGGGGGTGGCCGCGCTGGCGGGACTGGATGTGCTGATCCTCGTGGGGAGTCATCCGCCCGCGGCGTTCTTCGGCTATCCGGGCAAGCCGCGCATGCTCACGCCCGCCGGCTGCGAGATCCAGGCCCTGGTCGAACCGGGTGGCGACGCCTTGCATGCGCTGGCCTGGCTGGCCGACGAACTGGGCCTGCCTGGCGCCGCGCCCGTTCCGGTGGCCGCGGCGCCAGGGCTGCCCGCCGATGGCCCGCTCGATGCCGATACCGTCATGCAGACCATGGCCGCCCTGCTTCCCGAGGGTGCCATCCTGTGCGACGAATCCGTGTCGTCGGGCCGTTCGCTGTTCCGGTTTACCGACGGCGCGGCGCCGCATGACTACTTGCAGATCACCGGCGGCGCCATCGGTTCCGGCCTGCCGATGGCCACGGGGGCCAGCGTGGCTTGCCCGGACCGCAAGGTGGTCTGCTTCGAAGGCGACGGCAGCGGCATGTACACGCTCCAGGCGCTGTGGACCCAGGCGCGCGAGCGGCTGGACGTGGTGACCCTCATCCTGGCCAATCGCAGCTACCGGATCCTCCAGGGCGAGTTGAAGGGCGTGGGTATCGACCAGCCCGGCGAACAGGCGCACAGGATGCTCGACCTCGTGGGGCCCGAGCTGGACTGGGTGGCGCTGGCGCGCGGCCAAGGGGTCGAGGCGGTGGCGGTGGATACGGTGTCGGGCCTGGCGGATGCCTTCCGCGGTGCGTGCGCCCGGCGGGGGCCGTTCCTGATCGAGGCGCGCATACCCTGAACCCGGCGGCCGCGGCAGTGGGGCCCCGCCGTGCCGTCAGCGCAGCGGGGAGTGGGCCGCGGCCAGCATCAGGCTCGATTCGATGCGATCGACGAGATGGCCGTGCCGCGCCAGAAAGGCGCGCCATCCGTCCTGGGCCAGCGAGGCGGCCAGGCGCGCGCCCACGTCGCGATAGGCCAGTATCTGCACGACCTCGTTCAGGCGCCCGGCCTGCGTGGTCCAGATGCCCACGGAAGCGACGGATGCCGCATCGGGGTGCGCATCGCGCAACAGGGCCGCGAACTCCGCGGCCTTGCCTACCTTGGTGCGGATGAGCCTCGTCTCGTAGATATTGCGGTCCGGGGCCGGAGGTTGTGCCAGCGGCGCGATGGCCTCCATCAGCCGGATCTCCTGCTCCTGCATCAGCGGATGCACCTTCGCCACATAGTCGTCGCGCCAGGCCGGCAGCGCGGCGAGCCGGGCGCGCGCGGCCTGCCGTGTTTGCAGATCGTCGTGCTGCCAGAGATTGAAGATGCGATGGACCGAGCCGATTTCGCCGAACCAGAAGCCGAGGAGCCGGCCGTAGGCATCGCCTCGAACGGGGACGGCAACCTCCTGGGCCAGCCGGAGATACTCGGCCAGGCCGCCGGGGGCGACGGTGTAGATGCGGAGTTCGTCGATGGGCATGGCGGCGCCTCTTACGTCTCGTTTATTGACAAAGTTTCCCAAATTATAAGATAATTTTTTAATCGGGGCGTCCAGAAGGCGACTGCCGCCGCCGAGTCCCTGCATCGCCCCGGCCACGCGCAAGCGACGATCTGACTCATGACTGCACTCTTTTCTCCGCTCGTGCTGGGTGGCATGGAACTCCCGAACAGGATCGCCGTGTCGCCCATGGCCCAGTACAGCAGCGCGCCGGATGGCTGTGCCAGCGACTGGCATCTGGTTCATCTGGGACAACTGTCGTATTCCGGCGCGGGGCTGGTCATGACCGAGGCCACCGCGGTCGAGCCCGACGGCCGGGGTTCCCTGCAATGCCTGGGCCTGTATGGCGACTCGCAAGAGCAGGCGCTCGGCCGCGTGGTCGATTTCTGCCGGCAGTGGGGAGGCGCCCGCCTGGGGGTCCAACTGTCGCACACCGGGCGCAAGGGATCCGTGCGCCTGCCCTGGGCGGGGCGCGGGCCGCTGCCTGCCGAGGAAGGGGGCTGGCCCGTCCTGGCGCCCTCGGCCTTGGCGGCCGACGAAGGCGGGCCGGTTCCGGCCGAACTCGACGAAGCCGGATTGCGGCGCGTCGCGCAGGCATTCGTGTCCGCCGCCCGGCGGGCAGTGCGCATCGGTTTCGATGTGATCGAACTGCATGCCGCGCACGGTTACCTGCTGCACCAGTTCCTGTCCCCCCTGTCGAACCGGCGCGACGACGCCTATGGCGGCGATGCCGCACGCCGCATGCGCTTTCCGCTGGAGGTCGCGCAGGCGGTCCGGGCCGTGGTCCCGTCCGATCGGGCCCTGGGCGTGCGCATCAGCGCCAGCGACTGGGCCGAGGGCGGCTTCGGGCTCGACGATGCGGTGGCCTTCGCCGGCACCCTGAAGTCCATCGGGTGCGACTACGTTTGCGTGTCCAGCGGCGGCCTGGTGGGGCGCCAGCAGATCCGGGTCGGGCCGGAGTATCAGGTGCCGTTCGCCGCCGAGGTCCGCCAGCGGACGGGCCTGGCCACCCGCGCGGTCGGCATGATCGCGCTCGCGCAGCAGGCCGACGCCATCGTACGGTCCGGACGCGCCGACTTCGTGGCGTTGGGACGGGCGATGCTCGACGATCCCCGCTGGGGATGGCACGCGGCCGAAGCCCTGGGCGCTGCGGTCGACTATCCCAAGCCCTATGCGCGCGCCGCCAGTGCCGCCTGGCCTGGAGCCCGGCTGGTCAGGCCGGGTGGCGCCAGTGCTTCCTAGACACCGCGTTACGAAAGCGCGCATCGCGCGCGGATCGCGAACATGGAGATTCCGACTATGAATGCGTATGCCTCGCCCGCGCCGTTGAAAGTCGGGCTGATGGTGCCGGCGAACAACACCACCATGGAGCGGGAACTGACCGCCTGGCTGCCGGACGGGTCACGGTGCGTCACCTTGCGGATCCCGCGCGGCGCGGGCTTGTTGACCAAGGAAACCCTGCCTCCCTACAAGGCCAGTGCGCTTGAACTGGCGGCGAGCTTTCCCCCGGATATCGACGTGGTGGCATATGGCTGCACGGCGGCGGGGTTCATCGCCGGGCCCCGGGGCGAAGCGCAACTGGCGGAGGAGCTGGCGGCGATCACGGGCAAGCCGGTGGTCACCACCGCGCGGTCGATGGTGGCGGCGCTGCAGGCGGCTGCCGCTCGCCGCATCGCGCTGGTCACGCCCTATAGCGACGAAGTCAACCGCAACCTCGGTCTGTTCCTGGCCGAGGGGGGGATCGAGGCGCACCGCGTCAGCAGCCTGGCCGCGGCCGATGTCGAAGCGTTGGGGCGCATCACGGCACCGGAGGTGGCGGCGTTGGCGCGGAACACGATGGACGACGGTTGCGACGCGCTGTTCATCGCCTGTTCGCAATTGCCCACCTACGACATCCTGGATTCCCTGCAGGCGGAGCTCGGCCGGCCTGTCTGGTCTTCAATCAAGGCCACCGCGTGGCGGGCCTTGCAGGCCGTGGCGCAGACGACACGCCGGTAGAAACCGGCGACACGAAAAAAACCATCGAGACAGCCGCGATCGCGCCCGACGCCGACGCGGACCACCAGGAGGGCATCATGAAGAGAGGCATCAGGCAATCGGCCGCGACCGTCTTCGCGGGTATGCTGGTATTCGCGGCAGGGGGGGCCGGCGCGCAAGGCTATCCCACCCAGCCGATCAGGCTCGTCGTTCCCTATAGCACCGGCGGCGTCACCGACATCACCGCACGGCTCGTCGCGCCCTACGTTTCCGAGGCGCTGGGCCAGCAACTGGTGATCGAGAACCGCAGCGGCGGCGCTTCGATCCCGGGGTCCGAGGCGGTCGCGCGGGCGGAGCCGGACGGCTACACGCTGTTGCTGACATCGACCGCGCTGGCGGCCAATCCCGTATTGTTCAAGAAGCTGCCGTTCGACGCGCGCAAGGATCTCGCGCCGGTCAGCCTGCTGGCCACAGTGCCCACGGTGCTGGTGGTTCCGACCTCGCTGCCGGCCAGGAACCTGAAGGAGTTCATCGCGCTGGCGAAGTCGCGGCCAGGGGGACTGGACTACGGGTCGGCCGGCTACGGCAGCGGCAACCACCTGACCACCGAAGTGTTCAAGAGCGCGGCCGGCATCGAGGCCCAGCACATTCCCTACAAGGGGGGCGGCGCGGTCATGGCGGACCTGGTGGGCGGCCAGGTGTCGTTCGTATTCGCGGTGTTGCCCACCGCGTATCCCTTCATCACCAGCGGCAAGCTGCGCGCGCTGGCCGTCAGCGGCGCCACGCGCAATCCCGCGCTGCCGGACGTGCCCACGGTGGCGGAGGCCGGGGGGCTGCCCGGCTTCAGCATCCAGGAGTGGATAGGCATTTTCGCGCCCGCCCGCACGCCGCGCGCGATCGTCGATCGGGTCAATGCCGCGACCGTCAAGGCGCTGCGGAACCCGGAACTGATCGGCAAGCTGAACGGGCTGGGGCTGGAGGCGCGGGGCGGTCCACCCGAGGCGCTCAGGGATTACTTCGGCGAAGAGAGCGACCGGTGGGTGACGCTGGCCAAGAAGGTGAAACTGGACAAGGTCGAATGAGCGCCGCGCCCTCTGCGGCATGGGCGCCGGCCGCCGAAGCCCGTGTCCGCGAGCTGGCGGAGTTCCTGTGGGAGCAATCGCCCGGCCATTTCGGCGGCGCGTTGTCCAAGATCCTGGTCAGCGCGCAGACGCCGGGTGCCCGCTACCTGGACCTGCGGCTGTCGAGCTACGAGCCCATGGCCTATGTGCAAAGCCACGTGCACGACGAGAAAGAGCAGATCTATTACTTCGTCGATGGCGAGGGGCTGCTGGAGTTGGGACAGGAACGGCAGGTCGTGCGCGCGGGCAGCTTCGTCCTCATTCCGCCCGGCGTGCCCCACGCGCTGCACAACACCGGGCTGGCGAACCTGGTCTTCCTGGTCGTCACGACCCCGACCGGGCCGCGCTGAATCGGCCGCGCGGGGCGCGGCCGCCGTGGTCAGTACAGCACGACCGATCGTATGGACTCGCCGCTCTTCATGAGGTCGAATCCCTCGTTGATGCGTTCGAGGGGC
>NZ_JBXAFV010000024.1:0-11766 GCF_058793475.1 Pigmentiphaga sp. MLSB6-MA01 | reverse complement strand
CAGGAAACCGCGGATCTGGCTTTGCCAGTCCGCCGGTTTCGCCCCCTGGGGGGCGCGCGTCAGCGCGTAGGGGGGGGCTTCCCCTCAGGGGAGCCATTTCTCGATGTTGCGGCGGTCTTGCTTGGTGGGGCGGCCTTTCAGGTTCGCGGCGGGGTCGGTGTTCTGGCGGCGCAGTTCGATGGCTTCCAGGCGGCGTTTGAGGCCTTGCGGGGTTTCGTCGTACAGGGTGCGCGCGAAGACGGCGGGGCCGCGCTGGGTGGACAGGGCGCGGACCAGGATCTCCCAATCCTGCTCTCCCGCGCGGATCTGCAGGATATCGCCGGGGCGCACCGCGCGCGAGGGCTTGACCCGTTCGCCGGCCACTTTCACCTGCCCTGCCTCGACCGCATCCTGGGCCAGCGTTCGGGTCTTGTAGAACCGCGCCGCCCAGAGCCACTTATCGATACGTAGTTCTTCCATCCCGTTACTGGTCCGTGGCCGGCGCCTTGTCGTTTTTGCGTTGCAGCAAGACTGCTTCGTGCGCCGCGGCGGCCGGCTGGCGGCCCGCCGGGCGGGTGATCCACCCCTGCATGTGGCGCTCGGCCAGGTCGGCCAGGGCGTCCATCCAGGCGGCGGAATCGTTCAACGCATCGATGTAGCGCAACTGCCGGCCCCCCGCCAGCAAGAATGCCTCCTTCCCCTGCACCGCGATCTCTTCCAGGGTCTCGATGCAATCGGCGACGAAACCGGGGCAGAACACATCCACATCGGACACGCCGCTTTTCGCCAGCTCCTTCAACCTGGGTTCAGTATACGGCTGGAGCCATTCGGCCGCGCCGAAGCGGCTCTGGAAGGTCACCTCGACCTGCTCGGCGTACAAGCCCAGGCGATCGGCCAGCAGCCTGCCGGTCTCCAGGCATTGCTCGTGATACGGATCCCCCTGGGCGATGGAACGCTTGGGCAGGCCGTGGAAACTCAGGACCAGCTTCTGGCCCCGGCCGTTGCGGCGCCAGAACTCAAGGATGCGGACCGCCATCGCCTCGATATAGCCCGGGTCGGCGTGGAAATCCCGGACGTAGCGGATCTCGGGCACATTGCGCAGCCGGGCCAGGCAGGCGCTCACGGCATCGGACACCGCGGCGGTCGTGCTGGCGGCGTACTGCGGATAGAGCGGCAGGACCAGGATGCGCTCGCATCCCGTTTCGCGCAGCGCGGCGATGGCTCCGTCCAGCGAGGGGTTGCCATAGCGCATGGCCAGCGCCACCTCCACGCCCAGGCCCCGGCTGGACAGCTCGCGCGCCAATCCCTCGGCCTGGCGGCGGCTCCATGCCAGCAGCGGCGACCCCTCGGGCGTCCATACCGAGGCATAGCGCGCCGCCGCGTCGCGCGGCCGCAGCGTCAGGACGAGGCCGTACAGGATGGGCAGCCACACCACGCGGGGAATCTCGACCACGCGGGGGTCGGACAGGAACTCGGCCAGGTAGCGGCGGACGGCGGAGGCGGTAGGCGCGTCGGGTGTTCCCAGGTTGACCAGCAGCAGGCCGGTGCGGGTGGGATGATGGGGGGACGGCGGCGGCTCGGGAAGGAAGCGCATGCGTAGCGTTTTCTAGGCTCGGGAATGGCGGGAGGAGCGGGCGCGGGCAGGGCTGCCCTGAGCCCCTGCCGGCGGGCGCCGGCTCAATGATGGCTCAAGGCGTTCGACAACAGGCGCGCGGTGATGTCGACGATGGGAATCACCCGCTCGTACGCCATCCGGGTCGGACCGATCACGCCCAGGGTCCCGACGACCTTGCCGTCCACCCCGTAGGGCGCCGTGATGACGCTGACTTCTTCCACCGGCACGAGCTGCGAGTCGCCGCCGATGTAGATCTGGACGCCATGCGCACGGCTGGACACGTCGAGCAGTTGCATCAGATCGGTCTTTTTCTCGAACAGTTCGAACATCCGGCGCAGCTTGTCCATGTCAGCCGTGATGTCGGAAACACCCAGCAGGTTCAATTCTCCCGAGATGACGACGCTGTCGTCCTCGGTGGCGGCCTCGGTGCTGGCGTCCACCGCCAGCTCCATCAGCCTGGAGATGTCCTCGCGCAACTGGCTCAGTTCGCGCTGGAGGATCAGCCGGACGTCCTCGAACGACCTGCCGCTGAAATGCTGGTTGAAGAAATTGGCCGCCTCGGCCAGTTCGGCGGAGGAATAGTCCCGCTGGACCCGCAGCATGCGGTTCTGCACATCGCCTTCGGGCGTCACGATGATCAGCAGCACCCGCGTGTCGGACAGGCGGATGAATTCGATCTGCCGGAACATCTGGCTGCGCTTGGGCGCCATGACCACGCCGGCGAACTGGGTCAGCTTGGACAGCAGCGAGGCCGCGGCCGCGATGACGCGCTGGGGCTCGGCCGAAGGCAGCAGGGTCTGGATGTGGGTCGCCTCGGAGACCTCGTACGGCTGCACCGTCAGCAGCGAGTCGACGAACATCCGGTAGCCCCGGGGCGTGGGGACGCGGCCGGCGGACGTATGGGGACTATGGATCAGGCCGTGGTCTTCGAGATCGGCCATGACATTGCGGATCGTGGCCGGCGACAGGTCGAAGACTTTGGAAAGCGTACGCGAACCGACCGGCTGCCCGTCGGTGATGTAACGCTCGATGAGAGCTTTCAACAGTGTACGTGCGCGATCGTCCATGGGGAGATTGTACCCCTGGATGAGCCCTTCTCCCACGCGCTTCGCGCGTCCGGCATGGTGAGCCCCCGGGCCGCTGCGCGGCGGCCCGCGAAGGAGCCGGTTCCGCGGGGGCCTGGCGACTGCCGGGTTCAGGGGGTGGACAAAAAGGGCCACATGGAGCCCCGTTGGGGGGACTCCCCTCATATAATGCCTCCATGCATTTTCCCATCGTCGCCCTCGTCGGCAAATACCACGATACCGGCATCGCCGCGCCGTTGCGCGCGGTCGCGCAGATGCTGCGCGATGCCGGGCGCGAGGTCGTGTTCGAGAAAGACACCGCCACCAACATCGGCGTCCTCGACTATCCCGCGGCCACCGTCGAGGAAATCGGGCAGCGCGCGTCGCTCGCCATCGTCATGGGCGGCGACGGCACCATGCTGGGGGTGGCGCGGCAACTGGCCCCCTGGGATGTGCCCGTTGTGGGTATCAACCACGGCCGGCTGGGCTTCATCACCGACGTTCCCATCGAGGACGCCGGCACCGCCATCGCCGGCATCCTCGACGGCCAGTTCGAATCGGAAACCCGCACCCTGCTGGCCTGCAGCGTCATCCGGGGCGAGGCCACGCTGGTGTCCGCGCTGGCCCTGAACGACGTGGTGCTGAGCCGGGCCGGCCTGGGCGGCATGCTGGAAGTCACGGTGCAGGTCGATGGCCTGTACATGTCCAAGCAGCGCGCCGATGGCCTGATCATCGCCACGCCCACGGGATCGACGGCCTATGCCTTGTCGGCCAACGGCCCCATCCTGCACCCGTCGCTGCGCGGGCTGGTGCTGGTGCCGGTGGCGCCGCAGGCGCTGTCCAACCGGCCGATCGCGATCCCGGACGACTGCACGATAGACATCACCCTCACCCGCTCTCCCGGCGGCCGCGACGAAAGCGCCAGCGTGCATTTCGACATGCAGAGCTGGTCGTCGCTGCAGGAAGGCGACCGCGTCCGGGTAAAACGCGCCGACCATACCATCCGCTTCCTTCACCCGGCCGGATACAGTTACTTTTCCACGCTGCGGCGCAAACTGCACTGGAACCAGATTTCCGGCACCGCGATCGACTAGCCCCTCTCCGCTCCTTCCACCGGCTCCATTCGTATGCTGCGCGCCCTGCACATCAACGACTTCGTGATCGTCGACCAGACCGAGGTCGAATTCGGCCCGGGCTTCACTGTCTTCTCCGGCGAAACGGGTGCCGGCAAGTCCATCCTGATCGATGCCCTGGCCCTGGCCCTGGGCGAACGCGCCGATGCCTCGGTCCTGCGCGAAGGTGCCGGCCGGGCCGAGGTCAGCGCGGTGTTCGACGTCCCCCCGGCCCTGCTGGACTGGCTGGCCGAGCGCGAACTGGATACCGACAGCCTGGTGCTGCGGCGCATCATCGATGCCCAGGGACGCAGCCGCGGCTACATCAACGGCGTACCCGCCACCCTGACCCAGTTGCGCGAACTGGGCGAGCACCTGGTCGACATCCATGGCCAGCACGCGCACCAGAGCCTGCTCAAGGTCGATTCCCAGCGCGACATGCTGGATGACCACGGAGACCACGGCCCTGTACGGCGCGAGGTCGCCCAGGCGTGGAAGGCCTGGCGCGAACTGGCGCGCAGGCTCGAAGCGGTGGAGCGCGACGCCGCCTCGCTGCAACAGGAGCGCGAACGCCTGCAGTGGCAGGCCGACGAACTCGATCGGCTCTCGCTCAAGGAGGGTGAGTGGGACCACCTCCAGGCCGAGCACGGCAGGCTGGCCCACGCCCAGTCGCTGATCGACGGCGCCAGCCAGACCATCGCCGCCCTGGAAGAAGACGATGACGCCGCCCATGCCCGCCTGGCCGCCGCCGCCCAGCGCATCGGCCAGTTGGCGACGCACGACGCCGCGCTGGCACCGGTGTCCGAGGCGCTGGAGTCGGCCCGCATCGCGCTGCAGGAGGCCGTCTCCGACCTGAACAGCTACCTGGGGCGCCTGGAACTCGACCCGCAGCGCCTCGGCGAGGTCGAGGCACGCCTGCAGGCCGTGTTCGACACCGCGCGCAAATTCCGCCTGCAGCCCGAGGAACTGGCCGAACGGCACGCCACGCTGCTGGCCCAGCTCGAAACCCTGAAGGAGGCCGAGGACGTCCAGGCCCTGCGCGCCAAGGCCGCGGCCGCCAGGACCGCCTACGACACCGCCGCCGGCAAACTCGGCCGGGCCCGCAGGAAGGCGGCGGGTTCGCTGTCCAAGGCGGTGACCCAGGCCATGCAGACGCTGGCCATGGGCGGAGGGCGCTTCGAAGTCGCCGTCGAGCCGGCCGAGCCCGGCATCCACGGGTCCGAAGCCATCGAGTTCCGGGTCGCCGGCCATGCCGGCACCACGCCCCGCCCGCTGGCCAAGGTGGCCTCCGGGGGTGAGCTGGCGCGAATCTCGCTGGCCCTGTCGGTCATCGCCAGCCGCGCCGCGCGGGTCCCAACCCTGATCTTCGACGAGGTCGACACGGGCATAGGCGGCGCGGTGGCCGAGGTCGTCGGCCGGTTGCTGCGCGAACTAGGGAGTTTGCATCAAGTATTGTGCGTCACCCACCTGCCCCAGGTCGCGGCTTGCGGCAATACGCATCTGCGGGTCGACAAGCGCCAGGAGAAAGGCGCGGCGATCTCCACGGTCAACCAGTTGGACAGGGGGGGACGGGTGGACGAAATCGCCCGGATGCTGGGCGGCATAGAAATCACCGCCACGACGCGCAAACATGCGCGGGAAATGATAGGGAACAACTGAGGCGGGCTGCCGCCCGCCCCTAGCCTTCCTTTTAGCGGCTCTTGGCGCAGTTCTGGCAAATACCGTAGAGCGACAGCGCGTGGCCGGTCAGCACGAAGTTGTGGTCCTTGGCGATTTTCTGCTGGCGTTTCTCGATTTCCGCATCGAAAAACTCCTCGACCCTGCCGCAATTCGTGCAGACCAGGTGGTCATGGTGATCGCCTTCGTTCAGCTCGAACACGGCCTTGCCGCTGTCGAACTGGCTGCGGACCAGCAGCCCGGCCTGCTCGAACTGCGTCAGCACGCGATAGACCGTGGCCAGCCCGATCTCGACACTTTCGCCGATCAGGGCCCGGTAGACGTCCTCGGCGCTCATGTGGCGCACCTCGGCCTTGCGAAAGACATCAAGGATCTTCAGCCGGGGAAAGGTCGCTTTCAGGCCTATACTTTTGAGTTCGCTTTGATCTGTCATGATGGTCCTTTCGAAAGCGGTTTCGTGTGTCGGTTCCTGCTGAATGGCGGGAACCGGCGTGGTGCCGGGCCTTGAGGCCCGGTCAGCCATCTGGCGCGCGGCGCCTGCAAGGCGCGGCGCGTCGGCATGGAAGGCGGCAGGACGGCCCAGTCCGGCGCACGATGCGCCCTGTTGCCCGCCCCGCGGCAGCCACCCGGAAGCACCGGGAAAGCTCCGGAAAAGCCCAGGCATTCCCCGAGGGCTTTATGATAACGGTTTCCCCAATCAAGACGAGTGCGGATCTGTGCCAAACGCTCTGATTTCCTTCATCCACGGCCAAGCCGGCACCCTGCGGCGGCTTGCCCCGGCCGCGTTGCTGGGCCTGGCGGCATGCAGCTCGGTCAACAACTACGTCCCGAACTTCGTCAAGCCCTACCGGGCCGACATCCAGCAGGGCAACTGGCTGACCCAGGAACAAGTGGAATTGCTGCGCCCCGGCATGACCCGCGAGCAGGTGCGCTTCGCCCTGGGCAGCCCCACGCTGACCAGCATTTTCCATTCGGACCGCTGGGACTATCCGTACCTGTTCACGCCCGGCAACGGCCAGACCGAGGAACGGCGCTTCACCGTCTATTTCGCCAACGACCGGCTCGAACGCTGGGCCGGCGATGAACAGCCCGCCCGCCAGCCGTTCCAGCAGAAGGACACGCGCAAGGCCCTGGGCACCGCGACGCCTCAGGCAGCCACCCCGAGCAACGCTCCGCTGACGGTCGACGGCAATGTCGCCTCCCCCAGCCTGGACCCTGGTGCCGCGTCGGCCGTCGCCACGCCCGTCGCGCCGCCCCCCCCTCCCGCCGCCTCGCCCTCCGGCGATGCGGTCCCCGCTCAACCTGCCACGACTACCAAGGAATGACCTCGATGCGTATCGCCATTGCCGGGGCGACCGGCCGCATGGGCCACATGCTGATCGAAGCCGTGCTCGCCGCCCCCGACCTGGAACTCGCCGTCGCGCTGGACCGCGCCGGCAGCCCCGCCATCGGCCATGATGCCGCCGAGTTCCTGGGCAAGCACAGCAAGGTCATGATCACCGACGATCTCGACGCCCTCGCGCAGGCCGACTGCCTGATCGACTTCACCCGCCCCGAGGCCACGCTCGCCCACCTGGAGGCCTGCCGGCGCCATGGCGTCAAACTGGTGATCGGCACCACCGGCTTCGACGAGGCCGGCAAGGCCGCCATCGCCGCCGCCGCCGACAAGGTGGGCGTGGTCTTCGCTCCCAACATGAGCGTGGGGGTGAACGTCACCCTCAAGCTGCTGGACATCGCCGCCCGCATCCTGAAGGATGACTACGACGTCGAAGTGTTCGAGGTCCACCACAAGCACAAGGTGGACGCGCCCTCGGGCACCGCGCTGAAGATGGGCGAGACCGTGGCGCAGGCCTGGGGCAAGCCGCTGTCCGAGGTGGCCGAATGGGCCCGCCACGGCGACACCGGCGCGCGCAAGCACGGCACCATCGGCTTTTCTTCGGCCCGCGGCGGCGACGTGGTGGGCGACCACACGGTCTTCTTCTGCGGCCCGGGCGAGCGCATCGAGGTCACTCACCGGTCGAGCAGCCGCGTCAACTACGCCGAGGGCAGCCTGCGCGCCGCCCGCTATCTGGCCGACAAGCCGGCCGGACTGTACGACATGCAGGATGTCCTGGAGCTGAGATCCCCCCCTACGCGCTGACGCGCGCCCCCCAGGGGGCGATGCGGGGGGACCGGCAAAGCCGGATCCGCGGCGCGCTGGCAACGGCTGGAACGGCCTCTTCCATGGGGCCGTTCTGTTTTTCAGGGAACGTTGATTGCCTTGTTCTTGGCTTCGACGGCGAGGACGAGGCGCTGGGCCATCTGCGCGAGCGGAACGATCTCGTGGGCGGCGCCCAGGGCGATGGCTTCGCGAGGCATGCCGAACACCACGCTCGACGCCTCGTCCTGGACAAGGTTGTAGGCACCCGCCTCGCGCAGCGTCAACATGGCCCGCGCGCCGTCCTTGCCCATGCCGGTCAACATGATGGCCACGACGCCCGCCCCCGCCGCGCGGGCGGCCGACAGGAACAGAACCTCGACCGAGGGGCGATGGCGGTTGACCGGTTCCCCCTCGGACAACTGCGCGTGGTAGCCCAGCAGCGGCAGCGGCCGTACCGACAGATGGGCATGGCCGGGAGCCACGTAGACGTGTCCTGGATACAGGCGTTCGTTGTGTTCCGCTTCCTTCACATGCAACGGCGTATGCTTGTCCAGGCGCTCGGCGAAGCTGCGCGTGAAGCCGGGCGGCATGTGCTGTGTGATGACGATGGGAGGCAGGTCGGCGGGCAGCGCTTCCAGCAATTCGCGCAGCGCCTCGGTCCCGCCCGTGGACGCGCCGATGGCGATCAGCAGCCTGCGGTCGTAGCGGGATGGCGGAGACACCCTGCCAACGGCGAGCCGGGATTGTTCGTCGGTCATGGATGCGCTCAGCCCGGATGCCTGACGTAGACGGTGCGCCCCTGGAGCACGAAGCGCTGCTGCCCCTGGGAAAAACTCTCGGAATGGCCGACGAACAGCAAGGCCCCGGGCGGCATCAGCCCGGCCATGCGCTCGACCACCCGCAGTTGGGTGGGCCGGTCGAAATAGATCAGGACATTGCGGCAGAACACCGCATCGAGCGGCCCGCGCACCGGCCACATGGGATCCAGCAGGTTCAGCTGGCGGAAATTCACCAGTGCGCGCAGCTCGGGCCGCACGCCATACAGGCCTCCGGCCTCTCCGGTGAAATACCGGCGCACCTGTTGTTCAGGCACCTTGGCCAATTGGTCGCGCCGGTACACGGCCTGCCTGGCGCTGGCGAGCACATGGGTGTCCAGGTCCGTCGCCAGGATGCGTACCGGTGGCGCCAGGCTACCGAAGACCTCGGCGGCCGTGATGGCCAGGGTCCAGGCCTCTTCGCCCGTGGAGGCGGCCGCGCACCATAGCTGCAGGGTCTGCCCCGGCCGCTCGGCGGCCAGTCGCTTCAGATAGGCGGCCAGTATCTGGAAATGATGGCTTTCGCGATAGAAATACGTGAGATTGGTCGTCAGCGCGTTGACGAAGTACTCCCATTCGGGCGCGCCGGCGCGCAACCCCTCCAGGTAGGCGCTGAAGGACGGCCTCCCGGTCGCGCGCAGCCGCCTGGCCAGCCGGCTGTAGACCATGCTGCGCTTGGCGTCCGACAGCGAAATGCCGGTGTGCTGCCGCAGCAAGGTCCGTATCCGGTCGAAATCCTGGCCGCTGAAGGCGAATTCGGTCCCGACGAGCGGGTCCGGGGTCCCCGGCATGGCCCCGGCCATGCCCAGGAAGCTGGTTCTGGATGTCACGCTTGGCCCTAAAGGAAAAGCCCCCACGCTATCATTGATGGGATTATCGGCAACAGTCACTGATTCATTAAGCAATGTTCAACCGCGGCCCCGTCTCCGTGCAGAACGCCAGCCCCGTATCGGGCGGGCTGCCTCGCTTCATGATGTCGGTACCAGGCCAAGCTTCCGCCGGCCTGGCCGGCGACCCCCGCGAGGCGGCCCAGCTCGCCATTCTCTTCATCGAGGACTCGCTGGCCGACTTCACGCTGATGCGTGCCGTGCTGGTCGACGCGGGGCTGAACGTCGCCGCCCAGTGCGTGGACACCGAAACGACCATGCGCCAGGCGCTGGCCGAACGGGCATGGGACGCCATCATCAGCGATCATTCCCTGCCCACCTTCAGCGGCCTGCGCGCGTTGAAGGTCGCCAAGGAAGCCGGATTCCGCGGCCCCTTCCTGATCGTTTCCGGCGCCATCGGCGAGGAAACCGCGGTCGAGGCCATGCGTGCCGGCGCCGACGACTACGTGATGAAGAACAACTTGCGCCGGCTCCCCCCGGCCCTGGAACGCGGCCTGCGCGAAGTGCAGACCCGCGACCAGCGGCAGCGGGCCGAAACGGCGCTGGCCTCCGCCCACGACCAGTTGAACGCGGTTTTCTCGGCCACGCCGGTCGCCTTGTTCGCCATTTCGCGCGAATGCACGGTCACCATGTGGAGTCCGGCCTGTGAAGACCTGACCGGACTGGGCGCGGCCGACACCCTGTCGCGGCCATTCGCCCTGCCCTCGCAGCCCGACACCTGGAAACTGCTGGCCCTGGTCGCCCCGGCCCTGGACGGCACCGCGGTGCGGGGCCTGCCATTCAGCATGGACTCCCAGGGGGAAAAACGCGAACTGCTGGTATCGGCCAGCCCCCTCAGCGGCTCGCCGCCCTCGGGCTGCGTGGTCGCGCTGTCCGACGTCACGCACCTGGCCCACGCCCAGGCGGAACTCAGCCGCTCCGAAAGCCAGTTGCGCGAACTCTCCCGCCACACCGAGCGGGTGCGGGAAAACGAACGGGCCGAACTCGCGCGCGAGATCCACGACGACCTGGGCGCCCTGGTCACGCGCATACGTGCCGACCTCGCCCTGGCCCGCCGCCGCTCCCGCGAAAAAGAAACCGCCCAACTGCTGGATGAAGCCGAACAAATGGTAGCCTCGCTGGGCGAAGCCATTTCCCGCATCGCCCGTGCCATGCGGCCGCCGGTACTCGACTTCGGCATCGTCGCCGCGATCGAATGGCAGGCGCGGGATTTCGCCCAGCACACAGGCATCACCGTCAACGTCCACACCAACCAGGACGACCTGGCTCTGGAACTGGAACAATCCATCGCCATCTTCCGCATCTTCCAGGAAGCCCTTACCAACGTGTTCAAGCACGCGCACGCCACGCGCGTCGATGTCGACCTCTTCGCCGACGACAGCACGCTCAGCCTCGAGGTCCGCGACAATGGCATCGGCCTGTCGTCCGACTCGCTGCGCAAGCGCACCTCGTTCGGCCTGCGCGGCATGATGGAACGCGTCCACGGCCTGGGCGGCTGGATGGACATAGGCGGCTCGCCCCAGACCGGTACGCCGCCTTTCCGAGGAACCACACTCATGATTTCAATTCCGTTGAACCCCCAGGATCCCCCCATGTCGCTGCCGGGAGGCAAGACCCCGCACCAAGACCCGGAGGGTCTGGAATGATCCGCCTGGTACTCGCCGACGATCACGCCATCGTGCGCTCCGGCCTGCGGCAGATCGCGCAGGCCGAAGAAGGCATCTCGGTGGTCGGAGAAGCGGCCGATTGCGGCGACCTGCTCGACGTGCTGCGCAAGACCGACGCCGACGTCGTGCTGATGGACATTTCCATGCCCGGCAAGAACGGGCTCGAAGGACTCAAGCAGGTGCGCGAACGCTGGCCCCGGATCGCGGTGCTCATGCTCAGCATGTATCCCGAGGACCAGTACGCGGTACGCAGCGTCAAGGCCGGCGCCGCCGGCTACCTGCACAAGAACTCCCCTCCCGAGACCGTGATCGCGGCCATCCGGACCGTCGCTCGCGGCAAGAAATACATCACGCCCGAACTGGCCGAACAACTGGCCAGCCACCTGAGCCAGGGCGACGAACGCCCGCCGCACGAACTGCTGTCCGACCGCGAATACCAGACCATGGTGATGATCGCCTCGGGCCGCACCCTGACCCAGATCGCCGAGGAAATCTCCCTGTCGCCCAAGACCGTATCGGTCTACCGCGCCCGCCTGCTCGAGAAGATGAAGCTCAAGAACAACGCCGAGCTGACCCACTACGCCCTGAAGCACAAGCTGGTGGAGTAGAGGCAAATAAAGCCCCCCCACGCCCTGACGGGCGCCCCCTCAGGGGGAGCTTCCGTAGGCTGAATCGACCTTCATGTTCTTGACCCGGTCTTGTCCGGGGTGCCGGGGCCGGGGGGCGGGCGGGACGCAGCGAAGCCGGTCCCGCTGCGCGGGACTTCCCGGTGGGGACAGGGTGGACGGGGCGGGCGCAGAACTCGGGCGG
>NZ_JBXAFV010000023.1:0-82021 GCF_058793475.1 Pigmentiphaga sp. MLSB6-MA01 | reverse complement strand
CAAGGGCGCAGCTGTTTGAGGGCGGCCTTAGGAACAGTCCGGGGGACTGTTCCCGCCCGAGTTCTGCGCCCGCCCCGGCCGCCCTGTCCCCACCGGGAAGTCCCGCGCAGCGGGACCGGCTTCGCTGCGCCCCGCCCGCCCCCCGGCCCCGGCACCCCGGACAAGACCGGGTCAAGAACATGAAGGTCGATTCAGCCTAGTACAGCACGAGGGTGTCGAGGGCGGGGCGGTCGCCTTCGAGGGTGCCGGTCTGGGAGGTTTCGGCGAAGAAGACCTGGCCGTCGTAGCGGCCGACGGCGTCGCGGGTGGCGCCGGTTTCGTAGTCCACGCGCGACTCTTCGGCGCGGCCGGTGCGGGCGAACAGGGTGAGCTGGCGCAGCGATTGCAGCCACCAGCGACGGGCGGCGCGGTCATAGGACAGGGTCAGTTCGGCCGAGGTGGAGATATCTTCCGCCTTGGACAGGCTGCGATCCGTGACAATGACGCGCTGCTGGCGTATGGCCAGTTCCAGGTTGCGGTCGGCGGGCAGGTCCACGCCGCAGGTGGCGCACGGCAGGACGAAGCCCCAGCCGGTGGCTTCGAAGCCATGGGGGCCGCGGGCTCCCAGCAGCAGCGCGCGCCGGCCTTCGGCGTTGCGGTAGACCTGCGCCACGCCCTGCCCTTCCAGCCCCAGGTCCCCCTGCACTTCCCGCTCGAGCGTGAATCCGTCGGGGACGAAGGCCGCGGGCCGCGACGCGACGGCCGGAATGGCCAGCGCCGCCGGGATGTAAGGCCCGCCGGCCTCGGCGTGCGCGGAGGCGGCCAGGACCGCCAATACCACGGCCAGGGCGGCCCGCCGGGCCGCCCCGCGCCACTCAGACCGACGCGGCAACGGCGGAGGTATCCAGCTTGGCCGCGGTCTTCTCGACCACTTCCTGCGCCGTCACGCCGGGGGCAAGCTCGACCAGCTTGAGCCCTTGGGGCGTGACGTCCAGCACCGCCAGGTCGGTGATGATGCGGTTCACGACGCCCACGCCGGTCAGCGGCAGCGTGCACGCGGGCAGGATCTTCAGATCGACCGTGCCGTCCTTCTTGCGGGCCACGTGCTCCATCAGGATCACCACCCGGCCGACGCCCGCCACCAGGTCCATGGCGCCGCCCATGCCCTTGATCATTTTCCCCGGAATCATCCAGTTGGCCAGGTCGCCCTGCTCGGACACCTGCATCGCCCCCAGGATGGCCAGGTTGATCTTGCCGCCGCGGATCATGCCGAACGAATCCGACGACGAGAAGATGGACGAGCCCGGCAGCGTGGTCACGGTCTGCTTGCCGGCGTTGATCAGGTCGGGATCGACCTCGTCCTCGGTGGGAAACGGTCCGATGCCCAGCAGCCCGTTCTCGGACTGCAGCCAGACCTCCAGCCCCTCGGGCACATGATTGGCCACCAGCGTCGGCAACCCGATGCCCAGGTTCACGTAGAAACCATCCTGCAACTCACGCGCCGCCCGCGCGGCCATCTCATCTCGAGTCCATGCCATGTCATTTCTCCTTGATATCCATCGACCCAGGACGCCGTGGATCCGGCTCCGCCGGTCCACCAGCGCCGCCCCCCGGGACCCGGCGCCGGGCCGCCCCAAGGTGGGTCCCGGCCCCCTTGGGAGGCTGCCGCGTAGCGGCTGGGGGCTCACCATACTGGGCGCCCGAAGGGCGTAGGGGGGGTTACCTTACGGTCCGCTGTTCTATGCGCTTTTCCGGGGTCGCGTTCAGGACCAGGCGGTGCACGTAGATACCCGGCAGGTGGATGTGATCCGGATCCAGCTCGCCGTTCTCGACGATACGCTCGACCTCCGCCACCGTGATCTTGCCCGCCATCGCGGCGTTGGGATTGAAGTTGCGGGCGGTCTTGTTGAAGATCAGGTTGCCGCTCTTGTCCGCCACCAGGGCCTTGACCAGCGCCACGTCCGGCACCAGCGCGCGCTCCATGACGTATTTCTTGCCGTCGAACTCGCGGATTTCCTTGCCCTCGGCCACCTGGGTGCCCACGCCGGTGGCCGTGAAGAAGGCCGGGATACCCGCGCCGCCGGCGCGCAGCTTCTCGGCCAGCGTGCCTTGGGGCGTGAATTCCACTTCCAGCTCGCCCGCCAGGTACTGGCGCTCGAATTCCTTGTTCTCGCCGACATACGAGGAAATCATCTTGCGGATCTGCCGCGTTTCCAGCAGCAGCCCGAGCCCGGCGCCATCGATGCCCGCATTGTTGCTGATGCAGGTCAGATTCTTGGCACCGGTATCGCGCAGCGCGGCGATCAGGGCTTCGGGTATGCCGCACAGGCCGAAACCGCCTACCGCCAGGGTCTGCCCGTCCCGCACGATGTCCGCTAGCGCCTCCCGGGCGCTGGCATAGACCTTGTTCATCGTCGTCCTCGCTTACGTGGTGGCCAACGGCCGTGATCGCTTGAAATACAATCCAGGATGATACTTCGAACTATCTTGGCTTGGCGGTGACACCGCCGGTTCCGCACCCCCACCCCACCCGGAGGAACCCTGTACATGCAAGGCAACGAACGCGAGTCGATGGAATATGACGTGGTCATCGTCGGAGGCGGGCCCGCTGGCCTGGCCACCGCGATCCGCCTCAAGCAGCTTGCCGCCGAGAAAGGCCGCGAAATCGGAGTCTGCATACTGGAGAAAGGCAGCGAGATCGGCGCCCACGTCCTGTCGGGCGCGGTCATGGACCCGCGCGCGCTGACCGAGCTGATTCCCGACTGGAAGGCCAAGGGCGCGCCGCTGAATACACCAGTCAGCGAAGACCGCTTCCTGTTCCTGTCCGAGACCGGCGCCCGCGCCACGCCCGGCTGGCTGCTGCCCGCCTGTTTCCACAATACCGGCAACTACGTGGTCAGCCTGGGCAAGGTTGCCCGCTGGCTCGGCGAACAGGCCGAAGCCCTGGGCGTGGACTTGTTCCCCGGCTTCGCCGCCGCCGAGATCCTCTACAACGAGGACGGCTCGGTCAAGGGCGTGGCCACCGGCGACATGGGCGTGGGCCGGGACGGCCAACCCACCGACCAGTACCAGCCGGGCATGGAACTGCACGCCCGCTACACGATCTTCGCCGAAGGCTCGCGCGGCCACCTGGGCCGCCAGTTGAACGAGAAACTCAAGCTGGATGCCGGCAAGGATCCGCAAAGCTACGGCATCGGCATCAAGGAACTGTGGGAGATCGATCCCGCCAGGCACCAGCCCGGCCTCGTCGTCCACACCGCCGGCTGGCCGCTGGACGCCGACACCTATGGCGGCTCGTTCCTGTACCACCTCGAGGACAACAAGGTCGCCATCGGCCTGATCGTGGGCCTGGACTACAGCAACCCGTGGCTGTCGCCCTTCGAGGAATTCCAGCGCTTCAAGACCCATCCTTCCATCCGGGGCTTCCTGGAAGGCGGCAAGCGCATCGCCTATGGCGCGCGCTCCATCACGGCCGGCGGCCTGCTGTCCCTGCCCCGCCTGGCCTTCCCGGGCGGCGCGCTGGTCGGCTGCGAGGCCGGCTTCCTGAACGCCTCGCGCATCAAGGGCAGCCACGCGGCCATCAAGAGCGGCATGCTGGCGGCCGAGGCCGCGTTCGACGCCCTCGAGGCGGGCCGCAGCCACGACGAACTGGCCAGCTACCCGGCCGCCTTCGAGGCATCCTGGCTGCGCGAGGAACTGAACAAATCGCGCAACTTCAAGCAGTGGTTCAAGAAGGGCCGCACGGTCGGCACGCTGATGACCGGCATCGAGCAGTGGCTGCTGCGCGGCAACTTCCCCTGGACGCTGCATCGCGACAAGCCCGACCACGTCTATCTGAAGCCGGCCGCGGACTGCCCGCGTATCGAATACCCCAAGCCCGACGGCAAGCTGACCTTCGACCGGCTGGGTTCGGTGTTCATCTCGAACACCAACCACGAGGAAAACGAGCCCATCCACCTGACGCTCAAGGATCCCTCGGTTCCGGTCGACATCAACCTCGCGCGCTATGCCGGCCCCGAAAGCCGCTACTGCCCGGCCGGCGTCTACGAGTTCGTGAAGGACGACGCCGGCACCGAACGCCTGCAGATCAACGCCCAGAACTGCGTCCACTGCAAGACCTGCGACATCAAGGACCCCACGCAGAACATCGTCTGGGTGACGCCGCAGGGGGGCGAAGGGCCGGTCTACAACGAGATGTGACCGGGGGCGGCCTCAGGCCGGGTCGTGCAGCGGCCGGGTCGCCACCAGGAAATCCTCGTCCGACTGCCAGTGCGCCGCGTCAACGGCAAAGCACCGGCGTACGAAGTCGCGCGTCAGCACCGCGCGCGGCTCGCCGTCGGCGATTACCCGCCCTTCCCACAGCGCCACGATGCGGTCGGCGTACTGCGCCGCCAGATTCATGTCGTGCATGGTCACGATCACCGCCGCGCCGGTGCGATGCGCGAACTCGCGGATAGCCGTGCATACCGAATGCTGGTGATGCGGATCCAGGCTGGCGCACGGTTCGTCCAACAGCAATAGCCGGCCGGCGCCCGAGCCGGTTTCACTGGGCCAGATCTGCGCCAGCACCCGCGCCAGATGCACGCGGGCCTGCTCCCCGCCCGACAGCCCAGGCATGGATCGCTGGGCCAGATGCGTGACCCCCGCCGCTTCCAGCGCCGCCCTGACGATGCCTTCGAGCTGCCGGCGCGACTCGGTGCGCGCCAGGCACCCCAGGTGCACCACCTCGTCCACCGTGAACGGCAGGCTCAGTCCGGCGCGCTGGGGCAGCACCGCCCGCTGCCGGGCCAGCTCGCCGGCCGCCCACTTCCTCAGCGGCTGCCCCTTGAACAACACCTCGCCCGAGGCCGGGCCGAGATCGCCCGCCATGGTCGACAGCAGCGTGGACTTCCCCGCGCCGTTGGGGCCGATCAGCATCACGATCTCGCCTGCCTCCACCACGCAGTCGATGCCCTCCAGCACCACGCGCGGGTGCGGCTGGCCGGCCTGGCGCCGCGCGACGGTCAGTGAACGCACTTCCAGCATGCTCGTCATCCTTCGAACATCCTGCCCTTGGCCCGCAGCAGCAGGAACAGGAAGAACGGCGCCCCGATCAGCGCCGTCAGCACGCCTATGGGCAGTTCGGCCGGCGCGATGATCAGACGGGCGGCCAGGTCGGCGGCCACCGTCAGCGCGGCGCCCAGCAAGGCCGCCCCGGGCAGCACGATGCGCGCGTCCGGGCCCGCCATCAGGCGGATACAGTGGGGCGCGACCAGGCCCAGGAAGCCGATGATGCCGCAGAACGCCACCGCCATGCCCACCGCCAGCGCGCTGAACACCACCGCCAGCGCCTTCAGGCTTTCCACCGCCACGCCCAGGTGGCGGGCCTCGGCCTCGCCCAGCGCCATCGCGTTGAGTCCGCCGCGCAGGCGCCACATGCCCGCCAGCGCCACGGCGCCGACCAGGGACACCATGCCCACGATGGGCCACGTGGCGGGCGCCAGGCTGCCCAGGTTCCAGAAAGTCAGGTTGCGCAGTTGTTCGTCGGTCGCCATGTAGCTGGCCAACCCGATGAGCGCCATGGCAATCGCATTCATGGCGATCCCCGCCAGCAGCATGGCGGCAACGGATACCCCGAGCGAAGTACGGCCGATCCGGTAGACCAGCAGGGTGGTCAGCACGCCGCCGGTGAAAGCGGCGGCCGGCAGCAACGCCAGCCCCATCGCCCGGGCCAGCGCCGGCCACCACAGGTTGCCGAACACGATGGTCAGCGCGACCGCGAGCGCCGCGCCGCTCGAAACCCCGATCAGGCCGGGATCAGCCAGCGGATTGCGGAACAGGCCTTGCAGCGTCGCGCCCGCCATGCCCAGCAGCGCCCCCACCGCCACGCCCAGCATCACGCGCGGCAGGCGTATGGTCCACAGCACGCCCATCTGCTGGGGTTCGAATCCGCCCTGGGCCAGGCCCGCCTTGTGCAACAGGATGGCCAGCACGTTCGATGCGGAAATGGGATAGGCGCCGCGGCCGGCGGCCACCACCACCAGCACCGCCAGCAGCGCGGCCAGGACCGCGAACAGCCAGGCGGCCGGCATGCGGCCCGCCCGCACCCGGGCCCAGCCCGACGGCGGCGCGGCGGTATCCACGCTGGAGGCAGTCATCACGGTAGCGCCCTCATGCGCTGAGCGCGGCGTACAGGTCTTCGACCGCCTGCGGCAGGCGCGGACCGAATCCCAGCAGCAGCACGATGTCGAACAGGACGGCGCGGTGGCTCCTGCCGGCGGGCGTCATGGCGAGGCCCGGCGTGGCCAGGAGGCGTGCCCTGGCATCCGGCTCCTGCGTACCGTCAAAGGTGCCGATGATGGCATCGGGCGCCGCGCCGGCCAGCGACTCGGCGGACAACGGCTTGTAGTTGGCGAAATCGCTGCCGAACACATTGACCGCGCCGACCAGGGTAAGCATGGCATCGGCGCCGGTGTCGCGGCCGGCCGCCATGGTGTTGGCGCCATGCCGCATCAGGCAGGCCACGCGCAGCGGCTGGCCGCCCGGCCCGCGCAGCGGCGCGGCCGCGATCCGCGCCTGCAAGGCCTGCCAACGGGACGCCAGCGTGTCGGCCAGCGCCCTGCCTTCGGCCTGGCGGCCCAGCGCGGCCGCCACGGTGCCGATCCGCCCCAGCACGCCTTCGAAGGTGTAGTCGCCATCGACGTGCACGACCTTGACCCCCGCCGACTCGATCTGCCGCAGCACGGCGGGTGGCCCCGCCTCCTGCCCCGCCAGCAGCACCTGCGGCCCCAGGGACAGCACCCCCTCGGCCGACAGCGTGCGCTGGTAGCCGACCTTGGGCAGCGCCAGGGCCTGGGCAGGATAGAGGCTGCTGGTGTCGACCGCCAGCAGTTGGGATTGGCCGCCCAGCGCGTAGACGATCTCCGTCACGCCGGCTCCCACGGACACCACGCGCGGCGCCCGGGCCCGCGGCTGGGCGGCGCGCGCCACCGGAGCCAGGGCCCCCAGCAGGAGGCCGGCCGGCATCGCCGCCAGCAAGGCCCGGCGGCGCTCCGTCATTGTGGACATCGACATCATTCCCTCACGCGAGCGACGGCTCGCCCTTCAGATCATAGCTGCGCGCCAGCAACACCGCGAAGCGCTCGAAGGCGGCGCTGGCCCCGGCCACCACCCGGTCCTGCTCCACGGCGGACAAACCGCTGCCATCCAGCGCCAGGACGAAGCGCTTCCACGCCGCCCCGCGCCCGTCGGCCGGCGCCGCCAGATTGCGCGCGCCAAAATCCTCGCCCAGCCCCAGCCTCTGGCCCGCTTCCTTGAGCAGGAAGGCCGCGCCCAGCTTGGAGCCCTCGGACACGTACAGCCAGCCCAGGCCCTCGGGCAGCTCCATGCCCTGGCCCTGCGGCGTTTCGCCGCCTTCCGGAACGGCCTGGCCCAGGTCCTGCAGATCGGCGTGGGCCGCCGCGAGCCGGGGCCGCTCGGCCAGGTCCGGGATCAGCGCCGCGTAGGCCGGGTCGTCGTACAGCGACTCGATGTCGCGCTGGAACAGATACTGGGCGACGACGAAGCGGCCGTAGTTCTCCCGGTTGTCGAACGGCTTGAGCGACATCACGAGCTTGTCGAGCTTCTCGTGCAGCGGAGCGGTTGCGGTCTTCAGACGAAGGGCCAGCGACGACGGGGAGGCGGTCTGGAGCGACATGGCGTGATACCTCGGATAGGAATAAAAAGAAGAATCGATCTCAATTACACGGAATTATGCCTGCTCGGCCGCCATCTGTCTCGCCCCGGGCATTCCCTCTTCCCACGCAAAGCAATTGTGACTCTGGCGCACGGTATCCCGAAGCCCGATGCCATGCGCCTGCGTTTATCATCGATACATCCCATTGGCGTGGTCCGCGGGGCCCGCCCAACACCATCAGACATAGCCAGGAGAATCTCCATGACGGAACGCACCAACCGCCACGGCCTGCAAGTGGCGAGTGAACTCGACCGCTTCATCGAGCAGGAAGCCCTGCCCGGCACGGGCATCGAGAGTGACCGCTTCTGGCAAGGCTTTTCGCGGATCGTGCACGACCTCGCGCCCAAGAACCACGCGCTGCTGGCCGAACGCGACCGCCTGCAGGCCGAAATCGACGGCTGGCACCGCGCCCACCCCGGCCCGATCCGCGACCAGGATACGTACCGCGCCTTCCTGGAACGCATCGGCTACCTGCTGCCCCAGCCCGAGCACGTGCGCGTCACCACCGACAACGTCGACACCGAGATCGCCGAACAGGCCGGTCCGCAGCTCGTGGTGCCGGTCTCCAACCAGCGCTATGCCCTGAACGCCGCCAACGCGCGCTGGGGCAGCTTGTACGACGCCCTCTACGGCACCGACGCTCTGCCCGAGACCGGCGGCGCCGAACGCGGCGCCGGCTACAACCCGGTGCGCGGCCAGGCCGTCATCGCCCGCGCGCGCGCCTTTCTCGACCAGGCCGCGCCGCTGGCCCAGGGCTCGCATGCCGACGCCACCGGCTACTCGGTGCGCGATGGCAAGCTCGTGGTCGCGCTCGGGCAAGGCGAAACCGCCCTGCGCCGGCCGGAACAGTTCGTCGGCCACCAAGGCCAGGCACAGGCGCCCTCGGCCGTCCTGCTCAAGGGCAACGGCCTGCACTTCGAGATCCAGGTCGACCGCGCCAGCCAGATCGGCGCCACCGACGCCGCCGGCGTCAAGGACGTCGTGCTGGAATCGGCCATCACCACCATCATGGACTGCGAAGACTCCGTGGCGGCGGTCGACACCGACGACAAGGTCAAGATCTACCGCAACTGGCTGGGCCTGAACAAGGGCGACCTGACCGAGGAAGTCAGCAAGAACGGCAAGACCTTCACCCGCCGCCTGAACGCCGACCGCGACTACACCGCCGCCGATGGCTCGTCGCTGACGCTGCACGGACGCTCGCTGATGTTCGTGCGCCACGTCGGCCACCTGATGACCAACCCCGCCGTGCTGGACAAGGACGGCAACGAGATCCCGGAGGGCATCCTGGACGCCGTGGTGGCCACGCTGGCCGCGCTGCCCGACCTGAAGGTCCGCCGCAACTCGCGCAAGGGCTCGTTCTACGTCGTCAAGCCCAAGATGCACGGTCCGGCCGAAGTCGCCTTCGCCAGCGAACTGTTCGACCGCGTCGAAGACCTGCTGGGCCTGCCACGCCATGCGCTCAAGATGGGCATCATGGACGAAGAACGCCGCACCAGCGTCAACCTCAAGGCCTGCATCGCCGCCGCCAGCCCGCGCGTCGCCTTCATCAACACCGGCTTCCTGGACCGCACCGGCGACGAGATCCACACCGCCATGGAAGCCGGTCCCATGCTGCGCAAGGGCGACATGAAGGCCTCGGCCTGGATCGCCTCCTACGAACGCAGCAACGTGCTGATCGGCCTGGATGCCGGCCTGCGCGGCCGCGCCCAGATCGGCAAGGGCATGTGGGCCATGCCCGACCTGATGGCCGCCATGCTGGAACAGAAGATCGCCCACCCCAAGGCCGGCGCCAACACCGCCTGGGTCCCCTCGCCCACCGCCGCCACCCTGCACGCGATGCACTACCACCAGGTGGACGTGCAGGCCGTCCAGCAGGAACTGGAAAAGACCAGGCTGAGCACGGTCAGCCACGAACTCCTGCAAGGCCTCCTGACCGTCCCCGTCGGCGATCCCGCCGCCTGGTCGCCCGCCGACATCCAGCAGGAACTCGAGAACAACGCCCAGGGCATCCTCGGCTACGTGGTGCGCTGGATCGACCAGGGCGTGGGCTGCTCCAAGGTGCCCGACATCCACAACGTCGGCCTGATGGAAGACCGCGCCACCCTGCGCATCTCCAGCCAGCACATCGCCAACTGGCTGCGCCACGGCATCACCAACGAGGCCCAGGTCCGCGACGTGCTCAAGCGCATGGCCAAGGTCGTGGACCAGCAAAACGCCAACGACCCGCTCTACGAACCCATGTCCGGCCACGAGGAAACCTCCCTCGCCTTCCAGGCCGCCTCGGCCCTGATCTTCGAAGGCCGCGGCCAGCCCAACGGCTACACCGAACCGCTGCTGCACGCCTACCGGGCCAGGAAAAAGGCACAGGCCCGCTAACCCGCCGCCCACGCCTGCCCCATCAGCCACCGCCGCAGGTCGTGTCCGGGCCACGGCGGGGGCGGATCCGGAAAACCAACGTCATGCTGGAATAGGCCAAGGAACCCGCATGAAAGTCTGCATCGTGGGCGCCGGCGCCATCGGTGGCTTCATCGGCACCCGCCTGGCCGCCACCGGCGCCTGCGCCGTCAGCGCGCTGGCCCGCGGCGCCACGCTGGCGGCGCTCCAATCCCACGGCTGGCGACTGCGGCAGGAAGGCGCCCTCGTCCAGGCACCGGTCACCGCCAGCGACCGCGCCGAGGCCCTGGGCCGGCAGGACCTGGTCGTCATCGCGGTCAAAGGCCCCGCCCTGGCCGCCGTGGCGGACAGCCTGGCGCCCCTGCTGGGCCCCGACACCGCCGTGCTGCCGGCCATGAACGGCGTGCCCTGGTGGTTCGCGCAGGGCATCCTGCCACCGGAACAGGCCAGCCTGTCGGCCATCGACCCCGATGGCCGGATCGCGCGCGGTATTCCCGCGGCGCGCGTGATCGGATGCGTGGTCCACGCCAGCACCTCGACGCCGGAACCGGGCGTGGTCCGGCATCACATGGGCGGGGGCCTCATCGTCGGCGAACCGGACGGCTCCGCGTCCGCCCGGGTCGAGCGCATCGCCGCGCTGCTCGCCCAGGCGGGCTTCGGCGCCACGGCCTCGCGCGCCATCCGCCAGGACATCTGGTACAAGCTGTGGGGCAACATGACCATGAACCCGGTCTCGGCCATGACCGGCGCGACGGTCGACCGCATCCTGGACGATCCGCTGGTGCGCCGCTTCTGCTCCGACGCCATGGACGAGGCCGCGCGCATCGGCCGCGAACTGGGCTGCGCCATCGACCAGAGCGCCGAGGACCGCCACGCCGTCACCCGCAAGCTCGGGGTTTTCAAGAGTTCCATGCTGCAGGATGCGGAAGCCGGCCGGCCGCTGGAGCTGGACGCCATCGTGGCCGCTGTACGCGAACTGGGGCAGAAAGTGGGCGTACCCACGCCCAACATCGACGCCTTGTTCGGCCTGGCCCGCCTGTACGGCCGGGCGCGCGGCCTCTATCCGGACGTCAGCGCGTAGAAGCGGACACGAAGAACGCGCCGATCACCGTCTTGACGTCGGTGACCTCCCCCTGGCGGATCCAGTCCATCAGGTCCTCCAGCGGAGCGGTGAACACTTCCAGGAATTCGTGCTCGTCCAGCTGCTGCTCGCCGCGCTCCAGGCCTTCGGCCAGGAACAGCACGATACGCTCGTTGGCGTAGGCGATGGCGTTATGGATGGTGGTGAGCTCGGTCCACTTGCCCGCCCGGTAGCCCGTTTCCTCCAGCAGCTCGCGCTGCGCGGTGGCCAGCGGGGCCTCGCCGGGATCGATCTTGCCGGCGGGAAATTCGATGAAGGCCCGGTGCATGGGATAACGATACTGCCGCACCAGCACCACTTGTCCGTCCGGCAGCATGGGCACGATCATGGATGCGCCCGGGTGCATGATGTATTCGCGCGTGGCCGTGGCCCCGCCCGGCAGCCGGACGGTATCCCGGCGCACGTCGAGCAGCTTGCCGCGGAACACCGCCTCGCTGGTGATCGGCTCCTCGCGCAGGCGGTCGGAACTGCGTGCCAGTTCCTCCAGGGCTCGATCATCGCTCATCGGGCAGTCCGTTTGAAAAGATAGCGGTAAACGAAGCCCGGGTAGGCCAGCACGAGGTACAGCGTCAGGGTGATGGCGTAGAACTGCCATCCCTGGGGAAAGACGTTCCCCAGGCTGGCCTCGAAGCCCAGGCCGATGGCGCCGACCACCAGATACAGCACCAGCACCTCGACCAGCCGCAGCCAGAAAGGCTTGCTGGCGGGCGCGCCGTCCCGGCGGAAGGCCATGGCGCCGAACACGCGCTCCGACAGGAACGGCAGGTTGGCGGTCACCAGGGCCAGCAGGATCAGGACGTAGATGGCGAGGGTCTGTTTCAAGGCGGGGTTCCTGGCGCGACAAACCCGGTCAGGGACGGCGGCGGCACAAGCATGCCGCCGCCGGAGAATACGCTCAGAGCGCGAGCGAACTGGAGATGGCCTGGGCGCACAGGGCGACCAGCGGCGCGGGGAACACGCCCAGGATCAGCAGCAGCGCGCCGTTGACCGACAGCACGGCCCGGAAGCCGGCCGAGCCCTGCAGGGGGGCCTGATCGACCGGATCGTCGAAGTACACCACTTTCACCACCCGCAGGTAGTAAAAGGCGCCGATCAGCGAGAACAGCACGGCCACCACGGCCAGCACGACGTGGTTGGTCTGGATCAGCGACTGCAGCACCGCCAGCTTGGCGTAGAAACCGACCGTGGGCGGAATGCCCGCGAGCGAGAACATCTGCACCAGCATCACCCCGGCGAACCACGGGTTGCGGCGGTTCAGGCCCTTCAGGTCGTCCACGTTCTCGCACTCGAAGCCCGAGCGCGACAGCAACATCAGCACGCCGAACGAACTGAGCGTGGTCAGCACATAGACGATCACGTAGAACATGGCCGAGGTGTAGGCGTTCTGCGCATTGAAGGCGCTGCCCTCGAGCACGCCGGACATCAGGCCCAGCAGCACGAAGCCCATGTGCGAGATGGTCGAATAGGCCAGCATGCGCTTGATGTTGGCCTGCATGATGGCCGCGAGGTTGCCGATGGCCAGCGACAGCACCGCCATGATGGCCAGCATGGGCTGCCAGTCGGCCGCCAGGCCGAACAGGCCATCGACCAGCAGGCGCAGCACGATGGCGAAGGCGGCCAGCTTGGGCGCGCCGCCCAGCAGCAACGTCACGGCCGTGGGCGCGCCCTGGTAGACGTCGGGCACCCACATGTGGAACGGCACGACGCCGAGCTTGAAGGCCAGGCCGGCGACCAGGAATACCAGTCCGAAGACCAGGATCATGTGGTTGTCGGTGGCGCCGGAGGTGGCGCGCGCGATGCCGGCCAGGTTCAGCGTGCCGGTGGCGCCGTAGATCATGGACATGCCGTACAGCAGCAGGCCCGAGGCCAGCGCGCCCAGCACGAAGTACTTCATCGCCGCCTCGGTGGACACGGTGTGCTCGCGGCGCAGCGCCACCAGCGCGTAGAACGCCAGCGACATCAGCTCCAGGCCGAGATAGATCGTCAGCATGTTGCCGGCCGAGATCATGACCATCTGGCCCAGCAGCGCCAGCAGCGACAGCACGTACAGCTCGCCGCCCCGCAGCATGCCCCGGTCCTGGGCGTAGCCCTTGCCGTAGATCAGCGTCACGCCCACCGCGATGTACGAGAACACCTTGAGCACATGGGCGAGGCTATCGGCCACGTACATGCCGTCGAAGGCCGAGCCCTGCACGCCCGAGGCCAGATCGGACAGGCTCATCCAGGTCAGCACCACCAGCGTGAGCAGGGACAGGATGTGCGTCAGCGCACGGCCTTCGTCCTTGACGAACAGGTCGATCAGCAGGATGGCCGACGTCAGCACCAGCAGCGTGATCTCCGGCGCGACGAGAGACAGGTTCAGATTGGCGAATTCCATTGCGTAACGTCCGGCGTCCTACAGTTTCGAAATGGCGACGTGCTTGAGCAGCGCGTCGACCGAGACGTGCATCACGTCGGTGAAGGGCGCGGGATGGACGCCCATGTACAGCACGGCGATGGCCATCACGCCCAGGATGAAGAACTCGCGGGCGTTGACATCGTTCAGCTCGCGCACGTGCTGGTGGGTGATGTCTCCGAACACGACGCGCTTGACCATCCACAGCGAGTACGCGGCGCCCAGGATCAGCGCGATGGCGGCCAGCAGGCCGATCCAGAAGTTGTACTCGACCGAGCCCATGATGACGAAGAACTCGCCCACGAAGCCGCTGGTGGCCGGCAGGCCGCTGTTGGCCATCGAGAACAGCACGAAGAACGTCGCGAACCTGGGCATGGTGTTGACCACGCCGCCGTAGTCGGCGATGCGGCGCGAATGCACACGGTCGTACAGCACGCCTATGCACAGGAACATCGCCCCCGACACGAAGCCGTGCGAAACCATCTGCACGATGGCACCCTCGACGCCGGCGGTGTTGAAGATGAAGAAGCCCAGGGTCACGAAGCCCATGTGCGCCACGGACGAATACGCGACCAGCTTCTTCATGTCGTCCTGCACCAGCGCCACCAGGCCGATGTAGATGACGGCGATCAGCGACAGCGCGATCATCATGCCCGACAGGCTATGCGCGGCATCGGGCACGATGGGCAGCGACAGCCGCAGGAAGCCGTAGGCGCCAAGCTTCAGCATGATGGCGGCCAGCACCACCGAACCGCCGGTGGGCGCCTCGACGTGGGCATCGGGCAGCCAGGTGTGGACCGGCCACATCGGCACCTTGACGGCGAAAGCCATCAGGAACGCCAGGAAGATCAGGATCTGCTCGGTCTGGCCCAGCGGCAGCTTGTGCCAGGCCAGGATGTCGAACGTGCCGCCGGCCGAATGCCACAGGTAGATGAAGGCGACCAGCGTCAGCAGCGAGCCCAGCAGCGTGTACAGGAAGAACTTGAACGCCGCGTAGACCCGGTTGGGGCCGCCCCAGACGCCGATGATGATGTACATCGGGATCAGCGTGGCTTCGAAGAACACGTAGAACAGCAGGCCGTCCAGCGCCGCGAACACGCCGATCATCAGGCCCGACAGGATCAGGAAGGCGCCCATGTACTGGGCGACGCGGCTGGTGATGACCTCCCACCCGGCCAGCACCACGATGATGGTGATGAAGGCCGTCAGCAGGACGAACCACAGCGAGATGCCGTCCACGCCCAGGTAATAGGACACGCCGTACTCGGCGATCCAGGAGGCTTTCTCGACGAACTGCATTTGCGCCGTCGAGGCGTCGAACCCGGTGTACAGCGGCAGGGTCACCAGGAAGCCGGTGATCGCGCCGATCAGCGCCAGCACGCGGGCGACGGTGGGATTGCTGTCTCGCCCCACCGCCAGCACCATGATGCCGAAGACGATCGGGGTGAAGATCGCAAGCGAGAGCCACGGAAAAGAAGTTTGAGCCATATCGCTTGCCATCAATTGTTCAGCAGGACGAAGAAGGTCACCATGGCCATGATGCCGATGATCATGGCGAAGGCGTAGTGATAGATGTAGCCCGACTGCAGGTGGCGGACCACGCCGGCGAACCAGCCCACCAGACGGGCGCTGCCGTTGACCAGGAGGCCGTCGATCAGGGACTTGTCGCCCACCTTCCAGAAGCCGCCGCCCAGCGCCCGGGCACCGCGCGCGAACACGGCTTCGTTGATCTTGTCCATGTAGTACTTGTTGTCGAGCAGGTTGTACAGCCAGCCTGCGCGAGCCTTGATGGCGGCGGGAATGGCCGGTTTGACCATGTAGAAGAACCACGCCAGGACCACGCCGGCCAGCATCAGCCAGAACGGCACGGTGCTGAAGGCGTGCAGCCCGTAGGCCACCCAGCCGTGGAAGTCCTCGGCCAGGTGCTCCATGACCGGACGATCGGGCGAATTGGCGATCACGCCCTTGAAGAAGTCGCCGAACAGCATGGGGCCGACCGCGATCGCGCCGATCACCACCGACGGGATGGCCAGCAGCACCAGCGGCACCGTCACCACGGCGGGCGACTCGTGCGGCACGCCGCCATGGTGGTGGTCGTCGTGGCCGTGGTCGTCATGGCCATGGCTGTCGTGCGCGTGGTCGTCGTGTCCATGCCCGTGCGCGCCCGAGGTGTCGAAGCGCTCCTTGCCGTGGAAGACCAGGAAGTACAGGCGGAACGAGTAGAACGCCGTCACGAACACGCCGGCCAGCACCGCGAAGTAGGCGAAGCCCGACCCCCAGACGTGGGACAGCTTGGCGGCCTCGATGATGTTTTCCTTCGAGTAGAACCCGGCGAAGAACGGCGTGCCGATCAGCGCCAGCGAACCCAGCAGGAAGGTGATCCAGGTGATGGGCATGTACTTGCGCAGGCCGCCCATGTTGCGGATGTCCTGGTCGTGGTGCATGCCGATGATGACCGAACCCGCCGCCAGGAACAGCAGCGCCTTGAAGAAGGCATGCGTCATCAGGTGGAAGATCGCCACCGAGTAGGCCGAAGCACCCAGCGCCACGGTCATGTAGCCCAGCTGCGACAGCGTCGAATAGGCCACCACGCGCTTGATGTCGTTCTGGATGATGCCCAGGAAACCCATGAACAGCGCGGTGATCGCGCCGATGACGATGATGAACGACAGCGCGGTGGGAGACAGCTCGAACAGCGGCGAGAAGCGTGCCACCATGAAGATGCCCGCCGTCACCATGGTGGCGGCGTGGATCAGCGCGGAGATCGGGGTCGGGCCTTCCATCGAGTCGGGCAGCCAGACGTGCAGCGGAAACTGCGCCGACTTGCCCATGGCGCCCACGAACAGCGCGATGCAGGCCACGCTCAGCAGCATCCAGTCGGTACCCGGGAAGGTCATGCCCGCCAGCTTGTCCGACTGCGAGAACACCTCGGTGTAGTTCAGCGAGCCGGCGTAGGCGAACAGAAGGCCGATGCCCAGCACGAAGCCGAAGTCCCCTACCCGGTTGACCAGGAAGGCCTTCATGTTGGCGAAGATCGCGGTGGGACGGGTATACCAGAAACCGATCAGCAGGTAGGACACCAGGCCCACGGCTTCCCACCCGAAGAAGAGCTGGAGCATGTTGTTGGCCATGACCAGCATCAGCATCGAGAAGGTGAACAGCGAGATGTAGGCGAAGAACCGCTGGTAGCCGGGATCGTCCTTCATGTAGCCGATGGTGTAGATGTGCACCATCAGCGACACCGAGGTGACCACCACCATCATCATGGCCGACAGCGTGTCGATCATGAAGCCGATTTCCAGCTTGATGCCGCCGATCGCGCTCCAGGTGTAGAGCGTGCCATTGAAGGTGTTGCCCGCCAGGACGTCCTGCAGCACGAACGCCGAGCCGATGGCCGAGACCAGCACGCCCAGGATCGTGACCCAGTGCGCGCCGGCGCGGCCGACCCAGCGTCCGAGGAAGCCGGTGCCGAACAAGCCGGCGATGGCGGACCCGACCAGCGGGGCGAAAGCGATGAGGAGATAGAGCTTAGGTACCGACATGTCTTGATTTTCTCGTAGCCCGGACCGTCAGCCCTTCAGCCGGTCAAGTTCATCAACATTGATCGTGTTCAGGTTGCGGAACAATACAACCAGGATCGCCAGGCCGATGGCAGCTTCGGCGGCCGCCACGGTCATGATGAAGAACACGAACACCTGACCGCTCAAATCGCCCATCCAGGTGGAAAAAGCGATGAAATTCATGTTCACCGCCAGCAACATCAGTTCGATCGCCATCAGCAGCACGATGATGTTCTTGCGGTTGAGGAAGATGCCGACGATGCTGATCGCGAACAGGATCGCGCCCAGCACGAGGAAGTGGCCTAGGGTCAGGGTCATGATTGGCTTCCCTTGGGTTCAGTGGCGGCAGGCGCCTGGGCGCTCCCGCCTTCCTGGGAATTTTCGGTTTGCGACGGAATCGATACCAGGCGGACGCGGTCCTGGCGGCGCACCCGGATCTGCTCGGACGACCGGGTCACCTTGACGTCGGAACGGCGGCGCAGCGTGAGCGCGATGGCGGCCACCATGCCCACCAGCAGGATCACGGCGGCGATCTCGACCGCGTAGATGTACTCGGTGTACATCGCCACGCCGATGGCGCGCGTGTTGTTGAAATCGGCCGGCGCCTGCGGCACGCTGGTGTCCCAGTAGGCATTGGCCAGCACGAAAGCCATTTCCCCCACCATGATGACGCCCACCAGGATGCCCAGCGGCAGGTAGCTCTTGAAGCCCTGGCGCAGCTTGGCGCTGTCGATGTCCAGCATCATCACGACGAACAGGAACAGCACCATCACCGCGCCCACATACACGAGCACCAGCAGGATGGCGAGGAACTCCGCCTTCAGCAGCATCCAGATCATGGACGCGGTGAAGAACGACAGCACCAGGTGCATGACGGCGGTAACGGGGCTGCGCGCGACGATGACCCGGCAGGCGGCCACGACGAGGATCGCGGCGAATATATAGAACAGTATGGCGGTCATGGTGTGGATTTCGGTTACCGGTATTTCGCGTCCTGCGCACGGTTCTGCGCAATCTCGGCTTCATAGCGGTCGCCGACCGCCAGCAGCATGTCCTTGGTGAAATACAGGTCGCCCCGCTGTTCGCCGTGGTATTCGTGGATATGCGTCTCGACGATGGAGTCCACCGGGCAGCTTTCCTCGCAGAAACCGCAGAAGATGCACTTGGTCAGGTCGATGTCGTAGCGGTTGGTGCGGCGCGTGCCGTCCTCGCGCACCTCGGATTCGATCGTGATCGCCACCGCCGGACAGACCGCCTCGCACAGCTTGCAGGCGATGCAGCGCTCTTCCCCGTTGGGATAGCGGCGCAAGGCATGCAGGCCCCGGAAACGCGGGGACATCGGGGTCTTTTCCTCGGGATACTGCACCGTGATCTTGCGGGCGAACATGTACCGCCCCGTCAGGCGCAATCCCTTGAGGAGTTCGGTCAGCATCAGGCTGCCGAAGAATTCCTTGATCGCTTGCATGATTCAGTCCTGCCTATTCTTGGGCTCGCACAGGGCGGGCATTACTTCCAGATGTTCCAGGGCGTCTGCATCCAGACCGCCACCACCAGCAACCAGGCCAGCGTCAACGGGATGAAGACCTTCCAGCCCAGGCGCATGATCTGGTCGTAGCGGTAGCGCGGGAAAGACGCACGGAACCAGATGAACATCGAAACCACGCAGAACGTCTTGAGCGCCAGCCAGATCCAGCCCGGCACCCAGGTGAGCGGCGCCACGTCGACCGGAGGCAGCCAACCGCCCAGGAACATGACCGAGGCCAGCGCGGACAGCAGGATCATGTTGGCGTATTCGCCCAGGAAGAACAGGGCGAAGGTCATGCCCGAATACTCCACCATGTGGCCGGCCACGATCTCCGACTCGCCCTCGACCACGTCGAACGGGTGGCGGTTGGTCTCGGCCACCGCCGAGATGACGTAGATCACGAACAGCGGCAAGAGCGGCAGCCAGTTCCACGACAGGAACGTCAGGCCCATGCCGGCGAAACGTCCGTCGGCCTGCTTCAGGACGATCTCGCTCATGTTCAGGCTGCCGGACACCAGCAGCACCGTCACCAGCACGAAGCCGATGGCCAGCTCGTAGGACAGCATCTGCGCCGAGGCGCGCAGCGCGCCCAGGAAGGCGTATTTCGAGTTCGACGCCCAGCCGGCGATGATCACGCCGTAGACACCCAGCGAGGTGATGGCCATGACATAGAGCAGGCCGGCGTTGACGTTGGCCAGCACGACTTCCGGGCCGAACGGCATCACCGCCCAGGCGGCCAGCGCCGGCATCAGCACCACGACGGGCGCCACGATGTAGAGCACCTTGTTGGCGTTGCTGGGAACGATCACTTCCTTGGTCAGCAGCTTCAGCACGTCGGCGAACGGCTGCAGCAGCCCCTTGGGACCCACGCGGTTGGGGCCGAGGCGGACGTGCATCCAGCCGATCATCTTGCGCTCCCAGTACGTGAGATAGGCCACGCACAGGATGATGGGCAACGCGATGCAGACGATCTTGACGATGTTCCACACCACCGACCAGGCTGCCGGGCCGATCAGCTCCGTCCCATGAGCCTGAATGACGTCGATCCACTGCATCACGCACGCTCCACGCTAAGTTGTTCGAATGCGCCGCCGAGCGCGAAGGTCGAGGCATGGGCGGCGGCGATGCGCACGGCGCCGGCCGGCACGGTGTCATCCACGGAAAGAAAAAGTTCGACCGAGCCGGTCGCCGACTTCACGCGCACGCGGTCGCCGTCGGCCAGGCCCAGGTTCGCCGCGGTGGCGGCGCTGGCCCGGGCCTCGGGCTCATCGGCGGCCGGCGTGGATTGCAGCGATCCGGCGCGGCGCGCGATGGCGTCGCTGAAGAACAGCGGCACGTCGGCCACGCGCTGCAGGCCCTGGACCGCCTCGCCCACGCCCGGCCTGGCGCCGATGGCGTTCGACAGGCGCGGCGCGATCTCGCCGGCCAGCACCGCGTCGCGCACGGATTCGGAGGTCTCGTCGTCGAAGCCGGGCAGCTCCAGCGCATTGCCCAGCACGCGCAGCACCTTCCAGCCCGGGCGCGTCTGGCCCAGCGGACGGACCGTGCCCTTGAAGCTCTGCGCCCTGCCCTCGGCATTGACGAAAGTACCCGAGGTTTCGGTGAACGGCGCGATGGGCAGCATCACGTGGGCCCAGTCCTCGGCGGCGGAGCGGTACGAGGTCAGGGCGACGTTGAACTGCGCGGCGCGCAGCGCGCGCAGGGCGGCCACGCCGTTGGCCGCGTCCAGCGCCGGCTCGGCATGCACCACGATATGGGCCTTGAGCGGCTCGGCGAACATCTGCACCGCGGACTTGCCGCCGCGCAGCGGCACGGCCTCGGCCAGATAGCCGCCCACCGTGTTGCCGCCCTCGGTCGTGAAGCCCAGGCGGGCGCCCGCGGCCTGCGCGATCAGTTGCGCGTTGGCCGCCAGCGTCGAGGCCTGCGGGTGCTGCGCCGCCAGGTTGCCCAGCAGCACGGCGGTGTTCTCGCCAGAGGCCAGCAGCGCGGCGATGCGGCGGGCCGCCTCGCCCGGCTGCACGCCGGCCAGTTCGGGCGCGACGGCCGCTTCCTTGGCCTGGGCCAGCGCCACAGCGATCTCGGCCAGCACCGCCGGCAATGCCGCGGGGGCCACCGTGACGCGTTCGGCCACGGGCATCAACGGATCGTCGGCCGCCACGTCGACCAGGATGACCTGCGTGCCGGCCTTGGCGGCCTGGCGCAGGCGCTGGGCCAGCAGCGGATGGTCCTTGCGCAGGAACGAGCCGACCACCAGCACGCGGTCCAGCGTGCCGATCTCGGCCAGGGCCATGCCCAGCCACGGGGCGCCGCCGCGCGCGGCGTCGAAGCCCGCGTCGGTCTGGCGCAGGCGGAAATCGATGTTGTCGGAACCCAGGGCGCGCACCAGGCGGGCCAGCAGCGCGAATTCCTCAGTGGTGGCGTACTGGGCCGCCAGCGCGCCGATCTGGCCGGCGCCATAGCTGTTCTTGACCCCTTGCAGCCCGGCCGCGACGGCGTCCAGCGCCTCGGCCCACTCCACTTCCTTCCATAGTCCGTCGGTGCCGCGCACCATCGGGACGGCCAGGCGGTCTTCGCTGTTCAGGCCTTCATAGGCGAAACGATCGCGATCGCTGATCCAGCACTCGTTGACCTCTTCGTTCTCGAACGGCACCACGCGCATGACGCGATCGTTCTTGACCTGGACGACGAGGTTGGCGCCGATGCTGTCATGCGGGCTGACCGACTTGCGGCGGGCCAGTTCCCAGGTGCGGGCGCTGTAGCGGAACGGCTTGGACGTGAGCGCGCCCACCGGGCAGATATCGATCATGTTGCCCGACAGCTCGGACTCGACGGCGCGGCCCACGAAGGTGGTGATCTCGGAATGCTCGCCGCGGTTGATCATGCCCAGTTCCATCACGCCGGCGATTTCCTGGCCGAAGCGCACGCAACGGGTGCACTGGATGCAGCGGGCCATTTCCTCGGCCGACACCAGCGGGCCCAGGTTCTTGTGGAACACCACGCGCTTTTCCTCGCTGTAGCGCGAGGACGAGCCGCCGTAGCCCACGGCCAGATCCTGGAGCTGGCACTCGCCGCCCTGGTCGCAGATGGGGCAATCCAGCGGGTGGTTGATCAGCAGGAACTCCATCACGCCCTTCTGGGCGTTGATGGCCTTTTCGGAAGCCGTATGGACCACCATGCCGTTGCTGACCGGCGTGGCACAGGCAGGCAGCGGCTTGGGAGCCTTCTCGACGTCGACCAGACACATGCGGCAATTGGCCGCGATCGACAGCTTCTTGTGATAGCAGAAATGCGGCACGTAGAGGCCGACCTTCTGGGCGGCATGCATGATCATGCTGCCCTCGGCCACCTCCACTGTCTTGCCGTCGATCGTGATTTCAACCATCTTATTTCCGTTTGCCCCGTCATCGGGCGGGGCGTATGCGTTTCGGTAAATGCTTGCTTGCGCGCGGGTCGGCGGCTACAGGTACTCGGGCACCAGGCAGTGCTTGTGCTCGATGTGGTACATGAACTCGTCCCGATAGTGCTTCAGGAAGCTCCGCACCGGCATGGCCGCGGCATCGCCCAGCGCGCAGATCGTGCGGCCCATGATGTTGCCGGCCACCGAGTCGAGCAGGTCCAGGTCTTCCGGGCGGCCCTTGCCGCTCTCGATGCGGTGGACCACACGGTACAGCCAGCCCGTGCCTTCGCGGCACGGCGTGCACTGGCCGCAGCTTTCCTCGAAATAGAAATACGACAGGCGCAGCAGCGATTTCACCATGCAGCGCGTCTCGTCCATCACGATGACCGCGCCCGACCCCAGCATCGACCCGGCCTTGGCGATCGAGTCGTAGTCCATGGTGCAGTCCATCATGACGTGGCCCGGCACCACGGGAGCGCTGGAGCCGCCGGGAATCACGGCCTTGAGCTTGCGGCCGCCCCGCACCCCGCCAGCCAGTTCCAGCAGCCGGGAGAACGGCGTACCCATCGGCACCTCGAAGTTGCCGGGGTATTCCACGTCGCCCGAGACCGAGTACAGCTTGGTGCCGCCGTTGTTGGGCTTGCCCACCTGCAGGTAGGCATCGCCGCCGTGGCGGATGATCCAGGGCACCGCGGCGAAGGTCTCGGTGTTGTTGATCGTGGTCGGCTTGCCATACAGGCCGAAGCTGGCCGGGAACGGCGGCTTGAATCGCGGCTGGCCTTTCTTGCCTTCCAGCGATTCGAGCAGCGCGGTTTCCTCGCCGCAGATGTAGGCGCCATAGCCGTGGTGGCCATGCAACTGGAAGCTGAAGTTCGAGCCGAGGATGTTGTTGCCCAGGAAACCGGCGGCGCGCGCCTCTTCCAGCGCTTCCTCGAAACGCTCGTACACCTCGAAGATTTCGCCGTGGATATAGTTGTAGCCCACGCTGATGCCCATCGCGTAGGCGGCGATGGCCATGCCCTCGATCACGATGTGCGGGTTGTAGCGCAGGATGTCGCGATCCTTGAACGTGCCCGGCTCGCCTTCGTCGGAATTGCAGACCAGGTACTTCTGGCCCGGGAAGGTACGGGGCATGAAGCTCCACTTCAGGCCGGTCGGGAAGCCCGCGCCGCCACGGCCGCGCAGCCCCGAGGACTTGACCTCGGCAATGACCTGTTCGGGCGTCATGCCCGTGGACAGGATCTTGCGCAGGGCCTCGTAGCCGCCGCGCGCGACGTAGTCGTTCAGGCGCCAGTTGCTGCCGTCCAGCCCCGCCATGATCTGCGGGTCGATGTGGCGGTCGTGGAACGCCGTGCTGATGACCGGTTCGGCCACGCTCATTTTGCACCTCCGGCATTCGCCTCGGCCTTCAACTCATCGACGAGCGCGTCGAGCTTGGCCTCGGACATCTGAATGCACATACGCTTGTTGTTCACCAGCAGCACGGGCGCGTCGCCGCAGGCTCCCATGCATTCGCCCTCGATCAGCGTGAACACGCCGTCCGGGGTCGTTTCCCGATAATCGATACCCAGCTTCTGCTTCAGGTGGTGCCCGGCCTTCTCGCCGTCGCGCAGGGCACAGGGCAGGTTGGTGCAGACCGAGATCTTGTACTGCCCCATGGGCTTGAGGTTGTACATGTTGTAGAAGGTCGCGACTTCCTGCACGGCGATGGGAGGCATGCCGAGGACGTTCGCGACTTCTTCCATCACCTCTTGCGACAGCCAGCCCTTCTCGTCCTGCGCGATGGCCAGCGCCGCCATCACGGCGGATTGTTTCTGCTCGGCCGGGTACTTGGAGACTTCGCGGTCGATCTTCTTGAGGGCCTGTTCGGAAAGCAGCATGGTGGTATCCGGTTGGGACGCGGTCATGGGTTCAGCGGTCGATCTCGCCGAACACGATGTCCTGCGTGCCGATAATCGTGACGGCGTCGGCGATCATGTGACCGCGCGCCATCTCGTCCAGCGATTGCAAATGGGCAAAGCCCGGGGCGCGGATCTTCAGGCGGTACGGCTTGTTCGCGCCATCGGACACGAGGTAGATGCCGAACTCGCCCTTGGGATGCTCGACCGCGGCATAGGCCTCGCCCGGAGGCACGTGGAAACCTTCGGTGAAGAGCTTGAAATGGTGGATCAGCTCTTCCATGCTGGTCTTCATCTCGGCGCGGCTGGGCGGAGCGACCTTGTGGTTGCTCGTCATGACGGGGCCGGGATTGTTGCGCAGCCATTCCACGCACTGCTTGATGATGCGGTTGCTCTGGCGCATTTCCTCGATGCGGACGAGGTAGCGGTCGTAGCAATCGCCGTTCGTGCCCACCGGCACGTCGAACTCGACCAGGTCGTAGACCTCGTAGGGCTGCATCTTGCGCAGATCCCACGCGATGCCCGAACCGCGCAGCATGGGGCCGGTGAAGCCCAGCGCCTTGGCCCGCTCGGGGCTGACGATGCCGACGTCGACCAGGCGCTGCTTCCAGATCCGGTTGTCGGTCAGCAGGGTCTCGTATTCGTCGATATAGCCGGGAAAGCGATTGGTGAAGGACTCGATGAAGTCGAGCAGCGAGCCCGAGCGGTCATCGTTCAGGGCCTTCATTTCCTTGTCGCTGCGCAGCTTGCTGGGGCGGTACTGCGGCATGCGCTCGGGCAGGTCGCGGTAGACGCCGCCCGGGCGGTAGTAGGCCGCGTGCATGCGGGCGCCCGAGACCGCTTCGTAGCAGTCCATCAGGTCCTCGCGCTCGCGGAAGGCGTACAGGAACACCGCCATCGCGCCCACGTCCAGGGCGTGCGAGCCGAGCGACATCAGGTGGTTCAGGACACGGGTGATCTCGTCGAACAGCACGCGGATGTACTGCGCCCGCAGCGGCACTTCCACGCCCATCATCTTTTCGATCGCCATGACGTAGGCGTGCTCGTTGCACATCATGGACACGTAATCGAGACGGTCCATGTAGGGCAAGGCCTGCAGGAAGGTCTTGTGCTCGGCCAGCTTTTCGGTGGCCCGGTGCAGCAACCCGATATGGGGATCTGCGCGCTGGATGACTTCGCCGTCCAGCTCCAGCACCAGGCGCAGCACGCCGTGCGCGGCCGGGTGTTGCGGACCGAAGTTGAGGGTGTAGTTCTTGATCTCTGCCATGATTAGCGCCCTGCTCCGTAGCCATCTTCACGAATGACGCGCGGGGTGACCTCGCGCGGTTCGATGGTGACGGGCTGGTAGATGACCCGCTTCTGCTCGGGGTCGAAACGCATCTCGACGGTGCCCGACAGCGGGAAGTCCTTGCGGAAGGGATGGCCGATGAAGCCGTAGTCGGTCAGGATGCGGCGCAGGTCGGGGTGTCCCTCGAACAGCACGCCGTAGAAGTCGAAGGCCTCGCGCTCGTACCAGTTGACGCCGGGCCAGACGTCCACCAGGGACGGCACGACCGGCAGGTCATCGTCGGCCGCGCAGGTACGCACGCGCAGGCGCCAGTTGTGGGCGATCGAGAGCAGGTGCAGCACCACGGCGAAGCGCCCGGTTTCGCGCACTTCGTTGCCATAGGTGGAGTAGTCGACGCCGCACAGGTCGATGCAGCTCTCGAACCCCAGCCCGGCATCGTCGCGCAGCGTCCGGCACACTTCCACGTACCGGTCCACCGGCACCTCGAGCGTCAGCTCGCCCAGTGCGAGTGTCAGGCGGATATCTTCGCCCAAGGCGCTAAGCAGATTCTGGCGCAGGGTTTCAAGCTTGGTCATGAGCGCTCGGATCAAAAGACGACGCCGGACGGGCCTGGGCCGGTCCGGGCGGGAAGGTGGAAATGGGAAGTACGCACACCGTCATCGACGTCAACGCGCGATGGTATTGGTGCGGCGGATCTTGTTCTGCAACTGCAGCAAGCCGTACACCAGTGCTTCGGCGGTGGGGGGGCAACCCGGGACGTAGACGTCGACCGGCACGATGCGATCGCAGCCGCGCACCACCGAATAGGAATAGTGATAGTACCCGCCGCCGTTGGCGCACGAGCCCATGGAGACCACCCAGCGCGGCTCCGGCATCTGGTCGTAGACCTTGCGCAGGGCCGGCGCCATCTTGTTGCACAGGGTGCCGGCCACGATCATCAGGTCGGACTGGCGCGGGCTGGGCCGGAAGATGATGCCGAAACGGTCGAGGTCGTAGCGGGCCGCGCCCGCGTGCATCATTTCGACCGCGCAACAGGCCAGGCCGAAGGTCATGGGCCACAGCGACCCCGTCTTCGCCCAGTTGATGACCTTGTCCGCGGTCGTGGTGATGAAGCCTTCGTTGAGAATTCCGTCGATAGCCATGAATGAGACCCGATGTCCTTCGGCGTGCAGCTGGGATCACTCCCAGTCCAGCGCGCCCTTTTTCCATTCGTAGATGAAGCCGATCACGAGAACGGCCAGAAATACCGCCACGGTCCCGAAACCCAGCAGGCCCACCTGCTCGTTGGCCATGGCCCACGGAAACAGAAATGCGATCTCGAGGTCGAACAGGATGAAGAGGATGGCGACGAGGTAGTAGCGCACGTCGAACTTCATGCGCGCGTCCTCGAAGGCCTCGAAACCGCACTCGTACGGAGAGAGCTTTTCGCTGTCCGGCCGGTTCGGGCCGATCACGGAGCCCAGGAACATCAGCGCGAAACCGATGACGCTGCCCACGATGATGAACAGCAGGACAGGAAGGTAACTCTCGATATTCATCAGGTAACCTGTTCGAGTCACGCCACGGACATGAAAAGTGCCCGGGACGTCATTTGCAAAATCGGCAGGATGCGGACCAGACTTCCTTGCGGCGGGCATGCCGGAATGCCGCCCGTTGCCGCCCCGTCCGGGGCCGGCGCCATTCTAGAACACCTGCGTGTGCTTACATGCAAGGATGTATGTTTTTACGCGGACCGCTGCATTACCGCTGTGTCGTGAAGCCACTGCGTGTCGGCGCAAAACCAAAACTGTCTTACCGGCAACTGCGGTAACTGTCGGACATGCATGTTTCATACCCATGCCCGTCCGGCCGAAAGTATAGCGCAAACCCTGAGTCCACTGAAACGCCGCCCCACCCTTCCTTCCCAGGAAAAAGCGCGTCCGGCAAGGCTTACGAGACCCTGAACGAATTGACGGTTTCGTCGACCGTCCGCACGGTTTCCCGCAGGCTCGCAGCCTGGGCCGCCATGGCGCCCGCCGCTTCCCGGTAGTGTCCGGCCATGCCCGCCACATCTCCCACGTGGCGCGCGACCCCGTCGTTCAGCGAGGACTGCTCGCGCAGCGCCTGTCCAATGGCGGCCACCACCCGCGCCGCCCGCTCCGACCCGACGTGCAGTTCACCCATGAAACGACCCGCCTCGCCAGCGCTGGCCTGTCCCACCGTGACCGCGCCCACCACTTCCCGCATCAATTCGGCGGCGGCAGTCGTTTCGTCGGCGATCCGCTCCACGGTCTGGCCGATCTGCAGGCTGGAAGCCGCGCTTTTCTCGGCCAGCGTCCTGACCTGTTCGGCCACGACCGCGAAGCCCCTGCCGTCCTCCCCCGCGCGCGCCGCCTCGATCGCCGCGTTCAGGGACAGAAGCTTGGTCTGTCCGGCGATGTCGGAGATCAGCCGGGCCACGTGGCGAATCGATTCACCGTGGCGGCCCAGCGCATCCAGGGCCCGCGCCGCCGCGGCCATCCGGCCCGCGATCGCGTCCATCTGGCCGCCCGCCGTCCCGATCAGTTCGCCGCCGCGCTGAGCCAGGCCGCAGGCATCGCGGGACAGGCCGATCGCCTCTTCCACCGACTCCGCGACCTGCGTCATGCTGGCGGCCACCGCCTGCATGGACACGGCCATGCGCCCCGCGGCGTCATTCTGGCGGGCGGCGCCGCCCGCCACGTCGGCCGCGCCCGCGGACACTTCGTCGCCGGCGGCGTTCATGGTCGCCGACAATCCCTGCACCGTCGCCAGCGACGTGCGCATGCGCGCCACCAGCCGGTCCAGCGCGCGCGCCATTTCCGCCACCTCGTCATTGCCGCGTACGTCGGCGCGGGGGCGGAAATCCAGGTCGTCGGCGATGGACGCCAATCGCGACCGCATTCCGTCGATCGCGCCCACGATGGTCCGTCCCGCGCGCCAGGCCCCGGCCAGCATCAGCAGGATGGCGGCCACGCCCACGCCCGCGATCAGGCCCGCCAGGCCGCGACTGGCCTGGCGCAGTTCCGCCGCCCGCTCGGCCGCGGCCTGCGCGCCGGCCTCGGCCAGCGCCTGCATGGCCTGCTGCGCCTTGACGTAATAGGACTCCTGGGCCGAATAGGCCGCCAGGTATTTCAGGAACAGGAAGCGCTGGCGTTCTTCGCTGTCGGCCTCCACCAACTGCTTGAGCAGATCGGTAAGCGGTTTCTCCTTTTCTGCCCAAGCATGGAAGGCCTCGTCGAAGGTCCCCAGCGCCTCGGCCTCGCCCTCGGTGGCCGGGACATCGGACAGGGCCGCCCGGGCTGCCTCCATCGCGGCCCACGTGCGCCCCTTCGACTGCAACATGCGCTCCCACTCGTTACGGGCCTCGATAGAGTATTCATCGGCCCACTGGAGTGGCTCGAGGCTGTGGCGCGCGATCTGCACCTGCCCTTCCCTGAGCGCGCCCAACGCCACCAGCGCCGGCACCCGCCGCTGCGCGTAATCGTCGACCGCCGCGCTCAGGCGCAACAGCCCGGCCACCGCACAACCGGCCACCACCGCCAGCGCCACGATGCCGGCGGTCCCCAAGGCGAACAATTTGCTGCGTATTTTCATGACGTCCTTATGAAAACCCTAGGCCACAAACGGCAACGGCGGGGTTCCGAAGAACCCCGCCGTTGCGCGTCATCCGGTTTATCGGCCCGGACCGGACGGCTCTTTAGCACCGTTACATCAATGACGCCCCGATGACATGCGGGACTCCCGCCTCACGGCCAATAAAAATCCTCATGTGCGCCATAAGAACATTTCATTTGGCGAGCCCTCCCCCCGTCGGCACAATGCGCCGGACTTGGACAAACCGGACCCAAATGATCCGGCACAGGGAGACACAATGAAAACAGCGAAAACGCTGGCGGGCACCTTGCTCATCGCCCTCTCGGGCGCAACCTACGCACAGGATTATCCGAATCGTCCGATACGCATGGTGGTGCCCTTTGCCGCCGGCGGCGTGGTCGACGTGACGGCCCGCCTGCTGGCACAGAAGATGACCGAGCGCCTGGGCTGGAACGTCATCGTGGAGAACAAGCCTGGCGGCAATGGCTTCATCGCCGTCACCAACGTGGCGCAGGCCCCCGCCGACGGCTACACGCTGCTGATGGCGCACACCGGCGAGTTTTCGGTCAACCCGGCGCTGTTCAAACATGTTCCCTATGAGCTTGAACGCGACTTCAAGCCCATCACCCTGGTCAGCGATACGCCGCTGCTGCTCGTGGCCAACGCCGCCACGCCCTACAGGACCTTCGACGACGTGATCAAGGCCGCCAAGGCCAGGCCCGATGCGCTCGCGTTCTCGTCGCCGGGCGCCGGCAGCTACAACCACCTGGGCGGCGAATGGCTCGCGCTGGAAGCCGGTGTCAAGCTCATGCACGTCCCCTACAAGGGCGGCGCGCCGGCGATGGCGGCCGTGGCCGGCGGCGAGGTGCCGCTGGGCGTGGTGGCCGTACCCGCTGTGCTGCCGCACGTCAAGACCGGCCGCGTCCACGTGATCGGCCTGCTGACGCGCAAGACCATGGCCGACCACCCCGAATGGAAGACCGCCCAGGGCGCCGGCATACCGCGCGTGGATGCGTCGAACTGGGTTGGCATGTTCGCCCCCAAGGGCACGCCCGACGCCATCGTCGAAACCCTGCACCGTGAAGTCGCCAAGACCCTCGCCGCCGCCGACGTCATCCAGCGCTTCGCCGACAACGGCGCCACCGTGGGCGGCATGCCTCCCGCCGAATTCAAGCAACGTATCGAATTCGACCTGAAGAACGTCCGCGGCGTGATCGAGCGCGCCAGGATCGAACCCTGAATACCCCGCGCGCCTCGCGCGGCGACTTACCTACGGAAACTGAATGACGACGTACACCAAGGCAAACGGATTGGACCTGCGGCAATGGCTTGCCGACATCGACGCCCGAAAGCAGCTCAAGCAGGTCTCGGGCGCGGACTGGAACCTGGAGCTTGGCGCCATCGCCGAACTCAACGTCAAGAAGGCCGACCCCAAGGCACTGCTGTTCGACGACATTCCCGGCTATCCCGCCGGCCACCGCGTGCTGGCCTGCACCACCTCGAACGCGGTGCGGCTGGCCAACATCCTGCGGCTCGGCGAGATCGACGGCCACCAGGATCTGGTGGCCAAGCTGCGCGGACGGCCCAGCACCTGGAAGAGCCGGGCCGCCGACTACGATCCGGTCGAAGTCGACTCCGGTCCGGTGCTCGAACACGTGGTCGCGGGCGAGGACGTGGACGTAGCCGCTTTCCCCGCCCCGCTCTGGCACGAGAAAGACGGCGGCCGCTACATCGGCACCGGCTGCATGGTGGTCACCCGGGACCTGGACTCGGACTGGGTCAACGTCGGCACCTATCGCGTCATGATCCACGACCGCAACCACGTCGGGCTGGACATGATCCCCGGCAAGCACGGTGCCATCCAATACGACAAGCACATGGCGGCCGGCAAGCCCTTTCCCGTCGCCATCGTGCTGGGCTGCGACCCGCTGGGCTACACCATCTCCGGCATCGAAGTGCCCTATGGCATGTGCGAGTACAACTACATCGGCGCCATCCTGGGCCAACCGGTGGAGGTCGTGCGCGGCCAGGTCACCGGCCTGCCGTTTCCGTCCGCCGCCGAGATCGTGATCGAAGGCTGGGCGCACCCGGGAGATCTCAAGGAAGAAGGCCCGTTCGGCGAATTCCACGGCTACTACCCCGGCAAGCAGGGGGTGTCGCCCGTGGTCACCATCGAACGCATCTATTACCGCTCCCAGCCCATCCTGCTGGGCAGCCCTCCGGCCAAGCCGCCCAACGACTACTCCTACTCCAAGGCGGTGATGCGTTCGGCGCTGCTGATGGACGCCCTGCAGGCCGGGGGCGTGCCCGACGTGCAGGCGGTGTGGGCGCACGAGATCGGTGGCGCGCGCATGTTCAACGTGGTCTCGATCAAGCAGCGTTATCCGGGCCATGCGCGCCAGGCTGGCCACCTGCTGCTCAATTGCGGCGTGGGCGCCTATATGTCGCGCTGGGCGGTCGTGGTGGACGAGGATATCGATCCGGCCAATCTGCAGGAAGTGATGTGGGCGGTGGCCACGCGCTCGGATCCGGAGCGCGACATAGACATCGTGCGGCGCGGCATGGGATCCAGGAACGACCCGCTATTCGTCACCTTCGACACCGACACGCCCTTCAACTCCAAGGCCGTCATCGATGCATGCCGGCCCTACGACTACCTGACCCGTTTCCCCGAGGTGGCCGAGGCGAGCAAATCCCTGCAGGCCGCGACCCGCCAGAAATGGGGTCACATTCTCGACGAATAAGCAAGAACACAAGGAGCAAACATGAACCCATACGTCATCGCCGCGGCAGTCGCCGCCACCGTTGCGGCGGGCGGCGCCCAGGCCCAGCAATGGCCGGCCCGCCCCATCACCATGATCGTGCCGTTCGCGCCGGGCGGCGTGACCGACGCGGTCGCCCGTCCCGTGGCCGAAGCCATGGCGCGCAAGCTGGGCCAACCCGTGATCGTGGAAAACAAGGTCGGTTCCGGCGGCGCGGTCGGCATTGCCCATGCCGCGCGCGCCAAGGCGGACGGCTACACCATCCTGATGTCGCTGCCGGCGATCTCCAGCATGCCCGCGGCCGACAAGCTGATCGGCCGCCAGCCCATGTATCAGGTCAGCCAGCTCACCCCCATCGCCCGCATCACGGCCGACCCCGCCGTACTCGCCGTCCGCAGCGACAGTCCGTGGAAAACGGCGCAGGAATTCATCGCCTATGCCGGCAAGGAGCAGATCACCTACGGCTCGTCGGGCGTCTACGGCACGCTGCACATGTACATGGCCTCGCTGGCGAATACCGCCGGCATGAAGACCCTGCACGTGCCCTACGGCGGCGCCGGCCCGGCCATGATGGCGCTGCTGGGCAAGCAGATCCAGGCCCTGGCCGTCTCGCCCGGCTCGGTCAAGCAGCACGTGGACAGCGGCGCGGTGCGCCTGCTGGCCCACTGGGGCAGCGAGCCCGTCGAAGCCTTCCCCAAGCTGCCCAGCCTGAAATCGCTCGGCTACAACGTCGAGTTCTATCAATGGAGCGGACTGTTCGCCCCGGCCGGCACCCCGCCCGCGGCGCTCGAAAAACTCGGGGAAGCCGTCAAGTTCGCCGTGGACGACGCCCGCGTGCAGAAAGTCATCGAAGAAGGGGCCGGCCTGCCCATCAAGTATTTGAACACCGCGGATTTCACCAGGTTCTGGAAGGAAGACGCCGAAGGACAGATCCAGGCCGTGCAGCGCATCGGCAAGGTCGACTAACCCGAGCGGTAAACGAGATGCCCGACATGCAACTGCACTACTCCTCCTCCGCCGACGGCGCCCGCATTGCCTACGCCCTGCACGGCAAGGCCGATGCGAAGCACCGGTTCGCCCTGATCCACTCCCTGGCCATGGACCACAGTTTCTGGGACACGGTCGTGGCCGAACTGGGGCCGGACGCCGCCGTGGCGGCCGTGGACGCGCGCGGCCACGGCCGGTCGGACAAGCCCGCCGGCCCCTACCGCATCGAGACCTTCGCCGACGACGTGGCCGGTGTGCTCGACGCTCTGGGCTGGGAACGCGCGGTGGTGGGCGGCGCATCGATGGGCGGCTGCGTCGCCCTGGCGTTCGGCATCCGCCACCCCGGCCGCACGGCCGGCCTGGGACTGTTCGACACCACCGCCTGGTATGGCGCGACCGCCCCGGCGGACTGGGAGGGCCGAGGCCAGAAGGCCGTGCAGGAAGGCCTGGCGAGCCTGATCGCCTTCCAGGAAACGCGCTGGTTCACCGACGCTTTCCGCCTCGACCATCCCGAGGTCGTGGAACACAGCAAACGGATCTTCCTCGCCAACGACGTGCCGGCCTATCTGGAAACCTGCCGCATGCTGGGCAACATGGACCTGCGCGCGGGCATGGACGGTATCCAGGCGCCCACCCGGATCCTGGTCGGCGAAGAGGACTACGCCACGCCCGTGGCGATGGCCCAGGCCCTGGCCGACGCCATCGCCGGCTCGGTGCTGCGGGTCCTGCCCCGGGCCCGGCACCTGTCGCCGCTGGAATATCCGCGCGAAGTGGCCGACAGCCTGCTGGCCCTGGCCCGGGCCTAGACGCGAGGAACACGACATGTCCCCTTTTGAATTGCTGCAGCCGGCCACCCTGGACGAGGCACTGGCGATCCTTGCCGCGCCAGGCTTCGCCGGCCGCCCGGTCAGCGGCGCGACGGCGATCTCGCTGATGCGCCGCGCGGGCATCCTGAACGTGGACAGCCTGCTCAGCCTGGAAGGCCTGCGCGACAGCCTGCGCAAGATCCGCGTCGCCGACGACGGCCAGGCCCGTATCGACGGCCTGGTCACGCTGGGCGAGATGGAACGCCACCCCGGCCTGTGCGCCTCGCATCCGCTGCTGCCCCAGGTATTCACCACGCTGGCCAACCCACGGGTGCGCAACGTCGCCATGATAGGGGGCTACCTCTCGCATGGTGATCCGCACATGGACCTGCCGCCCGTGCTCAGCGCGCTGAATGCCCGGGTGGTCGCGCAAAGCGTGCGCGGCGCGCGCGAGATAGCCGTCGAGCAGCTCTACCAAGGCTATTACGAGACCGCGCTGGAGGCCGACGAACTGGTCACCGGCCTGGCCATCCCTCGCCAGCCCGCCTGCGCCTACTACAAGAAAGTCACCACCCGCGCGCGCCACGACTGGCCCACGCTGGGCATCGCCGCCGCGTTCGACCTGGACAACGGCCGCATCGCCCGGACACGGCTGTTCATCGGCGCCGCCACCGACCGTCCCACGCGCCTGCGGCAGGCCGAGGCCGTGCTCGACGGCCAGGCCTGGTCGGCCGAACTGGGCCGGCGCGCCGCGCAGGCGGCGGTGGACGAAGCCACCCTGGTACCCGACAGCCACGGCAGCATGGAATACAAGCAGGCCCTGCTGCGCGCCTACCTGCCCGAAGTCTTCGAACAGGCCCTGCAAGCTCCCAAACCGGCAGCGAGACACGCATGACGACAGAACGCCCTCCCCTGAACCGGCTTGGCAAAGGCCTGCGCCGCCTCGAAGCCGTCGACAAGGTCACCGGCCGCGTCGACTATACCCACCACGTCACGCTGCCCGGGATGCTGCATGCGAAGATCGTGCGCAGCCACGTGGCCCATGGCCGCCTCCTCGGCATCGACACCGCCCAGGCGAAAGCGGTGCCGGGCGTCCATGGCGTATTCACCGGCGCCGACATCCTCAAGGTCATTCCGGAGCCCTACTATGGCCCCGCGTTCCACGACCAGCCCATTCTCGCCATCGACAAGGTGCGCTACGTGGGCGAGCCGGTGGCCGTGGTGGTGGCCGAATCGCCCCATGTGGCCGAGGATGCCGCGGGCCTGGTCCAGGCCGAGATCGAAGAGCTGCCGGCGGTGTTCGACGAAATCGAAGCCATGCACTCCGACATCTACGTGCACGACTCGTTGCGGCCGGCCGGCACCTTCGCCGACCTCAAGCACCTGAACGGCATCCGCGACACCAACGTGGCGCTGACCTTCGGCGTCAAGAAAGGCGACGTGGACGCGGCGTTCAAGAGCGCGCACCGCGTGTTCAAGAACACCTTCAAGACCCAGCAGGTCATGCATGTCCCGCTGGAACCCATGGTCTCGGTGGCCGACGTGCGCAATTCCCACGCGCACATCTACACGGCCAGCCAGACCCCGTCGTTCGCCCGCACCGAGATCGCGCGGCTGCTCGGCTGGCGCGAGAACCAGATCACGGTCAAGACGGCCTTCCTGGGCGGCGGCTTCGGCTGCAAGCTCTACGTCAAGCTCGAACCGCTGGCCGTGGCGCTGAGCATGCTGTGCCAACGGCCGGTGCGGGTCGCGCTGACCATGGCCGAGCAGTTCTACACCATCACCCGCCATCCGACCACCTTCACCATCGAATCGGCGGTGGACGAGAACGGCCGCATCCTGGCGCGCCGCTGCGAGGTCATCTGGAACGGCGGCGCCTACGCCGACATCGGACCGCGCGTGACGCAGAAATCGGGCTTCACCGCTCCCGGACCCTACGACATCGAACATGTCGACGTCACCTCGGTCGCGGTCTATACCAACCGTCCGCCGGCCGGCGCGTTCCGCGGCTTCGGCATTCCGCAACTGGTCTGGGCCTACGAGAGCCAGGCCGACATCATCGCCCGCGACCTGGGCCTGGATCCGGTCGAATTCCGCTTGCGCAACGTGCTGGCGGACGGCAAGCGCCACGCCACCGGCACCGTCATGAAAGACGCCGCGATTCCGCTCGTGCTCAACCGCGTGGCCGAACGTTTCGGCTGGAGCAAGCCCTTCGAGCACGGCAGCGGACGCTACCGGCGCGGCCGCGGCATAGGGGTGGGCATCAAGGCCTGCGTCTCGCCCACCACCTCGGTGGCGGCCGTGTCGGTGGCCGCCGACGGCAGTTGCAGCGTGCAATGCAATACCGTGGACATGGGCCAGGGCTCGGACACCCTGATGGCCATGATCGTGTCCGAAGTCCTGGGCGTACCCGCCGAGTCGGTCTCGGTGGTCAACCCCGATACCGATGCATCGCCCTATGACATGGCCACGCTGGGCTCGCGCTCGACCTTCCACATGGGCCACGCCGTGCGCCTGGCCGCCGAAGACGCGCTGGCCAAGTTGCGGGCCATGGCCAAGGAAGTCGGCGTGGAGGAGATCGACCCGGAGAACCTCGGGATGCTGTTCGTCCGCAAATTCGGCATGCAGGCCGGCACGGTCATCGGCACCGGGGTCTACAAGCCCACCTACCAATCTCCCGACAAGGCCACCGGCCAGTCGGAAGACATCACGCCCAATTGGATGATAGGCGGCACGGCGATAGAGGTCGAAGTCGACACGGAAACCGGCATGTACACCATCCTGCGCATGGAGAACGTCGTCGATTGCGGCACCGCGCTCAACCCGCTGATCGTGCAGACCCAGATCAGCGGCGCGGCCATCATGCAGCTCGGCACGGTCACGCTGGAAGAAATGGAGTTCGACGAACAAGGCCAGCTGCGCAACGCCGGCCTGTCGGAATACAAGATCCCCGGCATCCAGGACATCCCCCGCTACATCGGCCGCGAGACGGTGGACGCCTACCAGTCCAACGGCCCCTTCGGCGGCAAGGGCGTGGGCGAGAGCGCGACCTTCGGCGTCGCCTCGGCCCTGGCGGCCGCCATCGAAGACGCCGTCGGCGTCCGCATCACTCAACTGCCCATCCGTCCCGAGAAGATCTGGGAAGGGATGCGGACCAGACAGGAACAACACGCATGAACATCGACATCGAGTTCGAACTCAACGGACGCGCCGAACGCCGCCACGTGGACGTGCGCGACAACGCCATCGACATGCTGGGGCGCTGCGGCCTGAAAGGCGCGCGCGAAAGCTGCGGCCAGGGCCTGTGCGGCTGCTGCACCATCTACGTGGACGGCGCGCCCGCCTCGGGCTGCCTCTATCCCGCCTGGAAACTGCAGGGCAAGCAGGTCGAGACCCTCGAAGCACTCAACACCGCGGATGGCGAACTCGACCCCATCCAGCAGGCCTTCATCGACTGCGGCGCCTTTCAGTGCGGCTTCTGCACGCCCGGCTTCGTGATGATGACGCGCAAACTGCTCGAGGCCTACCCCGACCCCACGGATGCCCAGATCGAACACTACCTGTCGGGCAACCTGTGCCGCTGCGGCACCTACCCCGAAATCATCGCCGCGGTGCGGCTGGCCGCCGAGCGCGCCGGCACCCGCAACTAAGGAGCACACCGTATGGAAATGGTTGCCGAGCGTCTCATCAAAGCCCCCCGCCATGAAGTCTGGCGCTGCCTGAACGACCCCGAGGTCCTCAAGGCCTGCATTCCTGGCTGCGAGTCCATCGACGCCACCGGCCCCGACGGCTACAAGGTCGCCATGGTCGCGGCCGTCGGGTTCATCAAGGCCAGGTTCGTGGGAGACCTCACACTGCAGAACAAGATCGACAACACCTCGTACGACCTGAGCTTCAACGGCACCGGCGGCGCGGCGGGATTCGGCAAGGGCGCGGCCAGCGTCTCGCTCAGCGACGCCCCGGACGGCACGACCCTCTCCTACCAGGTCAAGGCGCAGGTCGGCGGCAAGCTGGCCCAGGTGGGGGCGCGCGTCATCGACGGCGTCGCCAAGAAAATGGCGGATGAGTTTTTCCAGAGGCTAGACAAGGCCATCACCGGCCCTGGCGCGCGGGGCACCGACGCCGCGCCGGACGCCACGGCGAGTGCCGGGACGACCGCCCCGCGGGCCGCCGGCGCGGCACCGGCCGCCTCGTCCTCGCGCACCTGGATCTATGCCGCGGCGGCCGTTGTGATCGCGGTGGCGGTGGCCTACGCCTTCGGCGGAGGTGGCGCATGACACCCTGGCCCACGCCCCGCCTGCCCGCACCTGTCGGCCACTACGTGGCCGCCATGCAGACGGGCCAGCTCGTCTACCTGTCGGGCGTGCTGCCCGACCTGGCGCGCGGCGAAGACTTCGCCACCCAGTTCGACACCTGCTTCGACCGCATCGAGACCATCCTGGCCGAAGGCGGCCAGGGACTGGCCAGCATCGTGCAATGCACGATCTACCTGTCGGACATCGGATTGTGGGACGAATTCAACCAGCTCTATCGTCGGCGTCTGGGCCAGCATCGCTGTGCGCGCACGGTGGTGCCGGTCGGGCCGCTGCACTTCGGCGCGCAGATCGAGGTGCAAGTGGTGGCGGAAGCGACTCGGTCAGCCGCTGCCTGAGCTGGCGGCGCGAAACCTTGCCGTTGGCACCGAGCGGAATGCTGTCCAGCTTCCACCAATAGACCGGCTGCCATGCGGCCGGCAGTTCCATCGCCAGGCGTATGGCCAGATCGTCGGCCTGTACGCCGGGCGCGCCGGTGAAGGCACAGCCCACCACCGCGCCATACGTGACGTCATCCACGCCAAAGGCCACCGCCTGCCGCACCCCGGGCACCCGTTCGATATGCCGTTCGACATCGCCCGGGTGGATGTTCACGCCGCCCCGCAGGATCATGTCGTCGGCCCGGCCCGCCAGCGCGAGCCGGCCCGTCGGGTCGAACACGCCCAGATCCTGGGTATCGATCGCCTCGTCGCCCGGGTACAGGAAATCGCCGCCCACGGAACGCGTCGCCAGCGCGACGTGCGGGGTCCGGACCAGAACGCGGCCAGGCTGCCCCGCCGTGTTTCCGGCTCCCGGCTCAACCGTCACCCGCACGCCGTCGATCGGAAACCCGACCCGGCCGATCCGCCGGTCCGCCTCGTCCGAACCGCAGATCCAGCCCAGCTCGGAACTGCCATACAGATTGATCAGCGGCACGCGCCAGGTTGCTTCCGCTCGCTGCCACAACTCCCCCGCCAGCTCCGACGAACTGCACGAATACCGTGTCAGGGCCTCCGGCAACGCTTCCACCACGCCGAGCATGATGCGCACCATGCTCGGCACCATGGGCATGAAGCGGATCGCCCGCTCGTCCAGCCAGCCGGCCAGTCTGGACGCCGAAAATCCGGGCGCCACATGCAACTGCGTCCCCACCGACAGAAACGGCATCAGGCTCAGTATCTGCGCCGAATACCAGTTCAGTCCGCGCACCTCCAGGCAGGGCTCCCCTTCTTCCAGCCGCATCAGCCGCGCGGACACCTCGCCGTTGTGCCGCAGCGCCGCCGCTGACTGATAGACCAGCTTGGGCATCCCCGTCGTGCCCGATGTGCAATTGACCAGCACCGTTCCCGCCGGCATCGCCGCCGCGCCGGGTGCCTGCGCCAGAGGCAGGCAGTCCGCGCCCGCGGGCGCGAGGGCCAGCATGCCCGACGGCCGCGCGGTCGCCAGCAGCGCGCGCACCGTTTCGGCCGGCAGGTAGTCCATGTCGATATTGAGCACCGCCGCGCCCGCCATCCAGGCGCCCAGCCAGAGCACCACCTTTTCGACGCCATTGGCGGTGGGCAGCAGATAGAGCGGCGGCGAAGCGCCGTCCGGCACCGGCAGCGATCGCGCCACCGCGCGCGCCCGCTCGTACAGGCCACGGCCGTCCAGCTTCGCGCCATCGGTGTCCGCCAGCGCCAGCCGATCCGGATGGCGGCTCGCCCGCCGCGCCAGACAGGACTCGACGAATTGCGCGAACTCGCTAGCCATGACCGATCAGCGCCTCGGGCTCCAGGCGAAAATGCTCGGCCGCGCGCTCCAGCAGCCACGATCGGAAACAGGCCACCTTCTGATGTTCGTAGCGGCTCTCGGGTGTCGCCAGATAGTAGGCCGACTTCGACTTGAGGCGCGGACCGAACGGGGACACCAGCGTCCCCTTGCGCAAGGCGCGGTTGGCCAGCGGCGTGCGCGCGATCACCACGCCCAGCCCTTCCACCGCCCCCGCCAGCGAGGTCAATTGCATGTGCATGCCCAGCTCCATCTGCGGCTGCATCTCGCCCAGGCCGGCGGCGGCCAGCCATTCCGGCCAGTCATCCTCGTACAGCGACGTAAAGTACGTGCGCAGCCACGTCGTCCCGGCCAGGATCGCCGGCGCATCGCCGACAGGCCGGCCCTCCAGCAGGCGCGGCGACATCGCGGGAAAGAAATACTCGTCGCACAGCCAATCGCACTTCACGCCGTCCCACTTGCCCGAACCGTAGCGGATCGCCACGTCATAGGCGTTGATCTGGAAAGCATCGAAGACCGAGGAGGTGGAAAGCTGAAGCCGCAATTGCGGAAAGGCCGCCCGGAACTCAGGCAGCAGCGGCAACAGGCATTCCGTCGCGAACGTGGGCAGGCAACTGATCGAGAGCGTGTGTTCGTTGCCCCCCTGGCTGACACGATCGGTCGCGGTGGAGAGTTCCACCAGCAGGCCGCTGACCGCTTCCAGATATTCCGAACCCGGCGAGGTCAGCGAGATCCGGCCCTTGGCCCGCACGAACAGCGCCGTGCCCAGGCGATCCTCCAGTGAACGGATCTGATGACTGATTGCCGCCTGGGTCAGATGCAGCTCATTGGCGGCTTTCGTGAAACTCAGGTGACGGGCGGTCGCCTCGAAAGCAAGCAATGCATTCAGCGGCGGAATAAAAGGGGGCATTCACGGCTTCCGTCGTTGGAGAAGGCTGACGAACGCCAATTATAGCCGCCCCACCCACGGCAACTCAGGCGTAGCGCCGCACCAATCCCGCCACGTCGCCGGTGAAAATCTCGGGCGCCTGCTCGCGCACGGACTCGTACAGTCTTGAACAAAAAGCGGACACCGGCGTGTCCGCCTCCAGCTCAGCCGCCATGCGCTGCGAAATACCGATGTCCTTGGCCATCAGTTCGACCGCCGTGCGCGTGGGCGCGAAGCGGCCGGCAGCCATCCCGGGCCCGAAGATCTGCAACGGCTGGGAGTCCGCGAACCCGCCCGCCAGCGCGGGCGCCAGGCGCTCGACATCCACGCCGGCGCGCCGCGCGAGGCCGTAGGTTTCGGCGATCGCGAGCACATTCACCGCAACGATCATCTGGTTGCAGATCTTGGTGGTCTGGCCCGCGCCGGCCGGCCCCATATGAGTCACACGCGAAGTCAGCGCCGCCAGGAAGGGCCGGGCCGCCTCCAGGTCAGCGGCCTCCCCCCCGACGAAGCAGATCAGCGTGCCGCCCTCGGCGCCCGGCACGCCGCCCGATACGGGCGCGTCCAGCCACGCGGCCCCCGTCCGCTCATGCAGACGCCGGCCGACATCGCGCGCGTGCTCCGGCTCGATGGTGGAAAAATCGACCACGATCTTGCGCCCACCTTGCGGACCGGCGCCGGCCAAGCCATCAGGACCGAATACCACGGCGTCGACCGCCGCCCCGTCCTTGACGCAGATTCCCAGCACGTCGGCCGCCGCCAGCACCTGGGCCGGCGTACCGGCCACCCGCGCGCCGGCCCGGGCCAGTTCGGCCGCCCTGTCGGCACTCCGGTTCCACACCGTGAGCGCGTGGCCCGCCGCGAGCAGGCGACGCGCCATGGGCAGGCCCATGTTGCCGAGTCCGAGAAAGCCGAAGTGCCGGGGGGTGTCCATGAAACGATGCTCCAGTCCGGGGCGGCCCGCGCCGCATGCCGGGCATGATAGCCCGCCCCGCCAGGCGCGGCGGGCAGACAGCAGCCCGTCACGCCGCAAGACCTTACTGAACGCCGCTGCATCGAGCGGCGGTTCCGTGCGGAGCTCCGCAAAACAAAAACCCGCGATCTCGTATGAGATACGCGGGTTTTTGATGATCCAGAGGTGTTCTGGAGGAAATCCTGGTGCCGTCGGCGAGACTCGAACTCGCACAGCTTTCGCCACTACCCCCTCAAGATAGCGTGTCTACCAATTTCACCACGACGGCTTGCGTGAGCCCGCTAGTATATAACATTTGCCGGCCCGTCAGCGGAATTCCCTTCAGTTTTTCTGAGCGGGCGCCTCGGGCTGGGCAGGGGCCGCAGGCGGCGTGGCGGGCACCGACGGGACCGATGCGTCGGGAGCCGCCGGGGCCGGCGCGGGTGTGCTGCCGGGGACCGCGGGTACCGACAGGTCGGCGGGATGGCTTTCCATGACCCCGCCTTGCGAAGCGGCGGGAGCCGGACGGCCCAGGTAGGCCAGCGCGGCGGTGGAAATGAAGAAGACGACCGCCGCCCACTTGGTGGTGCGCGACAGGAAGTTGGCCGCGCCAGCGGCGCCGAACAGGCTGCCGGCGGAGCCGCCACCGAAAGCGGAGCCCATGTCGGCGCCCTTGCCCTGCTGAAGCAGGACCAGGACGATGATCGTCAGGGCGGAGACAACCTGCACGATCAGCAGGACAGTAAGCATTACGGACATTCAAGCACTCCGGGTTATGGCGCCCGCCTCGGCGATGCGCAGGAAGTCTTCGGCCACCAGCGAGGCGCCGCCTATCAGGCCGCCGTCGATATCGGGCATGGCGAACAGTTCGGCGGCATTGGCCGCCTTGACGCTGCCGCCGTACAACACGCGCACGCCGGCGCAGTCGATGCCCTGAAGCGCGGCCCGGATGGCGGCGTGCACTTCCTGGGCCTGTTCGGGGCTGGCGGTCTTGCCGGTGCCGATCGCCCAGACGGGTTCGTAGGCAACGACCATGGCGGTCACGGCTTCCCGGCCCAGGGCCAGCACGGGCGCGAGCTGCTCGTCGATGACGGCCAGGGTGCGGCCGGCTTCGCGCTCGGCCAGGGTCTCGCCCACGCAGACGACGGGGGTCAGGCCGGCGGCCAGCGCCGCCCTGGCCTTGTCGGCCACGAGCTGGCTGGTTTCACCGTGCAGGCTGCGGCGCTCGGAATGGCCAGCCAGCACATAGCGGCAGCCGAAGTCAGCCAGCATGGCGCCGGACACCTCGCCAGTATAGGCGCCCTGCGGGTGGACGCTGATGTCCTGGGCGCCCCAGGCAACGTCGGAATCCGTCAGCGCGGACTCGGCCTGGGCCAGGTACGGAAACGGCACGCAGACGCCGACGTCGCAGGCGGCGGCGCCAGAGGATTGGTTCCAGGCGCTGCGTATGGCCGAGAGCAGCTGGCCGTTGGTGGCCAGCGCGCCGTGCATCTTCCAGTTGCCAAGCACCAGGCGGCGGATATTCTGTTTAGTTGCCATCGACAAGAATCGAAAAATGCCCGCGTGGACAAAAATATGCGGGCAAAACCTCGATTGTATCGACTCCGGCGCACCGCTGCAGCCAATGTCGCAAAAAAGGCCGCCGTGTGGCCCCCCAGGCCCAGGATGCGGTGGATCGGACTCCGCCGGTCCACCCTCATCTGCCCCGGGCACCCGGCGCCGGGCCGCCCCAAGGCGGGTCCCGGCCCCTTGGGGGCTGCCGCCCAGCGGCTGGGGGCTCACCATACAGGGCGCGCGAAGCGCGTAGGGGGCCTAAACCGTCAGGACGATCTTCCCCACGTGCTCGCCCGACTCCATCATGGCGTGGGCCTGCGCCGCCTCGCGCAACGGAAAGGTGGCGTACACCACCGGCTTGAGCCGTCCGGACTCGAACAACGGCCAGACGTTCTGGCGCAGCGCGGCAGCGACTTCGCCCTTGAACTGGGCCGAGCGCGGGCGCAGGGTGGAACCGGTGATGGTCAGGCGCCGGCTGAGCACCCGGGCAAAGTCGATTTCGCCCTTCGCGCCGCCCAGCAGCGCGATCAGCACGATGCGGCCGTCTTCGGCCAGGCAATGGACATCGCGGGCGACGTAGTCGCCGGCCACCATGTCCAGGATCACGTCCACGCCCCGGCCATCGGTCAGGCGCTTGATCTCCTGCACGAAATCCTGGGTACGGTAGTTGATGCCGGCGGTGGCGCCGAGTTTCTCGACGGCGGCGACGCGCTCGTCGCTGCCCACCGTGGCGTACACCCGGTGTCCCAGCGCCTTGGCCAGCTGGACGGCCGTGGTGCCGATGCCGCTGGCGCCGCCGTGCACGAGCAGCGCTTCCTGGCCCGACAACTTGCCGCGCATGAAAACGTTGCTCCATACGGTGAAGTAGGTCTCGGGCAGGCCGGCGGCCTCGACCATGCTCAGCCCCTTCGGCACCGGCAGGCACTGGGTGGCCGGCACGGTGCAGTATTCGGCATAGCCGCCGCCGTTGACCAGCGCGCACACCGCATCGCCCACGGCGAGGCCGGTGGCGCCCTCGCCCAGCGCGGCCACGGTGCCGGCCACTTCCAGCCCGGGCAGGTCGGAGGCGCCCGGGGGCGGCGGGTAGGTGCCGCGGCGCTGGGCCACGTCCGGCCGGTTGACGCCAGCGGCGGCGACCTGGATCAGGACTTCGCCCACGCCGGGCACCGGCGTCGGACGCTCGGCGGCCTGCAGGACTTCGGGCCCGCCGGGGCGGGAGATTTCGATGGCGATCATGACGCGGCTTCCCGTTTTTCTGGTCGTGGAGGCGGTCATCATATACGGCTCCGCCCCCCTCCCACCCGAGCCTTGATGACAGGAAGGGGGCATGCGCCCTGCCTGTCGCAGCCATAGCCAAATCGAATACCAGTGACGCGTAAATTCATTCTCTTTTCGAGGGCGGATTGCCTAGACTTGCATCGGTCAGCATTCCGCCCGCATCCCGTCCGGGCGCACCCCCACTAGAGAGTAGACATGAGCACACAAGCCAAAGTCGTCGAAGGCAAGGCCACCCCCCGCGGCAAGTACCCCCACATCAAGCGCGCCGGCGACTTCCTGTTCGTCTCGGGCACCAGCTCGCGCCGTTCCGACAACTCCCTGGCCGGCGTGGAAGTGGACGCCATGGGCACCACCAAGTTCGACATCCGCGCCCAGACCCGCGCGGTGCTCGAGAACATCCGCGACATCCTGGGCACCGCCGGCGCCTCGTTGTCCGACGTGGTCGAGATCGGCACCTTCCTGGTCGACATGAGCGATTTCGGTGGCTACAACGAGGTCTACGGAGAATTCTTCGACTACGACGGCCCGGCCCGCACCACGGTAGCCGTGCACCAGTTGCCCCACCCGCACCTGCGCATCGAGATCAAGGCGGTCGCCTACAAGCCCCTCTGATCCCGCGACGACAACACCAGACATCAAGCCCATCATGAAAATCGACATGCACGCCCACCACTTCCCGCGCATCACGCGGGAAGAAGCCGCCGCCCTGAGCGTCGAGCGCGCGCCCTGGCTCCAGGTCGCGCCGGACGGCAAGACCGGCGACATCATGCGCGCCGACAAGCCTTTCCGCCCCGTCTACGACGCGCTATGGGATCCGCAGGCGCGCCTGGCCGAGATGGATGCCCAAGGCGTGGACATCCAGATCACCTGCGCCACGCCCATCATGTTCGGCTACGAATTCTCGTCCGAGAAGGTCCTGCCCTGGGCCCAGCGCATGAACGACCTGGCGCTGGAGTTCTGTGCCGCCGCGCCCAAGCGCCTGGTGGCGCTGGCGCAGGTGCCGTTGCAGGACATCGACGCCGCCTGCCGCGAAGCCTCTCGTGCCAAGGCCACGGGCCACCACGGCGTGCAGATCGGCAACCACCTGGGCGACCGCGACCTCGACGACGAGGGCCTGGTCACCTTCCTGCAGCACTGCGCCACTGAAGGCATCCCGCTGCTGGTCCACCCGTGGGACATGATGGGCGGCAACCGCATGAAGCAATGGATGCTGCCCTGGCTGGTGGCCATGCCCGCCGAAACGCAGCTCGGCATCCTGTCGCTGATCCTGTCGGGCGCCTTCGAGCGCATCCCCGAATCGCTGAAGATCTGCTTCGCCCATGGCGGCGGCTCGTTCGCCTTCATGCTGGGCCGCGTGGACAACGCCTGGAAGCATCGCGACATCATCCGCAAGGACTGCCCGCGCCTGCCCTCGGAATACGTCAAGCGCTTCTACGTCGATTCGGCCGTGTTCGATCCGGGCGCGCTGCGCCTGCTGGCCGACGTGATGGGCACCGACCGCATCATGCTGGGTTCGGACTACCCCTTCCCGCTGGGCGAGCAGTCCATCGGCAAGCTGGTGGCCGAGCAACCCGGCTTCAGCGACGCCGACAAACAAGCCATCTACGCCGGCAACGCGGTCGAATTCTTCGGCCTGCAAGCCCTGGTACGCTGACCTCCTCCCACCCCACAAGGAAATGCCCATGACCTTCGCACCCAAGTTGCGGCACCTGCCGGCCGCCATGGCGCTCGGCCTGACCCTGGCCGGCCCGGCCGCGCACGCCGAGTACCCCGACCGCCCCATCCGCCTCGTCGTGCCCGCGCCCCCGGGCGACGGTTCCGACCAACTGGCCCGCAACGTGGGCAAGGCCATGGGCGACGCCCTGGGCCAAAGCCTGGTCGTCGAGAACAAGCCCGGCGCCGGCGGCAGCATCGCCTCGGACATCGTCGCCAAGGCCTCGCCGGACGGCTACACCGTGCTGCTGGGCAACGCCAGCTCGCACGCCGTCACCCCCGGCCTCTACAGCAAGCTGCCCTACAACTCGGCCAAGGACTTCGCCGCCGTGACGCTGCTGGCCAGCGCCCCCAACGTGCTGGTCATCAACCCCTCTCTGCCGGCCAAGAACATCGCTGAATTCATCGCGTACGCGCGCGCCAATCCCGGCAAGCTGAACGTCGGCTCGGGCGGCAACGGCAGCCTGTCGCACCTGTCGGCCATCCTGTTCAACTCGATGGCGGGCACCGACATCCCGCACGTACCCTACAAGGGTGCCGCGCCGGCCGTGACCGCCGTCATGGGTGGCGAGATCTCGGCGCTGATGATCAACATCCCCACGGTGGCTCAGCAGATCCAGGCCGGCAAGCTCCGTGCGCTGGCCGTCAGCAGCCTGGAACGCTCGCCCGTGCTGCCCGACGTACCGACGCTGAACGAGTCGGGCCTGAAGGGCTACAACACCGAGGCCTGGTTCGGCCTGTTCGTTCCCGCGCAGACGCCCGCCCCGGTCATCGCCAGGCTCCAGGCCGCCGCGGCCACGGCGCTCAAGAACGAAGCAGTGTTGACCAACATCAGGAACATGGGCGCGGTGCCCAAGAACCTGAATGGCACGGCCTTCGCCGACTTCGTCAAGACCGAAGCGGCAAAGTACAGCGCCATCATCAAGCAAGCCGACGTCCGCATCGACTAAGGCGAGTCCCGCGCACCGGTCAGAACCGGTGCGCGATCTGCCCCCTCCCCCTCATGTGACCGCGAGTCGCGCCGGCCTTGTCGTTGATGGCAGTGCTGGCGCAGGCATGGGTCGACTACAAGGCGGGCGGCGCCGGCCGGTTTCCGGCGTACATGAGGATACAGATGGACTAAGCTAGAGCCTTTGCACCCGCACTGGCTGCGGCCTTCTGCCGGCATGACACCACAAGCAACGCACCCGTTCCTTTCTCCCTCCCAATTCTCGCGGGCATGCGCCCCGCGCCGCCCCTCATGACCAGGCTTGGCATCCACCTCGCCGTCGGTTCATGGGACACCCTCAGGCACGACGCGTCGTCCATACGCCAGGCCGTCTTCGTCCACGAACAGTCGGTCCCGCTGGAACTCGAATACGACGATGCCGACGCGGTCTCGCTGCACGCGGTCGCCTACGACACCGACGGCACGCCCCTGGGTACCGGCCGGCTCCTGCCGGACGGGCACATCGGCCGCATGGCGGTCCACCGCCATGGGCGCGGGCGGGGCGTGGGCGGCGCCATCCTGGACGCCTTGATCGACGAAGCCCGCCGGCGCGGGCACGACCGGCTGCTGCTGCACGCGCAGACGCGCGCTCGGGCGTTCTACGAAACGCGGGGCTTCGAGGCCGAAGGAGACGAATTCATGGAGGCCGGCATCCCGCATGTGCTGATGAGCCGCCGCCTGAAGAACGCCGCTTCATGACCCCCGAAACCCGCCCGGGCCTTGCCCGCGCCGTCACGCCCGCCATGGCCCTGCTGGGCATCCTGCTGGTGGCGGCGACGCTGCGCGCGCCGTTGACCGGCGTCGGCCCCCTGCTCGGCCATATCCGCGCCTCCACGGGGCTGGACGCGGGCAGCGCCGGGCTGCTCAACACGCTCCCGCTGCTCGCGTTCGGCCTGTTCTCGGTGCTGGCACCCGCCCTGGGCCGGCAACTGGGGCTGGAACGCGCGTTGTTCGCCGCCATGGTCGCGCTTTGCGTCGGCATCGCGGTTCGGTCGATGCCCGGCATCGCCCCTTTGTTCATCGGCACGGCGATCGGCGGCGTCGCCATCGCCGTCGGCAATGTGATGCTGCCGGCACTGGTCAAGCGGGAATTCCCGCAGCGCATCGGCCCGCTCACCGGACTGTATTCAGTCGTGATGACGCTCGTGTCGGGCACGGCGGCGGGCGTGGCGGTGCCACTGGCCGACAACCTGCCCGGCGGCTGGCGCAGCTCGCTTGCCTGCGTGCTGGTCATCACGGTCCCCGCGGCCCTGGTCTGGCTGGCACGTTCGCGCAACCAGGCCGAGGCGCCCGTATCCACCCGCGCCCACGCCACGAAAACCGCGAATGTCTGGCGCTCGTGGCTGGCCTGGCAGGTCACGCTCTTCACCGGCATCCAGGCTTTCAATTTCTACATACTCGTGGCCTGGCTGCCCTCCATGCTGCACGAGACCGGCATGAGTCCGAGCGAGGCCGGCTGGATGGTGTCGCTGATGCAATTGGCGGCGCTGCTCGGCAACATCGCGACATCCTGGGTGTCGGGCCGCGTGCGCGACCAGAAGCTCCTCGGGCTGGCTATCTCGATGCTGTGCGTGGCGGGCTTCGCCGGCATGGCGCTGGTTCCGGCCTGGACCATCGTCTGGATCTGCGTGGCCGGCGCGGGACTGGGCAGCAGCCTGATGCTGTCGCTGGCCTATATCAGCCTGCGCGCCGCCACCACGCAGCAGGCCGCGTCGCTGTCGGGCATGGCGCAGAGCCTGGGCTACCTGATCGGCGCGGCCGGTCCGGTGGTCTGCGGCGTCCTGCGCGACTGGACCGACAGTTGGCTGCCGGCGCTGGGCCTCATGGTGGCGATGGCTGGCGCGCAGGCATGGGTCGCCTACGGCGCGGGCCGCTCGCGCACCGTGGGAGAGCATTAAGATCCGCGCGCGGATCCTATTCCTAATGCAGCCGGCGGGCCGCGGCGATCAGCGACAACAGCCTGTCGATGTCCACCGGCTTGGTCATGTAGTCGTCGAAGCCATGCGCGATGGCCTCTTCCTGGCCAAAGGCCGCGCTGCGGCCGGTCACCGCGATCAGCGTGACGGGCTTCAGGTGCGAGATATCGCGGATCATGGTGGCGACCTCCAATCCGTTCGGCGGCGGCATATCGATGTCCAGGACCATGACGTCCGGCCGCCACGCCAGCGCCACTTCCATCGCCGCCGAACCGCCGTCGACGTACCTGACCTCGTGAAACCGGCCGCAGGCTTCGGCCAGCGCTTCGGCGGCGCTGACGTAGTTGTCCACGACCAGCACCCGGCAAGACGTAATCTGTCCCACTCCGTCCTCCTGACGTACGTGCGGACGGGCGCGCCGCAGGCTTTCTACCAGGCAGCGCTGCCAGCCGGTGGATACTCGCCGGGCTCCTCGTTGTCCAGCAGCAGGCACGGCAAATCGGCCGCGCCCTCCTGGACCGGCGCGGCCGGGGCCGTCCCAAAGAATCGGTGCAGCGACGCATAGGCCAGTTTGGCCGCCACGTCTTGCAGGAGCTTTTCCGAGGTCAGGAACCCCTCGCCCTGCAGATCTTCCATCTTCAGCCGGTAGCCGAGAACACCGTCCCCCTCGGACACCGCGCCCAGACACACCGCCTTGCCGGCGCGGTCCCGCGCATACAGCCCGCTTCCCGCTACATACAGCCGATAGGCATGATGCGGGGCCGATCCGTCGTGAGGAATGGCAGACATGTGGCATCTCCTGTCCGGGTGGGTGGCTCAGCAAGTCGCATACCCGGCGCAAGCCGCGCCATGGCCGCGGGCCCGACGCTAGCCAGTCCCGCCGAAAGCGTCTATAACGCAAGGAGCATAGCGCATCGTGTCCAGGCGGTCCGCGGAACCGCAACCTATCCAATCATGAAAAACATTCTTCAATACATGCGCCAGCTCAGGCAGCGCCGCCTGGCCGTGTTCGAGCTGCCCCTGAGCGACGCGGCGGACAGCGATCCCTACGACGGCGAACTGCGCCAGTTGCCGTTGAACTACCACGCCACCGAGGTGGATGCCCGCGCGCTGCGGCGCCGGCTGTCGGAACTCGAGTACGACGACGAGCTCTAGAAAGCGACGGCACGCCGTGCCGCGCGCCTGCGCGTTTGCATACAATCGACGTATTCCCCGCGACACGGACCACGCCCCAGGGGCCTCCAACGGAACAGAACATCATGAACAAGAATCCCGCCGCCCTGCTCTGCGTGCTGGCGCTGACCGCGTGCGCCTCCGGCCCCACCTCCTGGTACAGGGAGACCTCGTCTGCCGACCAGGCCGAGCGCGACCGCATCCAGTGCGAGCGCCAGGCGCGCATCAATTCGCCGGGCACCAGCACGCCTTCGTATCGCGGCATCAACGCGGGCGGGGGTTCCGGCGTGGGCGATGGCTTGGCCAACGCCGAGCGCCAGTCGGGCCTGGCCAACGACTGCATGCGCGGCAAGGGTTACACGCTGCGCTGACAGCCTGCCGGAAGGCGTGTCCGGCTGCCTCGAAAATATGGCATGATGCGCGCACGCCCCGCCGGGGGTACTGGAATCCATGTCCGGAGGTACGCCATGCTGTCTCTTCTCGGAACTCTTCTGGTGGGCCTCGTCGTCGGCCTGCTTGCGCGCGCCATCAAGCCCGGCGACGACAGCATGGGATGGCTCATGACCATCGTGCTCGGCATCGCCGGCTCGCTCATCGCGGGGTATGCCGGCCGTGCCATGGGCTGGTACCAGCCAGGCGAACCGGCCGGATGGATCGCCTCGGTGGTCGGCGCCGTCGTGCTGCTGCTGATCTACGGCATGATCAGGAAAAAGTCCGCCTGAGTTCCGCGCCGGCATCGCCGGCGCCCCCTCTCCCTGCCCCCGTTTCCCGTAACAAGACGTGTCCGCATGTGACGGATGCGGCTATGCTTGCGCCTCCATAAAAGACATTCTCAAGAATGGGGGCTTACATGCATATCCACGGCCGATCGGCATGGCGATACGGCGCCACCGTCCTATTGACCGCTCTCGCTTCCTGCGGCGGCGGGGGCGACGCTCCCGCCCCTGACGACCCGCTGGCCGCCTACAAGTCCCAGGCGGTGGCATGGGCGCCCTGCGACCCGCACGTCCTGGGGCCGAACAGCGACCTCATCCAGCAACTGGGCGACAAGGTGTCGTGCGCGACCATCCGCGCGCCGCTGGACTACGCGAGGACGGACCGCGGCGACATCCGCGTCGCGCTGCTGAAGGTCGCCACGGCCGACCCCAAGGTCCGCAAAGGCGCCATCGTCTTCAATCCGGGCGGCCCGGGCGGCGACGGGCTCGAGCTCGCGGCCAACTTCGGCGCGCTGTTCGCCCAGCCCCCCAGCGATTCGCCCACGCGCGCGGCACTGCAGGACCTGGCGCGGCACTATGACATGGTGGGCTTCTCGCCGCGCGGCACCGGTGCCGGCACCACGCTCACCTGCACGGCCAACGAACCCTCGCGCGAGGTGAATTTCCCGTCCGATGACCGCAGCCCGGCCAACATCGAGGCCATGCTGTACAACCTGCGGCTGGCGACCAAGGCTTGCCAGAACAACCCCCTCACGCCTTATATCAACACCGAACAGACGGCCTGGGACCTGGATCTGATCCGCCACCTGATCGGCGACGCCAAGCTCAACTACATCGGCTATTCGTACGGCACCTGGCTGGGCGCCTGGTATGCCGCCCGCTTTCCCGGGCAGGCCGGCCACCTGATGCTGGACAGCGCCGTCGACTTCACCGCCGGCTTCGACGAGGCCATGATCGGCCAGTCCGTCGGCAAGCAGCGCGTGCTGGACGAGGTCATGAGCCCCTATTTCGCCCGCCACCCGGACCTGTTCCGGCTCGGCGCCGACGCAAGCCGGATCCGCGCGCTGTTCGGCACCCTGCCCTCGCCCCTGAAGGCGGCCGTGGGCGCGACGCTGGCGTTCAACAAGAGCCGCGGCCTCGTGCCGTCGGGCTTGGTCCTGCTGGCGGCGGGCATCGTCAGGGACCAGTTGGCCGCCGATCCCGGCATGAGCGACGCCGACCTGCGCACCGCGGTGGACACCGCGATCCGCGACCAGGCCCCGTTCGACATCGAAGCGGCCCTGCGCGCGGCGACACGCCTGCTCGACCAGTTCGCCGCGATCCGCTTTCCCGAGCCGCGGTCCCTTTTGATGCCGCCCGAAGAGGCCACCTACGTCGCCGTCGTCTGCAATGACGTGGGGACCCGGACCGATCCCCGGTACTGGATCGACCTCGGCAATGAAATGGCGGTCACCCATCCGGTTACCGGCGGCTCGATGACCGAGGCACCCTGCCTGTACTGGGGCGGCCCGACCACGGCCAAGCCCACGGTGCAGGACACCGCCAAGGCGGGACCGCTGATGGTCGTGCAAAGCCAGTTCGACGCGCTGACCCTGACCGAGAACGCGCTGCGTTTCGTCGATGCCCTGCCCACGGCCCGGCTGCTCTACGTGAAGGGGGAGTACTCGCATGGCGTGTTCCCCTACATGAGCACCTGCGTGGACCATCGGGTGACGGCGTTCTTCCTTGACGACGCGCTGCCCGCCCGCCGCACCGACTGCGACCAGGTGCCGTTCTACGGCGACGTGGTGGCCCCGGGCAGCCTGAAGCGGATGGCGGCGCCCGACCAGGCGCGCACCGACGCCCTGCTGGACCGGATCCAGGACATCCTGGGCGGCGCGGGCAAGAAGGGGCACTGACCCGGAAGCATGCATCGTTCCATAAGAGGAACGATGCATGCCATTCCCGCCTACTAAAAACTCTTTAGCATCATGGATATGCTCTTTCCCACGGCATAAGCATCCGCTGCCCGCCGACCACCAAGGAGAGAGCACCATGAGCACCCCCGCCAATTTCCAGGGCCAACGTCCCGTCATCGATCCCGCAGATGCCGTCATGCTGCTGATCGATCACCAGAGCGGCCTGTTCCAGACCGTGGGCGACATGCCCATGCCCGAGCTGCGCGCCCGCGCCGCGGCCCTGGCCAGCATGGCCACCCTGAGCAAGCTGCCCGTCATCACCACCGCCTCGGTCCCGCAAGGGCCCAACGGCCCGCTCATCCCGGAAATCCACGCCAACGCGCCGCACGCCCGGTACGTCGCGCGCAAGGGCGAGATCAACGCCTGGGACAATCCCGACTTCGTGGCCGCGGTCAAGGCCACCGGACGCAAGACCCTCATCATCGCCGGCACCATCACCAGCGTGTGCATGGCCTTCCCCGCCATCAGCGCGGTCGCCGACGGCTACAAGGTGTTCGCGGTGGTCGACGCCTCCGGCACCTACAGCAAGATGGCGCAGGAGATCACGCTGGCGCGCGTGGTGCAGGCGGGCGTGGTGCCCATGGATACGGCGGCGGTGGCCTCGGAACTCCAGAAGACCTGGCATCGCGACGACGCCCAGCAGTGGGCCGGGATCTACACCAGGATCTTCCCCGCCTACCAATTGCTGATCGAAAGCTACGCGAAAGCGCAGGACGTGGTGAAGAACAACGAGGCGCTGGACTCGCAACGGGCGTAGCCTCCCCTGGCGGCCGTCTCAGGCCGCCAGGAAATCCAGCACCATCCGGTTGAACTTCTGTGCGTGCTCCCACTGCGCCCAATGGCCGCAACGGCTGAACACGTGCAGTTCGGCGTCCTGCAGGCCGGCCAGCAGGCGCAGCCCGGTATCGAGCGGCACGAAGCGGTCGTCGCGGCCCCAGATGACCAGGGTCCGGGCCGCGACCTCGCCCAAGCTCGCGCCCACGTCGGGGAACTGCCGGGGATGGGCCTGGCTGCTCTTGACGAAATTCTCCAGATGGTCGCGGCGCGACAGCATGTTGTCCAGCCGGGCCTGGAACAATTCCTCGGTCAGGCTGGCGGCGTCGTGGACGAACACGTTCATCATCCGCTTCAGGTTCTCGATGGTCGGATCGCGGTACAACGCGCCGATCAGCTTGATGCCTTCGGTAGGCATGGGAACGACCGGGCTGACCCCGCCCGTCCCGCCTCCCATCAGGACCAGCCGGCCCACGCGCGCGGGATGCGCCAGGGCGAAGGCAACGGCGCTGTGGGCTCCCATGGAGTTGCCGACCAGATGCGCCCGCTCCAGCCCGATCGCATCCATCAGGCCGGCCAGCGCGCGGGCGTTCAGGTCCGAACGCGAACCGGCGCAGACGATGGCGTCGCTCTTGCTCCAGCCGGGGAAGTCCAACAGGATGACCCGATGGCCGGCATCGGCGAACGGCTGGACGTTGCGGTGGAAATTGGCCCAGCCGCTGGCGCCGGGGCCCGAGCCGTGCAGCATGATCACGGCCTCGCCGCCCGCGCCCGTGTCGTTGTAGTGCAGGCGCAGCGGCTGGCCGTTCTCGGTGATCCGCACGTAGCGGCTGGTGGCGGCTTCGGTCAGCGGGGAAATCGTTTGCGTCATGGTTTGTCTCTCGTTCGTGGGCAATGCAATGAAAGGTCCTGTCATCCCGTCCGGCCCTGCTGTGTCATCAGCATCAGGCCGAAACCGGCGATGTATTCGGGAATGGCCCGGTAGTACCGGAAAACCGGCGCCTGGACGCGCCCGGTCAGCGCCGCGCGCGCGACCAGCCAGGTCTTGGACTCATGCGCCGACGCGCCCGCCTCGCGGGCGATGGTGTCCTCCGGCCACGAGCACAATTCGTCCAGGCTGCCGGGCGGCCCGGCCAGCGCATCCATCCAGCGGCGGTCCCAGTCGGGCGCCAGGGGCTTGACCGTCCCCGCGCCCGCGGCCAATGCCTGCCCCGCCGCCATCACGCGCCGGAGCTTGGCCTCGCGCTCGCCGGGCGCGGCCGCGCCCGGCACGGTGATCCGCTCGCGCACCTCGGGATCGGGATGATCCAGCGTCGGCACCGGCGGCTCGTGCGACAGTCCGCCCGAACCGATCAGCAGCACGCGCCGCGGCACGCCGTCCAGGAAATCGCCGATGGCCCGGCCCAGGTCCCGGCACCGGAACAGGCGCGGAATGCCGGGCGGCGCGACGGCATTGACGAACACCGGCACGACGGGCGGCGTCTCCAGCCCTCCCCACAGCAATTGCAGCGGCTGGGCAAAACCGTGGTCCACCTCCATGCGCCGCGAGACGGCCGCATCGAACCCCCGGTCCATCAGGGCATCGGCCATCTCCAGCGCCAACGGCGCATCCACCCGCAGCTGGCCCGCCGGAGACAGGTAGTCGCCTACGGCCCGGGCCTGCGTGCCTATGCAGAACGGCGGCATCAACCGGTTGAAAAAGCCGTTGTAGTGGTCGGGCGCGATCAGCACGACCAGGTCCGGCGCATAGGCCAGCACCCGGTCGCGCACCTGCGCGATCGCCGCCAGCAACTCGGCTTCGGCCTGCTCCGGCACCGGGTTCAGCCCCATCAACGGGGAATGCGACATGCCCAGGAAGGCCCTGTCGCCCTTGGCATTCATCCTCGTCACCGCGCGCGGTCCAGGAGACGCGCCAGGGCCGCGTCGAGAACGGCGCCCGCCCGCGCGGCGTCCAGCTCGTCCCCACTGTGCCGGCGCCACGCGACGATGCCATCCGGGCGCACCAGCAGCGCCCCGGACTCCTCGATCTCGCGCAGCGCCCGCCACGCGCAGTAGGAATCGAGCGCGCCCGGCTCGCCGATCACGACCGTTCTCAGGAAAGGCAGGCCCATCGCGGCTGCCGCCGCTTTCCACGCCTGGCCCGCCAGGCCGGTGACCAGGGTGAACTTGCCCCGGCCCACGACATCCAGCGTCGACACCCTGCGCCCGTCGCTCCCCACCAGCCAGGCATGGGGCAGCTTGGCGCCCGGGCGCGTGCTCGCCTGCGCATGCAGTTGCGGATCGCGCGCCCAGGCTTCCTCGCCCACCTCCGGATCGGCGATGACCGCCGCCGATGCATAGCGCTGGTTCAGTTCCACGCCTTGCGCGTTGAACTCGTAGTTCTTGAGCCTGAGCGCCTCGGCCAGGGCGGCGCGCCGCGCCACGCCGTCGGCATCGGGCGACGCCAGCCGCGCCAGGCCGGCCGCGACCGGATCGGCGGCGCCCGGCTCCCGGAAGCACTGGTTCAGCGGACCGTAGTCCAGCCTGGACTGGTTCGCCCTGGCGACGATCTGCGCTCCCACCGGCGCGCGTTCCGGCGAGTAGGAATCCAGCAGGCCCACCCCGGCATGGCCACGCACCACGAATGCGAGTTTCCAGGCCAGGTTGAAAGCGTCCTGCATGCAGGTGTTCGATCCCAGGCCGCTGGAGGGTGGATGGCGATGCACCGCATCCCCGCCGCAGAAAACCCGTCCCCTCGAATAGACCGGCGCGTGCGCCTGATTCACGTACCAGACCGAGGCGTTGTCGATCTCGATCTCCAGGTCCGGATCGCCCACCAGGATGCGGACCTTCCTGCGGATTTCCTCGGGCGAGAAATCGGGCTCCCCCTTCTCCATGTCGAAGCCCCAGCCGGCTATCCACTGGTTCCACGGTTCGATCGCGCGCAGCAGGCCCAGGCCGATTTCGCCGAACGCCGCGTCGGACGTGGCGATCCAGTACAGGATACTGGGCCGGTGGGCCGCGTAGCGGGCCAGGTCCGCCCGGAACAGCACGTAGGCCGTGGCCGCCCGCGCCAGTTGCCCTCGCAGTTCGAGCCCGGCATCGTCCATGACCCTGGAGCGGGCGCCGTCAGCCCCCACGAGATAGCGCGCGCGAACGGCATATTCCCTGCCCGAGAGCAGGTCCCGCAGGTGGACCGTGACGCCGTCGGCGTCCTGCTCATGCCCCAGGTACTCCGTGTTGAACGAGAAGACGGCGCCGCGCTCGGCGGCATGCCTGACCAACATGGGCTCCATCTTGTTCTGCGGCAGGTCCAGCATCGGGCAGGGACTGGCCCGCAGATAGTCGCCAATGCATTCGTCGCCGGTCCCCCAGGTGCGCAGCCGCGCGATCTCGGGGCCGGCCAGGCTGGTGGTGAACAAGGTGTCGCCCATCCACTCCCAGGGCGTGGCCTGGCGGCGCGCGTCGCCCTCCAGGCCCAGGTCGCGCAGCACTTCCATCGCGCGCTGGTTGGTGATGTGCGCGCGCGGCGTGTTGGCGGTCCAGTTGTATCGGTTCACCACCTGGACACGCACGCCGTAGGTGGCCAGCGCCAGCGCCGTGGTGGCACCCATGGGGCCGGAGCCGACCACGAGCACGTCGGTCTGAAATGCTTCCTGCTTCACTGTCGTTTCCCTTCCTGGCTATTTGAGAGTGGCCTGCAGCACGTCGCCGTAGGCCTTGATGTCGTGGCGCAGCCGGGCCGCGAGTTCGGCCGGTTCCGCCGGATAGGGGTCGCCGGTCAGCGCGAACTTCTCTTTCATCGCCGGCTGGCGCAGCGCCGCGTTGAACTCGTGGGTCAGCCGCTCGACCACGGGCTGCGGCGTACCCGCCGGCACGACGAACATGAAGTAGTTGGTGATCTCCAGGCCGGGATAACCGCTTTCCGCCAGCGTGGGCACGTCCGGCAACAGCGGATGGCGCTTGCCACCCAGCGTGGCGAGCGGCACCAGCTTGCCCGTCTTGATGTAGGGCTGGGCGAAATGCACGGGCATCAGCATCGTCTGGATCTGTCCGGCCAGCAGGTCCGTGTTCGCCGGCGCGAGTCCCTTGTAGGGCACGTCCACGAAATCAGCGCCGGTCAGCTTGCGCAACTGGTGCAGGTGCACGAACCAGGGGCTGCCCGGGCCCATGGTGCCGAAATCGACGCCCTTGCCCGCGGTCGACAGCCTCACCAGTTCCTTCACCGACCGCGCCGGCACCCTGGGATTGACCACCAGCACCAGGGGCACCAGCGCCACGCCCGACACCGGCATGAAGTCCTTCACCGCGTCATAGGGCACCTTGGCGCCCAGCACTTCGTTGGCATGCGGCAGGTGGGCCATGGCCTCGTTGATGGCATGCGAGTCAGTGACCAGGCCGATCGTGTAGCCATCGGCCGGCGCGCGGGCGACGGCATCCGTCCCGATGATCGTCGAGGCGCCGGGGCGGTTGTCGACGATGACCGTCTGCCTGAGGCTGGCGGATACCACCTCGGCCAGCGCGCGGGCCGCCGAGTCCGCATTGCCTCCCGCCGGATACGGCACCACGATGCGGATCGGCCTGGCCGGCCATTCCTGCGCGGACGCGGGCGTGAGGGTCGCGGCGGCCAGCGCCGCCATCGTGCAGAACGCACGTCGAATGGCATTCATGTCGTCTCCTTGGTTCTAGCCGGCGATACCGCCGCGTCGAATGCGGGAGGAAGTCTGATGCCACCCCATACCCCTGTATAGTAGGTGCACTGAGTGCACCATCATGCGGAAATCCATGTATCTGCTTGCGGGAAAACCCGAGGACCCGGTCTACAAGGAAGTCCGCGGACTGAGCCGGGGGCTCGCGGTATTGCGGGCGCTGAACGGCATGCCGGGAGGCATGGGCGGTGTGGTCGAGCTGGGCCGGCTGACCGGCCTGCACCGCACGACCGTCAAGCGCCTGCTGGAAACGCTCAGGCAGGAAGGCCTGGTCCACCACAAGGACGACGGCGCGCTGTACGTGCTCAGCTTCGAGGTGCGGCGGCTGGCCGAGGGCTACGTGGGCGCGGACTGGATCGACCGGGTCGCCTCGCCCGCCATGGGCGCGCACCTGAGCGCCCTGTCCTGGCCCAGCGACCTCGCCACGCCCGACGGCGGTTTCATGATCGTGCGGGAGTCGACGCACCGCGCCAGCCTCTTGTCCCAGCACCGGGCCACCATCGGCACCCGCATCGCGATGCTGACGTCGGCCATCGGGCGGGCCTGGCTGGCCTATTGCTCGGACGAGGAAAGGGAAGCAACCCTGTCGCTGCTGCGAGAGCGCGACGATGCCATCGGCGCCATCGCCCGCGACAAGGCGTATGTCGGCCGTGTGCTGCGCGAGACCCGGCGGCGCGGCCATGCGGTCAACAAGGGAGAATTGGCGAACGAGGAAAGCGTCGCCGCGATCGCGTTTCCCATACGCCTGAGCGGCCACGCCATCGGCGCCATCAATCTCGTGCTTCAGCGCAATGTCGTGCCGGACCGGGAAATATCGGCTCGCTACGTGCCGCTGTTGCGCGTCCTGGCCGAGGAGATATCAGTCGGCGCGACGCGGCTGTCCCAGCGCGGCGATCCGCCTTAGCGCGCACGAGGCCATCGGCTGCAACAGCTTGCGGAAGGCCTCTTCGGACAGCGGATGCGACAGCAGGAAGCCCTGCGCCTCGTCGCATCCCAGTTCGGTCAGGAAGCGCATCTGCGTTTCGCTCTCCACGCCCTCGGCCACCACCTCCATGTGCAGCGCGTGGGACAGCGTCACGATGGCCGACAGCAGCGCCCGGGCCTCCGCCTCGTTCCGGTCCAGTTCCGAGGTGAACAGCCGGTCGACCTTGATCTGCTTGACCTTGAACCGGTGCAGATAGGCCAGGCTCGAATAGCCCGCGCCGAAATCGTCGATCGCGATGTCGAAGCCACGGGCCCGGAAACGGTTCACGATCTCGGCCGTGCGCCCCGCGTTCAGCATGGCCACGGTTTCGGTGATCTCGAACATCACGAGACGGCGCGGCACTTCCATTTCGTCCAGGATATCCTCGACGCGGCCGATCAGATCCGGCACATTGAACTGGATGGGCGACAGGTTGATCGAGACCTGGACCGGCGCCAGCCCGCGCCGGCGCCAGCCGTCCATGCAGCGGCAGACCTCGCGGATCACCCACTCGCCGATCTGGACGATCTGCCCCGAACGTTCGGCGATGGTGATGAACTCCATGGGCGCCACGCTGCCGAAAATCGGGTGATGCCACCGTATCAGCGCTTCCGCTCCACAGATGGCGCGCGTGGCCACGCTGAACTTGGGCTGGAACACCAGGCTGAACTGCCCGCCTTCGAGCGCCGTCCGCAGATCCTGCTGCAGCATCAGCGTCCGGGCTGCATTGGCATGCATGCCCGGCTCGAAAAAACAATAGGTGTTGCGCCCCGCCTGCTTGGCGCTGTACATGGCGGCATCGGCGCAGTCCAGCAGCGCCTCGCTATCCCCCGCGTCTCCCGGATACATGGCGATACCCATGCTTGCGCTGATCCGCAGGCGGGCCTGGCAGCCCACCATCTCTTCGCGCAGCACCCGCAACAGCTTCTTGGCCACGGAAGCCGCGTCGCCAGGCGCGGATATGCCCCGCAACAGCATGACGAACTCGTCGCCGCCTATGCGCGCGACCAGGTCGTCCTTGCGCACGTGCGACAACAGGAGCCGGGCGCACCCCTTGAGCAGATCGTCCCCCGCCGCATGGCCGAGCGAATCGTTGACCGTCTTGAAACCATCCAGGTCCAGGAAAAAGACCGCGAATGCCGTCTTGTCGTGCCCGGCGGCCAGGATCGCTTCGCTCACCTGCTCGACCAGCATCAATCGGTTCGGCAGTCCGGTCAACGCATCGTGCATGCTGAGGTGCTGCAACTGCCGGTTGGCCCGCCTCAGCGAATCGGCCAGGCTGTTCGCCCGCCAGCCCAGTACCAGCAGCGTGCCCAGCAACACGGCCAGCGACGTACCCGACACCATCATCGCCAGCCAGTTGGGATCCAGCTCGCTGGCCGACAGGCAGACGCTGCCAGGAGCCAGTTGCACCGCACTCATGCCGGTATAGTGCATGCCGGTGATGGCGATGCCCAACACCAGCGACGCGCCCAGGCGCTTGAAGGCGATATAGGGTTCGTCCGAACCTCGCAGCGCAAATCCCAGCCACAGCGCCACGACCGAGGCCGCGATGGCCACGCCGACGGAGGCCAGCACGATCCATGGCACATAGCTCGGCGCTGGCGACATATCCAGCGCGGCCATTCCCATATAGTGCATGCCGGCGATCCCCAGCCCCATCGCCACTCCGCCCGCCAGGCAGCGGCGGGCGCGGAAACGTCCGCTGGCCGACACCGCCAGGGCGAAACCCGACACCAGGATCGCGATCAACAGGGACAGCGCCGTGGGTCCGAACTCGTATCCCAGGGGGATGGGCAGGGAAAACGCCATCATCCCGATGAAATGCATCGACCAGATGCCCACGCCCATCGCGACCGCGCCGCCCATGACCCACGGCAGCCGCCGCTTCCATCCGGGCAGCGATGCAATGCGGCTCGTCAGCTCCAGTGCCGTATAGGCGGCCAGCGAGGCGACCACCAGGGAGAGAAACACCAACAAAGGGTTATAGACACCATGCACGGCAGTCTTCCCGGATGCGCATCTGTCTCGTTGTCAGGAGGAACAGGAGAATCCGCTCTCCTTATAGCAAAACATCCCCCCGCCAGCCACGCCCGGTCGGGGAAATCAGGCCCCCGAGCTGCGCCGGACCGCCCAGCCGGGCTCTTTCCCCACCACGCGGTTCCTGCCCAGGCGTTTCGCCCTGGCCAGCCGCTCGTCCACGGTTGAGTAGGCCCGCTCGAACGGGATGGCCTGCTCGAAGCTTCCCACGCCCAGGCTCACGGTGCATCGCAGTTCCGGCGCGACGTCCGAGAAATCCTGGGCCGCCGCCGCGGCGCGCAGCCGCTCGGCCACCTGCTTCGCTTCGTCGTCCGACGCGTCGGGGAGGATGACCATGAATTCCTCCCCGCCGAACCTGCCCACCGCGTCGTCCGTCCGTATGCCCTGCTCCATGACCGTCGCCAACCGCTTCAGCACCATGTCTCCCACGGGATGGCCGTACCGGTCGTTGATCTGCTTGAAATGGTCGACATCCACCATGATCAGGCCATAACGCGCGCATCGCGGCAGGCATGCCGCCAGGAATTCGTCCAGCCCGGACCGGTTGTTCATCCCCGTCAGCGGATCGCGGCGGCTGGCCTGGCCCAGGCTGGCGATGGTCCGCAGCGACGTCAGGATGAGCATCAGGAATGCCACGCCTATCCCGAAGAAATAAAAACTCGTCTGCATGACCTCCCAGTAGAGCAAGTGTTCGTAGCCGTACTGGTCGGGCGGCCGCGTGGCCAGCATGGCCCGAGGGAACAGGCTCAGCGTGCAGGCGGCGACACACCAGAACAGGAGGCGCTCCAGGGCGGTTCCTCGCGCCAGATGGCGGACTTGCCACAGCGCCAGCAGGAATACCAGGGCGGCGGCGACGTGCGTCGTCGCCACCCGCAGCCGGAACAGCGTCTCGTCATGCGCGCTGGCCATGCGGACGGCCAGCATGGCCGCCAGGACCAGCACGGCCGGCACCCAGGGCAGCCGCCTGCCCTCCAGCGCCGCCAGGCCCCGCGCGAAGCAGAAGATGGCGCATGCGTAGGCCACCCCCGTCAGCCCGATATTGGCCAGGCGCCAGGGCGGCCACAGCAGGACCTGCATGAAGATGCCGCTCGCGTAGCAGGAGAAGGCCACGGAGAAAAACAGGAATTGCGCCTGACGGTGCGCGTGGCGCCACGCGCCGTAGAACATGGCGGCCAGCAGTAGCGCGATCAGGGGATGGGCGAGCGCAAGCAGGGTTTCGTTGTCGTTCATGGTGCCGCACTCGGTATGGGACGGCCGCCGGACGGCCCGCGCCGGCCTCCCGCAAGCATGGCCGGATCGGCGCCCATTGCCGACAACCGGCCTCCTCGGGAGACATCATAGCGATACCGGGGGGCCACGTCTCGACAGTACCCCGCGCGCAACACCGGGGAAACCACGACTGGAACCCCGCGAGGGACGAACGGCGGCCTCCCGTTCACTGCCTCCAGCTTACCCGGGAAGCCAGGCCGGGTTGTGGACGGCTTCCCATAGATGGCCGTCGAGGTCCTGGAAATAGCCGGCGTACCCACCCCAGAAAGTCGGCTGCGCCGGCTTGACCAGACGCGCGCCCGCGGCGGCCGCACGGGCCATCACCGCGTCGACCTCTTCCCGGGACGCCACATTGTGGCCGAGCGTGAACTCGGTCGGACTGCGCCCGCTCTGTTCGACCCCGGCATCGTGCGCGATGTCCGCACGGGCGAACAGCGCCAGCCTGAGGCCCGCCTGGAGTTCGAAGAAGGCCACCGCGCCATGTTCGAACTCCTTGCCGATGATGCCTTCCGTCGGCAGCCCCAGGCCATCGCGGTAGAAGGCCACCGAGGCCTCCAGATCGTCCACGCCGATCGTGATCACGCTGATGCGCGGCTTCATGCCTGCTCTCCTTTTTTCCTACCCGATCCCCCCATCATGCCGCAATGGATGCCGACGTGGTGACGAGCGCGCGCAATTGCCGCTCCTCCTGCGTGAATTCGTCGCAGCCGATGGCGCCGAAGGCACGCGCGGCACCCAGGGTGCGCGCCGCCGCGTCCTCCAGTCTGTCGGGGCCTTCCAGGCGGAACGAGACCGGCGACAGCGGGCCGAACAACAGCGCGCGCTCCATCCGCGGCCAGCGCGATAGCGTGGGCTCCACCCCCGCTGCCCTGGCCAGCATGATGGCCAGGTCGTGCAGCACCGGCTGCTGCCCACGGGCGCGCATCGTCCGGCTGGCGGCGATCGCCGCCTCCATCCGCTCGCGTTCCGGCAGGGTGGCCTGCCCCGTCAGGGTGTAGGCGATCAGGCGCGCCTGCAACTCCAGCACCGGCAGATAGGGGCCGACCAGGTTGTACAGGCCCATGAAGGCCAGCCCGGGCAGATCCGGATGGAACGTCCGGGCATAAAGATCGATGCCGCTGCCGTCGAACTGGAGAATCTCCGCATGCTTCTTGTCCAGCCAAGGCAGGGAAAGACCATAACCGGTTCCGAACAGAATGGCGTCCGGCGCGGCGCGGGTGCCGTCTTGGAAGATGACTTCCCGGCCCTCGATACGATCGATCCATGGTTTCACCACGATCCGGCCTTCGGCCACCGCCGGCAGGAAGCCCTGCGACTGCGAGACGCCCGCGGCGAAGATATCGGCATCGGGCGCCAGGGCCCCGAACTGGTCGGGACGGCCGCCCGCCCGGACCACGGCCGCCTTCAGACCCGCCGCCAGCGCGTCCACGGGCAGGACCTCGCCGGCCAGCGCCGCCGCCCGGTTGAACATCGCATGCTCGGCCGGCACGCCGGCGATCAACTTGGGCAGGATGTAGCGCTGGCGCCGGTAGGCCGCGATGACCTCGGCGCCGCCCGACGCCAGGTCGGCCGCGATCTCCAGCGCGCTGATCGAGCAGCCCGCGACCAGGACCGAGCGTCCGCGGTAGCGCGCGGCACCGTCGTACTGTGAGGTATGCGCCACGCCGAGCTGCCCGGCGAAACCATGCAGCCCGGCAACCCGCGGCACGGCGGGCGCGGCTTGCGCCCCGGTGGCAACGATCACATGGCGGAACGTCTCTGCCCTCGCCGTGCCCCCGCCACGCGTATGCACGCGCCAGGCGCCGCCGCCGGCCTCCTCCAGGCGTTCGACGCGCGTACCGAACCGTATGCCGCGGACCAGGTCGAACCGCGCGGCATAGCGTTCGAGATAGGCAAGCATCTGCTCCCGGGACGGGTAGGTAGGAACCTCCGCCCCGTGGTCGAGATCGGAAAACGCGGACATGATCCGGCTGGTGTTGGTGCGCATGCCCGGCCAGGTGGCGCTGGCCGGATTGGCGGCGTTCCACTGCCCGCCCAGGCCGGCGCAGGCCTCCAGCAGCACCGGCGCATAGCCGTGCTGCCGGAGCCAGCGCGCGCATACCAGCCCCGCCGGACCGGCGCCGATGATGGCGATCGTCTTGTCGCTGCTCTGCATGGTGAACCTCCTTTCATGGATTGGTCCGCCCTTTATAGAGACCGGCCGCGGCGCGTGTTGCTAAATGGTTCCTAAGTACAATGCCACCATTCCTAAGAGTTTCCTAAGCGGGCAAATGGGGGGCGTGCATGCGTCTTTCCGACGACATCCGGCAATTCATCCTGGGCGATGTCATGATCATCATCGGCACCCGGGACGCAACGAACCGGGCCTCGATCGCGCGCGGCGTCGGCGTCCGCGCCAGCGGCGGCGACACAGTGGAAGTCCTCGTGTCCGGCTGGCAATGGGCGGAAACGATCGCCAACATCCAGGCCAGCCCCTGCGCCGCCATCACGTTCTCGCGGCCGCGCGATTACGTCTCCTACCAACTGAAAGGCAGCGCGCGATCGCGGACCGCCGACCAGGCCGACGCCGGACTCGCACGCTCGTACACAGACCGGATGATTGCCATGTTCGCCGCGCTGGGCGTGCCGGAAAACCTGGTCCGGCCGTGGTGCTGCGAAGAAGATCTGCATGTGGTCCGGCTGCGCGTCCAGGAGCGCTACATCCAGACGCCCGGCCCCAAGGCGGGAACCGCCCTATGATCCGGCTCGACGCGCTCGAGGACTGCTTCGAGGGCGTGATTCCCTCGGTCATCGCCACCACGGCGATCGACGGCACGCCCAACATCTCCTACCTCTCGCACGTCGTGCGCGTGGACGAACGGCATGTCGCGATCTCCAACCAGTTCTTCGCCAAGACCACGGCGAACATCCGCGCCAATCCACGCGCCTCGTTGATGCTGGTCAGCGGGCGCACCGGCGCGCAGTTCCAGCTCGCGCTGACGTGGACCGCATCGCACGACCAGGGCACGCTGTTCGACCGCATGGCGAACGAACTGCGGGCCAGCAGCGCGCAGGTGGGCATGGCCGGGGTCATGCGGCTGAAGGCCATCGACGTTTTCCGCGTCGAAGCCATCGTGCCGGTGAACGCCCCCAGGCAAATGGAGGCGGACGCCGCGCCGCCGGCCCCCGATCTGGCACGGGTCAACCTCTCGATGCAGGCCATCGCCCTGGCGCAGGATGCCGAAGGCGTGCTCAACGCGACCCTGGACGCCTGTATCGGGTTCGGCGCCGCTCAGGCCCTCGTGCTGCTCGATGAAGGCGACGGCACGATGCTGACCACGGTCGCCAGCCGGGGCTACGAAACCTCCGGCATCGGCTCGGAAACGCCCGTCGGCGAAGGCCTGATCGGCATGGCCGCCGCCAGCCGCCTGCCCCTCAAGGTCAACGACATGAGCCGCGTCCGACGCATGGGCGCGGCGATCGAGGCCATCGGCACCGTGGATGAAAACCGCACGCGCACCATCGCCCTGCCCAGCGCGCCGCAGGCCATGAGCCAGATGGCCGTTCCCATCCTCGTGCACGCGACGCTGCGCGGCGTATTGTTCGTCGAAAGCCCGGTGCGGCTTGCCTTCGGCAAGGCACAGGAAAAGGCGATCGAGATCGCCGCCAGCCAGAGCGGGCTGGCCCTGGCGCTGTGCGAGACACTGGCGGCCAGGAGCCAGCCCCGGCCCGAGGCGCGGCGGGCCGGACAGGATGGCGGACGACGCGTCCGCATCGTGCACCACGAGTACGACGACAGCATCTTCATCGACGACGCCTACGTCATCAAGGGCGTGGCCGGCCGCCTGCTGGTGTACATGCTGGAGCGATATCTGGCGGAAGGCCGCAGCGAATTCACCAACCGGGAGATCCGCCTGGCCACGACCCTGCGGCTACCGGAACTGAAGGACAACCTGGAAACGCGCCTCCTGCTGCTCAGGCGCCGGCTGGACGAACGGGCCTCGCCCGTCCGGCTGGTCCACAGCCGGCGCGGCTGCGTCCGGCTTGAGATCGATGGCCAGCCCACGCTGGCCCAAAGCGGCCCGGCTCGTGGCCTCCCATGCTAGGATGGCCGGACTTCATCCCTGATCGGCCGCCCGAGCGCAACGATGAACTCCACGCTGGCCCGAGTCGCCATATCGCAGTCGGAACTTTTCCGTGAGTGGTCCGAAGCGGACATCGCCCGGCTGGTCGAGGTCTCGGATGTCCTGCGGCTCGAATCCGGCGCCCTGCTCCATGGCCCGGGCGAAATCGTTCCCTTCCTGTACCTGATCGCGTCCGGCTCGCTGCGCATGTCGCTGCGCACGGCGTCCAACCGGGAATTCGCCTTCCGCCTGCGCTTTGCCGGCGACTTCCTGGGACTGGGCCCGCTGCTGTCCGGCGAAGCATTCGTCTACACCACCGTGTGCCGGGGCCAGACCCATCTGGTCAGGATTCCCGGCCCTTTTCTGAAGAACATGCTGGTGCGCAACGGCCGCCTGGCCGTTGCCATGTTCGCGGGGTTCAACCGGCGGCATCGGAACATGATCGCTCTGTATGCCGACGCGTCGACGGGATCCCTGCGCGCGCGGCTCGCCTCGCTGCTGGGCCTCATCGCCGCCGCCTCGGGACACGCCGCCAACGAAATTGAAATCCTCCAGGACGAGCTGGCCGAACTGCTGGCCACCCGCAGACAGGCGGTCAACCGTGAACTGCGGGCGCTGGAGAAGCTCGGCGTACTCGCCCTGGAATACGGCCGTATCGTCATCGCCGACAAGACCGCCTTGCAGGAGCTGGCGATACTGCCAACGCCCGCGCCGCTACCCTAGAAACGGTGCCGGATGCCGATGTCGAATCCCTTCTGGCCGTACACGGGCGTCGTGGCGTCGCCTATCGCGTAGGCGGCGCCGCCGCGATTGTCGAAGATGCCGAACGAGGTGTACAGGTTCGTCCTCTTGGACAAGGCATAGGTATAGCCCACGGCGTACAAGGTGGACCTGGCGTCGGCCACGGCGATCCGGCGCTGATCGCGGACGTGGGTGACGCCCCCCAGCACCGTATGCGGCCCCCCGGACCATTGCAGGCCCACCATGTAGACGTTGACGTTCGTATCCGCGATCGTCGCCCCCGGCGTGCCGTTCAAGGTGGAACGGATGGCCTGGAACGCGGAATACACCGTTACCGGGCCGGCCCGGTAACGTCCCGTCAGCGCGATGGCATGACTGGTTGCCGTGTCCGCCGCGTTGCGCTGATTGTAGTAGCCGAGCGCCACGCGGGCCGGACCCTCCTCGTAGCTCAGCGCCCCGCTGTAGGAACGCGCGGCCGAGCTGTTTCCGGCGACTTCGCCAAAGCCATACAGGAAACCCGCGGCCCACCCCCGCCACCTCGGCGTCGCGTAGGAGACCGAGTTATTGACACGGGAGTGCGTGCTGAAGACATTGTTCATCCTCCCCATCAGTCCCATGCCGAACGGATCCGCGGGCAATATCGTATCGAGGTAGAACAGGGAGTACTGCCTGCCCAGCTTGATGTTCCCCAGGGGCGTATCCAGTCCGACATGGGCCTTGCGCCCGAATAGCGCGCCCAATGTCGACGTCCCGGTGTCCGTGTTGATCCCGGCCTCCAGGTCGAACGTGGCTTTCCATCCATTGCCCAGATCCTCCACGCCTCGCAGCCCGAAGCGCGACCCGGACTGTCCTCCCCCCGTCAGCGACGACACGCTTCCCTGGGCGGGCGCGATCGGATCGGACTGGTGGACGAAACCTGAATCCACGATCCCGTAGATGGTCACCTGCGTCTGTGCGCCAGCGCAGTTCAATGCTCCCAGGCAAATCATGCCCCCGACGATGGTGGTCGTCTTCATTCCCCCTCCTTTGGTTTTGATTCGATGAGGTGCCAGGGACCTCGCCCGCGGCCCGCTGCAGGCACTTCCCTGGCGATATGACGCGCACGGGCCGCGATGCGGCCCGGCGGGCGGCTGCGTTACTGCGACTTCACGTTCGCCTGCTTGACGATGCCCTGCCAGCGTGCGATTTCCCTGGCCAGTTGCGTCCGGGTCTCCTCCGCGGAATACGGATCGGGGATGCCCGACCCGCGCGAGCGCGAGGCCTGTTGCAGATCGGGTTGGGCCAGCGCGCGCAGGATCTCGGCATTCAAGGTCTTCACGATCCCCGCGGGGGTTCCCGCCGGCACGACCACGAACGTGGAAGTTGTCACGTCGCTCGCTGGCAGGCCCACCTCCTTCATCGTGGGCACGCCTTTCATTCCGGGCAGATCCTGCAACTGATTCGTCCCGCTGACGGCCAGGGCGCGGGCCTCGCCGTCGCGCAGCGAACCGACGATTCCCGGCACCAGCTCGAAGGCCGCATCGACCTCGCCGGCCCGCACGGCCGTCGTCAGCTTGGCGGCCGTGCCGTAGGGAACGATGACGAAATCCCCCTTGAGTTCCTCGCGCACGAGCGCGGCGCCCAGATACTGGATGCCCCCGGCCACGTCCCCCGTCGCCACGGTGACCCGACCCGGCTTCGCCTTGATGTCCCGGATCAAGTCCTCCATGGTCTTGAGCGGCGAATCGCGCTTGACGACCACCGCGACCTGGCCAGTACTGATCTGGGCGACGGGCTCGAAATCGCGCAGCACGTCGATGTTCTTGGCGGCGAAGATCGCATCGCCGATCGCCGCCTTCGTGCCCAGGATCATCAACGTGTAGCCGTCCGGTTCGGCACGCTTGACTCGCTGCATCGCGACGATGCCGCCGGCCGATGGTTCATTGATCACGATCACCTGAGTGTTCATGGCCAGGGAAAGCTTCTGGGCCAGGACACGAGCGGTGATGTCGGATGAGCCTCCCGGCGCCGCCTGGACGACCAGTGATATCGGCCGGGACGGATAGCCATCCGCGGCCGGAGCCGCGGCCGCATACGCCATCAATGCCAGACAGGCTGCCCGTGGCAGCGCCGTCCGGAAGTTTCTCGATTTTTTCTTCATGGTGTCTCCTGTTGTTGTACCCAACGTCCGACTTCCCGCCCGACCGCTATGGCACGAGCACCGACACCCCCACCGAGCGGCCCGACTCCAGCGCCCGATGGGCTTGCGCGCAGTCGGCCAGCGCCAGCCTCTGGTTGACGTGGACGCGTATCGCCCCCGATTCGACGAGTTGGAAGAACTCGCCCGCCAGTTCCCCCCTTTCCCTCCTCGTGGAGGCATAGTCGGCCAGTGCGGGCCGGGTGAAGAACGGCGATCCACGGCGCCCCAGCTCGATGGCATCGATGGGAGGCACCGGACCGGAAGCCGCGCCGAAACTGACGAACAGCCCCCGCCGGGACAGGACCCTCAACGAAACGTCGAAGGTGCTCCTGCCCACGCCGTCCAGCACCACGGGCACGCCGCGGCCTCCCGTCAATGCCATCACCTTTTCCACCACTTCCCCGGTGCTGCCGCGCACGATCACGTGTTCGCAGCCGTGGGCCAGCGCGATCCCGGCCTTGTCCGGATCCGACACGGTCCCGATCACTCGCAGCCCGAGGTGCCGGGCCCATTGGCCGACGATCAGGCCGATCCCCCCCGCCGCCGCGTGCAGCACCAGCGAATCGCCCGGCCGCCATGGGTGGATGCGGCGCATCAGGTAGGCCGCGGTCATGCCGCGCATGGTGCTGGCGGCGGCCACGTCCAGCCCCACCCCCTCGGGAACGGGAACGAGATACCCGGTATCGACGATGCGCTCGCTGCTGTAGGCGCCCAGCGGACTGCTGGCGTAGGCCACGCGGTCGCCCACCCGGACATCCGTCACGCCCGCCCCCAGCTCTTCGACGATGCCGGCGGCGGACCGCCCCAGCGGCGAAGGCAAGGCGACGGGATACAGGCCCGAGCGGAAATAGATGTCGTTGAAGTTGACGCCTATCGCGGCGTGCCGGATCCTGACCTCGCCATAGCCCGGCGGCGCGACGTCGTACTCCTCGCATCTCAGGACCTCGGGGCCGCCCGTTCGGTGAAACCGGATCACGCTTGCCATGGCCGCTCCTCGTCCGGTCCCGGCTCAGCCATCGGACCGGGCCGGCAGGACCGTGGCGGCCGCCTCGCCGAATCCCAGCCTCGCAAACCCCGGCTTCTGGCAATACGCCCGCACGATCACCGTATCCCCGTCCTGGACGAATGCCCGTTCTTCACCGTTAGGCAGCGCGAAAGGTTCGCGCCCCCCGCGCGTCAGTTCGAACATGCAGCCGCAGGCCTCGTCGCCCGGCCCGGATATCGTGCCCGTTCCGATCAGGTCTCCGGTCTCCAGCACGCAGCCATTGAGCGTGTGATGGGCGACCATCTGGCCCGGCGTCCAATAGGCGTCCGTCAGCCTGCTCGCCCCCAGCAGCACCGGGCGCGCTCCCGCCGCATGCAATTGCCCGGTCAAGAGCAGCACCTCCATGCGCACGTCCGGCATGCCCCGCTCCCGATTCCGGTCCGAGTCCAGGCAGGCGGGCGGCATGGGTTGGCCGTCCTGCCGGGATACCCCGACGCGGTAGGGTTCCAATGCCTCCGCCGTCACCACCCACGGCGACACCGTCGTCGTGAAGCTCTTGGACTGGAACGGCCCCAGCGGCTGGGACTCCCAGCCCTGCATGTCGCGCGCCGTCCAATCATTCAGCGCCGAGTAGCCGAAGATCGCCGCATCGGCGGCATCCACGCCCAACGGCTCGCCCTGCGCGTTGGAGGTGCCCACATAGATGCCGAGCTCGACCTCATAGTCGAGCATGCGCGTCGGATCCGTCAGCGGCCGGTCGTTCTCGAACCGCCCGGCCTGCCCCTGCGGCCGCGTGAACCCGTATCCGCTGGTCCTGACCGTCGACGCCCGGCTGTGATAGGCGATCGGGCTCCATGCGAAACTCTGGGGCAATTCGGGATGATCGGGACGCTTGACCCGTATCACCTTGGAAATGTGGTGCATCGAGGCCAGGTAGTCCGAGAAGTTGCCGATCTTCAGGGGCAGCAGGAATTCGGCGTCGGCGATCGGATAGAGGTGCGCCCCGGCCTGCCGCTGGAACGGCGATCCTTCCCGCAGCAACCGCGACAGCCCCCGCCGCAGCCGCGCCCAATGCGGCGGGCCGAGCGCCATCAGCGCCTTCATCGACGCTTCGCGGCAAGCCTGGACCGCCGCCTGGGCCTCGGGGTCGAGGCATGCACCCGCCGCCGCGATGTCCAGGACGCAGTCACCGATACCAGCGCCGACGCGAAAATCGCCCCCCTCCCTTCCCGGCCTGAAAACGGCCAGCGGCAGGTTCTGGATCGGAAAATCGGCATCGGGCCGATTGGCCGACGCCACGAACGACCGCAGGGCCGGATCGTGCGTTTCGTTCAGGCGTGGATCCGCCGAGCCGGATGCCGAGGAGGCGCTATGCATGTTTCTTCTCCTTGGCCGGCTGCGCCAACGCATCCGGCTTGTGCGATGCCAGGAAGGCTTCTCGCCTGGCCCTGCGCTCTTCGCGCAATTCAACGTTGTGGTAGGCGATCTGATCGGCCGCCGCCGCGATCACCTCCGACGTGCCGCGCAGGTCGGCGTAGGCGATGCCGCTGCCATCGCCGTGCGGCCCGAGCCCGAGGACGCGGCCGTCCCGTTCGAACTCGTTCAATCCCTGGAAGAAACGCTGTCGCATCTTGGCGATCACCAGGTCGCTGGCGCCCAGGTGCTCTTTCGTGCGGTCCACGATGGGCACGCTTTCGGCCACCGCCGCGTCTTCCGCCCGCAGGTTCTTGAAACCGGACCAGTGCCCGAGTTTCATCGCCTCCCGGTTCTGGCCGAAATCCTCCCTGGTGCGATCCAGCGAATTGAGCAGGAAATCGTCGTGGTCGACGAATTTCAAGTCCAGCGCGCCCCGTTCGATCGACTGCTGCTTCCACCATTCCTGGGTGTGGGCCATGTCCCACTCGAACCGCCAGAACGCGGTGCGCCGATTGTTGATCGGGATCATGAAGAGCACCCGCCCTTCATCGGTGCGCATGCTGCCGTTCGAGACCGTGAAGGGCGCCAGGTACTCCGTCACGCGCAGATAGACCTGGCCATCCTCGCGTTCGCGCCGGGAATAGGCCTGGAAGCCGTAGGGCGTATCGACCACCGACAGCTTGGGCGCATGCACGCCCTTGATGGCGACGACGCTATCGTTGATGGCGTTCTTGACCGGCTGGGCATGCAGGAGCCCGATGTGGGCGGAATCCAGCAGGGTCTCGAGGTTCTGCGTCCAGTTCGAATCCGTGTATCCGACCCGCGCCCGCCGGTGCTCCGGCGGCATGAGGCAGAACTCCCACTCCGGGAACGCCGGCGGCTCGCCCGGCCCGAGGTAGACCCACAGCGCGCCGCCCGCTTCCTTGACCGGAAAGGCCGGGACCTTGACGGTCGAACAGAAGCGCGGATTGGATTCCGACGGGGAAGCGATGCAGGCGCCCGACGTATCGAACTTCCAGCCGTGGAAAATGCAGGTCAGCGCGTTGTCGCCGGTGCGGCCCAGCGACAGCGAAGCGCCCCGGTGCGGACATTGTTCTTCGAGAAAACCGACCTTCCCGCGTCCATCCCGGAAGGACACGAACTTTTCCCCCAGCAACTCGATCTTCTTCGGCGGACCGTTGGGCTCGAGCGCCTCGGATCTCAGGTAGGGCAGCCAGTAGCGGCGGGCCATGTCGTGCAGGATGGAACCCGGCTCGACGTCGTTATAACGGGCATTGTCTGCTGCGGAAAGCATGAGTCATTCTCCAGAATCGCTCCGTGCCCGCGCTCCGGGAACCGCGGAAGCCGGAAACGGTGTGATGCGGATTCTGGTGCGCCCGCCGGGATTTGTTGACCGCCTCCCCCCCGAGAATGTCCGCTTTGTTTCAAATCCGGACCGGAAGCCGCCTCCGGAGCGGTGGCGACGGATGGTCCGCTTTATCGCGCACACCGGAACAAACGCGACAATTGCGCCGCTTTTGCGCTCGCCCGCGCCTGCGCCGATATCCAGAATGGCCCCCAGATCCACTCAGCCAGAGTTACCCCATGGAAGATACGGAATCGATACCGGCGTCGCGCCGGGAACAACAGGCCGCCCGCTTCAGGCAATTGACCGACATGGCGCCGGACACGCCCATGGGCCAGTTGCTGAGGCAGTTCTGGCATCCCATCGCCATCTCTCGCAACGTGGCGCCCGGCACCGCCCGCGCCGTCACCTTGATGGGCGAGCAATACGCGCTCTACCGCGGGCAGTCCGGCCAGGCCCATCTGGTGACCAACCGTTGCGCCCACCGCCGAACGCACCTGCACACCGGCTGGGTGGAAGGCGACCAGTTGCGCTGCATGTACCACGGCTGGAAATTCGACGGCTCGGGACAATGCGTCGAGCGGCCCGCCGAACGGCCCGGCACGCACGCCCAGATCCGCATTGCCGCGCATCCCGTGCATGAATACTGCGGGCTGATCTTCGCCTACGTCGGCCCCGGCGAGCCGCCGCCCTTCGATCTTCCGCGCAAACCGCGCTTCGAACAGGCCGGCGTCCTGCTCTTCCAGCGCCAGGAGATCTGGCCCTGTCACTGGCTGCAGCATGCGGAAAACTCGCTCGACGCGGTCCACGTCAGCTTCGCCCACCAGATGGGCAAGATCGGGGCGTTCGGACATGCGATCACCTCGGACATTCCCGAACTGGCCTACGAGGAAACCTCCTCAGGCATCCGCCAGACCGCGACGCGGCAGGTCGACGGCAAGAGCCAGGTGCGGGTCAGCGACTGGACCTTCCCCTACGGCAACCACGTCGTGCTTCCCGGCGTATCCGCCAACGATCCCTGGATAGAAAGCGCGAACTGGATGGTGCCCCTGGATGCCACCCACACCCTGCGGGTGTCGCTGCGCGCGGTGCCGTCCACCACGCCCGAGGCCGATGAGAAGCTGCAGCGCTATTTCGAGGATTGCGAGACCTACGATTCGTCGGACCACCACGACGCGCTCTTCGCCGGCCGCTACCCCGACGACCCGCTGGTCCGGCTGACCAGCGCCCAGGATTACGTCGTTCTCGTGGGACAAGGAGCCGTCGCCGATCGCGCCGCCGAATGCCTGGGCTCGTCGGACCGAGGCATATCCATGCTGCGCCGCATCCTGTGGCGAGAGATGGAAGCCCTGCGCACCGGAGCGGCGGCCAAGACCTGGGCCCGGCAGGAACAGGTGCCGACCCTGTTCCAGTACGCCGAATCCACCACCTGAACGACCGGACCCTATCATTCCGCAGCACCCACATAAAGGTGTCATATGAATGGACTGAAGAAAATCGCCGCCGCATCAAGCTTCGGCATCCTGCCGTTCCTGGCCGGCTGGATGGCCATGCCGGCGCACGCCGCCGACGCTTATCCGTCCCGGACCATCTCGCTGGTTCTCCCCTTCAGCGCCGGCAACGGCGCGGACATTTACACCCGGCGCCTGGCGGTGCCGCTCAGCCAGGCGCTCGGGCAGCAAATCGTGATCGAGAACCGTCCTGGCGCGGGAGGCGTGGGCGCTGTCAAGCTGGTGGCCGCGGCGCCCCCCGACGGCTATACCCTGTTGCTGGCCGGCGCGGGCATGCCCATCAGCCAGGCACTGTTCACGCCGCCGCCGTATGACATGCTCAAGAGTTTCGTGCCGGTATCGAGCATCAGCGGCAACGACGTCGTCCTACTGGTCAAGTCGACGTCCGCTTATACGAAACTCAACGACTTCATCCAGGCCGCGCGCGAGAAGAAGAAAGGGCTGATGGTAGGCATCTCCCAGCTCGGAACGACCCAGCACATGGCTGCCGAACTGTTCAAGCTGCGGACCGGCACCGATTTCACCATCGTCCCGTTCCGGACAGCCGCCATGCTGACCACGGCGCTCATGGCCGGGGATGTCGACCTTGCCTTCGAGTTCGTCGCGCCGACCCTGTCGATGATGAACAACGGCCAGTTGCGCGCGCTGGCGATAGGCGCGGCCAAGCGCTCGCCGATTCTCCCCCAGGTGCCGACCGCCACCGAACAAGGCGTGCCAGACTATGCCGTGGCATCGTGGGGCATGGTCGTCGCTCCCGCCGGCACGCCGGAATCCATCGTCGCGCGCTTGAACACCGAGATCCAGAAGGTGCTGCAGGATCCCCAGTTCATCCGGCAAATCCAGGAAAGCGGCGCGCGCGTGCTGGGCGAATCGCCCCAGGAGGCCAGGCAGATGATGGCAAGCGAAGTCGCCCGCTGGAAGGAAGTCATCGGCGCGGCCGGCATCTCCTTGAAATAGGCGCCCCGGCCCGCGGCCGCTATGATGGGAAGCGGGCCATTCACCCAAGGCATGCCATGCAAAGCACCCTCGTTCGCCTGGCGATCACCCATTCCGAACTGTTCGCCGGCTGGCCGGACGATCCCGTCGCCCAGCTCATCGACGCGGCGGACCTGGCCACGATCGAGCCGGGGCAATGCGTGCATCGGTCGGGGGACGAAGCCCGTTTCCTTTACCTGCTCGTATCCGGCTCCATGCACCTGACACGCGCCGCGGCAAGCGACCGGTCCTTCATCTACGGCATCCACCTCCCCGGAGACTTCCACGGCCTGGGGCCCATCCTGGCGCAGACTCCGCACATCAACACGTCCATCTGCAAGGATCGGACCACCCTGGTCCTTATCCCCGCCGAAGTCCTGCGCAAACAGGTGGCCGCCAACGGCCGCCTCTCGTTTCCGCTATTCGCCGCGCTGGAGCGCCGCCACCTGCGTGCCACGAACCTGTACCTGACGGCCTCGGTCAACTCGACCCGCTCTCGCGTCGCAGAACTGCTGAAAACGTTCGGCTCCAGCAAGCCGCGCGGCAAGGAAAGCCCGGAGGTCCACCTCTCGCAGGACGAGATCGCCACCATGCTCGGCACCCGCCGGCAGGTCATCAATCGCGCGCTGCGGGAAATGGCCGACGAAGGCGCCATCCACGTCCGCTACGGACGCATCGTGGTCGACGACCTCCAGAAGCTGGAGCAGATCGCGCAGGGCGGCGCCCCCTGATCCGGTCGTCCGGACCATCGGCAATCCCCGGCTCCCGCCGGCCTCGGCCTACAGCCCCTTCAAGGGCACACCGGTCTTGGACTGGATCTCGCCGGCACTGACGCCCTCGGCCAGTTCCACCAGCACCAGGCCGTCCGCCGTCACATCGATCACCCCCAGATCGGTAATGATGCGGTCCACGACACCCACGCCCGTCAAGGGCAGCGTGCACTCGGGAAGTATCTTCAGCTCATGGCCGCCATCTTTCTTCCTGGCCACGTGCTCCATCAGGATCACCACCCGCTCGACGCCAGCCACGAGGTCCATCGCGCCCCCCATGCCCTTGACCATCTTGCCGGGAATCATCCAGTTGGCCAGGTCGCCCTTCCCGCTGACCTGCATGGCGCCGAGGATGGACAGATTGATCTTGCCGCCGCGGATCATCGCGAAGCTCTGGTCGCTGCCGAAGATCGACGACCCCGGCAACGTGGTCACGGTCTGCTTGCCCGCGTTGATGAGGTCCGCATCCACCTGGTCCTCGGTCGGGAACGGGCCGATGCCCAGCATGCCGTTCTCGGACTGCAGCCAGACCTCGATATCGCCCGGCACATGGTTGGCCACCAGGGTCGGGATGCCGATCCCGAGGTTCACGTAGAAACCGTCGCGCAGTTCCCGGGCGGCCCGCGCCGCCATCTGGTCCTTGTTCCATGCCATGATCAGCTCTCCGCCTTGGTCGTCGTGCGCTGCTCGATCCGCTTTTCCGGACTGCGGTTCTGAACGATGCGATGAATGTAGATGCCCGGCAGATGGATATCATCGGGCGCCAGGTCGCCGACTTCCACGATCTCCTCGACTTCGGCAATCGTGATCCGGCCCGCCGTCGCCGCCGCCGGATTGAAATTGCGGGCCGTATAGCGGAACCTCAGGTTGCCGGCGCGATCGGCGACATGCGCCTTGATCAGGGCCACGTCCGGCAGCAGGGCCCGCTCCATCACGTAGGTCTGCCCGTCGAACTCCCGGAGTTCCTTGCCTTCGGCGACCAGGGTCCCGACACCGGTCTTGGTGAAAAAGGCCGGAATGCCGGCCCCGCCCGCGCGCAGCTTCTCGGCCAGCGTGCCCTGCGGCGTGAATTCCAGTTCGAGTTCTCCGCTCAGGTACTGCCGCTCGAACTCCTTGTTCTCGCCCACGTAGGACGAAATCATCTTCCTGATCTGCCGGCTTTCCAGCAGCTTGCCGAGCCCGAAGCCGTCCACGCCGGCATTGTTCGAGATCACGGTAAGGCGCTTGACGTCCGATGCGCGCAGCGCGTCGATCAGCGCCTCCGGAATGCCACACAGGCCAAAGCCCCCCACCGCGATCATCTGGTCGTCTTTCACGACGCCCGCCATCGCATCGAGAGCGGATGGATAAATCTTGTTCACGACACCTCCTCCAAGGACTGGATCAACCGCATCGCCCCCGCTGCCAGGACCTGGCGGACGGCGCGTTTTTGAAAGATACTACGTACCTGTCTACGTAGTTTTGCTTAGGAACCGCCGATGTCGACCGACTCGGACTATCGCCTGGCCTTCGAGATGGCGCCCATCGGCCTCGTCCTCTCGAAGGACCGGATCATCGTCGATTGCAACAGCTACGTGTGCGACGTTTTCCATGCGTCCCGGGAGATCCTGCTGGGCGCGTCGTTCCGCGAGCTGTACCCGACGACCGAAGAATTCGAACGCCTGGGAAAACGCATCGCGCCCATCCTGAACAAACATGGGCGGTACGCCGATACGCGTATCATGAAACGTGCCACGGGACAGCATTTCTGGTGCCGCGTGACCGGCCGGGCGTTCAACCGGGAGCGACCGCACGAGGCCGGGATCTGGACGTTCGAGGATGTCAGCGCCGAACGTCCCCAGACCTCCGAGGCCTTGACGCCGCGCGAACGGGAAGTCGCGTCGCGGCTCCTGGACGGCAAGACGTCGAAGGTGATTGCCAGGGAACTCGGTATCAGCCCGCGCACCGTCGAGGTATTCCGAGCGAGCCTGATGCGGAAGTTTTCAGCGATGAATACGGCGGATCTGATTCATCGGATGTTGTCGGCGTGAGCGCCATGAGGGTACGGATATGACAGCCATGACAGTTCTTGCGTTCGCCCTGGTCGCCGCCATAGGCATCGCGACCCCTGGCCCGACCGTGCTGCTCGCCATGACGAACGGCTCGCGGTTCGGGGTTCGCCGCGCCAGCGCCGGCATGATGGGCGCCGTCGTGTCCGATTTCGTCCTGATCGGGGCCGTGGCCCTTGGACTGGGCGCCGTGCTCGCGGCCTCCGAGTTCTGGTTCGGCGTGGTCAAGTGGATCGGCGCCGGCTATCTCGCCTTCCTCGGCGTCATGCTGCTGCGCTCCAGGGGAACACTCGACGAGACGCCTCGGCCGGCGGGCCGCCGCGAGTCCGGATCGGCCCGGGCCCTCTTCCTGAAGAGCTTCCTCGTGGCGGCCACGAATCCCAAGGGCTATCTGTTCTTTTCGGCTTTCCTGCCGCAGTTCATCGATCCCGCGGCGCCCCAGGCGCAGCAATACGCCGTGCTCGCGCTTGTTTTCGCGGGCATGGATTTCATGATCATGTTCGGCTATGCCCTGCTGGGAGCACGGGCAGTCGGCATGCTGCGAAGGTCCGGCGCGCTCTGGCTCGACCGCGCCTGCGGTGGCGCGCTGCTGGTCCTTGCCGGCTCTCTGGCATGCTATCGGCGGGCCGGTTCGTGAACGACCGGCCGGCGGCCCCCTTGATGCCGTCAGGGGAGCCGCCACACATCCAGGCCCTCAGTCGGCGGCCACGCAGCTGAAATTCGCCGCGTCGTCCGTGCTTCCGGTTCCCTGGTATCGCGCGACCTGCGGATACTGGCAGAGCGGCCGGGTGCGCGCCACCTTGTTGTCGACCAGCCTGGTCGCAACGATCGCCCCGGGCCTGGTGTCCTTCTCGGACCAATCCATCAGCGCGCGGAAGACGTCATGCCGCGCGTCCCTGGCCACCGTGCCGCTGCTGCCCTGTCCGAACAGGTTGGGGCCGTCTCCTCCGCCGCAGTGGCCCATGCCCGGCACCATGTACAGCGTGGCGAACTCGTCGACGGCAGCCGCTCCCATTTTTGCCTTGACGGCGTCGTAGTACCGGATGGTGCCCTGCGGCATGATGAGGTTGTCGCTCCAGCCATGGTGCATGATCAGCTTTCCGCCCCGCGCCTTGAACGCGGACAGATCCGGATTGTCCGTCCCGATCACCGGATTGACCATGCGCACGGTATCGGCGAAGAACTGCCCATAGTTGGCATAGGTCAAGGTCTTCCAATCCCAGCCTGGGTCGAGGTAGACCCAGTACCTGGGCTGCTCGACCGCGATGCTGAAGGGCGCCGCCCCAGCCAGGGACGCAAGATTGGCGCCGCGCTCCAGCCCCGGCCACAGCAGGCTGCCGGACAGGTCGCGCGCGCCATCCCATATCTTCTTGATGGCGATGGCCTCGGCCGGCGTCAGGCACGACCCATCCACGCAATCGGCGCGCGTGATCCGGTTGTCCGTGGAAGGATCGTAACGGCATGAACGTGGATCGTCGATCACGCCGTCGGCGACGCCATCGGACGCATCGCAGGCCGCCACCGCGCTGGACGTGGCAAGCGTGAGCTTGTCGCGGCCGATCGCGGCTCCCAGATCGTTGTTCATCACCACCTGGGGCCATATCTGGTACGCCTGGAAGCGATCCCAATGGATCGCGGGCGCGCCCGCCAGGATCGCATCGTAGTCGCCCGGATAGCGCTGCGCCATCATCAGGCCCTGGCGCCCGCCGGTGGAACACCCGTACCAATAGGAACGCACGGGATCCTGGCCGTAGTAGCTCTTGGTGAGTTGCTTGCCTATGACGGACATCAGGTGTTCGCTGCGGAACGCGAAATCTTCCTGTAGCTGGGTATTCGGAACGCCCGGCGACAACATGCCGAACGAACCCCCGACCGCCGATTTGTGGCCGGTGTCCGTCTGCACGCCGACGAATCCCTGCTTGACCGAATCGGCCGCAACGTTCACCGATCCCGCATAGCCGCCGCCCCCTTCGGAACGGAACCGCCCATTCCAGGTGCCGTCGGAAGGCATCGCCACCCAGATGTTGATTTCCGGGTCCACCTTGACCTTCACCAGGCAGTACTGCCTGGTCGGATCTCCATCCACGGTATCGGAACTGACATCCAGAATCGCCGCCTTCAAGCCCTTGGCCGGCGCATCGTCGGTCGTCAGCGCGACCTTGCCGATGCCCGCGGCCGAGCAATCCATCACCGGTGCAATCGCCAGATCGCCGATGCCTGGATTGCCCCCGGAAGGCGGAGGCGGGGGGTTGTCCGCGCCCCCATCTCCGCCGCCGCACGCCGCGAGCGCGGCCAGCGCCACCGTGGTCATTCCCCAGCGCATGGCGCCGGCCTTTCTACGCAGTCCCATCATGGTCTCCTCGTTACCCGTTGCTGCTTGGCGTTCTTCACCGACAACGTTTCCGTGGGCGATTTCTCCTCACTCGGTGAAGCCTTCTGAAAGCTGACCGGTCTATTTCTCCAAGACCCCGGACAGATAGCGTTTGGGAGGTATGCCCATGTACCTGGCAAAGGCCGCCGAGAAATGGCTCTGGCTGGAGAAACCGGCCTTGCGGGCCACGCTCGCCAGGGGTTCTCCATGCTTCATCAGGACAATCGCGGCCTCGACGCGGGCTCGCAGCACGTACTGGTACGGCGACGTGTCGGTGGTCATCCGGAAGAGCTTCATGAAGTGCGGCTTGCTCAGGCCGACCAACCCCGCCAGCGCGTCGACGGTGATGTCGGCGCCGATGGATTCCCGGATGTAGTCATCGACCGCCCGCAGTTGCCGCGACGAGAGGCGTCCTTTGTCGAATGATCGGGTCAGCGGCCGGGAAGCAAAGCGCCTGCGCAGATACAAGGCCAGGCCCAGGCACAGCGACTGGGCATACAGGGCACCGTTCGGACACCCCTCGCCCACCTCCCTGGCAATGGCGACCATGGTCTGCAACAACGGCGTGTCGTAGAACTGCAGATCGAGGTCCAGCGGCGCATCGAGCACCTCGTCGTCCAGGGACATGGCCGGATTCAGCTCGGACATGTCCAGCTCGATGACGACCCGCTCCGCCTTCGAAGAGCGCCACCAGCACCGCTCGATTTCCGTATGGGGGGCAAAGAGCCCGATCGATCCGGGGTCCGTCTTCAACTGGAACGGCTTGCCGTTGCACAGCATGGTGGCCTCGGCCCATCCGGAGGCGATGCAGGCCACGCTGGGATGCCGGCGATAACGGGCCGGATTGTGCAAAGTCCCGTCGGCGAAGTTGTATCCCAGGGGAAATCCCGCCCACCTGTCGAGCGCCTCCCGCGTGAGGAAGCTGCGTTCGTTGTAAAGCGTCGGCTCGGCGTCGACGTCGTACGGATAAGTGTGCCTGCCCATGTCGCCTCCTCGTGTGCACCCTGGGGATGCGCGATCGACACCATGAACCCGTCCCCGGTACGGGGTGCGCGGCTGCCGCCGCGCAACTACCGTTTCACTTCGCCTTGCCGGGATCCTTGACGGCGTCGAGATGGGAGAACTCGATGTTGTACAGGTGGTTGCCGCGGCGTTCGACCTTGC
>NZ_JBXAFV010000022.1:0-84110 GCF_058793475.1 Pigmentiphaga sp. MLSB6-MA01 | reverse complement strand
CAAGGGCGCAGCTGTTTGAGGACGGCTTTCGGGGTAGCCCAGTGGGCTACCCCGGTCCGAGTTCTGCGCCCGCCCCGTCCACCCTGTCCCCACCGGGAAGTCCCGCGCAGTGGGACCGGCTCCGCTGCGCCCCGCCCGCCCCCCGGCCCCGGCGCCCCGGACAAGACCGGGTAAAGAACATGAATGTCGATTCCGCCCAGGAGCCTCCCGCAAGGAACGGCCCAGGGTCATCCAACGGCCCTGGCGGGCAGCGCGACGATATTGGGCGCGCTGGCGATCCGCCTCGACACCTCCCTTCCGGCCTCGATCACGCGCTCGGCGATGGCGCCGAACGCGACGGGGTCCACATGCGACGTCGACGCGGCGACCGCCAGGCTGCCCAGCACATCGCCCGCGCCGTTGAACAAAGGCGCGGCGATGGACACGATGCCCGCGTTGTACTCCCCCGTGGTCATCGCGTACTCCGCCTGCCTTATCTGCTTGAGCGCCTGCTTGAAGCGCTCCCAGTCCGCGCCCAGGCCGACCGCGGCGATGCTCTTGCGATGCTTGGTGAAGATCACCCGCAATTGATGCAGCGGCAGATAGGCCAGGATGATCTTCGCGGACGCCCCCGCCACCAGCGGGCGACGCTGCCCCCGGCTGAACAGCTCGGGCGGCGCATGTTTGCCGAGTGCCTGCTGCACGCACATGATGGACTCGCTGAACAGGATGCACAGCAAGGAGCTGTGTCCCGTCTCCTCGGTCAGTTGCTGGATCACGGGCGAGCCGGCGATATAGACCGGATCGCACAACCGCATGGTCCGGTCCAGTTCGGGAATGCGCGGGCCCAGCACATAGGAACCGTTGGCCACCCTGGCCAGCAAGCCCCCCGAATGCAACGTCTTGAGATACCGGTAACAGGTCGAGGCCGGCGCGCCGGAATACCGGATCAGGTCCTCCGTCGTCCACACCGGCGCCGCGGGCGTGAACACGTCGAGCAAGCTCAGCATCTTGTCCAGACTGCTCATGACCGCTCCATTCTCTGCTGGTCCGCCAATAAACGAAAGTTTCTCATATTGATGTACAAATTAACGGTTCCATGCAAGAATCAGGCTGAGAATACGACGCGCCGCCCTTTTTTTCACGGCCGCCCCTCCGTGCCGCGCACCCCGGCCTGCCAACCGGCGCGGCGCGCATCGCACAACACTTAGAACGCCCCACGGAGACTCAGCCCATGAACAAAGCGGCCGCCGCGATTTTTCTATTCATTCTACATTTCGGTAATCTTTCATGGGCCCAGTCCCCCTGGCCCAGCAGGCCGGTGAAGATCATCGTTCCCTTCGCGCCAGGATCGTTCACCGACACGGCCGCCCGGGCTGTCGCGGTGGAACTGGGCAACCAGTTGGGCCAACCGTTCGTCATCGAAAACCGCGGCGGCGCGGGCAGCACCATCGGCACCGACGCGGTCGCGAAAGCAGCGCCCGACGGCTATACCTTCTTGCTGACCGACAACTCGTTCGCGGTCTCGGCGGCCCTGTACAAGGCACTGCCCTACCACCCCGCTTCCGACATTGCCCAGGTGGCGCTGGTCGCCGACGCTCCCGCCGTCCTGGCCGCGCGCAACGGCTTGAAGACGCGCACGCTGCGGGACACGGTCGAGTTCGCCCGCAAGAACCCGGGCACCCTGAACTTCGGCTCGGGCGGCCAGGGGTCGTCGGCCCATCTGGCGATGGAGGCCTTCCTCCTGCAGAATGGCCTGAAGATGGTCCACGTGCCCTTCAAGGGAGTCGCCGAGGCCATGACGGAAATCGCCGCCGACCGCATCGACGTCGGCATCGGCAGCGTGGGCTCCACGGTCCAGCACATCAACGGCAAGCGCCTGTTCGCCCTGGCTGTCAGCGGCACGCAGCGCAACCCCATGCTGCCGGACGTCCCCACCTTCGCCGAGGCCGGCTTTCCTGAGTACGGCATGATGTACTGGTTCGGCGTCATGGCGCCGGCCGCGGTGCCGGCCGCCATCGTCGAACGCATGAACCAGGAAGTCGGCAAGGCGGTCAAGACCGACAGGGTAGCCAAGACCTTCGCGTCCGCCGGCGTGACGACCGTCGTGGCGCCAGCCGCGGTATTCCGGCAGCGCGTGACGGACGAGATCGCCACGTGGAAGGATGTCATCGCGCGCGCGCACGTCGAGGCCCAATAATGACGCCCCCCCGGACATCCCCGCTGAAGGACAGGATGCGTGGCCAGGACCTCGTGCTGTGCATGGCGCTCCGGCAGGCCAGGACGGCCGATATGTCCATGATTGCGGCCGCCTGCGGCTTCGACGCGGTCTACGTCGACATGCAGCACAGCACGATAGGACTCGATGCCGTCTCGTCCCTGTGCGCCGGCGCGCTGGCCACCGGCATCGCGCCGCTGGTCCGCCTGCCGGGCCTGGACATGGACCTCATGCAACGCGTGCTGGACGGCGGCGCCCACGGCGTATTGCTGCCCGGCATCGAATCGGCAGACCAGGCGCGGGCAGCCGCGGTGGCGGGCCGCTACCCCCCCGCCGGCACCCGCTCGGTCATGGGCCCCACGCTCGGGACGCTCTACCGGCCGCAGGATGCCGCCAGGGTCAACGGCGAAACGCTGATGATCATGATGCTGGAATCGCCCGGGGCGATTTCCCGGGCCGACGAGATCGCCGCCGTGGACGGCGTGGACATGCTGCTGATCGGCTCCAACGATCTCTGCACCGCCATGGGCATTCCGGGCCAACTGCACCATCCCGACCTGTTCAAGGCGTATGAGACCGTCGCCGCGGCATGCCACCGGCACGGCAAGACCCTGGGCATAGGCGGCATCCGCGGCGACATCGCGCTACAGAAGCGGCTGGTGGCGCTGGGCGCCCGCTTCCTGATCGCCGGCAGCGACGTGACCTATCTCATGGCTGCCGCGCGCAAGGACGCGGCGGACATCCGCCAGGCCCTGGCGCATCAGCCTTCCTCTCCAGACCTTTCCTGACTCATGACCATTCTTCACGCCTGCGATACCCACTTCCATGTCTTCGGCCCCGCGGACCGCTATCCGTACGCGGGCCAATTGCGCTACGACCCGCCGCAGGCGGATCTGGAAGACTACCTGGGCGAGGCCAACGCCCTGGGTTTCTCCCGCTACGTCTTCGTGCAGCCCAGCGCCTACGGCCAGGACAATCGCTGCATGCTCGAGGCCATGCGCCGCATGGGCCCGGCCTGCCGCGGCATCGTGGACCTGCCCGACGACGCCCCCGACGAACAACTGGCCGACCTTCATCAGTTGGGCGTGCGAGGCGTGCGGATCAACGTGAACCCCATCGCACAGCCGGCCTCCGGCCTGGCCGATGCGCTCATCCCGCGCATCAGGCGCTGGGAGACCCGCTGCGCGGCCACCGGCTGGCAGCTCGACTTCCTTGGCCCGGGATGGCTGACGCGCGAGCTGCTGCCCACCATGGCCTCGCTCAGGCTACCCTTCACCGTGGCGCACCTGGGCATGAACCTGGCGGCCGATGGTGCCCGGGCACCGGGATTCCAGGCGCTCCTGGACCTGCTTCGCCACGGCGACGGCCTTTGCTTCGTCAAATTGACCGGCAGCTACCGCATCTCGAAGGCCCCGGGCTTCGGCGACATCGCCCCCATGGTCCATGCCCTGCTGGAGGCGGCGCCGGACCATCTGATCTGGGGCAGCGACTACCCCCATCTGTCGTTCCAGGAAAACAGCTCGGCCGACCTGTTCAAGCTGTTCACGTCCTGGGTGCCCGACGCCTTGCTGCAGCACCAGATTCTTGCCGCCACGCCGGCGAGGCTCTACGGCTGGGAGAGCGCCTGACGGCCCTGGGCGGGCGGGGCCCGGCACCCGGGCCGGCTTGTCGATGGGCGGCGATTCCTGTTAGCCTCGCGTGCCGGGACGCGAGCCAGGCCCTCGCGCGTACCCGAAAGACTCACCGCCCCGCCGCCGGCCGTCGCGCCGGACGGCCGCAAGGACTCCACATGCCCGAACTGATCAGCCTGCACCAGTGTTTCGGTGGCCAGCAGCGCTTCTACCGCCACGACTCCTCCACCATCGGCCTGCCGATGCGTTTCTCGGTCTTCCTGCCCACCCACGCCGAAACCGGGCCCGTGCCGGTGCTGTTCTACCTGGCCGGCCTGACCTGCACCGAGGAAACCTTCATGATCAAGGCCGGCGCGCAGCGCTTCGCGCAGCAGCACGGCCTCATGCTGGTGGCACCGGACACCAGCCCGCGCGGCGCGGGCCTGCCGGGCGAAACCGACAGCTGGGATTTCGGCGCGGGCGCCGGTTTCTACCTGGACGCGACCCAGGAGCCCTGGCAGCGCCACTACCGGATGTACAGCTACATCGTGGACGAACTGTTCGGACTGGTCACCTCCGAACTGCCGGGCGACCCGGCGCGCGCCGGCATCTTCGGCCATTCCATGGGCGGCCACGGCGCCCTGGTCCTGGCCCTGCGCAACCCGGGCAAATTCCGTTCGGTCTCGGCCTTCGCGCCCATCGCCCATCCTGTCGACTGCCCGTGGGGACACAAGGCCTTCGGCAATTACCTCGGCCCGGACCGCGAGGCCTGGAAACGCTACGACGCCACCGAACTGATGCGGACCTCACGCCAGCCCTTCCCCGGCGGCATCCTGGTCGATCAAGGCCTGGCCGACCAGTTCCTGGCGTCGCAGCTGCGGCCGGAAGCCTTCGAGGCCGCCTGCCGCGACGCCGGCCAGCCGCTGGAGCTGCGGCGCCATGCGGGCTACGACCACGGCTACTACTTCATCTCGACGTTCATGGAAGAACACATGGCCTTCCATGCCAAGGCGCTGGGCGCCTGAGCCTCCGCGGCCGTCCCGCGCGGACGGCCGTGCCGCTCTTCAGGACACCACGAGGGTAGCCCCCTCCCCGAAACACAGCAGGAAGCGGGTACCCCGTTGCAGTTCATCCGTGCTGGACACGACCGCCAGGCGCCAGCCCTGGATGTCGCACACCCGCTTGGCGATCGCCAGCCCGAGTCCGCGCTGGATACCCGCGCCGCCTTCCACCGGCACCTGGCTGTCGCGCAGCCGACCGCTGTAGTAGCGCTCGAAGACGAACGGCTGGTCGCCGGAAGCAATACCAGGACCGTTGTCCGCCAGGGCCAGGCATTCGCCGGCCCAGCTCGCGGTCAGCGTGGCGGGCGCGGCATGGTCGATGGCATTGCGCACGAGATTGCGCAGCACGATCAGCAGGGCGTAGCGATCGAGCCTGGCCACGGCCATTTCGGGAATGTCGTTGACCAGGAGCAGGCCCGCCCGGTGCGCGCGCTCGGCCAGGCCGCTCCAGGCATCGTCCAGGCAGTCCCGCAGCGCGACCTCGGTGCGCGGCCCCGCCTGCGCGCTGCTGATGGCGCGCGCCGTCTCGAGCGTGGAGGCGATCTCGTCCACCGCGTTCACGATGCGCGTCAGGCGCAGGCCCGCCTGCGGAGGCGGCTCGGACTCCAGGGCGATCAACTCCGCATCGGTCCGGATGCTGGTCAGCGGCGTGCGGATCTCATGGCTGAGGTTGGCCGAGAATTCGCGCTCCTGGGCAATGGACTGGTCCACCTTGTCCTGCATGCGATTGAACGCCTCGAGCAAGCGGCCCGCCTCGTCGCTGCGCACGACCTTCATGCCGGGGTTGCCGGGCGCCCACGATTCGATCCGGTCGGTCACTTCCACCATCGAGCCGACGACACGGCCGGCCAACGCGCGGGCGGTCCAGTATCCCAGCAGCGTGCAGGCCAGCCAGAGCCCCAGCAGGATGGCGCCGAACTCGTAGACCCGGTGCTCGTTGTCGGTCGCGTCGTACCGCAGGTACACCCGCCCTTTCGTCGAGTCGGCCACCGCCACGTGCCAGACCTCGCCCTCGGTGTTGAGCTGGTACTGCCCCGGGCCCAGCCTGGCCAGCACGCGTGGTACGTCCCCGTTCGCCCCTACCCAGGCGTGCAGGCCGGGACCGAGCAGGATGTCGCCCCCGGTCCACACCGTTTCGCCCGCCTCGAGGCGATGCACGAGCCGTTCGGCCTCGGTCAGCACGATCTGGTCGACGATGCGGTCTTCCTGCTGGTCCAGCACCAGATAGGCGACGACGGCCTGCGCCGCCACGAACAGGGAAATGGCGAGCGTCAGCGCCCAGATGACCCGCTGCTTGAGCGTGGCGGGACCAGCCATCAATCACGCCCCGGGCCGCCGGACAAGCGATACCCCACGCCGTGCACCGTTTCCAATCCGTCGAAGCCCGCTTCGGACAAGGCCTTGCGCAGCAGATGGATCTGGCTGCGCAAGGCATCCTTTTCCGGCACGTCGCTGCCCCACAGGGCGCTTTCCAGGTCGGCGCGCGACACCACCCGGCCCGGATCGCGGATCAGCACCTCGACGATGCGGCTGGCCTTGGGCGTCAGCCGCACCGGCCGCTCCATCACGCGCACCTCGCGGGTACGGGCGTCGTAGGACAGCTCGCCGAAACGGCGCACCGGATTGGCGACCTGCCCCGAGGCGCGATTGAGCAGCGCCCGCACGCGGGCCTCGACCTCGGCCAGCGCGTACGGCTTGGTCACGTAATCATCGGCGCCATGGCCGAAGGCATCGAGTTTCTGCTGCAGCTCGTCGCGCGCCGTCAGCAGCAGCACCGGCGTCGCCTGGTGCAGCTCCGCGCGCAGGCGATGCAGCACCGTCACGCCATCGATCCCGGGCAGGCCGATGTCGAGCAGGACGGCATCGAAACAGCCGGCGCCGAGCCGGTACAGCGCGGACGGGCCGTCGTAGGCGACGTCGACGACATAGCCCTTGGCCTCGAAATAGGCGCACAGGTTGGCCGAGATCGTCATATCGTCTTCGACGATGAGCACACGGGGATGGGGCGTCGTCATGGAACCGGAGTAAGGACGGGTTTCCAAGTGTAAGCCGCTTTGCCGCGGTCAATGGTAAGGTCGCGGTCTGGCTGGCCCAAAGCCATCGCAAGGAAGCTTCATCCATGACCTCGCTCGTTCGCGCCTCGCGCCTGCTCTGGCTGGCCTGTGCCGCGCTCGCCACGGCGGTCCGGGCCGCCGCCCCCGACCCGGGCATCGACCCCAATCCCGAGGCGCAGACCGCCTACCTGCCCAAGCAGGCCGTCATGGGCCGCCAGTTCATGGCGGCCACCGCCCACCCGCTCGCCACCCAGGCCGCCTACCGCGTGCTCGAGCGGGGCGGCAGCGCGGTCGACGCGGCCATCGCCGCGCAGATGATGCTGGGCCTGGTCGAGCCGCAGTCCTCGGGACTCGGGGGCGGCGCGTTCCTGGTCCACTACGATGCCCGCCAGGACCGGGTCACGGTCTTCGACGGCCGCGAGACGGCGCCGGCCGCGGCGGACGCCAGCCGCTTCATGCAGGGAACCCGGCCCATGCGCTTCGACGATGCGGTCGACAGCGGCAAATCGGTCGGCACCCCGGGCCTGCTCCGGGCCCTGGAACTGGCGCACCGCCGGCATGGCAGGCTGCCCTGGCGATCGCTGTTCGACGACGCGATCGACCGCGCTCGCCAAGGCTTTCCGGTCTCCCAGCGGCTGGCGGCCCTACTGCGCGACAACGGCCGGCTGGCCGCCCAGCCCGCCGCCCGCGCCTACTTTTTCCACACCGACGGGTCGGCCGTGCGCGAAGGCGAACAGCTGCGCAATCCCGAACTCGCCCGCACGATGACGCGTATCGCCCGCGAGGGCGCCGACGCCTTCTACCGCGGGCCGCTGGCCCGCGCCATGGTCGAGGCGGTGCGCGCGCATGCGCGGCCCGGCGACCTGTCGACCGGGGACCTGGCGCGCTACGAGGCGCGCGAACGCGCGGCGCTGTGCGGCCCCTACCAGGCCTATGTCGTATGCGGCGCGCCGCCGCCCGGCTCGGGGGGACTGGCCGTGCTGCAGATGCTGGCGCTGCTGGACGCCACGCCCATCGCGCAGGCCCGTCCCGTTTCGCTCGCCGCGGTGCACTACTTTTCCGAAGCAGGACGGCTGGCCTATGCCGACCGCGACCGCTATGTTGCCGACCCCGACTTCGTCGACGTGCCGGTGGCCGCCCTGCTCGATCCGGCCTACCTGGCCCGGCGGTCGGCGCTGATCGCGGCCGACCGCTCCATGGGCCGGGCCGAACCGGGAGAGCCCGTGCGCGGCGCGCTGGCCCGCCATGGCGCCGACGACACGCCCGCCCTGCCCTCGACCACCCACCTGTCCATCGTCGACGCCCAGGGCAACGCCGTGGCCATGACCTCCACGATCGAACAGGCCTTCGGCAGCAAGATCCTCGTGGCGGGCTTCCTGCTCAACAATGAGTTGACGGACTTCGCCCTGTCGCCGCGCGACGGCCAGGGCGTGCCCGTGGCCAACCGGGTCGAACCGGGCAAGCGCCCCCGCAGCACCATGGCGCCGACCATCGTGCTGCGCGCCGGCGGCGCAACCCCGCGGCTGCGGCTGGTGGCGGGCTCGCCGGGGGGCAGCGCCATCGCCAACTACGTGGCGCAGGTGCTGCTGGCCAACCTGACCTGGGACCTCGACATCCAGACCGCCATTGACCTGCCGCATTACGGCAGCCGCAATCGCGCCACCGAACTGGAAAGCGACCCCCGGCTGGAAAGCCTGATCCCCGCCCTGCGCGCCATGGGGCATCCCGTCACGGTCTCGTCCATGCCCAGCGGACTGCACGGCATCGAGGTCCTGAGCAACGGGCTGCTGCGGGCCGGCGCGGATCCGCGGCGCGAAGGCACCGCGGCGGGGCGCTGAACATGTGCCCCAAACCCGGGCCCCGGGGAACCAATTCGGTGAAAATGGCGTCAACCCTGGTCCGGCTGACGCAGCGTGGCTACATCCAGTAGTACATGCGTGCGCCCGGAGCCCCCCGGGGCCGCCCATACCCTCTAAAATCTCCGTTTCAGCCTTCCAGGCCACGCCGGACATCCAAGATCCGTGACTGACACCTCCCTTTCTTCCGCAAGGGTGCGCTCGTTTGCCGCCCGCATGCTCCTCTCGGCCCTGGCATTGTCGGCAGGCCTTCTCGCCGCCGCCCCCGCCGGTGCCTTCGATTTCTTCGATGTCTCCCGCCGGGCCAAGGAGCTCGCGGGCGAAAAATACAAGGCGCCCACCAGCCATCTGCCCAAGGAACTGCGCGACCTGAAATACGCCGAATACCAGCAGATCCAGCCCAAGCGCGACAAATATCTGTGGGCCGACGGCCGCACCGCGTTCCAGATCGCCTTCCATCACCAGGGCATGGCCTTCGACCTGCCGGTCAAGATCAACGAGATCGATGCCGAAGGCGTCCGCGAGATCAAATACGACCCCGCCGATTTCGACTTCGGCCCCCGCCAGGTCGATGCCAAGCTGCTGCGCGGCCTGGGCTTCGCCGGCTTCCGCATCCTGTACCCGCTGAACGACCCGGCCAAGCGCGACGACGAGCTCGCGTCGTTCCTGGGCGCGAGCTACTTCCGCGTGGTCGGCAAGGGCCAGGTCTACGGCGTGTCGGCCCGCGGGCTGGCCATCGACACCGCGGTACCCTCGGGCGAGGAGTTCCCCCGCTTCCGCGAGTTCTGGATCGCCCGCCCCGCCAACAACGACAAGCACGTCGTGATCTATGCCCTGCTGGATTCGCCCCGCGCCACCGGCGCCTACCGGTTCACCATCACGCCGGGGGAGGACTCCCTGGTCGAGGTCCGGTCGCGCGTCTACCTGCGCGCGCCCGTCGCCAAGCTCGGCATCGCCGGCATGGCCAGCATGTATCTCTACGGCTCGACCCAACCCTCCGGCACCGCCAACTACCGGCCCGAGCTGCACGATTCCGACGGCCTGTCTTTCCACGCCGGCAATGGCGAGTGGCTCTGGCGGCCGCTGAACAACCCGCGCCGCCTGGCCAACAGCTCATTCATGGTCGAGAATCCGCGCGGCTTCGGCCTGCAGCAGCGGGCCCGGGATTTCCGCCAGTACGAAGACCTGGACGACCGCTACGACCTGCGTCCCACACTCTGGGTCGAACCCACCGGCAACTGGGGCAAGGGCCGGGTGGAACTGGTCGAGATCCCGACCGCGGACGAAACCAACGACAACATCGTCGCGTTCTGGGTACCCGAACACCAGCCCAAGCCTGGCGCGACGCTCGAAATGAACTACACGCTGCGCTGGACACGCAACGAGGCCGGGCTGCAGGATCCCAAGCTGGCCCGCGTGCTGCAGACACGGCGCTCGGTGGGCGAGACGCGCGGCACCGACCTGATCCGCCGCCCCGACGGCAGCACCGCGTTCCTGATCGATTTCTCCGCCCCGGCCCCCGCCAAGTCCAAGGACCCGCCGCTGCCCGTCTCGCTGAACTTCTCCACCGGCGGCAACGCCGACGTGCTGGAGAACAGCCTGCGCCGCAATCCGGTCACAGGCGGCTGGCGCGTCACGCTGCGCATCAAGGTCAAGGACCCGGCCAAGCCGGTCGAGATGCGGGCGGGCCTGGTCAACGGGCAGAACGCTGTCTCCGAGACCTGGAGCTATCAGTTGCCAGGCTATGAAACGGGCGAGTGATCCCATGTCCGCGGCGATCGAGAACGATGCCCCTCGCGCAAGCGAGGCCGACAACCAGGAACAGACCCTGCTCGAGGCCTACGGCCCCGAGCTGGACGAATACGGCGTCATCCACCGCGACGAAGCCGGGCGCCTGTGCATCCAGACCGCGCCGGCCATCAGGCGCTCCTCCATGGTTCCCGAGCCCTGGGTCACCAACCCCTTCGTGCGCGGCTGGCGCCGCGTGCAGGGACAGATGCACAAGACGCGCGCCGAGCGGCTCGCGCGGCCGCCCGAACCACGCTGGAAGATCGCCGGCCGGCTGCGCCGGCTGACGCTGCTGGTGGCCGTGCTGGCGCAGACCGCCGTCGCCACCTGGTACATGAAGGCCGTGCTGCCCTACCAGGGCGGGCAGATCCTGGAAGTCGCGATCCTGCTGCTGTTCGCGCTGCTGTTCTGCTGGGTCTCGGCCGGTTTCTGGACCGCGCTGATGGGTTTCCTGCAATTGCTGATGGGACGCGACCGCTACAGCATCTCGGCCTCCGTGGCCGAAGGCGTGCCGATCTCGGCCGGCACCCGCACCGCCCTCGTCATGCCCATCTGCAACGAGGACGTCGGCCGGGTGTTCGCAGGACTGCGCGCGACCTACGAGTCGGTCGCGCGGGCCGGCGTCCTCGACAAGTTCGACTTCTTCATCCTGAGCGACAGCTACAAGCCGGACAACTGCGTGCAGGAACAGCGCGCCTGGATCGAGCTGTGCAAGACGGTGGAAGGCTTCGGCCGCATCCACTACCGGCGGCGCCGGCGGCGCGTCAAGCGCAAGAGCGGCAACATCGACGACTTCTGCCGGCGCTGGGGCGGCGAGTACGACTACATGGTCGTGCTGGATGCCGACAGCGTGATGAGCGGCGAATGCCTCAAGCGCCTGGTGGTGCTGATGGACGCCAACCCCGAGGCCGGCATCATCCAGAGCGCGCCGCGCGCCTCCGGCATGGACAGCCTGTACGCGCGCGTGCAGCAGTTCGCCACGCGCGTCTACGGACCGCTCTTCACGGCCGGCCTGCACTTCTGGCAATTGGGCGAATCCCACTACTGGGGCCACAACGCCATCATCCGCCTGGAGCCCTTCATCCAGCATTGCGCGCTGGCCCCCCTGCCCGGCAAGGGCAGTTTCGCCGGTGCCATCCTGTCGCACGACTTCGTCGAGGCGGCGTTGATGCGGCGCGCCGGCTGGGGCGTCTGGATCGCCTACGACCTGCCGGGCAGCTACGAGGAACTGCCGCCCAATCTGCTGGACGAATTGCAGCGCGACCAACGCTGGTGCCAGGGCAACCTGATGAACTTCCGGCTGTTCCTGATCAAGGGCCTGCACCCAGTGCACCGCGCGGTGTTCCTGACCGGCGTCATGTCCTATCTGTCGGCGCCGCTGTGGTTCCTGTTCCTGGCGCTGTCCACCGCGCTGCTGGCGGTCCACACGCTGACCGAGCCGCAGTATTTCGTGACGCCGCACCAGCTCTTCCCGATCTGGCCCCAATGGCATCCCGAAGAGGCCATCGCGCTGTTCTCGACCACGGCGGTGCTGCTGTTCCTGCCCAAGATACTGAGCGTGCTGCTCGTGTGGGTGAAAGGCGCGCGCGGCTATGCCGGGTCGGGCAGGCTGCTTTGGTCCATGCTGCTGGAAGTACTGTTCTCCATGCTGCTGGCGCCGATTCGCATGCTGTTCCACACCCGCTTCGTCGTGGCGGCGTTCCTTGGCTGGAAAGTGCAGTGGAAGTCGCCGGCCCGCGCCAACAACGAAACCCCCTGGCGCGAAGCCTTCCGGCGCCACGGACTGCAGACGCTGCTGGGCGTGTGCTGGGGCCTGCTGGTGGCCTGGCTGAATCCGAACTTCCTGTGGTGGATGATCCCGATCCTGGCTTCGCTGCTGCTGGCGATTCCGCTGTCGGTGATGTCCAGCCGGGTCAGCCTGGGACGGGGCGCCTTCGAGGACGGACTGTTCTGCATTCCCGAGGAAACGTCCCCCCCTCCCGAACTGCACGACACCGCGCGCTACAACGAGCAGAACCAGGCCCGCCCCGCCCCCGGCTTCATGGACGCGCTGATGGATCCCGCCGCCAACGCGCTGGCCCGGGCCTTCTCCACCGGCCGGCACCTCCCCGGCCATCCGCTGATCGAGGCGGCGCGCACGCAACTGGTCGACGAGGTACTGGAAAAGGGCCCCGAGCGCCTGCCGGATCCCACACGCATGCGGCTGCTGGACGATCCCGAAGTCCTGGCCCGCGTACACCGGGCCCTGGCCCCGCCCCCGGCCCTCCCGGCCTGATCCCCCACTCCCCTGAACGGACGCCGCCATGCAAGACAGAACAACGAAGACAGCAACGCTGCGGCGACTGGGCGCATGCCTGGCGGCCTGCCTCGCCTTCGGCGGCGCGGGTGCGGCGCAGGCGCAGTCCGCGGCCGACATGGACACGCGGCTCGACACCCTGTTCGGAGAACACACGTCATATCGCGGCTTCTTCGACCACCTGAAACAGGCCGTCGCCGCCGCGGACAAGCCCGCGGTGGCCGCGATGGTCGACTACCCGTTCCGGACCCGGATCGACGGCAAGGCCGTGACGATACGCGATGCCGGGCACTTCATCGCGGACTACGACCAGCTCATCACGCCCAAGGTCAGGGCAGCCGTGTCCCGCCAGGCCTATCCCGAGCTCTTCGCCAACTGGCAAGGCATCTCGATCGGATCGGGCGAGATCTGGTTCGGCGGCGTGGGCAAGCGCAACGACGTGAAGATCACGGCCATCAACCACTGACGGCCGCATTCTCCCTCAAACGGGCAGGTCGATGTCCAGCATCAGGTAGGACAGCGTCTTGCCGTGCGCGTCGCGCGCCAGCGAGATCGTCACGCCGCCGCCCAGCGCCCCTTCGATGACGAAGTTCAGCGCGCGCAGGCGCGGCAGCTCGTAACGCGTCACCGGCCCGCTGGCCAGGTGCGCGTAGGCGCTCATGACGCGCTCCTCGGTCAGTTCGCGGCGCAGGATGTCCCAGGCCGCCGGGTCGTAGGCGATGACCGAGACGTTCGAAGTGTTGCCCTTGTCGCCGGCGCGCGAGTGGGCCAATTCATGGACCTTGGTGCTCACGGGACGCTCCTCCGTTTCTGTTCGTTCACGGTCGCTCCTCGATGACGACCTCGGGATGGACCAGGTGGCGCGGCAGCAGCAGCGAACGCACGCCGATCACCTCGCGCAGCGACTCCAGCGTGCCGCCGCCCCCCGCCGGACCGTTGACGTTGAGCGTGCGCATCTCGAATCCCACCGCCTGCGCGGCCTTCTTGTCCGGACTGCGGGCCGCCACGCGCAGCCGCACCTCGTAGGGCTCCGGGCGGCCCGCGCCCATGCCGTGCAGGCTGCTCATGCCGATGTAGTCCACCCGTATCTCCGGATACGAGAATCCGCGCAGCTTGAGCCGCTCGCGCACGATCTGCTCGGACAGGCGCGCCCGGGCCACGGCGTTGGGACCGGCATAGCCGACCTCGCCTTCGCCGATCCAGCCGTCGTGATAACCCACCACGACCTTGTAGGTATCGGTGCGCGGCGCCGCGCGCGTGCCCCGGAAGCCGACCCGGTCGGGCCCCAGTTGCTCGAACTCGGCCTCGGTGATGTCCAGCACGCAGTCGGGCGTGATGTAGCGTGCCGGGTCGTGGATCTCGTACAGTGCCTGCTCGGTGCAGGTCGCCACGTCCAGGCGGCCGCCCGAGCCCGCGACCTTGCCGAGCCGGACCGAGCCATCGGCATCGACGTCGGCGTAGGGAAAACCGATGCGGGCCATGTCCGGCACGTCCTTCTTGCCGGGATCGGCGAAGCAGCCCCCGGTCAGTTGCGCGGCACACTCCAGCAGGTGGCCGGTGAAGGTGCCGGCGGCCAGGCGGGGATAATCGTCATAGGACCAGCCCAGCCCGTGCAGCATGCAGCCCACGAACATCGACGGATCGGCCACGCGTCCGGTCACCACGATCTGGGCATCGCGGGCCAGCGCCTCCCGCACGATGTCCGCGCCCAGGTAGGCGTTGGCGGCTGCCATGCGCGGCAGCAGAGACTCCACGGGTTCGCCGGTGTCCAGCAGCCGAAGCTCGGGATGCGCGCGCACGATCTCGGTCACGTCATCGCCCACCACCGCCGCCACCACCGGCGGCGGCAACCCCAGCGACAGCGCGTCGCGCCGGATGACGCGCGCCGCGCCCAGCGGATTGGCCGCCCCCATGTTGGTGACGATGCGTATGCCCGCCTGCATGCACGCGGGCAGCACCATGCGCAGGCGGTCCCGCATGTAGGGCGTGTAGCCCGTCTCGGGATCCTTGAGCCGGGACAGCGTCTCGCGCGCGATGGTCCGCTCGGCCAGGCATTCGAAGACCAGGTAGTCCAGCTCGCCACGTTCGGCCAGCTCCAGCGCCGGTTCGAACCGGTCGTCGGAAAATCCCGCACCGGCGCCGATGCGCACGCGCGTCTTGGTCATGGATTCACTCCGGCTGAATATTGGCCGCGCGGATGATGCGGGCCCATTTTTCCGACTCCGCCGCCTGGAAGGCGGCCAGTTCGGCCGGCGAACTGGTGGATACCTCGGTGCCCGTCTTGGCCATCAACTGCGCCATCTCGGGCGAACGCACGGCGTCGATCAACAGCTTGTTGAGCGTGGCCGTGACCTCCTTGGAGGCGCCGCGCGGCAGATAGGCGGCGGTCCAGTACGACATCTCATAGCCCTTGAGCCCGGCCTCGTCCAGCGTCGGCACCTCGGGCAGCATGGACAGGCGGCGCGGGCTGGTCGCGGCCAGCGCGCGCAGCTTGCCGCCCTGGACCAGCGTGATCGCCGACGTCGTGTCGACGAACACGACGTCGATCTGGCCGCCCATGAGGTCGTTCAGCGCCTGCGGATTGCTCTTGTAGGGCACGTGGGTCAGTTCGACGTTCGCCAGTTGCTTGAACAGTTCGCCCGCCACCTGGCTGGAGGAACTGCCGCTGCCGAAGTTGAGCTTGCCCGGCTGCTTGCGCGCGAGGGCGACGAAATCGGCCACATTGCGCGCCGGGAAGTCGGCGCGCACCACCATGATCTGGTAGCCCTTGCGCAGCAGCGCGACCGGCGTGTAGTCCTTGACCGGGTCGTAGGGCAGATGCTTGAACAGATGCTGGTTGGCCGCATGCGTGGTGTTGGTCGTCAGCAGCATCGCGTAGCCGTCGGGCGGCGCCGAGGCGACCGCCTGCGCCGCGATGAAGCCATTGGCGCCGGGCTTGTTCTCGACCACCACCGTGACATTGGCCGCCGCCGTCATGGCCTGGCCCAGCACCCGGGCCACCTGGTCGGTGCCGCTGCCGGCCGCGAACGGCACCACCATGCGTATCGGTTGCGAGGGATAGGGCTGGGCCGAGGCGGGGCTGGCCAGCGCGCAAGCGAGCACGGCAAGCGGAATCAGACGGAATGTCATGGCGTCTCCTGGGGTTTTACGGAGCAGTGTAGGGAGCCACTTGTAATATGAGAAGTGCATTTATCATATTGATTTAATGCATTTTCATTATCAATTGCGCGCCATGCGATCGACCCTGACCGTACATGAACTGGAAGCCTTCCTGGCCGTGGCCGAGCTGCGCAACTTCCGGCTGGCCGCCGAACGCGTCCACGTTTCGCAGCCGGCGCTGAGCCGGTCCGTCCAGTCCGCCGAACACAAGCTCGACGCCCGGCTGTTCGATCGCAACACACGGCGCGTGGAACTGACTCGCGAGGGCGAGGAACTCCTGCCCATCGCCCGCCGCATCGTGGCTGAGTTCCACGACTCGCTCAGCGACCTGTCCGAATTCGTGGCCGGCCGCCGCGGCCGCATCGCCATCGCCTGCCTGCCGTCCGCCGCCGCGGCGCTGCTGCCCCGGGCCATGTCGGTGTTCCAGGCCACCCATCCGCGCGTCACGATCGCGCTCGAACCGGTATCGGCGGAATTCGTGCGGACGCGGGTCCTGGATGGCAGCGCGGATTTCGCCATCTCGGTGGCGCCGCCGCGCCAGGACGGACTGGCGTTCGAGCCCCTGATCAGCGACGAATTCGTCTGTGTGTGCAGCCGCGACGATCCCCTGGCTTCGCGCCGGCGGGTGTCCTGGTCAGTGCTGGCCGACAGGCCGCTGGTCGCCAGCGGGCCCGCCAGCAGCATCCGCCAGATCGCGGACCGGGTCATGACGCAGTGCGGCCTGGCCATCCAGGCACGCTACGAATGCGCCAACATCTCGGTCGTGGGCGCCATGGTGGCGGCGGGCCTGGGCATCGCCGCCATCCCCCGGCTGGCGCTCCGGCTGATCGACATGTCCGCGCTGGCCGCCATTCCGCTGGCCAGCCCCGGCGTCTCGCGCGAGATGGGTATCCTGACCCGCAGCGGCCGGTCGCTGCCGGCGGCCGCGGGCAGCTTTCTGGATGTGTTGCGCCGCCAGGTCTGAAGCCGCGTCAGGCCCGTGGTCCGGCGGCCGGCGCCGCCCGCGCCCGGCTGCCCGCCTCCCAGAAACCCAGGCCCGCCGCCAGCAGCAAGGCATGGGTCCAGGCCAGGCCCGCCGCGCTGCCGAACACCAGTGGCGCAACCAGGCCCGAGACCAGCGCGAACAGCGCCATCTGGATGAAGCCCTGCATCGAGGCCGCGAGGCCCCGCATCGCGGGGAAGATGCTGAGCGCGATCACGGTCATGCTGGGCGAGGCCAGCGACAGGCCGAAGGTATAGAACACGAAGGGCAATACCGCATAAGGCACGGCCGCCGTGAACAGGCTCGTATAGAGCACGGAAAGCAGCACGCCGAACCCCATGACCAGGAACCCCAGCCGGACCATGCGCTCGGCCGGGACACGGTGCGCATAGCGGCTCGCCGCGGCCGAGCCCAGCATCAGCCCGCCGACCATGGGCACGAACAACCACGCGAACGCGGTCTCGGGCAGGTGCAGGATATCCATGATGTAGGCCGCGGCCGACCCCACGTACAAGGGCAGTCCGCAGAATGCCAGCCCGATCCCGGCGGACATCATCATGAAACGGGGACTGGCCACTGAGCGCCGATAGTTGGCGGCGATGCTGCGCAGGTCGAACGGCGTGCGGGCGGCCGGCGGCAGCGTTTCGCGCAGGACCTGACGGCTGACCGTCCACAGGCCCGCGCCGAACAGGGCCAGCGCCCAGAACACCGACCGCCATCCGAGCGTGGCCTGCAACCAGCCGCCCAGGACCGGCGCCAGCGCCGGCGCCAGGCCGAACACCATGGTGATCATGGCCATCATCCGCTGCGCCTCGCCGCCCTGGAACTTGTCCTGCACCATGGCGCGCGCGATGACCATGCCGGCACCGGCGCACAAACCCTGCAGCACCCGCACCGCCACCAGCATGCCGATGCTGGTGGACAACGCGGCCAGGACCGAGGTCAGCGTGAACAGCACCAGCGACACCAGCATCACCGGCCGCCGGCCGAACGAATCCGACAAGGTGCCGTAGAACAGCGTCATGACACTCATGCCCGCGATGTACAGGCTCAACGTCTGCTGCACCGCCAGCGGCGTAGCATCGAAGGCGGCGCCGATCGCGTGGAACGACGGCAGGTAGGCATCGATGCCCAGCGGTCCGACCATGGTCAGCAGCGCCAGCACGATGGTCAGGGTATGTCTGGGCATGGGAGACCTATCGGAATGGCCGCCTATTCTACTCGTTTCAATCAGATTGATTGAGGGTTAACCCTTAAAATCGACGCATCTTGGCGGCCTTCGTCACGAAGATGCCGGGATTCGAACACGGGAGTCCCCCCCATGGCATCCACGATAGACATCCCGCTCCCCAAGGTACGGTGCGCGGCCGACCTGGAAGCGCCACGGACGCTGCCGACCGAACCCAGGTTCAGCCCTCCGCCACCTGGCCCGCAAGGTGCCGGGCACACAGATAGCCGAAGGTCATGGCCGGCCCGAGATTGGTTCCGGCGCCTGGGTAGACGCCTCCGAACAGGCTGGCCATGTCGCAGCCTGCCGCGTACAGGCCCGCGATCGGCTGGCCATCCTCGCGCAGCACCCGCGCGTGCTCGTCGGTCGCCAGGCCGGTGAACGTGCCCAGATCGCCGGGCAGCACCTCCACCGCGTAGAAAGGGGCCTGCTCGATGGGCGCGAGGCAAGGATTGGGCAGGCCCAGCGCGGCATCGCCGTGGTAGCGGTTGTAGACATTGTCGCCACGGCCGAAAAGCGGATCCACGCCTCGGCGCGCGCCCTCATTGAATTCCCGCACGGTGTGCGCCAGCCTCTCCTCGTCCAGCGCCAGCAGGCGCGCGAGCCCCGGGAGGGAATCGGCCCGCCGCAGATAGCCCGAGCGCAAGTAATGCGAACGCGGCAGTGGAAACGGCTTGGCGATACCCAGGCCATAGCGGCGCACGAAAGCCGAATCGCAGATGAAGTAGGCCACGGGAGGACGCTCGTCCCCCCGCGCGCGGGCGGCGAGCAGTGCCTCGACGAAATCGTGGTACGAGTTGCTTTCGTTGGCGAAGCGCCGAGCCTCGCGATTCACCGCGATCACGCCAGGCTTGCCGCGCTCGTAGCTATGCGGATAGGTGGCGAACGAACCGTCGCGCCTGGGCACGCGCGACATCGGCATCCACGATCCGGGACTACTCGCATGCCGAAGCGCCGCGCCGGCCTGCTGCGCCATGCGCAGCCCGTCGCCGGTGTTGCCTCGCGTGACCAACGATAGATGCGTGGCACCTTCGGGGTGGTGCGGATAGAGCGCGTGCCGTCTCGGCATGTCCCACGAAAACCCGCCGGCCGCGCAGACGACGCCGCGGCGCGCGTCCACGCGGACCCGGCGGCCCTCGCGTTCGATCCACGCGCCGCATACGCGGCCGCCCTCCACGATCAGTTCGAGCGCGGGCGACTCCAGCAGCAGGGGGATGCCGAGTCCGCGCACCGACGAGCCCAACCGCCCGGCCAGGGCATTGCCGCTCATCAGCAGCAGGTCGCGCCCGTGCAGCAACACGTCCCGGCCGTGACGCGCGATACGGCGCAGCACGTAGAGCGCGGAGCGCAGCGAACGGCGCGCGTTGAAGAAATGATGGAAATCGGGCCCGGAGCCGACCTTCAAGCCGAAAAGCGTCAGTTCGGATACCGGTGGGCGCAGCACCCGCATCCAATCTCCCAGCGCGCGCGCATCGAAGGGCTCCGCGCAGATCGAGCGGCCAGCCGGCAAACCACCGGGCTGGGCGGGGTGATAGTCGGGATAGGTCGTCCCCAGGAAGAAACGCAGGGCCGTCCGCTCCTCCAGGAATTCGACCATTCGCGGCCCGGCCTCGAGAAAGGCGTCCACGAGACGGGCGTCGAAGCGCGGTCCGAGTTCATGCTGAAGATAGAGGCGAGCGTCGTCGATGCTGTCCCCGATGCCGGCGCGGCGCGCTTGCGGACTGCACGGCACCCAGAGCCACCCCCCGGACAGCGCCGTGGTGCCGCCGAACCATCGATCTTTCTCGGCGATCACCACGTCCAGGCCCAGCAGCCGTGCCGTCAACGCGGCAGTCATGCCGCCCGCGCCCGATCCGATGACCAGGACATCGCAGCCGATCGTCGCATCGCCGCCCATCTATTCCACCGGCACCTTGGCGCGCACGGCAACGTCCCGCCAGAGTTGGACCTGTCCGGCAACGAAACCCGAGAACTCCTCGGGCGAGCTGCCGACCGGCTTCGCGCCCTGCTGGACAAAGGCATCGTGCAGACGCTGCTTCGCCAGGGCCTCGCGGATCGCGCGGTTCAATCGATCGACGATGGGACGCGGTGTTTCTCCCGGGGCGAACACGCCGAACCAGTATGTCATCTTGTAGTTGGGATAGCCGGCCTCGGCGAAAGTCGGCACGTCGGGCAACACGGGACTGCGCTCGGTACCCGTAACGGCCAGGCCCCGGACCCTGCCGGTCGCGATGTGCGGCGCGCCCGTGGCCACGCTGCTGAACACCAGGTCGATCTGCCCGCCCACCAGTTCCTGGATGGATTGCGAAGCGCCCTTGTACGGCACGTGAAGCAGGTCGATATCGGCAATGCTCATGAAAAACTCCATCGGCAGGTGCGAAGACGAGCCGAGGCCGGCGCTGCCGAAGGACAGGCTCTTGGGCTTCTGTCTGGCCAGCGCCACCATGTCACCCAGCGTACGCGCCGGCAGCTCGCCGCGCGCCATCAGCACCGCCGTAGCCTCGGCGATCTGCGAGATCGGTTGCAGGCTCTTGAGCGGATCGAACGGCAGCTTGGACTTGATGACCGGCGTAATGGCATACGAGGTTTCGGCAACGAGCAGCGTATAGCCGTCGGGCCGCGCTTTCGCCACGGCGTCCGTGCCGATGACGCCACCCGCGCCGGTCTTGTTCTCTACCAGCACCTGCTGTCCCAACTGCTCGGTCAGCTCGCGCGCCAGCAGCCTGGCCGATGCGTCGGTGAACGCTCCCGGCGCGAAGGGCACGATGATCTTGATGGGATGGTCCGGCCAGTTGGCGGTCTGGGCGTGAAGAGGGGGACTGGCCGCGGCCAGCAGGGACACAAGCCAGAAACGGTACGTCTTCATCGATGTCTCCAAGCAGAACGAGTAAACGGCCAGGAATCACCGCGGGAGGGACGGCCGCTTCAAGCTTGATCGCCGCGCCCCCGAGGCCATGGCAGAGCTTCCATGCTTATTTAATTTGTCCTATTTAATAGGATTTTTTATATTCCATCGGTGCGACGCTCACCTTGGCGTACCGTCGCGGCGCCAGGCGATGAGACGTGCGATCCCCTCTTCGATCGGGACCTCGGGTTTCCACCCGATCAGGCGTTCGGCCTTGCCGATGTCGTAATGGAAGGGCGCATCGGTCTTGATCCGAAAGCCCGCCGCCGGCGCCTCCCGGTACTCGGGCTCGACGCGCGCGCCGGCAAGCCGGATCACGGTCTCGGCCAGATAGCGCACCGACAGCGGCTTGCCGCCGGCGATGTTGATCGCCTCGCCAGGCACCTGCGCCCGCATCGCGAGCACATTGGCGCGCGCCACGTCCCCCACGTAGACGAAGTCCTTGGTTTCCGAGCCGTCGCCATAGAGCACGGGCGATTCACCGCGCGCGACACGGTCATAGGCGTCGATGATGTAAAGCGCGTTCGTCGACCGGTAGTGCTGCCGCTCGCCATACACGGTGGAATAGCGCAGGGCCACGTAATCCAGGCCGTGCTCGGTGCGATAGAGCTGGCACAGCTTTTCCGCCAGCAGCTTGGATGCCCCGTAGAGCGCGGGCGGCGCGGGCACGGCGTGGGTGCGCAGCGGCTCCGCCTCGGTGATCGCGCCGCCTATCGCTCCATAGCCGTAGACCGCCGATGACGAGGCCAGCACGAGCTTTCCCACGCGCCGCGCGACACAGGCATCGAGCACGTTCAGGACCCCCAGGACATTGACCTCCAGGCCCAGCCGGGGCTGCTTTCCGATGCCGGCCGACATGAATCCGGCGAGGGCATAGACCCCATGGATCCCCTCGCAGGCGGTCTCGACGGCTTGCGCATCGAGCACATCCCCCCGCACCAGGCGCACGCGCCCGGTCTCCAGCAAGGCGGCCAGCGCCCCGTCCGGCGCGTCGAAGGACAGGTTGTCGTAGAGCACGACCTCCCGGGCACCCGCCGCCAGCAGGCTCTCGGCCGTTCGCAGGCCGATGAGGCTCGCGCCGCCGGTAATCAGGAAACGGTGGGACTCGATCTGCATGGCGATCCCTGCGGGTTGATCTGGGCTAATAATATTTTCCCGCTATTTGACATTTATTTCAATTCAATTCTTGGAGCCAGGCGATAAGCGGTGTCCCGGCCATCCCACTTTGCGGGATATTCTGTCTATACTGGGATCGGAAACCGTGTCAGACGGCAGGGGCACGGTTGCGCTATAGGGCAGGAGAATGATCGAACGCGCCAGCAAGCATCCCGTGGCACAGAAGCAAGACGCGTCGCCCGCCAGGAAAGCGGGCAAGAAGGCCAACGACGAGCAAAACAGCCTCGCCCGCATGCTGGCCTTGCTCGATCTGTTCACCGCCGCCGCTCCGACGCGGTCCGCCACCGATCTCGTCAACTACCTGGGCACGTCGCGCTCGACGTCCTACCGCTATATCAAGGCTCTGCACGATGCCGGCCTGATCGAGGCGGTCGCCAGCGGCAACTACGTCCTTGGGCCGCGCATCGTCGAATTCGATCGGCAGATCCGCATGACGGACCCCCTCTATAAGAGCGGCGGGAAAGTGCTTGCCCTCCTGTCGGGGAAGACGGGGCACTCGGCCTTGCTGTGCGCGCTCTACAGCGATTCGTTGATGTGCATTCGCGACGTGCGGGTCGAAGGCAGCCCGGGCAATCTGTTCTCCCGTGGACAACGCCGGCCGCTCTTCTCGGGCGCCGCCTCGAAGATCATCCTGCCCTACGTGCCCGTCCATCGCCTTCGCAGCATCTTCAAGAACCACCAGCGCAGCATTGCCCTGGCAGGGCTTGGGACGAGCTGGCAGGGATTCAAGGACAACCTCGCGGCAATGCGCAAGGATGGTTTCACCGTCTCGCACGGCGAATTCAACACCGGGGTGTTCGGCATCTCCGCCCCCGTCCTCAATGCGGAAGGCATGGTCGTCGGCAGCATAGGGATCGCGGGAGCGGAAGAACTCCTGGAGGGAGCCAGGCTTCCCCACCTGTGCGATGCGGTCAAGGAAGCGGGGCAGGAACTCAGCGATGCCCTGGCCCTTTCAGGCGGAGAACGGGTGCGGCCGCCCCGGGCTTTCGGCTCGACCGCCGGTTGAGCCCGCATGACCTCGCCGCAACTCAATCGCATCCGCCTGCAACATATCCGCTGCCTGCTCGCCACCGCGCAGCACGGCAACATGCGCGCCGCGGCCGAGTTCCTGTCCATCACCCAGCCCGCCGTCAGCAAGATCATCAAGGAACTGGAAGAGATCGTCGGCAAGCCGCTGGTGGTCCGCCAGCGCCACGGCGTCGCGCTCACGCCCGCGGGCGCGGCCTTCGTGCAGCACGCCCGCCAGGGCGTGATGGCATTGGAGATGGCGCTGGGCGAAGCGCGCGATCCGGAAGGCGACGCCGTCAGACTGGGCGTGCTGCCCTCGCTGGCGGTGGACCTGCCGCACGAGATCCTGCGCAGCTGGCGCGCGCGCGGACGCCACGGCCCCGTGCGCCTGGAAACCGGCATGAATCCGGAACTGCTGACGCGGCTGCGGCAGGGCGAGCTCGACGTGGTCGTGGGCCGGCTGGCCGAACCCGACCACATGCTGGAGCTGCGCTTCGAACCGCTCTGGAGCGAGCCGCTGGTCGTCGCCATGCGGCCGGAACACCCGCTGGCGCGCACCGAGTGGCCAGCCTGGCAGGCACCGGCCCATCCGGTGATCCTGCCCCTGCCCGGCACCAGCATCTACCAGGCCGCCGACAGTTTCCTGGGCCAGTTGCGATCAGGCGCCAGCCATGACCGCCTGGAAACCCTGACCATTCCCCTCGCGCGCAACCTGGCCCTGAACAGCGACGCCCTGTGGTTCGCCTCGCTCAGCACCGTCAAGGCCGACATCGAGCAGGGCGCGCTGGTGGCGCGGCGCGTACCCGGTGCCGCCACCGAAGCGGTCGGACTGTTCACCCAGGCGCAACCGGGCACCAGCCGGCCACTGGCGGGGGACATGGCCGATACGGTACGCGGCGTGGCCGTGCGCTGGCGGGCCGCGTGCGAGCACCTGGGCTGGGATCCAGCCTGAGGGCAGGTCGCCCCCAAGATATTCCAAATCGTTATATCACAGCGGCATATTCTTCACTTGCCCCTGGACCGGGGCGTGACTACAGTTGCCCTGCGATCATTCCCACAAACGGTACAGAGACATGAGCAATCCCCTTCTGCCTCCCTCGACGACCGGCGTTTTCGTGCAGCGCGACAGCGACGCGCATCCGCCCGCCTACACCCCCGGCTACAAGACCAGCGTGCTGCGCTCGCCGCGCAAGGCCCTGATCTCCAATGTCGGTACGCTGTCCGAGATCACCTCGCCCGTCTTCCGGCCCCAGGAACTGGGCCCCAAGGACAACGACCTGATCACCAACTTCGCCAAGGATGGACTGCCCATCGGCGAACGCGTCATCGTCCACGGCTTCCTGCGCGACCAGTTCGGCCGCCCGGTCAAGAACGCCCTGATCGAAGTGTGGCAGGCCAACGCCAGCGGCCGCTACCGCCACAAGAACGACACCTACATCGGCAGCCTGGACCCCAATTTCGGCGGCTGTGGACGCATGCTGACGGACGAGAACGGCTACTACATGTTCCGTACCATCAAGCCCGGTCCGTACCCCTGGCGCAACCGCATCAACGACTGGCGCCCCTCGCACATCCACTTCTCGATCCTGGCCGACGGCTGGGCCCAGCGCCTGATCACGCAGCAGTACTTCGAAGGCGACACGCTCATCCCGCACTGCCCCATCCTCAAGACCATCAACAACGAAGAGCAGGTCCGCGGCCTGATCGCCATGCAGGACATCGGCAACTTCATCGCGCTGGACAGCCGCTGCTACCGCTTCGACATCACGGTGCGCGGCCGCACCGCCACCTGGTTTGAAAATTGATCGAGGGCAGGACCATGAGCACCCAAATCACCTTCCTTCCTGAAACCGCCTCGCAAACGGGCGGCCCGTACGTACACATCGGGCTCGCCCCCAAGCAGGCCGGCTTCGACATCTTCGAAAACAACTTCGACAACCAGTTGGCCAAGCCCGAAACCAAGGGCGAGCGTATCCGCCTCGAAGGCCAGGTGTACGACGGCAGCGGCACCGTGCTGCGCGACGTGCTGGTCGAGATCTGGCAGGCCAACGCCGCCGGCAAGTATGCCCACCCGGCCGATACGCAGGACAAGCCCATCGATCCCGCCTTCCGTGGCTGGGGCCGCACCGGCGCCGACTTCGACACCGGCTTCTACAGCTTCGAGACCATCAAGCCCGGCGCCGTACCCGGCGCCCGGCCGGGCACGACGCAGGCGCCCCACATCTGCCTGGTCCTGTTCGCCCGCGGTCTCAACCTCGGCCTGCACACACGCGTCTACTTCGAGGACGAGAAAGAAGCCAACGCCAAGGATCCCATCATCAACGGCATCGAGTGGGAAATCCGCCGCGACACGCTGATCGCCAGGCGCGAAGAGCGCGACGGCAAGGCGGTGTACCGCTTCGACATCCGTATCCAGGACACGCCCGACGGCGGCAAGGAAACGGTGTTCTTCGACGTCTGACGGCAGCCGTCGCGAACGGCCCGCCGCCCGGCGGGCCCCCGGACGCCCCCGGTTCAGGACGCTCAGGCGTCAGGAACGGGGGCATTTTTGTAGCCAAAGGGCCACAAAAATAGAGGATTTCGCCTTTCTTGTAGCCCTTAGGCCACAAACCAGGGATCAATTATTTGTGCCTCTGGGGCTACAAGAGTGCTAGGATAGACTCAGACTGAGGCCTAGGGGCTACAAAATGACGACGCTAGGTGACGTTGCCAGCATGCTGCGGTCGGCCCGCAAGGATAGTGGCCTATCCCAGGAGGAAATGGCACAGCGGGCCGGCGTGGCCCGCTCCACACTGGCCCGCATGGAAACCGTCGCCCGCGGCGACATGAGCGTTTCCGCGCTGGTCAGATTGCTGGAAGCAGCCGGCTATGACCTGAAAGTGGTCAAGGCGGGCCATCTGCGCACCTTGGACGATATCCTTGCGGAACAACGCCAGCGAGGCGACGCATGAGGCTGGACGTTCACGTGCTCGGCCAACGCGTGGCCAGGCTCTTTCGCGAAGGCGACGAATACGTATTGCAGTACGAACCCGGGACACCGGACGACGCCTTCGTCAGCCTGGCGATGCCCGTGCGCAACGCGCCCTGGCGCTGGCCGCGCGACCTCCACCCCTTCTTCCGCCAGAACCTGCCCGAGGGCCACCTGTTGAGCGTGATCCGGGAAGTCTTCGGCCGCTCCGAATTGCTGGCTCGCCGTACCTAGAAAGCTTCGTCAGCCTATCTGTGCCAGCCACTCGTGCACGAGGTCCGCGATCTCCAGGCTGTTGCGGTCCATCATCAACATGTGCGAATTGCCCGCAATGCCGCTTTCCGGCAGCGACAGCAGGCGCACCGAGTCATGGGCGGCCGCAAAGCCGCGGATGCGGGCGCGCATGCGCGGCCAGCGAGGATCGGTGTCCATGTTGTCGCCCATCACGATCAGCGTGGGAACGCGGTAAGGGCGATGCGACTCCAGCGCGGGGATGCTGGCCGGCTCCAGCGCCACCACGGCCCTCACCAGATCCGGACGCGCGTGGGCGGCGCGCAGGCCGAACACGCCCGCTTGCGAATGGCAGACCACGATGGCCGGGCCGGTCTTCTCCAGCAGGGCCAGGTAGCCCGCCAGCACGGCCGCGTCGGTGCGGGTCCAGCGGGGCACCATCTGGCGCACCAGGCTGTCGAAGGCCTCGACCGGAAAGCAGGTGTTCGCATAGGGCCGCGACGAACGTTGCCCCGCCTCGCCAGGCTGGCCGATGCGGAACCGCTCGTAGATGTCCTCGGCGGTCTGGATGACGGGCGCCTCGGGCCAGACCTCGGGCACGCGGGCAAAGCCCGAGCGCCCGCGCTCGACGGCATCGCACAGATAACAGTCCCAACCGCGCCGCACGAAGTAATGCAGCCAGCCGGGCCGTCCGTCCGGCGTCGTCTCCCAGGCCGCCCCCGTCATGCCGCCGCCGTGCCAGAACAGGATGGGCGGCCGATCCGGCGCGGGGTCGGCCAGGAAGTACTGCGCGTACATCTGCTCGACCCGGTAGTGGCCGTTGGGGTCCACCCGCACGGGCTGCCCGCCTTCGGCCATCAGCAGCTCGCGCGGCGGCAGGCCCCGCAGTTCGATCTCGCGTCCGCCGACGTGGAAAGCGCCCATGTCGCGCAGCCGCAAGGGGCCGGCACGCCCGGGCCGGGCATCGCCGGCGGCTGGCTCCCTGCTCATTCCGCGCGGATCTTGTTGGCCTGGATGATGGCTTTCCACTTCTCGTTCTCGCCTGCGATGAACCGGGCCAGGTCCTGGCGCGAGCCCGGCGCGACGTCCACGCCCAGTTGCTGCATCCGCGTCCGCACGTCCGGCGCCTTCAAGGCCGCCACGAAGGCCTGGTTCAAGCGGTCCAGCACCGCCTCGGGCGTGCGCGCCGGCGCCATGATGCCGAACCACGGGGTGATCAGGAAATCCGGCACGCCCGCCTCGGCGAAGGTCGGCACGTCGGGGATCGACGGCGAACGCTTCTCGCTGGCCACCGCCAGCGCGCGCAGCTTGCCCGAGCGGATGCTGGGCAGCGACGCGGGCAGGTTGTCGAAATACATGTCGACCTGGCCGCCCAGCAGGTCGGCCGCGACCTGGCCGGCCCCCTTGTAGGGGATGTGCGTGAGCTGGATGCCGGCCTTGGTGTTGAGCAGTTCCGTCGCCAGATGGGCCGAAGTGCCGATGCCGGACGACGCCGAGTTGAGCTTGCCGGGGTTGGCCTTGGCATAGGCGATCAACTCGGCCACCGACCTGGCCGGCACGCCGGGATTGACGACCAGCACGCTGGGCACGGTGCCTATCATGGCCACCGGCGAGAAATCCTTGACCACGTCATAGGGCGCCGGCGTGTACAACGAGGGCGCGACCGCGCAGCCGAACGCGCACATCAGCAGCGTGTAGCCGTTCGGCTCGGCCCGCGCCACGGCCTGGCCGCCGATGTTGCCGCTGGCGCCGACCCGGTTCTCGACGATCAGGGGCTGGCCCAGCGTCCTGGACAGGGTCTCGCCCAGCACCCGCGCCAGGATGTCCGGCGTGCCGCCCGGCGGATAGGGCACGACCACGGTAATGGGCTTGGCGGGGAAGTCAGCGGCGGTGGCGCCGCCGGCGGCGATGACGGCAAGGCCGGCGGCCAGCGCCGCGGCCCGGCTGCGGACGCGCGCCGCGTGCGGGATGGGTTGCATCGATGTCTCCTGTATGGCCTGTGGGCGGCCGGATGCGGGGCACTATATCCAGCCCCACGCCCGCCGGGCCAATGCCGGGATCGCAAGACACCCATACCATTATTGCTATAGTCTTTCCCCATCATGACCACCAGGCATACCACCACCGACCGCGCCAAGCTGCCCAACCTGCGGCGGATGGACATGAACGCGCTGCTGACCTTCGACGCGCTCATGAAGACGCGCAGCGCCACCGCGGCGGCCGCGCTGCTGCACAAGACCCAGCCGGCCATCAGCCGCGAGCTGGCCCGGCTGCGGCGCACGCTGGACGATCCGCTGCTGGTGGTGACCAAGGGCCGCTTCACGCCCACCGAACGCGCGCTGGAACTGCATGCCGTGGTGCGCGACGCGCTGGACCGCATCGAACACGCGCTGAGCCCGCCCGAGGCCTTCGATCCCGCCGGCGCCACCGGCACCGTCAACATCGGGACCGGCGCCCACATCGAACTGCTGCTGGGCGCGCCACTGCTGCAGCGCCTGCGCGCGGCCGCGCCGCGCCTGGTCGTGCGCTTCCAGTCGGTACACGGCGACTTCATCCCGGACGACCTGGACGCGGAACGCATGGACATCGCCATCGGCCTGTTCAGCGAAGTCCCCCGGCGCTTCCATTCCATGCGGCTGTTCGCCGACCGGCGGGTCTGCCTGCTGTCGGCCGCGCATCCCATGGCGCGGCGCAAGCGCCTGTCGCTGGACGACCTGGAACGGATCCAGTGGTTCGCCTTCGCGCAGATGTACGGACGCCCCACCAACTTCGACCGGCTGCTCAAGCCGCGCCATCGCGACCTGGCGTTCTCGGCCTACCTGTCGGGCTTCGGCATCACGCCCTACGTGCTGCTGGAAACCGACTACGCCACCACCCTGCCCGCCTGCGTGGCCGAGGTTCACCAGCGGCACTTTCCGCTGGCCACGATCGAACTGCCCGAGCCGCTGCGCGACATCGAGTTCTTCATGGTGTGGTCCAAGCGGCAGCACACCTCGCCCCTGCATACCTGGGTGCGGGGCGAGATCCTGCGCGTGCTGGAGGAAAGGACGGGGATCGCTATTCCAGGAAATTCCCCGCCGCGAAGACGATAGGCGGCGCCTCGCGGTCGAAGCCCACCCCGATGGGGTCGCCGCCGGCCGCCACGATCTCCAGTTGCTGCTTGAACATGCGCCGCAACAGGACCAGTCCGCGATCCGACGTCGCCAGGTTTTCCTCCGAATGCCAGGCGATCGGGCCCTGGCTGACCTGCGCCTCATAGTCCCCCGGCATGCGCTGGTGCTCCGCCTCGGTCAATTCTTCCCACAGCTTGCCGTTCATGCGCGACCTCGAACGCGCGATGTCGCCTTCGCGGCGCACCCGGCCCGCCGTATAGATCCGGAAGCTGGTGTCGTCGATGGGCAGCACCCAGCCCAGCGACTCCACGGTGCCGTAGTAGGCCAGCCTGGGGCTGGGGATCACCCGCAGCGTGGGCAGCGCGGCCTCGCCCACGCGGCGCAGCGTCTTGCCGTCGTCCAGCCGGCGTACCGCCGTGGCGCTGACGCCCGCGTCCGTGTAGTCGAACGCGACCTCGGGCATCACCCCCATCTGCGGCACGAACTGCGTGCCGCTGAAGCTCGAATGCAGGATCACGACGTGGAAGGGATCGACCACGTTCTCGAAGTGCTGGAGCCAGTTGCACGGGATGATCTGCGGGCCGCCTCCGCCTATGCTCTGGTCGTTGGCCTCGATGAACTCGCCCTCGGCCAGGTCCTCCAGCGCGGCATAGCGCGGCAGGACCGGCCGCCTGACAGGCGGCCCCATGTAGGCGAAGATCAGGCCGTAGCGCTCCTCGACGGGATACCACGGCTGGCGGATGCGGTCACGCGACAGGCCGCCCTGCGGCTCGCAGGGCTGGTCGGTGCAATGGCCTTGCACGTCGAACAGCCAGCCGTGGTAGCAGCAGCGTATGCCGCCGTCCTCGACGCGGCCGTAGTACAGCGAGGTGCCCCGGTGGGCGCAGTGCGGATACAGCAGCCCGGGCCGTCCCTGGCCGTCGCGGAACAGGATCAGGTCCTCGCCCAGTACGCGCACCTTGCGCGGCACTTCGCTGGCATCGGCCGACACGCCGATGGGATGCCAGTAGCGGCGCAGCAGCTCGCCCATGGGCGTGCCGCGCCCGACCTGCGTCAGCGTGGCGTTGTAGGTGGCGGGTTTGCGCTCGTAGGCCGTGCCGGCATCCGGCTGTGTCGTGGTCGTCATGGTTCGTCCTCGTGTCCTGGGTTCAGTTCTTCAGCGTCACCCCGGCAGCGTCCACCAATTGCTTGAAGCGGACGTAGTCGGCGCGGGCATTGGCCGTGAATTCGTCGGGCCGGTTGGCCACCGGCTGGAAGCCGATGTCGACGATGCGCGTGCGCACATCGTCCGTGCGGGTGGCCGCCTGCAGGCTGGCCACGAGCTTGTCGCGCACGGCGGGCGGGATGCCGGCGGTCGCGTAGGCGCCTATCCATCCTTCGAGCTCGAAGCCCTTGAAACCCTGTTCGAGAAACGTGGGAACGGCCGCGAGGATGGGCGCGCGCTGCCGCCCCGGCACGCCCAGGACCTTCATCTTTCCCGCCTGCGACATGTTGCGGGCGGTGCCCGGATTGGCCCAGGCCAGGTCCAGCCGGCCCGCCTCCATGTCCTGGTGGGCGATGGACTCCGTCTTGTAGGGCACGTGGATCAGCCCGGGGATGGCCTCGTGCCTGAGCAGTTCGCCGAACAGGTGGGCGATGGTGCCGGTGCCCCAGGTACCGTAGGTCAGGCTCGGGTGTCTTTTGGCATAGTCCGCCAGTTCGGCCAGGTTCGAGTACGGCGCCGAAGCGGCGGCCACCAGCACCGGGCCCGAGCCGATGGCGAGCTGGGACAGCGGCTGGAAGTCCCGGGCCGCGTCGTAGGGCAGTTTGTCGTGAAGAATGGGATTGTTGATATGCGTGGTCTGCAAGGTGATGAGCAGCGTATAGCCGTCCGCCGGCGCCTTGGCGACCGCATCGGCGGCCAGGATGCCGCTGGCTCCCGGCTTGGGGTCCACCACCACGGGCTGGCCCCAGGCCTGCCGCAGCTGTTCGGCGTAGGCCCGGGCCAGCAGGTCGATCGGACTGCCGCCCGGGCCGTAGGGAATGATGCGCACCGGGCGCGCGGGAAAGCCATTCGCGCCCGATGGCTGGGCATGGGCGGCGGCCGAGAACAAGACGAGCGCGGCGGCGGCGAGCCCCCGCGCGGCGACGCCGGCGCGGGCTTGCCAGCCAAGGCGGATACAGGACATGGTCGTCTCCTCCGGGCCTGGGGCGCGATGATCCGCCACGGCCCTATTTATATGCAATAGCAACGATATTTAAATTAACGATATATCATTGCATTGTCAACGATATGCAAAATCGATCCGCCGCGCGCGGCCACCCCCTATCATTGGCCTTTCGCCTTCCTGCCCGTACCATGCCCGCCGCCAAGAAGAAGCTCGCATCCTTCAAGACCCTGCCGGCGTTCCAGCTCGAGCGGCTGGCCGCGCTCGTAGCCAGCCGCAACGAACTGCGGCACCAGCGCCGCTTCGGCCTGCGCAGCGTCGAATGCCATGTCCTGGGCATCGTCGGCGCGCAGGCGCCCATTTCGCTGCGCCGGCTGTGCGCCGAACTCGGGTTGGACAAAAGCCACGGCAGCCGCCTGGTCGCCCGGCTGGAAGAGCGAGGATTACTCGAGCGCTGCGACGATCCCGCCGACAAGCGCTCGTTCTACCTGCTCCTGACGCCCCAGGGCATGGACATGCATGCGCACATCCATGCCGACGCCGTCGAGCGCAACGCCGAATGGCTGGAGGGACTGCCTGTCGCCCGGCGCGGCGTATTCCTCGAATGCGTCGCGCAATTGACGGCCCATTCCCAGGCCATACTGGCGCGGGAAGAAGCCGCGGCGGGGCAGCCGCCCGCCACCCGTCGGGATGACGGAGACACGATCGAGACCCGGGGGCTCCTGCTGGTTGAACGCACGAAGTTGCAACAGCTGCACGCGCAACTGGCGGAGCTGCTGGCCCGCGACAAGTAGCCCGGTCTCAACGCTTGCCCGCCATCCGCGGTACGCACTCGACGAAGCGGTCAGCCATCATCGGCTTGGACTGCGGTCGCCAGATCACCGAGATGTCGAGCGTAGGCAGAGTGCGAGGCGTCACCCGGCAATACCGCACTCCCCGGAACGCCGCGCGCCGCACCGAGCTGGGCATCAGCGCGACGCCCAGCCCCGCGGCCACGCACGACAGCATCGTCAGGCCGCGCTGCGCCTCCTGCACGATCAGGGGTTCGATACCCTCGCGCCGCAAGGCATACAGCGTGCGCGCCCGTACGGCGCCTTCCGTCTCAGGAGCGAGGATGAGGCCCCTGCTGGAAATCGCTTCGAGCGTAACCTCGTCCTCGCCGGGAGCGAATCCCTCGGGCACGACGGCCAGCAGGGGCTCGCTGGACACCAGTACGGCGCGAACCAGGCGGGTGGAAGAAATGGGTGAGCGGGTAAAGCCGACATCGATATGCCCTTCGCGCAGCGCGGCCAATTGCTCGGTGCTGTTGATCTCCCGCAGGTCCACCGACACATTCGGATAGCGTGCCCGGAACGCGGCCAGCGTGCGCGGCATGACTTCGTACAGCGCCGAGCTGATGAAACCCACGACGACGCGGCCGGACTGCCCCACGGCCAGCCGCCGGCCCATCGCTGCAAGCCCTTCCACCTGCGCGAGCACCTGGGCGGCCTCGTCCAGCCACAGGCGACCGGCGTCAGTCGCGATCACGCCGCGCCGGGAGCGCTTGAAGAGACGCATGCCCAGGGCTTTCTCAGCCTGGCTCAACGCCAGGCTGAGCGCGGGCTGCGCGATGCCCAGCCCCAGCGCTGCGCCACTGATGCTGCCCGCCTTGTCGATCGCGACCAATTGCCTGAGCGTCTTCGATTCCATAATTTCTTTTATATAGATCTATATTCTTTCAATTATGCAAAAGACGATTGCCGATGACTACTATCGCAACACGAACGACAAGGAGAACGCATGGATCTGCAGTTGCGCGACCGCACCGCGGTCGTCACGGGCGCCAGCCAGGGGATAGGAAAGGCCACGGCCATGGGCCTGGCCATGCAGGGGGTACGCGTCGCCCTGGTGGCGCGGCGCCGTCCTTTGCTGGAAGAGATCGCCGACGGCATCACGGCCGCCGGAGGTCCCGCCCCATTCATAATCGAGGCGGACCTCTACCAGGAGACCGCGGTCGAGCACATCGTACGGTCAACCCAGTCGGCCTTCGGCCATATCGACATCCTGGTCAATGCGGGCGGCGGCAGCCGGCCGCTGGATTTCGACGCCGGTCCCGACCTGTGGCTGGAGGGCATGACACTGAACTTCTTTCGCCTGCGCGAACTGACCCAGACCGTCGTTCCCGGCATGCGCGAGCAGCGATGGGGACGCGTGGTCAACATCACCGGCACGTCCGAACCGAAGATACTCAATGCAGCCTTCAGCGCGAAGGCCGCGGTGCACGTCTGGGCCAAGGGCCTCTCGCGCCTGGTCGCCGCGGATAACGTCACGGTCAACTGCCTGCAGCCCGGACGCATCCGCAGCGAACAGATGAAACTGCGCTACCCCACCGTGGAAAGCGAGCTGGAATTCGCGCGGCACGAAATCCCCGCCGGCCGTTTCGGCGAGGCCGAAGAACTCGCCAACCTGGCGGTGTTTCTCTGCTCTGCACGCGCGGCCTACATCACCGGCACGGTCATCCCGGTCGACGGCGGCATGTCCCGCTACGCCTTTTGACGACGAGGCAACCATGACCAGCCATGCTTCCGACCGTGGCGACACCGGCTGGTGGCAGCGGGTTCGCCGGCGGGGCGACCAGGTCGGCATTCCCTGCGTGTTCATGCGCGCGGGGACCAGCCGCGGCGCATTTCTGCGCGAGGAAGACCTGCCCAACGGAGCCGCGTTGCGCGAGAAGCTGATACTCGCCATCTACGGCAGTCCGGACTTCCGCCAGATAGACGGCTTGGGCGGCGCGACCTCGCTCACCAGCAAGGTCGCCATCGTCGGACCGCCGACCCGGCCCGACGCGGACGTGGACTACACCTTCGGGCAGGTCCGCATCGACGAGGCCCGTGTCGACTTCAAGGGCAACTGCGGCAACATCTCGTCAGGCATCGGCCCCTTCGCCATCGAGGAAGGCATGGTGCCCGCCACCTCCCCGGTCACGGCGGTGCGCATCCACCTGACCAACTCAAGCGCGCTGCTGGTGGCCGAGGTTCCCGTGGCCGACGGCCTCTGCCCGGTACAAGGAGACGCTCAAGTGGCTGGCGTTCCGGGGCGCGGCGCCCCCATCATGCTCGATTGGGCCGACGTGAGCGGCACCCTCGGACGCGGATTGTTGCCCACCGGCCAGGCATGCGAGCGCCTGCCCACGGCCATCGGCGAGATCGACGTCTCCATCGTCGACGCCGGCAACGTGACCGTTTTCGTCCGCCCGTCCGTCTTCGGCTTGCGCGCACCGGACTTCGCCACGCAGCGCCTCGATGCCGAGGCGCTGCGGCGCATCGAAGCGGTCCGCCATGCCGCCGCGCTGCGCCTGGACATGGTCGAGCAGGGCCAGCGGGCGGCGGACGTGACGCCCACCATTCCCAAGCTGTACATGGTCGCCGCACCCTGCGACTACATCGACGCCAACGGCCTGCCCGTCGCCGCCGAGGACCATGACCTGCTGGGTCGCGGCATGAGCATGGGCATGCCGCACGCCGCCTATGCCGGCACCGTGGCCGTCTGCACCGGCGCGGCGGCGCTCATCGACGGCACGCTGGTGAATGAAGCCGCGCGTCCCGCCCGCCTGTCCGGCGGCGGACTGCGCATCGGGCACCCCATGGGCATTCTCGAAATCCACGCCCGGGTCGACCAGACCGGCCCTTTCCCGACACTGGAACGCGCGGCGGTGGTCCGTACCGCGCGGCGCATCATGGAAGGCATCGTCTACGTACCGCTGAATCGATTGGCCTGACCGGAAAATCCGGCTGGAGGAGACATCATGAACCCAAGCAAGCGCAAGACTCTGTTCCTTGCGGCGGCAGTAGCCGCCTCGTCCCTGCTCAACGCACCGGCCATGGGCGCGGATGCCTACCCCGACAAGCCGATCCGCATGGTCGTGCCGCTGCCGCCAGGCGGCGGGGGCGACTTCCTGGCCCGCCTTCTGGCGGAACACCTGAGCAAAGAACTGGCGCAGACCGTCATCATCGAAAACAAGGGCGGCGCGGGCGGCAGCATCGGTGCCCAGTACGTGGCCCAGGCCGCGCCCGACGGTTATACGCTGGTGTTTGCGTACACCGCCTCGCACAGCATCAATCCGGCCATCTCGAAACTGCCCTATGATCCGCTGGCGGATTTCACCCCCGTCGCGCTGGTGGCGCTCGCGCCCAACATGCTGGTCGTCAATCCGGGCGTACCGGCCAAGTCGGTCAAGGAACTCATCGCACTGGCCAAACAGCAGCCGGGCAAGCTGCGCTACGCGTCGGCCGGCACCGGCAGCGCGCCGCACATGTCGGGCGAACTCTTCAACCACATGGCGGGCACTTCCATGGTCCATGTTCCCTACAAGGGTTCCGGGCCCGCCATGAATGACGTCATCGCGGGCCATCTGGAATTGACCTTCGCGAGCCTGCCCGCGGGTCTTCCCCACGGCAAGTCGGGCGCGGTCCGCATGCTGGGCGTAACCGGCGCCAAGCGCGCATCGCTGCTGCCGGAGTTGCCGACCATCGCCGAATCGGGGCTGCCCGGTTTCGACACTGACCAATGGTACGGCGTGCTGGGTCCGAAGGGCCTTCCGGCGAACGTGGTCGCAACGCTCAATCGCGCGATAGCTGCCGCGCTCGAATCCCCCGACCTGCTCGACAAGGCGTCCAGGCAAGGGTTCGAGATCGTGCCGAGTACGCCAGAACAACTTGCCCAGCACATGCGGGCGGAAACGGCGAAGTGGAAGAAAGTGGCCGCCGACGCCAATATCCAGATCAACTGAGCCTGCCATTTCGGTGATAAATGCCGAGTATTTACGGTATTCGTTAGATCCGCCGCGGACCGGGTGATACCGTTTCCTGGACCGGCCTTGCGCCGACCAGCACAACGGAGACAACCATGCCCATGAAAACGCTCAAGGCGGCCGCACTCGCGTTCGCCGCCGCCTGTCTGCTTCCCGCCGCGGCCGCCCAGCCCCCCATCAAGATTGGTTTCCTGGGTGAGTTCTCCGGCCCCCAGGCCGGGCTCGGGCAGGACATGTACGACGGTTTCATGCTGGGCATCAAGCAAGGCGGCGGCCGCCTGGGCGGCGTTCCGGTAGAGGTCCTGCGCGAGGACACCCAGCTCAAGCCCGACGTCGCCGTCCAGGTCACCCGCAAGCTGATCGAGCGCGAGAAAGTACCCATCATCGCGGGCATTACGTTCTCGAACATCATGATGTCGGTCCAACCCCTGGCCACACGGCGCGAAGTCTTCGTGATCGGGACCAATGCCGGCCCCTCTCCCATCGCCGGCGAAAAATGCTCGCCCTACCAGTTCGTGGTGTCGCGCCAGGGCGACCAGCAGGCCGAAGTGCTGGGCAAGTACGCCACGCAGAAGGGCTACCGGCGCGTGATGCTGCTGGCTCCCAACTACCAGGCGGGCAAGGACGTGCTCGCGGGCTTTCGCCGCTACTTCAAGAACGAGGTGGTCGACGAGATCTACACCCCCTTGGACCAGTTCGATTTTTCGGCGGAACTGGCCCGCGTCTCGGCACAGAAACCGGATGCCGTGTTCGCGTTCTATCCCGGCAGCCCGGGCGTGAACTTCGTCCGGCAATATCGCCAGCTCGGCCTGGCCGACAGCACGCCGCTGATGTCGGTCGCGGTGGTCGACGGCGTGTCGCTGCCGGCACTGCGCGAAGCGGCGCTCGGCGTCTTGCTCGGGAGTACCTGGGGCCCCGACCTGGCCACCGAGGCCAATCACAAATTCGTGGCGGCCTTCGAGGCAGCCTATGGCCGGACGCCGTCCGAATACGCCGCCACCAGCTACGACGCCGCGCGCCTGCTCGATTCGGCCATCGGCGTTGTCAAGGGTAACGTTGCCGACAAGCCCGCCTTCATGGCGGCGCTGAAGGCCGCCCGCTTCGAGTCCATCCGCGGCGACTTCAAGTTCGGCCACAACCACTTCCCCATCCAGGACCTGCACGTGTTCCAGGTGGCACGCGACGAAAAAGGGCGGATCGGCCTCAAGACCGTGGAAACCCCGATGAAGGCCGCGCAGGATGCCTATCACAGCGGATGTACCATGCGGTGACCGTGCTCCTGCCCTGGCGAGCCTGTCCCGGCGGCCGGACACGCTTGCCTTCGAGGTAGCCCCGGTCATGAACCTGAACACCCTGGATCTGAATCTCCTGCTGGTTTTCGAAGCCGTCCTGCGTACCGGCAGCACGACGCTGGCCGGCGAACAATTGGGCCTGACGCAGTCGGCCGTCAGCAATGGATTGCGGCGGCTGCGCGCCGCGTTCGACGACCCGTTGTTCATCAAGACGCCGCAGGGCATGAGCCCGACACCCACGGCGGAGCGCCTGGCCACGCCGCTGCGTGAAGGGCTGGACCGCATCAGGCATGCGGTGGAAGATCGCGAGGATTTCATTCCTTCGATGGCGCAGCGCCGTTTCGTCCTGTATGCCAGCGATACCGGCCAGCGCGTCTTCCTGCCTCGCCTGCTGGCGCGGCTGCGCCGCGACGCGCCAGGCGTGCAATTGATCACGCACCAGGTGCCGGCGCGAGACGCGCCGCCGCTGATGGCCAGCGGAGAGATCGACCTGGCCCTGGGCTTCTTCCTGCATTTCCAGGCGGGGTTCTATCGCCAGAAGCTGTTCAGCGACCATTACGTGTGCATGGTCTCGGCCGACCACCCCGCGATCCGGGACGACCTGACGTTGCGGCATTACCTGCACGCGCCCCACGCGGTGTACCGCCCCGCGGTCGGCAGCCACGCCTTCTTCGAAGACGTCATCGACAAGCTGTTCTCGGAACAGGATGTGCAACGGCAAGTGGTGCTGCGCGTCACCCATGGCCTGGGCCTGCCGGAGATCATCGCCGGCACCGACATGCTGGTGGCCGTTCCCGCCAGCCTGGCGCAGGCCTGCGCGGGCAGCCCAGGCGTGCGCTTCCTGCCGCTGCCGTTCGACGCGCCGCCGGTCGACATCACCCAGCAGTGGCATGAACGCTTCCACCGCGACCTGGGCCACGCCTGGCTGCGCCGGACCATCGCGGAACTGTTCCAGGACGGCGGCGCGCCGCCTGCCTGAACGCCGGCATTTGCAGCGGGAATCCGGAGTATTTCCACTATTCGTTGGCCGCGGCGGCGGCGCGCCGGTAGCGTGATGGCTTTCCACCGTTCACGGAAACACCGCCATGTCCGCGTCGTCCACTTCCCCCCTCATCCGCAACGCCTGGTATGCCGCCGCGACCTCGGCCGAGGTCGGCCGCACCCTGCTGGGACGCCATCTGCTGGGAACGCCCGTCGTGCTGTACCGGACCGAGGCCGGCGAACCCGTCGCCCTGCTTGATGCCTGCGCGCACCGGCAGTTCCCCTTGTCGCGCAGCGCGCTGGTGGGCGACGACATCCGCTGCGGCTACCACGGCTTCACGTTCGCCAGCAGCGGCGAATGCGTCCACATCCCCTCGTCGCCGCGCATCCCGCGCGACGCGCGCGTCCGGCGCTTCCCGCTGGTCGAACGCCACGACATGCTGTGGATATGGCCGGGCGATCCCGCGCTGGCCGATCCCTCTCGCATCCCCGACTGTCCGTGGCTGGACGGCTCGGCCAAGGTCTCGTACTACGCCCACCTGCGCGCCCACTATCAACTGCTGATCGAGAACCTGCTGGACTTCTCGCACGTGCCCTACGTCCATCACGACCAGCAGGGGCATCCGGAACTGGCCCGCGTCATCCCCCGCGCGCGCGAACACGGCGACACGGTGGTCAGCACGCGTGTCATGCGGGAATCCAGCACCCCGCCGCTGTGGTCGGACGTGATGGGACTACCCCTGGGCGCGTCCATGGACCATGACCAGCGCTTCGAATTCCGCGCCCCCTCCGCCGTCTGCATCCGCCAGGCCGTCTGGGCCTCGCAGGATCCCGGGCAACGCTACCCCTTCTCGACCACCCACTTCATGACGCCCGACGGCTGCGGCGCCACGCACTACTGGTCGTGGGTATCCCTGGAATGGGAAGGCGTGGATCCGGCCACGCTCGAACGCATGGACCGCGGCGCCCGGGAAGTGGCCGACCAGGACGTGGTCGCGCTGGAAGCGCAACAGGCCCTGCACGATCGCCTGCGGGACGGCGCTGTGGCCCATGGTGTCGTCAGCGTTCCCTTCGATGCCGGCTCGCTGCTGACCCGCCAGGTGTTGGTGCGCATGGCGGAGCGGGAACGCGAAACGGCGCCCGAGCCGCGTTCGGCCGCCTCCTGATGCGATGGGCGCGGCGCCTACCGGGACGGCGCCGCGCCCACGACCTCGCCCGAGATCTGCACCCGCCGGACCTCGGACAGGTACATGATGATCAGCGATACCCAGACCACGCCGTAGAGCAGCATGAAGCAGCTCGACCGCACACCCACGAGGTCGGCCAGGAAGCCGAACATCAGCGGCAGCAGGAAGCCGCCCAGGCCACCCGCCAGCCCGACCATGCCGGACACCAGCCCCATGTTCTCGGGGAAGTCGTCGGCCACGTACTTGAAGGTGGACGCCATCCCGAACGCGAACACCATGCCCAGCACGAACAGCAGCGCGGTGAACAGCCATATGGGCAGGTAGATGTGCAGGTTCGCGCTGCCGTCTATCGTCTTAATCACCAGCGTGGTGTCAGGGTAGGACAGCAGGAACAGGCAGATCCAGGCCACCCACAGGCACCACCAGGTCGTGTCGTGGGCACCGAAGCGGTCGGCCAGCACGCCGCCCACCGCGCGCAGCACCGAGCCGGGCAGCGAAAACCCGGCCGCCAGCCCCGCCGCCATGGCCAGCGACAGCCCGTACTCGGCCTTGAAGTACTGCGGGACCCACAGCGACAGCGCCGTGAAACCACCGAAGGTGATCGAGTAATACTGGCAGTACTTCCAGACCTTGGGGTTCCGCAGCACGCCAAGCGACTCGCGCAAGCCCGCGCCCTTCTTGCCCGCGCCCGGGTCCGGCTCGGCGGCCAACCAGAAGATCGCCGCGGTTGCCAGCAGCGCGACGGCATAGATCCGGGGTACCGTGCGCCAGCCGTACTGTTCCAGCAGCACCGGCGTCAGGAACAGGTTCACCGCGGCGCCCACGGTCCCGGCGCCGAAGAATCCCATCGCGAAGCCGCGCCGCTCGGGCGGAAAGAAGCGCGCGACGTAGGGCGTGCCCACCGCGAACGAAGCGCCCACGAGGCCCAGGAACAGCCCGATCGCCAGGAACTGCCAGAGTTGCTGGGCATAGCTGACGAAATAGACCGGCACCGCGCAGACCAGCAGCAGCACGGTCATGACGATGCGCCCGCCGAACCGGTCGGTCCATATTCCCAGCGGCAGGCGGAACACCGCGCCGGTCAGCACGGGCGTGGAGGTGAGCAGGCCGAAGCGGAAGGCATCCAGGCCCAGTTCCTCGCGTATCTGTATGCCCAGCACGCCGAACATCATCCACACCACGAAACACACCATGAAGGCCAGGGTGCTGGCATACAGCACCGAATACGCCTTGAATGGAGTCGTCATGAGCATTCTCCCGATCGACGGCCCGCCCCGTCCGGCGCCTGCGTTCCAACCACGCGCTATTGCAGCAGCGGCGAATCCGCCCCCTGCATCTCCAACCCCTTGATGTCGGCCTGGCCCACGAGCCATTGCAGATACTGGTGGGTGGCGCGGCGCTCGCTGGCGGCCTGCAGCCACTCGGCGATGCGCGCGTGCGCATCCTCGAAGGCCAGCTTGCGGCCCGGATCCCGGGCGCCGGTGCGCACGATGTGGAAGCCGTACCGCGTCTCGACCAGCCGGTCGCGCAGCGTGTGGGCTGGCATGGCGAACACCTCGGCCTCGAACTCGGGCACCGTCTCGCCGCGCCGCACCGCGCCCAGCGCGCCGCCGGCGGCGGCCGAGGGGCAGTTGGAGTATTGCCGCGCCATGCCGGCGAAGGCCGTCGGCCCCGCCTGCGCCAGGGCCTGCAGGATCTCGCCGGCCCGATGCCGCAGCATCGGCGCGCGGATGCCGGGCGTCAGCTGGAACAGGATGTGTTCGACCTCGACCCACGCATCGACCACGAAGCGCTCGCCGTGGGTGTCGTAGTAGCGGCGGCAGGCGGCCTCGTCGGCTTGCGGCGTGCGCACCTCCGCCGCCAGCACCGCCCGCACCGCCTCGTCTCCTTCCGTGCCGACGCCCAGCGCGCGGGCCCGCTGCACCAGCAGTTCCCGCAGCACCAGTTCCTGCGCGGCGCTTTCCATGGGATCGCCAGCCTCCTGGTGGCGCCGGGCTTCCGACGCCAGGTTCGCCTCGTCGATGACGACGCCGTTGACCAATATCATGTCGTCCCCCTCATCCGCGCGGCCGCACCAGTTGCCAGGCCCGCCCCAGGTAGGCGACCGAGCCGAATCCGCTCCACACGTGCACCAGCCGCGTGAACGGGAAGATCGCGAACAGCGTCATGCCCAGCACCATGTGCACGTGGTAGATGGCGGGCGTGCCCGCCATGGCTTCGGCAGCGCCGCCACGGAAGGTCACGATGCGCTGCGCCCACTCGCCCAGCGCGATCATGACGGCGCCGTCCTTGTGCTGCATCGAGGTCAGGATGGACAAGAGCCCGAGCGCCAGGACGACCAGGATCCAGACCAGGGTCAACCAGTCAGAGAAGCGCGAGGTCGCCGCGATGCGCGGCTCGGACCAGCGCCGCCAGATCAGCAGCAGCAGCCCCGCCAGGCAGACGAGCCCGAGGATGGCGCCCACGACGATCGCCATCGTCTGCTTGAACGCGGTGGAGACACCCATCGCGTGGTAGACGGCGGGCGGCGTCAGCAGGCCGACCAGGTGCGTGAAGAACAGCGAGATGATGCCGATGTGGAAAAGATTGCTGCCCCAGCGCAGCGTACCGCGCTTGAGCAACTGGCTGGAATCGCTCTTCCACGTGTACTGCCCGCGTTCGAACCGGGCCAGGCTGCCCAGCAGGAAGATCGCCAGCGCGATGTAGGGATAGATGGCGAAGAAGAAGTGGTGCAGGTAGTCACCCATGGTTTCCTCCCTTGCTGGGCCCGCGCGCCGCGCGCCGCGGATCGGATGCGTGGAAGCGCACCGGCTGCGGCTGGCCGTGCGCGCGCAGGGCAGGTTCGGTCAGGCCGGCATCGGGCCCGAACGTGACCATGCCTTCCTCCAGGTCGCCCTCGGGCGGCTCGGGCAAGGCCTGGGGCTGGACGTCGGTCAGGCGCCGCAGCACGTCGAAGACACGGGCATACGGACTGCCCGCCGCGTCGAGCTTTTCGCCGATGCGGGCCAGCACGTGGATGGCATCGCCCAGCAGGGCCGCCGCCTGCGGCGCGGGCAACTGGCCCAGGAACTCCAGGAACATCGGCACGTAGTCCGGCAGTTCCCCGGGCCGCGGCTCCAGGCCATGGCGCAGGTATTCCTCGCGCAGGTTCACCATGGCCTGCCCACGGTCGCGCGATTCGCCGTGGACGTGCTCGAACAGGTGCAGCGAATGGGCCGGGCGCCGGTCGAAGGTCGCCACGTACTCCTCCTGCAGCGCGATCAGGTCGGCCTTGCCTTCCATCATCGCGAACAGCGGCGCCAGCGTGGCGGCATCGGCCGGCGTCAGCGCCGACCGCAGTTCGGGCAGCGCCGCCACCATCTCGGCCTCGGGATAGGCCAGCAGGGCGGAAAGCACGGTATAGGTCATCGGCTGCGCTGCACTTCCATGAACGTCACCGGCTGCTCCGCGCGATCCCGCGGCGGCGCGCCGAACAACGAGGTCTGCGAGACGCCGTTCGAACAGCCGTCGCCGAAGGTAAAGCCGCAGGAGCCCTTCAGGTCGAAAGCGTTCTCGGCGTACTCGCGATGGGCGGTGGGAATGACGAAGCGGTCCTCATAGTTGGCGATGGCGAGGTAGCGGTACATCTCCTCGACCTGGGCCAGGCTCAGCCCGACCTGGTCCAGGATGTCGCGTCGCTCCTGCCGGTCCACCGTGCGCGCCCGCATGAAGGCGCGCATCGCCAGCAGGCGCTCCAGCGCCAGCGCCACCGGCGCCTCGTCGCCGGCCGTCAGCATGTTGGCCAGGTAGCGCAGCGGGATGCGCAGCGACTTGACGTCGGGCAGTTCGCCGAAGGAACCCATCTGCCCGCTGTGGGCGGCGGACTGGATGGGGGACAGCGGCGGCACATACCAGACCATGGGCAGCGTGCGATACTCCGGATGCAGCGGGAACGCGATCTTCCACTCCACCGCCATCTTGTAGGTGGGGGACACGCGGGCCGCGTCCAGCCAGGACTGCGGCACCCCGTCGGCCAGCGCCTGCGCGGCGACGGCGGGGTCGTGGGGATCCAGGAACACGTCCAGCTGGGCCTGGTACAAGTCCTTCTCGTGCTCGACCGCCGCCGCCTGCTCGATGCGGTCGGCGTCATACAGCAGCACGCCCAGGTAGCGGATCCGCCCCACGCAGGTTTCCGAACAGACGGTGGGCTGGCCCGCCTCGATGCGCGGATAGCAGAAGATGCACTTCTCGGCCTTGCCGCTGTGCCAGTTGTAATAGATCTTCTTGTAGGGACAGCCCGACACGCACATGCGCCAGCCGCGGCACTTGTCCTGGTCGACCAGCACCACGCCGTCCTCCTCGCGCTTGTAGATCGAGCCGGACGGACAGCTCGCCACGCAGCTGGGGTTCAGGCAGTGCTCGCACAGGCGCGGCAGGTACATCATGAAGGTGTTCTCGAACTGTCCGTAGATCTCTTTCTGGACGTCCTCGAAGTTGTAGTCCTGGGAGCGCTTCGCGAATTCCCCGCCCAGGATTTCTTCCCAGTTGGGGCCCCATTCGATCTTCTCCATGCGCTGCCCGGTGATGAGCGAGCGCGGCCGGGCGGTGGGCGCGGCCCGCTGTTCCGGCGCCGATTGCAGGTGGTCGTAGTCGAAGGTGAAGGGCTCGTAGTAGTCGTCGATCTCGGGCAGGTTGGGGTTGGCGAAGATGTTCGCCAACAGCTTGAGCTTGCCGCCCTGGCGCGGCTCTATCCTGCCGTCCGGGCGGCGGCGCCAGCCGCTGTTCCAGCGTTTCTGGTTCTCCCAGTCCTTGGGAAAGCCGACCCCGGGCTTGGTCTCGACATTGTTGAACCAGGCGTATTCCACCCCCTGCCGCGAGGTCCAGACGTTCTTGCAGGTGACCGAACAGGTATGGCAGCCGATGCACTTGTCCAGGTTCAGCACCATCGCGATCTGCGCGCGGATCTTCATCGTCGTCTCCCGTTGCCTAGCGAGTTGCCTGGGCGGCGGCCGGCGTGTCGAGCCAGTCGACCCGGGCCATCTTGCGAACGATCACGAACTCGTCGCGGTTCGAACCCACCGTGCCGTAGTAGTTCAGGCCGTACGAGAGGTGGGCGTAGCCGCCTATCATGTGCGTGGGCTTGAGCACGATCCGCGTCACCGAGTTGTGGATGCCGCCGCGGGTGCCGGTGATTTCCGACCCCGGCGTGTTCACGATCTTCTCCTGGGCGTGATACATCATCGTCATCCCCTGCGGCACGCGCTGGCTGACCACCGCGCGCGCCACCAGCGCGCCGTTGACGTTGTATGCCTCGATCCAGTCGTTGTCGGCGATGCCGGCCTTGGCCGCGTCGATCTCGGACATCCAGAGGATGGGCCCGCCCCGCGACAGCGTCAGCATGAGCAGGTTGTCGGTGTAGGTCGAATGGATGCCCCACTTCTGGTGCGGGGTCAGGAAGTTCAGCACCAGTTGCGGATTGCCGTTGTCGCGCGGGGCATCCAGCATGGGCTGGATGGAACCGGTGTCCACGGGCGGGCGGTAGGTGCACATGGCTTCGCCGAACGCGCGCATCCATGCATGGTCCTGGTAGAGCTGCTGCCGGCCCGTCAGCGTGCGCCAGGGAATCAGCTCGTGCACGTTGGTGTAGCCGGCGTTGTAGCTCACGTGGTCGGACTCCACGCCCGACCACGTCGGCGACGAGATGATCTTGCGCGGCTGCGCCTGGATGTCGCGATAGCGGATCTTCTCGTGCTCGCGCGGGGCCGCCAGGTGGGTGTGGTCGCGCCCCGTGACGGCGGACAGCGCCTCCCAGGCCTTGACCGCCACCTGGCCATTGGTTTCGGGGGCCAGGGTCAGGATGGCCTCGGCCGCGTCGACGTCCGTGTCGAGGCGCGGCAACCCGTGGCTAGGGCCGCTTTCGTCCACCGCATAGTTCAGTTGCGCAAGCAGGTCGCACTCGCTGTCCGCGTTCCACGAGATGCCCTTGCCGCCCACGCCCAGCTTGCGCGTCAGCGGGCCGAGCGAGGTGAACTGGCGGTACAGCTCGGGATAGTTGCGCTCGACCACGGTCATCGACGGCATGGTCTTGCCCGGCACGGGCTCGGTCTCGCCCCGCTTCCAGTCGCGCACGCCGTAAGGGTCGCCCAGTTCGCCCGGCGTGTCGTGCTGCAGCGGCGTCAATACCAGGTCCTGCGCGGGCGGCAGCTCGTCCCGCGCGATGCGCGCGAAGGCCGCGGCGATGCCCTTGTAGATCTCCCAGTCGCTGCGCGATTCCCAGACCGGATCCACCGCCGCCGACAGTGGATGGATGAAGGGGTGCATGTCCGAGGTGTTCAGATCGTTCTTCTCGTACCAGGTGGCGGTGGGCAGCACCACGTCGGAATACATGCAGGTGGTGGACATGCGGAAGTCCAGCGTGACCAGCAGGTCGAGCTTGCCCTGCGGGGCCTCGTCGCGCCAGGCCACCTCGTCGGGTTTCTGCTGGCCGGTCTCGCCCAGGTCCTTGCCCTGCACGCCGTGGCGCGCACCCAGCAGGTGCTTGAGGAAATACTCGTGCCCCTTGCCCGAGGAGCCCAGCAGGTTGGAGCGCCAGACGAACATGTTGCGCGGGAAGTTGTCGGGATGGTCCGGGTCTTCGCAGGACATCCTCAGGCGTCCGTCGCGCAGCGCCTGCACCGCGTAGGCCTCGGGCTCCTGACCGGCCGCGCGCGCGGCCCGGACGACCTCGAGCGGATTGGTCTGCAACTGCGGCGCGGACGGCAGCCAGCCCATGCGTTCGGCGCGCACGTTGAAGTCGATCATGGTCCCCTGGAACTGCGCCGCGTCGGCCAGCGGCGACAGCAGGTCCTGCACCTTCAGCTTCTCGTAGCGCCACTGGTCGGTGTGCGCATAGAAGAACGAGGTGCCGTTCATGTGCCGCGGCGGCCGGGCCCAGTCCAGCCCGAAGGCAACGGTGGTCCAGCCTGTCTGCGGCCGCAGCTTTTCCTGGCCGACGTAATGGCACCAGCCGCCGCCCGACTTGCCCACGCAGCCGCACATCACCACCAGGTTGATGATGCCGCGATAGGCCATGTCCATGTGGTACCAGTGATTCAGGCCCGCGCCCAGGATCACCATGGACCGGCCCTGCGTCTTGTCGGCGTTGTCGGCGAACTGACGCGCCACCGTGACGACATCGTCGCGCCGCACGCCGGTGATGCGCTCCTGCCAGGCCGGCGTGCCGGGCACGTCGTCATCGTAGGACGCCGCCACGTTGCCGCCGCCCAGGCCACGGTCCAGCCCGTAGTTGGCCATCAGCAGGTCGTACACCGTGACCACCAGCGTCTCGCCCTCGCGGGTCGCCACCCGCCGCGCCGCCATGTTGCGCACCAGGACCTCGTCGTGGTCGGTGCCCTGGAAATAATCGTGCAGGGCCCCGCCGAAATAGGGAAAGGCCACCGGCACCACGTCGTCGTGGCTGCCGACCAGCGACAGACGCAGGCTGACATCGCCGCCCGAAGCGTCGCGGGATTCCAGGTTCCACTTGCCCTGGTCGCCCCCCTCCTTCTGGCCCCAGCGAAAGCCCACCGACCCCAGCGGCGCGACCAGCCGCCCCGAGTGTTCGTCGATGGCGACCGTCTTCCAGTCCGGATGATTGCCCTGGCCCAGTGCGTCGGGCAGGTCCGCCGCCCGCAGGAAGCGTCCGGCCACATGGCGGTCGCCGTGGCGCTCCAGGCACACCAGGAAGGGCATGTCGGAATACCGGCGGCAATACTCGCGGAAATACTCGCTCTTGCCGCCCAGGTGGAATTCCTTGAGGATGACGTGCCCCATCGCCAGCGCCAGCGCGGCATCGGTCCCCTGCTTGGGATGCAGCCAGATATCGCCGAACTTCGAGCCTTCCGCGTAGTCCGGGAAGATCGACACGATCTTGGCGCCGCGGTAGCGGGCCTCGACCATGAAGTGGGCGTCGGGCGTGCGCGTCTGCGGCACGTTCGAGCCCCACATCATGATGAAGCTGGAGTTGAACCAGTCCGCGGACTCGGCCACGTCGGTCTGCTCGCCCCAGGTCTGGGGGCTGGACGGCGGCAGGTCGCAATACCAGTCGTAGAAGCTCAGGATGGTGCCGCCCAGCAGCGAAAGATAACGGCTGCCGGCCGCGAAGGACACCATGGACATCGCCGGAATGGGCGAGAAGCCGACGACCCGGTCGGGGCCGTAGCGCTTGACGGTATACGCGTTGGCGGCGGCCACCAGTTCGTTGGCCTCGTCCCAGGTCGTGCGCACGAAGCCGCCCAGGCCGCGCATGGACTTGTACTCGGCCGCCAGCGCCGGCGTGGTGCAGATGTGTTCCCAGGCCTGCATCGGCGCCATCGTCTTGCGCGCCTCGCGCCACATGCGGGCCAGGCGGCCGCGCAGCATGGGGTACTTCAAGCGGTTGGCGCTGTACAGATACCAGGAGTACGACGCGCCGCGCGAACAGCCGCGCGGCTCATGGTTGGGCATGTCCGGCCGCGTGCGCGGGTAGTCGGTCTGCTGCGTTTCCCAGGTAACGATCCCGCCCTTGACGTAGATCTTCCAGGAACAGGAGCCGGTGCAGTTCACCCCGTGGGTCGAGCGCACGATCTTGTCGTGCTGCCAGCGGTCCCGGTAGGCGTTCTCCCAGCTCCGGTCCTCGCGGACGACGGCGCCATGGCCGTCCGAGAACGACTCCCTGGTCCGGCTGAAATACTTGAGACGATCGATCAGATAACTCACCCCGGCACCTCCAGACGTCATCGACGGCCACCGCCCGGTTGGGCGGAACGGCAAGGCGGAAGGTGGGAATGCGCTAGGAAGGCGGCGTTGCTTCGGCGCTCCGGGCGGGGCGGGAAGGAACGGCAAGGCGTATGCGCGGCGGGAAAAGCCCTGGACTGCTGGCGCCAGGCACTGGCGCCCCCTGCACCCGAGAAGAGATCATGGGAAATCTTCCTGTCTCGTTGGCGGCATGCGCCGCACGATGGTAGCGCGGGAACTACGTTAACAAGTGTTTCGGCCGATAGTCAACGACGCGCGACTATCAGCCGGGTGGTTCAATCCATCCGGCACTCCTGCGCGAAGGAGTCGCGGCTGCGCTCGAAGATGACGCCCTTGCTGGAAAGCGCGGCCTTTCCATCCGCCCCCTTGACCACGTCCACCCGGTAGAACGGCGAGATCGGGAACTGGTTGGTGTTGAACGCGAAATACCCCCGCACCGACTGGAAGTCCGCTTCCTTCAGGGCCACGCGGAACGCCGCCTTGTCCTCGACCTGGCCGCCGGTGCGGCGCAGCGCCGAGGCGATCAGGCGCGCGGCATCGTAGGACTGGGCCGCATACAGGGAAGGCTCGCGTCCGTACTTCTTGCGAAAGGCCTCGGCGAACGCGCGATTCGCCGCATTGTCCAGGTCCGGCGCGTAGGGCGAGCTCGTGACCGCGCCCAGCGCCAGCTCGCCCAGGGCCGGCAGCGTGGAGCCATCGATGGTCGAGACCGAGATCATCGGTATCTTCGCCATCAGGCCGGCCTGCTGGTACTGCTTGGTGAAGTTCACCCCCATGCCGCCCGGATAAAACGTATAGATCGCATCCGGCCTGGCCGCGGCCAGCGTGGAGATCTCCACTGAATAGTCCGGCTGGTTCACCCGGCTGAAGGCCTCGCCCAGGATCTCGCCCTTGTAGGTGCGCTTGAACCCTTCCATGGCGTCCTTGCCCGCCTGGTAGTTGGGCGCCAGCAGATAGACCCGCTTGAAGCCCATGCGGTTGACCAGTTCGCCGGCCGCCTCGTGCAACTGGTCGTTGTTCCACGACGTCGAGAAAAAGAAGGGCGAACAACCCTTCCCCGTAATGGGCGTCGGGCCGGCGTTGGACCCGATCAGGAAGACCTTGCCGGACGTGATGGGCCGATGCACGGCCATCATGACGTTCGAGAACACGATGCCGGTCACGATGGGGACCTGGTCCCGCACCAGCAACTGGCGCGCGATCTGCACGCCCTTCTCCGGCTTCATCTCGTCGTCCTCGCGCAGGACCTTGACCTCGACGCCGCCCAGCCGGCCGTTCTCCTGGTCCACGGCCAGCATGAAGCCGTCGTACTGGTCGGCGCCCAGCGCCGCGCCCGGGCCCGAGAAGGTCGACAGGAAACCGATCTTCACCGGTGCCGCCGCGGCCGCGCCGCAGGCGAACAGCGCGGCCAGAACGAGGGATCGCGATACGTGCATGGTCATGCTCCTGGAGTGTGGCCGGCTTCGGCCTGGGTTTCCGCCGCGATCATCCGCTTGACCGCGCGCCGCATGTGGATCCGGGCCGCGTCCGAGACGATATCGATCAGGCCCTGTTCGCCGCGGTCGGTCAGCATGGCCTGCTGCGCCTCGACGATGGCCTTGTCTTCGCGGAACGCCGTGTCGATCTCGTGGAACAGCGCGTCGGTCGCGCCGGGGTCGTCCTGCCGGTAGCCATTGGCCGCCGACCAGAAATAGAAGCAGGTGGTCTCGGTTTCCGGCGTCAGCCCGTGGAAAATGCGCAGCGAGAAACCCGGCTGGTCGCGGTTTTCCACCGCGCCCTTGCCGCTGTCTATGCCGCCCGTCCATTGCAGCACCGTGCCCGGCACGATGTACCGGAACTCCATCCACCGATCGATGCGTTCGGCCAGGGACACCGCCTTGGTGTAGGTGGGAGGTGGCGCGGAGTCCATCAGCCAGCGGATGAAGTGCAGGCCGTCGTCGGCGGGTGTAACCGTCATCCTGGCCTCGACGTGCGCCTTGGGATTGCCGCCTATGGTGTTCTTGTGGACGAACGCAAGATGGGTGAGATCCATCAGGTTGTCCACCAGCAGCATGGAACTGGCCTTGACGTGATAGACCTGGCACTTGTGCGGCCAGGCGGCGTGATCGTTGTGGAAGGGATAGGAGACGATCCTGGCGGGATCGGCCTGCTCCGGCTCGCCCATCCATATCCACACGAGTTCGTCCCGCTCGACCACCGGGAACGACTGCACCCTGGCCTTGGGCGGGATCGAGGCCTGGCCGGGAATCCGGACACAGGTCCCGGCCGCGTCGAACACCATGCCGTGATAGCCGCATTCCAGGCCCTCCGGCACGACCTGGCCGAACCGCAGCGGCGTGCCGCGATGGCAGCAGCGGTCGAGCAGCGCGGCCACCTTGCCCGTGCCCGGATCCCGGAACAGCACGACGGGGACGCCGCACAGGGTGCGGGAGAAGGGCGCGGCCTCCACCTCGCTCGCCCAGGCGGCAACGTACCAGGCATTCTTGACGAACATTTCGCCTCCTTCGGCGGACGATGAGGAAATTTTCTATGGATTCATGTTCCTGAATTCTCAATTAGCGTATACGTAAATCTTTGATAAAACAATTTTTTGCTTATTTTTTAAGCATAAACCCCTATTAACGTATACTCAGCGTATTCAAAAATCGAGGCTAGAAGGTTCTGCACCATAATTGCGGCTTCCCCGCCCCCTGCGCTCACATGGACATCGATCCCAACCTGTCGCAAACCGAAAGAGCCGTCTACGGACTGCGCGGCCTGATCGTGCAAGGCAAGCTCAAACCCGGCGACCGGGTGCTGGAGCAGGCACTGGTCGACGCCTTCGGCGTCTCGCGCACGCCGGCCCGCGCCGCCATGCAGCGCATCAGCGAGGAAGGGCTGATCTCGCTCCTGCCCTCGGGCGGCTATGTGGTGTCCAGCTTCACGGAAGACGACGTGTTCGACGCGATCTCGATCCGCGGCACGCTGGAGGGCATGGCGGCGCGCATGGCCGCCGAGAAAGGCGCGCCGGCGCGCGTCCTCAAGGCCATGCATGAATGCCTGGAAGAACTGGATGCGGTGGTGGGATCGCCAGACGTGGCTGCGCGCCAGAACGACTACGTGGTCCTGAACGACCGGCTGCACGATCTGATCTGCGGCGCCGCGCAAAGCCCCATGGTGGCCCGGGCGCTCCAGCGGCTGGTGGCCATTCCGTTCTCGGTCAACAACTCGTTCACCGACGTTCCCGCGTCGGCCGAGGCCAGTGTTCGGGACATCCTGCGCAGCGCGCAGGAGCAGCACCGCAACATCGTCGACGCCATCGAGAACCGGGAGGGAACGCGCGCGCAGGCGCTGATGATCGAGCACTCGCGCTCGACGTGGAAATACCTCAACCTGATGCTGCACCTGCCCGAGCCGGTCTCGTTGCCCGGCGGGCTGGAAGCCGCGCTGCGCGCCCGCCGTACCTGAGGCGGACGCGGCGGCGCCTGCCTACAGGGCGCGGTCGCCCAGGCCCACCTTGGCGTAGATCTCGTTGACGTGCCGCTTCACGTCCTCCGGCGTGTCATCGGTCGCGGGCTTGTGCGCCCAGCCGGCCTTCTCGCGCGCGTAGCGCCCGATGACCTCGTCCTGGTCCGAGGTCGCGCCGCTGATGCCGTAGGCGCCGACCATCTCGTCGCCCTTGAATACCGGCGCGCATCCGCCCGAGGCCACGATCTGGCCGTTGGTGAACACGGAGGCGTTCATCAGCATCTGCGGATTGCGCTCCTTGAACCACTGCTGGATGATCAGCCCGTCCTGGAAGCGCGGGCTCATGGAGCGGAACGCGGCCACGGTATAGGCCTTGCCGCGCGCCGTGTCCGGAGTGATGAAGCCCGCGTCGTCCATGCGTTCGAGCGCGATCAGGTGCCCTTCGGCGCTGACGATCGCGATCGACACGGGCACGCCCATCTCCAACGCTTTCTCTTGCGCGGCGCGCATGAACTCCCGGCATTCGGCCAGTTGGATTCTTGCCATGCTTGTCTTGCTCCTGTGGTGATGATGAGGCCCGCCTGGGGCTATTCCAGCTTGACGCCCGCCGCCTGCATGACCTCGGCCCACTTGTCGACCTCGGCGCGGATGTAGCGGGCGGTTTCCTCGGGGCCGGCCTTGACCGGTTCGATGCCCTGCGCGCGGAACTGCGCCCGCAGATCCGGGGTATCCAGCGCGGACTGGATGGCCGCGGACAGCCGCTGCCTGACCGCCTCGGGGGTGCCCGCCGGCACCGCCAGGCCGAACCAGACGGACGTATCGAAGTCCTTCAGGCCCAGCTCCGACAAGGTCTTCAGGTCGGGAAGCGCGGCGATGCGGTGCTTGCTGGCCGCCGCCAGCGCCACCAGCTTGCCCGACTGGATGTGCGGCAGGGCGGTGGACGCGGGCGCGAACATGATGGCGACCTGGCCGCCCAGAAGATCCGCCATGGCCGGGGAACTGCCCCGGTAGGGCACGTGCAGCAGCTGCACGCCCGCCTTGTTGGCGAACAGCTCTCCCGCCAGATGCGGCGAGGTGCCGTTGCCCGACGAGGCGAACGTGATGTCGCCCGGCCTGGCCTTGGCCGCCCGGATCAGATCGTCCACCGACTTCAGGTTGCGGGAGGGATGGGCGACCAGCACGTTCGGCACGTTGCCGACCAGTCCCACCGGGGCGAAGCTCTTGACCACGTCCACCAGGCCGGGATTGCGCGAACTGGAGTTGATGGCGTTGGCGATGGTCACGACGAACAGCGTATAGCCGTCGGCGGGAGCATTGGCGGCGGCGCGCGCCGCGATGTCGCTGCTCGCGCCCGGCCGGTTCTCGACCACGACGCTCTGGCCCAGATCACTGGCCAGCCTGCCCGCGATGAGGCGCGTGCCCACGTCCGTGGAACTGCCGGGCGGAAAGCCGACAAGTATCTTGATCGGCTGCGACGGGTACTTGTCCTGCGCGCCGGCCGCCGCCGGCACGCACGCGGATGCGGCCACGCAGAACGCGGCCAGCCATGTGCGGTGATTCATCGTGTCTCCCTGGACCGGGGCCGGTCCGCCCGGCCGCTCTCATGCTGAATGGCCGTATTACACGATCCCGCGACTTATAATTCAAACGAATATTTCTTATCCAGAAATGAGTTGATCTCATGAATTTGACGGTACGTCAGTTGCAGGCCTTCGTGCTGGTCGCGCGGCTCGGCAGCTTCACCAAGGCGGCCCACGCCATGCACGTCACGCAGTCCGCGCTCAGCCTGCTGGTCCGTGAACTGGAAACGGGACTCGGCACGCGGCTGGTCGACCGCACCACGCGCAGCGTCAGCGTCACCGCCGTCGGCCGGGAGTTCCTGGCCAGCGCCGAGCGCATCCTGGACGACATCGGCCACGCCATCGCCAACGTCGACCAATGGGTGGCGCATCAGCGCGGGCGCGTGGTCGTGGCCGCCCCGCTGGTACTGTCCGGCACGCTGCTGCCGCCGCTGGTCGCCGACTTCAGGGCCAACCATCCCGGCATCGAACTGGTGTTGAAAGATTCGCTGCCGGACGAAGTCCTGCCGCAAGTGCGCAGCGGCGCCGCCGACCTGGGCATAGGAACGTTCCGGCGCACCGAGGCCGAGCTGCAGCACACGCAATTGTTCGAGGAATCGCTGGTCGCGATCTTCCCGGTGGACCACCCGTTCGCTCGCGAGCGGCGCCTGCCATGGCGCCGGCTGGAACAGGAGCGCGTGCTGACGCTGCCGCGCGGCAGCGTGTTCCGCGAACTGGCCGAGCGAGGCTGCAACGCGGCGGGCATGACGCTCGATCCCGCGGAGGAAGCCACCTACGTCGGCACGCTGATCGGACTGGTGTCGGCCGGGCAAGGAGTGGGCATCGTGCCCGGCTACGCGACCGCCCTGGCCGACCAGCGCATCATCGCCTGGAAGTCGCTGCACGATCCCGTCGTGCGGCGCGAGGTCTCCATCGTGCATCGCGCCACCGTGGCGGTCTCGCCGGCGGCCCAGGCCTTCATGGCGTTCGTCCTCGCGCATGCCGGCATCCGGCGGCTGCGCCGCGCCGCTTCCGCCAAGGATTGAACGACAACGACGGCGAGCCGCTCAGCCCGGCTCGCCGTCGTCGAACCGCGCGAGCAGCCGGGTCAACAGAGGCTTGATCGCCCGCAGTTCCTCCAGATGCGACGCCGACAGATCCTCCAGCAATTGCTCGGCATGCACCGTCAGGACCAGCCGCACCTTGCGGCCGTCTTCGGGATCCGCCATGCGCGCGACCAGATCCATGCGCACCAGGCGGCCGGCAAGCTCGGCGGCCGAATGCGGCCGGATCAGCAGGCGATCGGCGATCTCCCCCACGTACAGTCCGTCGCGCCCCGGCGCGCCCTTGATCGCGAGCAGCGCCTGGTGCTGCTGCGGCGCCAGGCCGATCGCATGCGCAGCGTCTTCGCTGAACGCGATGAACCGGCGCAGCGCATAGCGGAACTCGGCCAGCAACGCATAGTCGGCCGTCGACGGGCGAGGGCCCGAAGCGCGCGGCAAGGAGGGATTTTTCTTCACCGGCGCATTCTAATATATATCGTGATACGATATATATGGCGCCCTCATGTCCGAGGCGTCTCGTCCCTCCCCCTCCTTCATCATGTCTCATTCCGTTCCCTCTTCCCGGCTCGGCGATTTCACGACCGACCGCCGAGTCCTGCTGCTCATGGCCCTGGCCACGGTCATCGGCCTGTGCAGCGTCGGCGCCGCCTGGCTGCTGCTGCGGCTGATCACGCTCTGCACCAACCTCGCCTACCATGGCCGCCTGTCGCTCGAAGACCTCCCCATCGCCGGCGCGCCGCTGGGCTGGACCTCGGTGTTCGTGCCCGTGGCGGGCTGTCTCATCATCGGTTTCATGGCGCGCTATGGATCGGAGAAAATCCGCGGCCACGGCATCCCCGAAGCCATGGAGGCCATCCTGATCGGCCGCAGCCGCATCCAGCCCAAGGTAGCGGTGCTCAAGCCGCTGTCGTCGGCGGTATCGATCGGCACCGGCGGTCCGTTCGGCGCCGAAGGGCCCATCATCATGACGGGCGGCGCCATCGGCTCGCTGCTGGCGCAGATGGTCCACATGAGTTCGGCCGAGCGCAAGACGCTGCTGGTGGCCGGCGCCGCGGCGGGCATGACGGCCATCTTCGGCACGCCCGTGGCGGCGCTGCTGCTGGCGGTGGAACTGCTGCTGTTCGAATGGAAGCCCCGCAGCTTCCTGCCGGTGGCCGTGGCCGCCGTCGTGGCCGCCGCCATCCGTCCGCTGTTGATGGGCGCCGCGCCGCTGTTCCCTTACGTCGGCTCGGTCGATGTCTCGGCCGCCCACGTGCTGGCCTTCGCCGCGCTCGGCATCGCCGCGGGCCTGGGGTCGGGCGTGCTGACGGCGCTGGTCTACGCCGCCGAGGACGGCTTCGCCAGACTCCCCCTCCACTGGATGTGGTGGCCCGCCCTGGGCGGTCTCGTCATCGGGCTGGGTGGCCTGATCGAACCCGCCGCGCTGGGCGTGGGCTATGACAACATCCGGCACCTGCTGGCCGGCGACCTGGCGCTGCACGCGGTGCTGCTCCTGCTGGCGGTCAAGGTCGTCATCTGGGCCGTGGCCCTGGGCTCGGGCACCTCGGGCGGCGTGCTGGCCCCGCTGTTGATCTTCGGCGGCGCGCTGGGTGCCCTGGCAGCGCCCTTCATGCCGGAGGCGGCGCCCGGCTTCTGGGCCCTGCTGGGCATGGCGGCGATGATGGGCGGCACCATGCGCGCGCCGCTCACCGCCACGCTGTTCGCCGTGGAGCTGACCGGCAACTTCGGCGTGATGGTGCCCGTGCTGACCGCCTGCGCGTTTGCCTACGGCGTGACGGTGCTGCTGCTCAAGCGCTCCATCCTGACCGAAAAGATCGCCCGCCGCGGCCATCACGTGACGCGCGAATACCACGTGGATCCATTCGATCTCGTGCGGGTGGCCGACCTGATGACGCGGCAGGTGGAGACGCTGCCGTCGTCGATGACGGTGGGCCAGGCCATGGAGCACTTCACGACGCTGGAACGCCGCCATACCAGCTACCCCGTGGTCGATGCCCAAGGCGTGGTCGTGGGCGAGGTCACCCGCGCCGACAGCCTGGCGTGGACCGTCGAACAGGAAGACCGCCACCAGGCCGTGGGGGAACTGCTGGCCGGCCGGGAACTTCTGGTCGGTTATCCGGACGAACTCGCCAGCCAGTTGGCCGACCGCATGGCGCTGGCGGGCGTGGGACGCGTTCCCATCGTCGACCGCGCCGGCGGAAAGCTGGCGGGGCTCGTGGGCCGCAAGGATCTGATGCGGCTGCGGGCGCTGCGCCTGGCCGAAGAGCGCGACCGCATGGCCTATTTCCGATGGAATACGAACGCTGGTCGCCAACCCACTCACGACATCCGATAACACATGCCCCTATCGAAGATGGCGGCGGCGCTGGCCTGCGCCCTTTGCACCGCCGCCCACGCCCAGCCCGTTCCCGCCGCTCCTCCCGCCCCCGCCCTGGCCGCCCGCGCCTGGCTGCTCCTGGACGCGACCAGCGGCCAGGTGCTGGGCGCGCACGACCCCGACAAGCGCATCGAGCCGGCCTCGCTCACCAAGATGATGACGGCCTACGTCGTGTTCCAGGCCCTGCGCGACCACGGCGTGGCCCTGGACACCCGGGTCACGGTCTCGACCCGGGCCTGGAAAGTGGCGCCGGGCAGCTCCCGCATGTTCCTCGAACCCGGCAAACAAGCCACGATCGACGAACTCCTGAACGGGTTGCTGGTGCAGTCGGGCAACGACGCCGCGATCGCGCTGGCCGAGGGGGTCGCCGGTTCGGTCGAGGCCTTCGTCGCACGCATGAACCAGCAGGCCGGCAGGATGGGCCTGGCCTCGACCCACTTTTCCAACCCGCACGGGCTGCCCGACCCGCAGACTTATTCGACCGCGCGCGACCTGTCCATGCTGGCGGCCCGGATCGTGCGCGACTTTCCCGGCCTGGCCGGCACCTACGATGCCACCCGCCAATACACCTACAACCGGATCACGCAGCCCAACCGCAATCGCCTGCTGTGGCTGGACGCGAGCGTGGACGGCATGAAGACCGGACACACGGAATCGGCCGGATACAGCCTCGTGGCGACGGCGCGGCGCGCCAGCGGCAATGTCCAGCGGCGGCTGATCTCGGTCGTGGTCGGCACCGCCTCGGACCACGACCGCACCCGGCAAAGCCGCGAACTGCTGGAGTGGGGCTTCCGCAGCTTCGAGACGGTGCGGCTCTATGCGGGCGGCACCCCGGTCGGGTCGCCGCGGATCTGGAAAGGCACCCGCTCGACCGTCCCGATTGGCTTCGAGCGCGACACCTACGTCACCGTACGCCCGGGTGCCCGGATCGAGCGGACGCTGGTTCCGGCCTCGCCGCTGGTCGCGCCGCTGGCGGCGGGACAGCGCGTGGGCGAGCTCGAGGTGCGCGTCGACGGCGAACCGGCCTGGCGCCTGCCGCTGGTCGCCCTCCAGCCGGTGCGGGAAGCATCGTGGTTCGGCCGCACCTGGGACGGACTGCGCCTGTGGCTGCACGGCCTGGGCGCCTGAGGTCCGCACGGATTTTGCAACGGATGCCTCGCATGGTAGGCTGGGCAAAAACAAGGGAGCGGGCCAGGCCGTCCCGCTCCGTGGCAGATGACATCCGTTCCAGCGCAGTCCTCTTCATCCGATATGCCGGCCAGCCATGCCCGGCGCAGCAGGACGATCTCGATACGTGTCGGCCTGCTCGCCCTGGTCGTCGTCTGTACGCTCCCCGCCACGCTGGTCGCGGGCCTTGCGGTGTACGAAACCTATGCGCTGCGCAAGACACGCATCTACGAAACCACCGTATTGACCGCCCGCAGCCTGGCCTCCGACCTGGACCAGGAACTGGAAGGCATCGGCGCGGGCCTGCGCGTGCTGGCCGGATCCAGCGACCTGGTGCGCAACGACCTAGCGTCGTTCCAGCAGCGCGCCATCGAAGCGCTCAAGTACCAGGACATCGATCGATACGTCCTGACTGATCTCCACGGCAACGAAATACTCGACACCTCGTCGGCCCCACCCGGCACCCTCACGGGCCACGCCCGGCTGCCGGACCTGCCGCATGTCTCCCGCGGCGGCAGCCATCCCATGGTGGCAAGGCTCGCGTCGCCGCGCGGACGGGGCGTCACCATCATCGTCGGCGTGCCGGTCACGATAGAAGACGAGGTCCGCTATCTGCTTTTCGCCGACCTCAGTTCGAACCGCCTGGGCATCCTGATGAACCGCCATACCTTGGACGAAGGCTGGGTCGCCGCCCTGCTCGACCGCGATGCGACCATACTGGGCCGGACCCGCGAAGAAGCGCGCTTCGTCGGCGAACGGGCGGTGCCGTCGTTGGCCGACGCGGTACAGCGCCAGCACGAGGGCACGCTGCCCAGCCAGACCAAAGAAGGCATCCCCGTCTTGACGGCATTCAGCCACCTGGCCACGACGCCCTGGGCCGTCGTCGTCGGCGCCCCCACCGCCGCGTTCACGGCCGATCTCTACCGCGCCATGGCCTGGGTGGCCGGCGGCGGCTTGCTGGCCATCCTGTTCGGCCTGGGGCTTGCCTACCAGTTGGCGCGCCGCATCGAGCAGGCGGTGGGCAACCTCGTGGAGCCCGCCCTGGCGCTGGGCGCCGGCCATCGCATCAGTGTGGCGCCGCCGCACTTCAAGGAAACGGCGGCCGTGGCCGAAGCCATCGAGCACGCCGCCGATACGCTCGAACACGCGCGCCAGCTCGCCTATTACGACCCGCTCACCAAATTGAGCAACCGGGTCCTGTTTTCGGAATTGGCCCGGCGCGCGATCGCCGCCGCACAGCGGTCCCGGACGTCGCTGGCCCTGGTCGCCATCGATCTCGATCACTTCAAGACCGTCAACGACGTCCACGGCCACAGCACGGGCGATACCGTGCTCCAGATCGCCGCGCGCCGCATGGTCGACGCCGTCCGCCGGTCCGACGTGGTCGCGCGCTACGGCGGCGACGAGTTCATGGTATTGCTGGACGGCACGGGCCCCGCCGCCGCCGAGGCCGTCGCCAACAGCCTGGTGGAAGCGCTGTCCGAGCCTTACCCCGGCGTCTCGCCCCGGGTCAGCGCCTCGGCCGGCATCGCGGCCTTCCCGTCCTCGGGCACCACGCTGGAAGCGCTGATCAGCCGCGCCGACGCCGCGCTGTACGCCGCGAAGTCCCACGGCAGGCATCAGGCGGTACTCGACCCGGGCGCCGAAAGCGCCGGCCGTTGACCGGCCGTGCCATCTTTATCCTTATACTTTCGCCTGGGCAGAGCCGTCTCGGCGGCCACAAGAACAACCACCGGACCCCTCCATGCCTTTCGCAAGCCTGCTTGGACGCATCGTGCTCTGGGCCGCGCTGTATGTAGCCTGCGCCCATCTGTCGTTCGCCCTCGACGACCCCCTCACGCAAATATCCTTCGTCTGGTTCCCGGCCGGCGTGGCCGTCGCCGCCCTCTTCGCCATGCCACGGACGGCCTGGGCGGCCCTGACCGCCGCGCTGTTCGCCGCCGACCTGGGACTTTCGGCGCTGACCGGCCACCCCCTGGTCCCCTCCGCCTGGCTTGCCGCCCTGTCGCTCGCCTCCACGCTGGGCATCGCCTGGTTCTCGCAACGCTACGCCCAGGGCCGGGACGACCTGCACGCGGTGCTGGGATGGGTGGCCATCACCTTCGTGGCCAGCGCCATCGCGGCGGTGGCCGGCAGCGCGGGGCTGGCGCTGATCAAGCGCGAAATCCCGTGGGATGCGGTGTCCGATCTCGCATGGATCTGGTGGGCGGCCACCGTGACCGGTGTGCTGTTCGGCGTCTCGGTGCTGATGGGATTCATGGGCTTTCGCACGGTCGAAGCCCCGCCGGGACCGATCGGCCGTACCGTGGGCATCACCGCGTGGCTGCTGCTGGCGGCCATGACCTGGTACGTGTTCGGCGTGCACCGCCCGTCCACGTCCGCGGCACCGCTGCTGCTGGGGCTGGCCTGCATCCCGCTGGCACTGGCCACCGTGGTCACGCTCAGCGGCGGCAACCGGATGGGGTCGCTGGCCGTGCTGACCATGGCGGCCATCGTCATCTACCACTCCAACGCCGGTCGCGGCCCCTTCTTCCTGCGCGGCTTCCTGCCCGGCGAACCCCTGCTGCTGGTCCAGTCCTATCTGGTGTCGGTCGCCATGCTCCAGGTCTTCGTACGGATGCTGACCCGCGGCATCCGGCGCCCACGCATGGCCGGCGCGCATGATGCCGGCGGCCGCGAGACCCTGTACCGGCTGGACCTCTCCTCGGGCACCATCATCTGGGATGCGCCGCCCGACGCCCGTCCCGGCCCCGGAACGCTGGACGAAGTCCTGCGGCAGGTCCATCCGGACGACCGCCAGGGTTTGCAGGAACGCCTGCGCGCCGCCGACGGGACGCCCGGGCTGGATCGCCCCTTCCCGTTTCGCCTGGCGACCGCGCCCGGCCAGTGGACGACCGTCGTCGACCTTAACCGCGGGGCCATGATGGGCCCCGACGGCGCCTTCATCATCGGCAGCTGGCAACTGCCCACGCCGCACTCCGGCGCCTAGAGGAATCCATGATCCAGCTCGCCCTGCTTCTCTTCGGCGCCGGCTTCGCCCGCAGAAACGTCCATCTGCTGATCCTGATCGGCTTCGCCTGGGCCGCCCTGGGCGCGATCATCGCCCTGGACGGCATGGACGGCGTTCGCTACTTCCCGCTGACGCTGTTCGGCGCCCTGCTCCTGGTGGAAAGCCTGGTCACGCTGACCGTCGCAGGCAGCGGCATGGGCGCCCAGAAAGCGGTCCTGGCCTTCAAGGGCGGCATCTTCCTGCTGATCGCGCTGCTGATCCTGACCGGCGGATCGGTCAGCAACCTGCTGCTGGCCATCATCCTGGGCCTGACCTACTTCGTGCTGGGCGTGTTCCAGATCGCCTCGGCCTGGGTGCTGCGCTACGACCGCTGGCGCCTGTCCGTGCTCGGCGGCTGCGCCCAGGTCCTGTTCGGCCTGTTCCTGTTCCAACCCTACCCCAGCCACTACGCCGGCACCGTCTCGTACTTCATCGGCATCACCATGCTGGCCGCCGGCATCAACACCATGCGGGTCGCCGCCCGGGCCCGGAAGCTGAGCGAACAGTCATCCATGTTCGACCTGCTCGCCCCCCTGGACCTGCGCGCGGCGGACGCGGATGCGAATCCGCCGCCTTCCCCGCAGCCACCCGCGCCGGACGGCCCCCTGACCGTCCATGTCTGGACCCCCGTGGGCTCGGCCAAGGACAAGACCGTGTCGCGGCCGGTATTCAACCGCTACATCGCCGCGGTCGACGTGCAGGGCGTGATATCGACCGGGCACGCCGCCATGGAAGCACCGCCGTCCACCTATATCAGCCTGTATCCGGCGGTAGACATCGACCGCTCGCCCTCCGAATTCTTCAACCTGCTGAAGGCGGTCAAGGAAAACGACGTCCCGGGCAAATTCCAGCCCGACTACCCGACCGAGTCCAAGGCCTGGTGCCCGTCGAACTGGCAGGTCAGGTTCGACCGGTACGACCACCAGAAACTCCAGGCCTTCTGGCAACGCTACCGCGGGCAGGAGATCTACAACCTGACCCGGCGCAACTGCTCCAGCTCGGTCTCGTACGCGCTGGAATCCGCGCTGGACGGCGTGCTGGACGACCGCAGCCGGAGCGTGCGGCAGGTGCTGCGCACCCTGTTGATGCCCGAGCTCTGGATCGCCGCGCAGGTCCGCCAGCGCGCCCAGGTCATGGCCTGGACGCCCGGCCTGACGCTGGACTACAGCCGGGCGCTGCGCGCGGTCATCCATCCGGTCCAGAAGTCCTGGTTCTCGCGCTTCCTGGCGGCCGCCACGCGCATGACCTCGCGCAGCCGGGCCTGAGCCGGGACGGGCCCGGGTGGAATAAGGGCTGTCCCGGATGCCCTCCCCCTTGAAAGCCCCCCATGCCATCCCTATAATTAGCACTCGATTGCCAAGAGTGCTAACAACGCTGCTCACGCGGCGCCAGGCCCTCCTGGCAACAGGCTGAGGCACCGCGTTTCTACGCGGCACCGGCTAAATGCGGCTTTCCAGCCTCTTTTTCTGACAATTAGACGTCAACTTCGAACATCAGGAGTTTGTATGGCCCTCCGTCCCCTGCACGATCGCGTGATCGTCAAGCGCCTGGACAACGAGCGTAAAACCGCGTCCGGCATCGTCATCCCCGACAGCGCTGCCGAAAAGCCCGACCAGGGTGAAGTCCTGGCCGTCGGCCCGGGCAAGAAGACCGAAGACGGCAAAGTGCTGCCGGTCGACGTCAAGGTCGGCGACAAGGTCCTGTTCGGCAAGTACGCCGGCCAGGCCGTGAAGGTCGACGGCGACGAACTGCTCGTCATCCGCGAAGAAGAAATCCTGGCGGTGATCCAGTAAGCCTCCTCGGCCTGCTGTCCGATCCCCCGGTATTCAACACAATCATCCAAGGAATTTCGTAAATGGCTGCCAAACAAGTCCAGTTCGGTGATGACGCCCGCGCCCGCGTCGTCCGCGGCGTAAACGTCCTCGCCAACGCCGTCAAGGTCACCCTCGGTCCCAAGGGCCGCAACGTGGTCCTGGAGCGCTCCTTCGGCGCCCCCACCGTCACCAAGGACGGCGTGTCCGTCGCCAAGGAAATCGAACTGAAGGACAAGTTCGAGAACCTGGGCGCCCAGCTCGTCAAGGAAGTCGCTTCCAAGACCAGCGACAACGCCGGTGACGGCACCACCACCGCCACCGTGCTGGCCCAGGCCATCGTGCACGAAGGCCAGAAGTACGTGACCGCCGGCCTGAACCCGATGGACCTGAAGCGCGGCATCGACAAGGCCGTCGCCGCCGCCATCGAAGAGCTGAAGAAGATCAGCAGGCCCTGCTCGTCGAGCAAGGAAATCGCCCAGGTCGGCTCGATCTCGGCCAACAGCGATTCGTCGATCGGCCAGATCATCGCCGACGCGATGGAAAAAGTGGGCAAGGAAGGCGTCATCACCGTCGAAGACGGCAAGTCGCTGGAAAACGAGCTGGACGTCGTCGAAGGCATGCAATTCGACCGCGGCTACCTGTCGCCCTACTTCATCAACAACCCCGACAAGCAAGTCGCGGCCCTGGACGATCCCTTCGTCCTGATCCACGACAAGAAGATCAGCAACATCCGCGAACTGCTGCCCGTCCTGGAACAAGTCGCCAAGTCGAGCCGCCCGCTGCTGATCATCGCTGAAGACGTCGACGGCGAAGCCCTGGCCACCCTGGTCGTCAACAACATCCGTGGCATCCTGAAGACCACCGCCGTCAAGGCCCCTGGCTTCGGCGACCGCCGCAAGGCCATGCTGGAAGACATCGCCATCCTGACCGGCGGCACCGTGATCTCGGAAGAGACCGGCCTGTCGCTGGAAAAAGCCACCCTGCAAGAGCTGGGCCAGGCCAAGCGCATCGAAGTGGCCAAGGAAAACACCACGATCATCGACGGCGCTGGCGACAGCAAGGCCATCGAGGCGCGCGTCAAGCAGATCCGCACCCAGATCGAAGAAGCGACCTCGGACTACGACCGTGAAAAGCTGCAAGAGCGCGTGGCCAAGCTGGCCGGCGGTGTTGCCGTGATCAAGGTCGGCGCTGCCACCGAAGTCGAAATGAAGGAAAAGAAGGCTCGCGTCGAAGACGCCCTGCACGCCACGCGTGCCGCGGTGGAAGAAGGCGTGGTGCCCGGCGGCGGCGTAGCCCTGCTGCGTGCCAAGCAAGCCATCGTTGCCACCAAGGGTGCCAACGCCGATCAAGACGCCGGCATCAAGATCGTGCTGCGCGCCATTGAAGAGCCCCTGCGCACCATCGTGTCGAACGCCGGCGACGAACCCAGCGTGGTCGTCAACGAAGTGCTGAACGGCAAGGGCAACTACGGCTACAACGCGGCTACCGGCGAGTACGGCGACATGGTCGAGTTCGGCGTGCTGGACCCCACCAAGGTCACCCGCACCGCCCTGCAGAACGCCGCTTCCGTGGCTTCGCTGCTGCTGACGACGGAAGCCACCGTGGTCGAGCTGGTCGAAGACAAGCCTGCTGGCCCCGCCGGTGGCGGCATGGGTGGCATGGGCGGTATGGGTGGCATGGGCGGCATGGACTTCTAAGCAAGTCCCTTCCGCTGATCCCGGGTCCGCCCGGGACGCTGCCTCGAAACCCGCGAGCGTCCGCGCTCGCGGGTTTTTTCTTGCCTTCGCGTTACCCAGGCTTGACGGGGTTGCGCATCGCAACTATATTGGTTGCGATGCGCAACCCCGGAGAAATGGCCCATGCAGACCATGGATGCCTCCCCCCTTCCCCAAGACACCACCATCCAGGAACTCCGCGAGTTTTCCCGCAAACTGGTGCGCGAACTGGGATTCATGCGAGCCACCCTGGCGGATACGGATCTTGCGCCTTCGGCGGTCCATGCCATCCTCGAAATCGGAGCCGCGCCCGGCATCAATGCCCGGGACCTGGGCCATCTCCTGAAACTGGACAAATCGAACACGAGCCGGCAGTTGGCCAGGCTCGAGGCGGACGGCCTGCTCAGGCGCCAGGCCGCTGGCGATGATGGACGTTCGTCCTCGCTCTACCTGACTCCCCCGGGACAAGCGCTGCGAGAGAAAATCGATCGGTACGCCACGGCCCAGGTATCGGATGCGCTGCGGCGCATCGTTCCCGCCGACCAGCAGGCGCTCGTTCGCGCGCTGGCCCAGTATGGAGAGGCCCTGGCCCAGGGCGCCGGCGCCGATACGACGCCCCCGGCCACGGCATCCGGCATCCAGGAGGGCTATCGGCCCGGTTGCATCGGCGATATTGCCGGCCTTCACGCGAGGTTCTATTCGGACCACTGGCGCTTCGGCCTTTTCTTCGAAAAGAAAGTGGCGACCGAGCTGGCGGCTTTTGCCGAAACGCTGCCCGGCGACGGCAAGGCCCTGTGGCTACACGTGGAAAACGGCCGCACCCTGGCCTCGCTGGCCATCGACGGCAATCCGGCGGCGGGCACCGCCCATCTGCGGTGGTTCATCGTCGACGACGCCCTGCGCGGTACGGGCATCGGACGGCAATTGATGTCTCACGCGATGCGATTCGTGGACAGCCGCTTTCAGGAAACCTATCTTTGGACGTTCAAGGGCCTGGACGCGGCGCGCCACCTGTATGAGTCGTTCGGCTTCCGGCTGGCGCAGGAGTCGGAGGGCGAACAATGGGGGGCGAGAGTCACCGAACAGCGTTTCCGCCGCCTTCGCCCGGGAGCCGATCCGGGCTGACAGGGCCTGGCTGCCCCGCCGGTCCCTCACGTATAAAGATGTAGATAAATAACATAAACAAAGATGAAACTGACGCAACAAAACATTGCGTGGGTCATGCATCTAGGCTAAATTCCCGTTGTCTTCTCTGATTTACCCTGGAGGCAGACGACTCAAGACGCAAGGTCATGCTTCAAGAATACGTGCCAGAAACACGTAGCTCCGCCTTGCCAGAATGGGCGCAGACCCCATGAAGCGAATCCCCCCGACCTACTGAGGCCCTTGTCCCGTGCCCTCTCAGGGGACGCCCTCACCCGTACCCGCATTCCTTCGCATTCCGTCGCTCGAGCGCCTGGAAGCGTTGTGCATTGGCACGTGCGGACGAATCGATTACCCAGACAAGGATTGCCCATGGACGCCACTTCATCCGTCATCAGCTATCTTTCCGGCCGCCAATGCGCAACGCAGTGGAAGATCTTCCTGCTATCGACCGCGCAAGAACTGGCCGAGAAATTTTCCGCCGCCGAACTGCGCACCTTCATGCGCAGGGTGGGCGGCCGCTTCGGCCGCGAACTTCCCGTACCGGCCTGCGCCACGCTGGATGACATCCAGCTGGCCATGAGCCAGATCTGGACCCGCCTGGACTGGGGCTGGGTCCAGATCACCGACGAGACCGACCATCTGCGCCTGCAGCACTACTGCGCCCCCCTCGAAGCCGCGCTGGGACGCGAAGCGCTGGCCTGGACGCCCGCGTTCCTGGAAGGCGTATACCAGCAATGGTTCGAACAATTGGGCGCCGGCGACAGGCTGCGCGTTTCCCAGATTTCCGATTTCGACGGCATCAGCGGCATAGGCTTGCGCCTGGGGTCGCCGGCCTCGACCTGAGGTGGCCATGGACACATCCAATCATCCCGAAGCGGGGGACACCCCCCAACCCGATCCGACGCCACCGGCCGCGAGCCGCTGGCCCGCCCTGGCCCAGCGCCGCGCGGCGCCGGTCGCTGGTAGCGTCGCGGGCGGGCAGGCCGCCGAACCCGTTTCCACGGTGTACGTCCCGCCCACCCGCTTCCATCCCGCCGACGAATCGCCCTTGCACCAGGAAACGGCCGCGACCCCGGCTGCCGGCCATCCCGTCATCGGGATCGACGCCGCGGCCGCGCCCTTGCCTGCCCCGGCTCCGGCCGCCGACGAACCGATCACCGGAATATTCAAACGCCTGCGCGGCTACGCCGACGACAGCCAGCCCGGCCCCCAGCACATGCCGGCGCTGTTCCAGCGCCTGCTCAGGAATTAATCCATGAAGCCGAGCAAGCCCCGACGGAGGCCAGCGTGAGTCCGTTGCCGCCAGCCGTTCCCACCGTCCACCAGGCTCCGGCGGACGCGCGCGCCGACCGCGTGGCCGCCCTGCCGCTCTGGAGCCACCGGATCGTCCGGATCGTGCTGGCCGCCGTGGCCTGCTTCAGCCTGGCCGTGGTCATCACCGCCCCGCTGGAGGCGCTGCCGCAGCTGCTGCTGTCACTCACCGCCCTGGTGGCCGCGCTGCTGCTGCGCAACGTCGCAGGACGCCTGCCCACCGTATTGATGGTGCTCCTGTCGGCGACGATGTCGCTGCGCTACATGTACTGGCGGCTGACCTCGACGCTGGACTTCCAGAGCTGGCTGGACATCGCCTTCGGCTACGGCCTGCTGCTGGCCGAGATCTATGCCCTGTCCGTGCTGCTGCTGGGCTACCTGCAGACCATCTGGCCGCTGCGCCGGCTGCCGGCGGCCATGCCCGCCGACCCGGCGAGCTGGCCGTCGGTGGACATCCTGATCCCGACCTACAACGAGCCGCTCGACGTGGTGAAGCAGTCGGTGCTGACCGCCATCTCGCTGGACTGGCCCTCGGACCGCCTGCACATCTACGTGCTGGACGACGGCCGCCGCAAGGAATTCCAGGACTTCTGCTCGGAACTGGGCGTAGGCTACATCGCGCGCAGCAATAACGAATCGGCCAAGGCCGGCAACCTGAACGCGGCGCTCGAACTGACCAGCAGCGAATTCGTCGCCGTGTTCGACTGCGATCACATCCCGACCCGCTCCTTCCTGCAGATCAGCATAGGCTGGTTCCTGAAGGATCCCAAGCTGGCGATGCTGCAGACCCCCCACTATTTCTTCTCGGCCGATCCGTTCGAGAAGAACCTGCACACCTTCCGCGCGGTCCCCAACGAGGGCGAACTGTTCTACGGCCTGGTCCAGGATGGCAACGACCTCTGGAACGCGGCGTTCTTCTGCGGCTCGTGCGCGGTCCTGCGCCGCAGCCAGCTGGAGGAGGTGGGCGGCATCGCCACCGAGACCGTGACCGAAGACGCCCACACGGCGCTGAAGCTGAACCGGGCGGGGTACAACACGGCCTATCTGGCCGTCCCCCAGGCGGCCGGGCTGGCGACGGAGAACCTGTCCCGCCACATCGGCCAGCGCGTGCGCTGGGCGCGCGGCATGGCGCAGATCTTCCGCGTCGACAATCCGCTGTTCGGCAAGGGCCTGAGCCTGAGCCAGCGCATGTGCTACCTGAACGCCATGCTGCACTTCTTCTATGGCCTGCCGCGCCTGGTGTTCCTGACCGCTCCGCTCGCCTTCCTGTTCTTCGGCGCCCATGTGTTCCAGGCTTCGGCCCTGATGATCACCCTGTACGCCTTCCCCCACCTGATCCACGCCAACCTGACCAGCTCGCGGATGCAGGGACGCTTCCGCCACTCGTTCTGGAACGAAGTCTACGAATCGGTGCTGGCGTGGTACATCATGCGGCCGGCCATGCTGGCCCTCATCAACCCCAAGCTGGGGAAGTTCAACGTCACGGCCAAGGGCGGCGCCCAGGGCAAGGCGTGGTTCGACTGGGACATGGCCAAGCCCTACCTCGTGCTGCTGGCCCTGAACATCGGCGGCCTGATCGCCGGCCTGATCTCGCTGGCCTTCGCAGACTATGACTCGGGCGGCCTGTTCACCCTGGCGATCAACCTGCTCTGGACCGTCTACAACATCATCATCACCAGCGCGAGCATCGCCGTCGCGCGCGAAGAGCGGCAGTTCCGCTCGCAGCCCCGCGTCGCCGCGCAGATCCAGGCCATGCTGCGGCTGCCCAACGGCAAGACCATCGCGTGCAGCACCACCGACTACTCCGCGACCGGCCTGGGCATCCAGCTGCCGCCGGAACTGGAACGGCTGGAGATCGGGCAGGAACTGCACGTGGCCTTGTTCCGCGGCACCGAGCAACGGATCTTCCCCGCCACCGTGGTGTTCTCGACCGACCGTCACCTGGGCCTGCGCTTCGAGGCGCTGACCCTGCAGCAGCAGGTGGAAATGGCCGAAATGACCTTCGCCCGCGCCGACACCTGGGCCGAGAACTGGGGGCAGAACACCCCCGACGCGCCGCTGGTCGGCCTGCGGGAAGTCGTGCGTATCGGCCTGCTCGGCATGAAGCAACTCGCCCTACACGGAGGCCAGGCCCTGCGCGGCCGGCTGGCAGCCCGTCCTATCCACACCCGGATGAAGAACCGATGACAACCAGAAATCTTTCGCGCAAGCGCGCGTATCCGACTTCCGCCAAGCCGCTCTCGGTGATGCTGGCCGCCGCCCTGCTGCTGAACTCGCTGCCGCTGCAGGCCTGGGCAGCCGCGGCCGGCGACGAGGCGCGCGCCAAGCCCGAACAACTGGTGTCGGGAGGCCGCAACTACGGCGTCACGCTCAAGCAGCTCGGCGCGGGCACGCCCATGGTGATCCGGGGCGTGGAAGGCAGCTTCAGCCTGCCCTTCGACATCCGCGCCGACGAGGTCGTGTCCTCGGCGCAACTGCGCCTGCGATATACCTATTCGCCCGCGCTGCTGGCCGACCTGTCCCACATCAACGTGCTGGTCAACGGCGAAGTCGCGGCCTCGGTTCCGGTGCCGAAGGACAGCGCGGGCGAGCCCAAGGAAACCGTCGTCGACCTGCCGTCGCAGCTCATCACGCAGTTCAACAACCTGAACGTGCAGCTCATCGGCCACTACACGATGGAGTGCGAGGATCCCCTGCACTCCAGCCTGTGGGCCAACATCAGCAACCGCAGCACGCTGGAACTCACCGTCACGCCGCTGGTGCTGGCCAACGACCTGTCCATCCTGCCGCTGCCCTTCTTCGACCGGCGCGACAGCCGGCCGCTGGCGCTACCCTTCGTGTTCGCCGCCGCGCCGGACAACACCACCCTGGAAGCGGCCGGCATCCTGTCGTCGTGGTTCGGGGCGCTGGCGAGCTACCGGGGGGCGCGCTTCCCCACCGCCGTCAACCAACTGCCGGCCAAGGGCAACGCCATCCTGTTGACCACCGGCGAAATGCGCTCGGGCGGACTCGATCTTCCCGCCCCCAGCGGGCCGACGGTCACCCTGGTGCCCAACCCCAACGACATGTACGGCAAGCTGCTGGTGCTGGGCGGCCGCGACGCCAAGGAACTCAAGCGTGCCGCCCAGGCGGTGGTCACCGGCAGCAAGGCGCTGACCGGCCAGCGCGCGGTCATCACCCAGTTGGCGGAGCTGGAACCGCGCAAACCCTATGACGCGCCCAACTGGCTGCGCAGCGACCGTCCGGTCAAGTTCGGCGAGCTCGTGTCCCCCGCCAGCCTGAACGTCTCGGGCTTCTCGCCCCCCACCATTCCCGTCGACCTGCGCCTGCCCCCCGACCTGTTCGGCTGGCGCGAGAGCGGCATCCCGCTGGATCTGCGGTATCGCTACACGCCCCAGCAGTTGTCGACCAGCTCGACCATGACCCTGGGTGTCAACAATCAGTTGGTGAAGTCCTTCCCGCTGCCGTCGATCGAACGCCTGAACGGCGGCGATGGACTGCTGGCCAAGCTCCAGACGGACAGCAGCATTCCCGTGCGCGCGCAGTTGGAACTGCCGCTCCAGTTGATGCCGCCACGGTCGCGGCTGCAATTCCGCTACCAGTACGACTACATCAAGGAAGGCCAATGCCGCGACGTGATCATCGACAACGTCCGCGGCGCGATCGAGCCGGACTCCACGATCGACATCTCCGGTTTCAGGCACTACATCGCCCTGCCTGACCTGGGCGTGTTCCACAACAGCGGCTTCCCGTTCACCCGGATGGCCGACCTGTCGCAAACCGCCGTCATTCTTCCTGACAACGCGGGCACGGCCGAGTACAGCGCCTACCTGGGCGTGCTGGGCCGCCTGTCGGAATCGACGGGCTATCCCGCCATGAACGTCACGGTCGCGCGCGCCGACCAGGTGTCGGGCCTGGCGGACAAGGATCTCCTGGTGCTCGCCTCGGGCGACAACCAGCCCCTGCTCAAGCAGTGGAGCAGCCTGCTGCCCGTCTCGCTGGCCGAGGGCAGCCGCCGCTTCAGCCTGTCGGACTGGGTCTACCAGGCCTGGAACTGGGTCGTTCCCAACCCGCGCGAGGAAACCGGCCAGGCGCGCAGCTCGCTGGCCTTCACCACCGACGGCGCCAGCGTGGTGTTCGCCGGCCTCGAATCGCCGCTGCGCAGCGGGCGCAGCGTGGTCGCGATCTCGGCCACCCGCCCCGAAGGCCTGGCCGAAGCCGTGGATGCCCTGATCGGCGAGGACCGGACCGAATTCATCCAAGGCAGCGTGTCCGTCGTGCGCGGCAAGCAGGTCGACTCGCTGGTCTCGGGCCCGACCTACTACGTCGGCTCGCTGGGCTTCTTCAAGAGCATCCAGTGGTACGCCGCCCGCCAGCCCTGGATCCTGCTGCTGCTTGCCGTGCTCGGCATCGCGGTGCTGGGCATCCTGGTCTACATCGCGCTTCGCGCCCGGGCGGCCCGCCGCCTGAACGCCTGAGCGATGCCGGTCGCGAGATGAGGGCTTACCCAACCATCAGGCGGCCGTCATGGCGCCTGGCCGCCATGGTCCTGGCGCTGTCGTCCGTGCTGGCCGCGCCGGCCGCCGCCCGCGCGGACGGCGTGGCCGCCTGCGCGCCCGCCTGGCCGCTCTGGCAGGCATTCGGGACGCACTTCATCCAGCGCGACGGCCGGGTGCTGGATGCCAGCACCCCGCGCCTGCATTCCTCGTCCGAAGGGCAATCCTACGGCATGTTCTTCGCCCTGGTGGCCAACGACCCGGCCGCCTTCGACAAGATGTGGCGCTGGGCCGTCGACAACCTGGCCGGCGGCGACATAGGCGCCCGGCTGCCCGCCTGGCACTGGGGCAAGCGCGAAGACGGCAGTTGGGGCGTGCTGGACGACAACTCCGCCTCGGACGCCGACCTCTGGTTCGCCTATGCGCTGTTCGAGGCAGCCGACAGATGGCACCGCGACGACTACCTGCGCGACGCGCGGGCCCTCGTCGCGCGCATCGAAGCCGAGGAAACCGTCGAACTGCCGGGCCTGGGCCCCATGCTGCTTCCCGGCCGCCGCAGCTTCGCGCGGCCGGACTCGCTCTGGCAGATCAACCCCAGCTACCTGCCGCTGCCGCTGCTGCGCCGGCTGGCCACGGTTTCGCCGTCGGGCCCGTGGGCCCGGATCGCGGACAATACCGCGGCCCTGCTGGCAGCCGTCAGCCCCAAGGGTTTCGTGGCCGACTGGGTCGCCTACCGCGGCGCATCGCCCACCAGCGGCCTGTTCGTGGTCGATCCCCTCAAGGGCGACCCGGGCAGCTACGATGCCATCCGCACCTACCTGTGGGCCGGCATGGCCCCGACCGACGATCCGCTGGCCGCGCCCATGCTCCAGGCCCTGCGCGGCATGGCCGCCGCGACCGCGAGTACCGGCACGCCGCCCGAGCGCGTACGCGCCATGACCGGCCGTACCGAGGGCACGGGACCGTTCGGCTTCTCGTCGGCGCTGGTACCCTATTTCACGGCCAAGAAGCAGCCCTGGCTGGCCGATCTGCAACGGCGACGCGCCCAGGCCCTGCTGGATGAAAGCCTGCGCACGGCCGGCCCCGGTCGCCAGCCTCCGTATTACGACGTCGTGCTCAGCCTGTTCGGATTGGGTTGGGCCGAAGAACGTTATCGATTTCTGAGCACTGGACAAGTGCAACTATCCTGGGAGAAAACATGTCCGCCCACCATCGCTCGCTAGCGGCCCGGCGCCGGGCCGCCCCAGGCCAGGGCGACGCCCCCACCGGGGGCCGCCGCCCGGCGGCCGGGGGTGGTTTCCTGACGGCCGGCCTGCTGGCCGCGCTTGCCATTTCCCCTGGCCTGAACGCGCAGACCCCGCCCGCGGCTCCGGCGCAGACGCCTCCGGCCACGACCTCCTCGCTGCTCGAACAAGGCCGCTACTGGCAGGCCCGCAACAACGATGCGCGCGCCGCGGAAGCCTGGGGACGCCTGTTGCAGGCGGAGCCCACGAATGCCGAGGCGCTGTACAACCTCGGCTTGCTCGAGCTGAAGGCCAACCGCCCCGCCCGCGCCCGGGAATACCTGGCGCAGCTGCGCGCATCGGGCACGGCCGACCTCGACGCGGCGCGTCTGGAGCAAGAGATCAACCTGCGCGCCGGCGATAATCCGAAAGCGCTCGAACAGGCCCGGCTGCTGGCCAGCTCGGGGGAACTCGACAAAGCCGTGGCGCAATACCGGACCGTGTTTGGCGGCAAGACGCCGCAAGGCCGGATCGCGCTGGAATACTACGGCTACCTTGGCTACACCAACGACGGCTGGGACGAGGCCCGCCAAGGCCTGGAACGGCTGCAGCGCGAAAGCCCCGACAACGTCCAGGTCTCGCTCACGCTGGCCAAGCTGCTGACCCGCAAGGAAAGCACCCGGGCCGAGGGCATCCGCCGGCTGGCCAGGCTGTCGTCCCGCCAGGACGTCGGCGGCGACGCCGACGAGAGCTGGCGGGCGGCGTTGACCTGGTACGGTGATCCCCGCCCCGCCGACGCGCCGCTGTTCGAGGCCTACCTGAAGGCGCATCCGAACGATACCGAGATCCGCCAGCAATACAGCCGCACGCGCAAGGCCGGCAGCAGCAGCACCGCGGCCCGCTCCGTGGCGCCCTCGCCGCAAGACGCGCAACTGAGCCGCGCCTTCAAGGAGTTGGAAGGCGGCAACCTCGACAGCGCCGAGGCCGACCTCACCGCCCTGCTCCAGGCCAACCCCAACCACGCCGACGCGCTGGGAGGCATGGGTGTCCTGCGCCTCAAGCAGGAGCGTCCCGACGAGGCCGTGGAATTCCTCACGCGCGCCACGCGGCAGCCGCGCGCGCGCGGTGGCTGGCAACAGGTGCTGGGCGTCGCCCGCTACTGGTCGCTCAACGCCAGCGCCGAACGCGCACGCGAGGCCGGCGAACTGGAGAAGGCGCAGCAGCAGTTGGAGCAAGCCGTCAAGCTGTCGCAGAACGACCGGACGGCCGAGGTGGCGCTGGGAGGCGTGCTGGCCGAACGCGGCCAATACACGCAAGCCGAGAAAATCTTCCGCGGCGTGCTGGCGCGCGACAAGGACAACCTTGCCGCGCTGCAAGGCCTGGTCAACGTACTGGCGCAGACCGACCGCATGGAAGAAGCGCTGCGGCTGGTTTCGCAACTGAGTCCGGCCGACCAGCAGAAGATAGGCAGCGTCGGCCAGTTGCGCGCCACCCAGGCACGCAACGATGCCCGCAAGGCGAGCGACCGGGGCGACTATGCCGCCGCGCAGCGGCTGCTGGAAGACGGCCTGCGCGCGAATCCCGACGATGCCTGGCTGCGCCTGGACCTGGCGCGCCTGTACCTGAAGACGGGCAGCATCGCCGAAGCGCGGGGCGTGGTCGACGGCCTGCTGTTGACCAACCCCGACGACCCCGGCGCGCTGCAGGCCAGCGCCCTTTTGTCCGCCGAAGTCCAGGACTGGGACGCGGCGCTCAAGACGCTGGACAGGATCCCGGCGCGCAACCGGACCAAGGACGTCATCGACCTGCAGAAACTCGCCTGGACCCAATACCAGGTGTCCCAGGCGGTCAAGCTCGCGCGGGCGGGCCAGCCGGACCAGGCCAAGGCCATCCTCGCTCAGCTGGAGCCCGAGGTGGCGCAGAATCCGGGCCTGCTCGGTTCGCTCGCGTCGGCCTACATCGACGCCGGCGACAACATGCATGCCCTGGGCATGCTGCGCCAGGCCGTGGCCCGCACGGCCACGCCCGACAACGACCTGCTGCTGCAATACGCGGTCGTGCTGCTCAAGACCGACCAGGACGCGGAGGCCGCGGGCATCCTGCGGCAGTTGCAGAACCAGACGCTGAACGATCGGCAGACCCGCAGTTTCGAAGACCTGCGCAAGCTCTATACCGTGCGCCAGGCCGACGCGCTGCGCCAGCGTGGCCGCATCGCCGACGCCTACGACGTGCTGGCGCCGATGCTGGCCAAGTATCCCAACGACCCGCTGGTCGTGGGGGCGCTCGCGCGCATGTACTCGGCGGCCGGCGACGGCGCCAAGGCCCTGGCCCTGCACCGGCAATTGCTGGAGAAGGATCCCGACAATGCCGAACTGCTGACCGCTGCCGCCCAGGCCGCGGTACAGGCCCGGAATACCGACTACGCCGAGGCCGCGCTGGCCAAGGCCGTCAGCCTGCAACCGCGCAACCCGACGGTACTGGCATCGGTCGGCCGGGTCTACAACAGCATGGGCAGGAGCGGCAAGGCGGCGGAATACCTGAAGGCGGCGCTGGCCGCGCAGGCCGCGGCCAAGGTCCCGGCCGCCCAGCAGACCGCGGCGGCACCGGCCCCGCGGGCCAACGACGACAATCCCTTCGCCAGCCTGCCCGGCCAGATCCGCAGCAGTCCACCGGCCCAGCGCGTGGCCGGCGCGGCGCCGACGGACGGAGCGACCGTCTCCTACGGCGGGCCGGTCTTCGGCGATCCGATCACCGCGCCCGCGGCCTACGCCGCGGCGGCACGCCAGGACGGCGGACGCGCGCCCGCGGCGGCCACGCCCACGGCCGCGCGTACCGCGCCCATCGCCGCGGCACGCGCCTCGTCCAGCACGGAACCCTCGCCGGTCATCTCGTCGGTCCGCGCCGACCTGGAGCCGGCGACCGTCCAGGCGCCCTTCGTCGCCACGGTGTCGGCACCGCCTCCGGGCACCGTCCCGCCGCCCTCCCCCGGGGCCATCCCCGATCCGGTGATCGGCCTCGAACCGGCGCCCACGCTGCCGCCCTCCCCCTTCCGCCGGCCCAGCGCCTCGCAGGCCAACCTGGCCACGGCCTCCACCGCGCCCGCGGCCCCCAGGACGCTGGAACAAGAACTGGATGCGATCCAGCAGGCCCGCAGCGCGACCATCACTGTCGGCACGACCGTGCGCCAGCACAACGGCGCGGGCGGCATGGGCCGCATGCTCGACGTGGAAACCCCGGTCACCGTGGACTTCCCCGTCGGCGACGGCCGCGCCTATGTCCAGGCCACCCCGGTCACGCTGCGCGCCGGCTCGGTCGGCAGCGACTTCCCGACCAGCAGCCAGTTCGGCGGCGGCCCGGCCGCGGCGAACGCCCAGCAGCAGGGCGCCGTCGGCGCGCCCGGCTCGCAGAACGCCAGCGGCGTGGGCGTCGCCGTGGGCTACCAGTTGTCGGGGCTGAAGCTGGACCTCGGCGTCACGCCTTTTGGCTTTCGCTACCAGAACGTCGTGGGCGGCGCCCGCTTCGACGGCGAAGTCGCCAACGAAGACGGTCCGCGCCTGTCCTATGGCGTCGAAGCGTCGCGCCGCGCGGTCACGGACACGGTCCTGTCCTACGCGGGGGTGCGCGACAGCCGGACGGGGGAAAGCTGGGGCGGCGTCACGGCCACCGGCGGACGCCTGCGCGGCGGCCTGAACTATGACGGCTACGGCTTCTACGGCAGCTTGGGCTGGCACAGCCTGAACGGCCACAACGTGCAGTCGAACAGCCGGCTGTCCGCCGGCGCGGGCTTCTACACGCAGCTCATCCGCGAACCCAACCGCAGCCTGACGACGGGCCTGGACCTCACCGTCTTCGGCTACGACAAGAACCTGGGCTATTACACGGTGGGCAGCGGCGGCTACTTCAGCCCCCAACGCTTCGTCGCGCTCAGCGTGCCGCTGGCGTGGGCGGAACGCCAGGGCCGCTTCAGCTATCAGGTCAAGGGCGCGATCGGCGTGCAGCATATCAAGCAGGACGCCGTGAACTACTTCTCGGACCCGGTCCGCCAGGCCCAGGCGCAAGCCATCGCCGCGGCCTACGGCACCCAGGCCAGCTACGCCGGCCAGAGCAAGACCGGCATCGGCTACGGCCTCGCGCTGGCCGCCGAATACCAGCTCGCGCCCAAGTGGTTCCTGGGCGGCAATTTCAGTATTGACAACGCGCGCGACTACCGGCAATACAAGGGCGGCGTCTATGTGCGCTACGCTCTCGAGTCGCAGACCGGACCGGTTCCCATGCCGGTCCCCCCCTTCGCCTCGCCCTACGCGAGCGAATAACCGAATCACCTGACTGCTGTAGGCATCACCGGAGTACGAAATGGTTTCATTGATCGCGGGCCTGACGATCCTCATCATCGGCGACAGCCACCTGGCCACCCCCAGCTACCTGATCGGGTCGCTGCACGATGGCCTGCTCCGGCAGGGCGCCAAGAGCGTGCACACCATAGGCGTGTGCGGCTCGACGCCCGCCGAGTGGCTCACCGCCACGCCGGGCTCCTGTGGCGGCGCCGAACGCATCGGCAGCGCCAAGGCGGTCGTGCAGGGCAAGGCTGCCACGACCGTCCCCATTTCGACGTTGATCGCCAAGGAAAAACCCGACCTCGTCGTCCTGGTCTTCGGCGACACGATGGCCGCCTATACCCAGCCGGATTTCCCCAAGACCTGGGCCTGGCAGCAGACGACCTCGCTGGTCAAGGCCATTTCCTCCACCAACACCAAGTGCGCGTGGGTGGGGCCGGCCTGGGGCAGCGAAGGCGGCAAATACGGCAAGACCTATCCCCGCGTGCAACTGATGTCGAAGTTCCTGGAGGCCAATGTCCCGCCCTGCCAATACATCGACTCGCTGAAGTTCGCCAAGCCCGGACAGTGGGCCACGATGGACGGCCAGCACTTCACCCAGGCCGGCTACAACGCGTGGGGCGCGGCCATCACGCAGGCGCTGGCCAACGCGCCGGCAACCAAGGGAGCCACCGGTAAATGAAATCCACCCTGATCGCAGCCCTGGCCTGCCTGCCCGCGCTGACCGCGCACGCGGCCGGCATCGCGCTCTATCCGACGGGACCCGCCCAGGACTCTGCCTTCGTGCGCTTCGTCAACGCCACGTCCGGGCCGCTGGAGGTCCAGGCATCCGGCACCAGCGCGACCCTGCCGCTGCCGGCGGACAAGCCTGCCTCCGGCTTCATGCCCGTGGCCGCCGGCAAGCCGGTAAAGGGCAACCTGGCCGCAAGCGGCCAGAGCCTGCCCGTATCCGTCACGGTCAAGCCGGGCGAATTCGCCACCGTGGTCGCGCTGGACAAGCGCGCCACCGTGGTCATCAAGGAATCTCCCGACGATTTCAACGCCGTGCGCGCCTCGCTGGCGCTCTACAACGCCGACCCGGCATGCCGCCAGGCGGGGCTGCGCACGGCCGGCCGCAATGTCGGCATTTTCGAGAACGTCGGCCAGGGCCAGGCCAAGCGCCGCCTGATCAACCCCGTGGCGGTGTCCGTGGAGCTGACCTGCGACGGCAAGCCGCAAGGCGCGGCCCAGGACCTGGGGCCGCTCGAGGCCGGCCAGCGCTATACGGTCCTGGTCGTTCCCGGTCCCCAGGGCTCCCGCACGCTGTTCGCCAACGACGCATTGACCCGCTGACCCCGCCTCCCGAGTCCCCCACAGGTCGTTCTCATGGTTTTTGCGTCGCTGGAATTCCTTACGCTGTTCCTGCCGCTCTTTCTGCTCGTCTACGCGGCTTCGCCGGCATCCTGGCGCAATGCCGTGCTGATGTTCTCCAGCTGGATTTTCTACGGCTGGTGGAGTCCGCTGCTGCTGTTGTTGTTCATCGCGCTCATCCTCGTGGGCTGGATAGGCGGCATGGCCATAGACAGCACCCGCACCGAGCGCCAGCGCATGCTGATGCTGACGGCGTTCATCACGATCAACCTGTCCGTCCTGTGCTGGTACAAATACGCCAACATCCTGGTCGAGACCTTCAACCAGATCCTGTCGTGGAGCGGCGCGATGCCCGTTCCCTGGCAGAAGATCGCGTTGCCCATCGGCCTGTCCTTCATCGTGCTGCAGTCGATTTCCTACCTGATCGACGTGCAGCGCCGCGTCGTGCCGGCCGACCGCAGCCTGGTGAACTTCGGCGCCTACCAGGCCATGTTCGTGCACCTGATCGCGGGCCCCATCATCCGCTACGACTGGGTGGCGCGCGAGCTGCGCGAGCGCACCGTCGACTGGCCCCAGTTCACGCAGGGCGCGCGCCGCTTCATGATCGGCTTCGGCATGAAGGTGCTGATCGCCGATACGCTCTCGCCCCTGGTGCAGACTGCATTCTCCCTCTCCGCCCCCACCTTCCTGGATGCCTGGCTGGGCTGCTTCGCCTACAGCCTGCAACTGTTCTTCGACTTCGCCGGCTATAGCGCCATGGCCATCGGCCTGGGCCTGATGCTGGGCTTCCATTTCCCAGAGAACTTCAACCATCCCTACCTGGCCTCCAGCATCCAGGACTTCTGGCGCCGCTGGCACCTGTCGCTGTCGAGCTGGCTGCGCGATTATCTCTACATCCCTCTGGGCGGCAACCGCAAGGGCGAGGTGCGCACCTACGTCAACCTGCTGCTGACCATGGCCATCGCGGGCCTCTGGCACGGCGGCGACAACTGGAACTACCTGCTGTGGGGCACCGCCCACGGCCTGGCCCTGGCGGGCACCCGGCTGTGGGGCCATGCCTCGCTGCCCGCGCCGCCCGCCGTGCTGTCGCGGGTACTGACCCTGCTGTTCGTCATGCTGGCCTGGACGCTGTTCCGGGCACACTCGTTCGGCTCGGCCCTGGACATGTATGCCGGCCAGTTCGGCCTGAACGGCTACGCGCTGGGCGATGCCCTGCGCGTCCAGCTCAGGCCCGCCCACGTGATGGCCATGGTCCTGGGCGTGCTGTGCGTCGTCTATCCGGCGGTCGAAGCCTGGCTGGCGCGCGACGGCCGGCCGGCACTGCTGCGCGCCTGGGACGGCGCCTGGCCGGTGGCCGGCTTCCTGCTGGGCTTCTCGCTGATCGCCAGCCGCGGCGCGGTCCCTTTCCTCTACTTCCAGTTCTGATGGACAAGACCTCTTCCCGCTCCGGCCCGCGCTACGCGCTCGCGGGCTGCGTCATGGCCGCCATGCTGGCGGCGGGCCTGCTGTCCAACGGGTACGGCCTGCTGGTGGAACGATTGCCGCTTACCCGCAGCGCGCCGGACTGGCCAGGCTTCCTGGCGGGACGGGTCACCGCCGAGATCGCCGACACCATGGCCAAGACGCCGCTGCCGGCCCGATCGGCCAGCCTGGAACGCGGCGTCAGCTGGCTGGCCGTGGGCGACCTGGGCCCGCGCGTGCGGCAGGGCTGCCCGGACTGGCTGTTCCTGGTCGACGAACTGGAGCCGCACGCCGGCGGCGACGATGCCATGCGGGCGCGCGCCCGGGAAGTCGCGGAGCTGCGGACACGGCTGGCCGGACTCGGCATCGAGTTGCTCGTGGCCGCGGTGCCCGACAAGACCCGAATCGCGGCCGGCGAACGCTGCGGCGTCTATCGTCCGGCCGCGCTGGAGGGGCGCCTTCGCGACTGGAACGAAGCCCTGCGGGCCGCCGGCGTGCGGACCGTGGACCTGGAATCGGCGCTGCGCAGGCTGCCCGTACCGGGATTCCTGCGCACGGATACCCATTGGAACGAGGCCGGCGCCGAAGCGGCGGCGGACGCCATCGCCGCGGCCGCCCGCGCGCTGCCGGCGGCATCCGAGCGGCTGCAACCGCGCCAGGCCTTCACCGTCACGCGCGGCAACCTGGAACCGCTGGAGGGCGACCTGATCAGGCTGGCCGGCATAGACTGGCTGCCGACCGCGTTGCTGCCGGCCCCGGACCTGGAACCGCGCACGGCCTTCGCGCCCGTGGCGGCCACCGCCGCCCCGGCCAGCGAGGACGACCTGTTCGGCGACACCGACCTGCCACGGGTGGCCTTGATCGGTACGTCCTACTCGCGCAACTCGAACTTCGTCCCCTTCCTGGAAGCCGCGCTGCAGACCCGCGTGGTCAACTTCGCCCGGGACGGCGGCGAATTCGCCGGCGCCGCGCGAGCCTATTTCAAGAGCGACGAGTTCCGCGGCACGCCTCCCCGCCTCATCATCTGGGAGATCCCGGAGCGTTCGCTGCAGCGCCCGCTGGAAGGCGAGACCGACATCTGGGAAAAAGCCGCCACGACGCGTTGACGCCGCGGCGGCCGGTACGCGGCTATTCCACCTTCGCGCCCGAGGCCTTGACCACGGTTGCCCAGGTATCCACCTCGTCCTTGATGAACTTGCCGAACTGCTCCGGCGTGGTCCTGGCGGTGACGGCGCCCAGATCCTTGAAGCGCTGCTGCACGTCCGGCTTGGCCAGCGCCTTCTGCACGGAGGCGTTGACCTTGGCGATGACCTCGGGCGGCGTGCCCTTGGGCGCGATCAGCCCGAACCACGACGACACGTCGAACTTGTCGTAGCCTGATTCCATCATGGTCGGCAAATCGGGCGCGGTGGCCGAGCGCTCGGCCGTGGTGACCGCCAGCGCCCGCAGCTTGCCGGCCTGCACGTGCGGCCAGGCCGAGGGCATGTTGTCGAACATCAGCTGCACCTGGTTGCCGATGAGATCGGTCAAGGCGGGGGCGCTGCCCTTGTAGGGGATGTGGGGAATGTCCACGCCGGCCCGCAGCTTGAACAATTCGCCAGCCATGTGGATGGACGTGCCGCTGCCCGACGACGCATACGAAAGCTTGTCGGGATGCGCCTTGACGTAGGCGACCAGCTCCTGCACGTTCTTGACCGGCAGCGACGGATTGACCACCAGGATGTTGGGCACCTTGATGACCAGCGCGATGGGCGCGAAATCCTTGACGATGTCGAAGTTCAGGTTCTTGTACAGGGTCTGGTTGATGGTGCTGGTGACGGCCACCATGTACAGCGTGTAGCCGTCGGGCTTGGCGCGGGCGACCAGCTCGGCGCCGATATTGCTGCCCGCGCCGGGCTTGTTCTCGACCACGAAGCTCTGGCCCAGGTCCTCTCCCAGTTCCTTGGCGATGATGCGGGCGGCGACGTCAGTGGTGCCGCCGGCCGAAAAGCCGACCACGACGCGTACCGGCTTGTCGGGGTACGAGGCCGCCGCGGCGGGGCCGGCGGACATCAGGGAAACCAGCGCGGCCAGGCCGGCCGCCCGGGCCGATGACGGGAAATGCCTCATGGGTGCCTCTCCTTCTTGTATCGATAAGGAATCTTGCGGAGGGATCTATGTCAACATCCTCGTCCTGCTCCGACCATTGTTGCAAACCCGGAGCGTGCGCCGCGGCGGCGTTTCGCTGTATCCTGCCGCCGATCCCCCTTTACCCCGCTCCGATGACCGATCAACAGCATTCCCCCTACAAGAGCACCGGCGGCCTCCAGCGAGTCTTCCGCGCCTGGCGCTATTCGCTCCAGGGCCTGGGCGCCGCGCTCAAATACGAAGCCGCCTTCCGCCAGGAAGTCGCGCTGGTGATCATCCTGGTGCCGGCGGCGGTCTGGCTGGGCCGCGACGCCACCGAGGTCCTGCTGCTGCTGTTCAGCATGCTGCTGGTGCTGGTGGCGGAACTGCTGAACTCCGCGGTCGAGGCGCTGGCCGATGCGCTGTCGGTGGAAACCCATCCGCTGCTGGGACGCGCCAAGGACCTGGGCAGCGCGGCCGTGATGCTGTCGCTGCTGTTCTCCGCCGGGCTCTGGATACACGTGCTGGCGGGCCGGCTGCTGGCCTGACCCGGCTCGCCCGGGGGCCGGCGGGCCGTTTCGCGCCGGCCCCCGGATGATCCTACAATGGCGGATCGATTCCGTTCCCCTTGCTCCATGTCTTTCACCCGCAAACTGACGCAGGCCTGGGCCTCGTCCGACTCCCTGCTGACCGTCGGCCTGGACCCGGATCCCGCCCGCTTTCCCGCCGAACTGCGCGGACGGGCCGACCGTATCTTCGATTTCTGCCGCGCCATCGCCGACATCACGGCGCCCTACGCGTGCGCGTTCAAGCCCCAGATCGCCTATTTCGCCGCGCGCCGCGCCGAAGACCAGCTCGAAGCGTTGTGCCGGCACATCAAGGAGCACCACCCGGACATTCCGCTGGTGCTGGACGCCAAGCGGGGCGACATCGGCTCCACGGCCGAACAGTATGCCGCCGAGGCCTTCGAGCGCTACGGCGCCGATGCCGTCACCGTCAGCCCCTACATGGGCTCGGATTCGATCGAACCGTATTTCGCGTGGCCGGACCGCGGCGTGATCGTCCTGTGCCGCACCTCCAACCCCGGCGGTTCGGACCTGCAATTCCTGGAAACCGGCGGCGAACCGCTCTACCTGCGCGTGGCGGGGCTGGTCGCTGAAAAATGGAACCGCCATGGCCAGCTCGGCCTGGTGGTGGGCGCCACCTTCCCCGCCGAGCTGGCGGCGGTGCGCGCGCGCATCGGCGCCGACATGCCGCTGCTGGTGCCCGGCGTGGGCGCCCAGGGCGGCGACGTGCGGGCCACGGTCGAGGCGGGCTGCAACGCCGCCGGCACCGGCATGATGATCAACTCGTCGCGCGCCATCCTCTACGCCAGCGGTGGCGACGACTGGCGCGAAGCCGCGGCGCGCGTGGCGCGCGAGACCCGCGACGCCATCAACGGCTTCCGCCCCCGCCGCGGCTAGGCTGCATCGACATTCATGAATGTCTGGGGTCGGGTTCTTGAACCGTCCTTGACCGGTGGGGTGGGGCGATCGCAGGTCCAGAGATGGCAAGTTTTTTTCTCATCGAACAAGACGACCGTGCTGAAACTCACGGGGCTAAGTGACTAACGGTGCAGGTCTTGTCCGGGGGGCCGGGGCCGGGGGGCGGGCGGGGCGCATTCGGAGCCGCCGGTGGGGACAGGGTGGACGGGGAAGCAAGGGCGCAGC
>NZ_JBXAFV010000021.1:0-95642 GCF_058793475.1 Pigmentiphaga sp. MLSB6-MA01 | reverse complement strand
AGGAAACCGCGGATCCGGCTTTGCCGGTCCGCCGGTTTCGCCCCCTGGGGGGCGCGCGTCAGCGCGTAGGGGGGGGGAACCTCACTCTCGCGCGCAGGCCGCCCAGGGGGGAGTCGAGCAGCTCTATCGTGGCGTGGTGACGATCGGCGATGGCCTTGACGATGGCCAGGCCCAGGCCGCTGCCGGGGGTGTCGGCCGCCTGGGCGCGGTAGAAGCGGTCGAAGACGCGGCTGCGTTCGACCAGGGGAATGCCGGGGCCATCGTCGTCCACGTCCAGCGTGACGCCTTGCGCGTCGGACGATAGCCGGACGTCCACGCGCCCCGCTTCGGGGGCGTATTTGACGGCGTTTTCCAGCAGGTTGCGCACCAGCAGGACCAGGGCCTCGTCCTGGCCCGCCACACGTGCGCTGGCGGCGCCTTCCATGCCGATGTCCACGCCGCGCGCGTGGGCCTGGGGCAGGAGGTCGGCCAGCGCGGTGCGCACCACGTCGCCCAGGTCCAGCGGCGCGAGCGCCGGTCCCTGTGCTTCCTGGCGGGCCAGGGACAGCAGTTGCTCGACCAGCCGGGTGGCGCGGTCTATGCCTGCCGCCAGACGGGCCACCGCCACCTGGCGGGTGGCATCGTCCCCGGCGCGGCGCAGCGACTGCAATTGCAGCTTGAGCGCGGCCAGCGGCGAGCGCAATTCGTGCGCGGCGTCGCCCACGAATTGCTTCTGCGCGTCGAAGGCCTGGCGGACGCGGCCGAGCAGGAGATTGAGTTCATGGACCAGGGGCCGTACTTCGTCGGGCAGATCCGATTCGCTGACCGGAGACAAGTCGTCGGCCTGGCGCGACGCGACCTGGCGGCGAGTGCGGTCCACCGGCCCCAGGGACAGGCTGATCACCCACCAGACCACCAGCATCAGCAGCGGCGCCATGGCCGCGATGGGCCAGATCGTGCGCAGCGCGAGCGACCGCGCCGTGCCGGTGCGCACCCGTACGTCCTGGGCGACCTGGATGATCTGCCGCGGCGCCTCCAGCGAATACATGCGGTAGACGGCGCCGTCGGCCTCGACGGTGGAGAAGCCCAGGATGATGCGATCGGGCAGGACCAGCCTGGGCGTGGAGCGGAACAGGCGCACGCCGTCCGGCGTCCAGATCTGGATGATGAGGTCGCGCGCGGCCGGGTCGTCCAGCAGCCCGCCTTCCGGTCCGGTGCTGAACAGCGGACTGCCGCTGCTGAGCGATTCCGCGGTGCGCTGCAATAGATGGTCGAAGATTTCGTCGGTCTGGACCAGCGCGCCGCGATAGGCGATGGCGCCCTGTACCAGCGCGGCCAGGAAGATGGCGGCCAGCAGGAAGGCCAGCAGGCGGGCGCGCAGGGAATGGCCGGGCACGAGTTTCATGATTTGGGGATGACGTAGCCGACGCCGCGCACGGTCTGGATGAATTGCGCGCCCAGTTTCTTGCGCAGGCCATGGATGTAGACCTCGACCGCGTTGCTGCTGATTTCGTCCTTCCAGCTGTAGAGTTTTTCTTCCAGCTGGGCGCGCGAGAGGATGAGGCCGGGCCGCGCCAGCAGGGGTTCGAGCACGGCCCATTCCTTGGCGGTGAGCGTGACCGACTGGCCGTCGACGGTGGCGGTGTGGGTGGCGGGGTCGAGAACGACGCCGTCGTGCTCGTACAGCGGTTCGGCCCGCCCCGCGCTGCGGCGGATCAGCGCGCGGATGCGGGCCAGGATCTCATCCACGTCGTACGGCTTGACCACATAGTCGTCGGCGCCGGCGTCCAGGCCGGCGATGCGCTGGTCGATGGCGTCGCGCGCCGTGGCGATGATGACGGGAGTGCGCGCCTTGCGCGCGCGCAGCTCGCGCAGCACCGACAATCCGTCGCCGTCGGGCAGTCCCAGGTCGAGCAGCACCAGGTCGTAGGTCTCGGTGCGCAAGGCGGTGTCCGCGCTTCCGGCGTTCTTGACCCAGTCGACGGCATGGTGTTCGGCGCGCAGGACGTCCAGCACGCTCTCGCCTATCATCGGATCGTCTTCGACCAGCAGCAGTCGCATCGCATTTCCTCGTCCCGGGGCAGCTCCCGGCCATGGACGCGCACAGTGTATCGCCCATGCGCGCGCCGAAGCCCTCTACAATGGGCCGTTCCGCCATTTACGCGCCGCCAGACCGTGCCAGCCCGCTTCGAATCCAAGATATTCAGTCCCGCCGAGTGCGTGGCCGCCCGTGCGGGCTGGCCGCGCCCGCTGGTCTTCACCAACGGGGTGTTCGACATCCTGCACCGCGGTCATGTCACGTACCTGGACGCCGCCGCGCAACTGGGCGCGATGCTGATCGTGGCGATCAACACCGACGCCTCGGCGCGCCGGCTGGGCAAGGGGCCGGACCGGCCGCTGAACGGCCAGGACGACCGTGCCGCGCTGCTGGCGTCGCTGGCCTCGGTGGACGCGGTGACGTGGTTCGACCAGGACACCCCGCTGGAACTGATCGGCCAATTGCGGCCCGACCTGATCGTCAAGGGCGGCGACTACGACATGGAGACGTTGCCCGAGACCGCCCTGGTGCGCAGTTGGGGCGGTGACGCGGTGGCCATCGATTTCGAGCACGACCGCTCGACCACCAAGCTCGTGCAGCGCATCCGGACACGCTGAGCGCCGTCAGCGGCAGTCGCGCACCGTGGGGCGGTCGAACAGGCCGCGCGCGCCCTCCATGGCCCGGCGGTCGGCCGCGGCGACGCCGTCCAGGCGCAGCCAGCTCTTGCCGCCCTGGGTCGAGCGCGAGATGACCTTGGCGTTGCGTACGCCCTGGCCCAGCAGGACGGCGGCCTGTTTTTTCGCGGCGGCCTCGGTGCTGAATACGCCCAGTGAAATGGCATGCTGGAGCGGGCTGCCTTCCTGGATGACGAAGTAATCCCTGACGCCATTCTTGCCGAGCTGGGCGGCGGCGGCCTGTGCGGCCGATGCGCTGGGCAGCGGGGGAATGATGACCATCCAGCCCGGTTTGCCCGGTTCGCGCCGCGCGCCCTGCCTGGCGGCCGGCAGGTGTTCGTTCGCCCATTTCCTGGCGATGATGAGATCGGCTTCGCTGAAGGTGCCCCATTCCACGCAGGCCAGCGGAGCGGGGGCGCGTGGCGGGGACGGATCGGCCGCAGTGGCGGCGGGTGCAAGCGCCGGCGCGGCGTCGGGAACGTCCTGCTCCGGGAGGGCGTCGGCGGAGGCGGAGGTGGGAATGAGGGCGCCCGCCGGGAGCCCGGTGGCTTCCGGGGCGGCGTCCGGCGGGTCGGCCGCGGGCGCGGACGGCGTTTCGTCGGCGGCGTTGATGCCGGGCAGCCTGGGAACCTGGATCGTGTCGGCGCGCAGTTCCGAGCGCATCCGGGCGGGGTCGCGGCCGCGTTCCGACAAGGGTTGGCCGAACCAGCCGCGATCCAGGGCGAAAAGCGCCACGTTGGCCAGAAGCAAGACGACGAACAGGCTGCGCATGGAAAGCCGAGAAGTAGGGGTCAGGAAGAGGGGGCCGGCCCCGATTCGGCCAGGCAGGCCAGGCCGTCGAGGACGGGATTATCGACGACCAGCACCTGGCGCGTCGAGCCGGCGGCGCGCATCAGATGAGCGACTTCGCCGGCGATGGCGGACCAGGCGCCGCCGCTGGCCACCAGCAGCGGTTCCTGCCGGAAACGCTCGCGCGCGGCCAGCCACTGGCGCGCCACGGCGCCGGCCTGGGCCGCCGCCACGCCGGACATGATCGCATCGCCGGTGTTGTCGGGAAACGGCGCGACCTGGCCATTGGACCGCGGCAAGCCAGCCGTGCCGGCCGCCAGCGACTGGCGCATCAGGTCGCGTCCGGGCAGGATCAGTCCGCCGACGAAGCGGCCCGTGCCGTCCAGGGTGTCCACGGTCGTGGCGGTGCCGAAATGGGCCAGTACCTGCACCGGAGCGGGAGCGCCGGGAGGGGCCTGGCGGCGCCAGCGATTCCAGATTCCCACCAGGCTGAGCCAGCGGTCGGCGCCCAGGCGTTCGGGATGACGATAGCCGTTGGTCACACCCAGCAGCCGCCGGCCGGCGCGTATCCAGTCCACGGCGCAGCCGCCGCGCGCCAGCAGGAAAGCAATGGTGCGTTCGCTGTCGTCGCCGGCCACGTTGGAACCCATCGCGGCGCGGGGCCGCAGGCCCGCCTCTTCCAGCCAGGGCAGCAGGGTCTCGGGCACTTCCTCGTGGCGGAAAGCGACCTGCAAGGGCGTGCGCGGCACGGCCTGGCCTGGCGGGGCGCTGTCGTCCCGCCAGCCGAACTTCACGCGGGTGTTGCCCGCGTCGATCAGCAGCGTGCCCGCGCGTTCAGCACGCGGGGACGGGGATCCGGCCCCGCTCATGCCTCGGCCGTCCGCACGGAAATGTCGCCTACGGTAACGGCGTGCGGGCCGTCGGCGGCGTGGACCAGCAGCTTGCCGCTTTCGTCGACCCCCCGGGCCGTGCCTTCGAACAGGATGCGCCCGTTGTCCATGACCCGCACCGGCAGGCCGTACAGGGCGTCCCAGCGGGCGAACCGCGTCTGGAACGGGCCGAAGCCCTCGGCGGCGTAGTGCGCGATGGCGTCGTGCCAGGACCGCGCCACCGCGGCGGCCAGGCGCGCCGGGTCGTCGGCGCCGCCGGTCCGGGCCCAGTCGGCGACTTCGCGGCCCAACGCCCGCGACAACGCCGCCGCGCCATGAAGATTGATGCCGATGCCGAGGATCAGGCCCATGCGGCCTGAAGCCGGCACGGCCACGGTTTCGACCAGGATGCCCGCCAGCTTGCCAGTGTTCCATTGCACGTCGTTGGGCCACTTCAGGGCCAGCGCGCCGTCCGCGCCGCTGCCCAGCAGGCCGCTCAGGGCTTCGCACGCGGCCAGCCCGGCCACCAGCGACAGCGGCGGCAGGCGGGCGGGCGGGATGTCCGCCTGCCAGCCGCAGGAAAAAAGCAGGGCGTCGCCCGCGCGGGTGCGCCAGGGCCGTCCCGCCCGTCCCCGCCCCGCGGTCTGCTCGTGGCTGCCCAGCAGCGCCGGTCCGGCGCCGCCGCGGCGCAGGTATTGCTGCAGGTCGGCGTTGGTGGAGGCGGTGGCGTCCAGCCACGTCACGTGCCAGCCCGGCAGCAGGCGCCGTAGGCCGGCGGCGAGTTCCGCCGGCGGGGCAAGCGGGGCGTCGGAGAAGGCAGGGTGTGGTGCAACCATGGATATCGGGCGAGGGCCGCGCACGGAACGCGGAAACTCGGGATTGTAGGCAGAGCCGGCGGATTTCGCATGCCGGGGCCCGCAAAACGCATAAACTTAGGTCATGTCGTTTACGTTTTGCTCCCGCCGCCCATGAGCACGCCGTCAGAAAGACGTGCTCCCTCCCCCGGGGAGGACGTCGCGCAGCGACAGGAAGGCCCGCCGTCCACCGGCCCGGTGCCGCCGGGCCCGCATGGCGCGCCGCTGGCGCGGCTCGCGCTGTGCATCGTCGTCCTGCTGGTCGTCTATGCCAGCCTGTATCCGTTCTCGGGCTGGGCGAACGTCGGCGTGCCCGCGTTCGCCTACCTGCGCGCGCCGTGGCCGCAATACTGGGTCGGCTCCGAGATCATCGCCAACGTCGCCGCCTATCTGCCCGTGGGCGCGCTGTTCGTCTGGGCCGTGTATCCGGCTTGCCGCGGATTGCTGGCCGTGGCGCTGGCCGTGGCGTGCTGCGGGCTGTTGTCCGGCGCGCTGGAGGCGTTGCAGACCTATCTGCCCAATCGCATCGCCTCGAACGTGGATCTGGCGGCCAATGCCGCCGGCGCCCTGCTGGGCGCGCTGATCGGCACGGCCACGGCATTCTGGCTGATCGGCCACGGCGCGCTGGCGCGCTGGCGCCAGCGGTGGTTCCTGCCCCAGGCCGGTCCCGCGCTGATCCTGGCCATGCTCTGGGTGTTCATGCAGATCCCGCGCCAGCCCATGCTGTTCGGCACCGGCGAATTGTGGCTGCTGGGGGACTGGGCGGCGCTTCCTGCCGACGTGGTCGGTTTCCTGTGGTCGCCCGAGCCCGCGCAGCGCATCGTGGCCGAACAGATCTGCACCGCCGCCGCCGTGGTGGGGGCCGCCATGCTGCCGCTGCACATGGCGCGTCCGGTGCCGGCGCGCGGTATCCTTCCCGTCGTGCTGGTCGCCTGCGCCGTGCTGGCGAAGGCGGCTTTGCAGCCCCTGGCCATCCCGGGGCAGGCGACCGGCGCGTGGATCACCGCCGGATCCGCGGCGGGGATGGCGGCCGGGCTGCTGCTGGCGACCGGCATGGCCTACCTGGGGCCGGCGTGGCAGCGCGGCCTGGGCATCACGGCGCTGTGCGTGCAACTGGCCATCGTCAACCTGTTTCCGTCCGACCAGTATTTCGACATGACGACCGCGATGGCCCGTACGGGCTGGCTGCACCTGGAATCGCTCACGCTCGGCCTGTCCGTGATCTGGCCGCTGGCGGCCCTCTTTTTCCTGGCCCGGCGGCGTTCAGCCTGATCGCCCCGGCTGTCCATGTTTCCTTTGCGAGCGGGTATGGAGTCCTACTACAAACACCACGTATTTTTCTGCCTGAACGAGCGCGGCGCCGATGCTCCCCGGCCCAGTTGCGCGCGCCAGGGCGCGCAGGCCATGCAGGACTACGCCAAGAAGCGCATCAAGCAATTGGGGCTGGCCGGCAAGGGTGAGATCCGCATCAACAAGGCGGGCTGTCTGGACCGCTGCGAGGAAGGCCCCGTGCTGGTGGTCTATCCCGAGGGCGTCTGGTACACCTACGTGGACCAGAGCGATATCGACGAGATCATCGACTCGCACCTGGTGCGGGGCGAGCCGGTCGAACGCCTGAGGATCTGAGGTCCGCATGGCTATCACCACGGAATATCTGGTCCTGGCGGGCGGCGCGGGCGACGTCGATTGCGCGCTCGACATTCCCGACGGCGGCCTCGACGCCGCGCGCGGATGGGCCCTGGTGCTGCATCCGCATCCGCTGTTCGGCGGCACGCGCGACAACAAGGTGGTCACCACGATCGCGCGCGCCTGCGTCCAGCAGGGACTGGCGGCGCTGCGGCCCAATTTCCGGGGCGTGGGCGCGTCGGCCGGGGAGTTCGACAACGGCCAGGGCGAAGCCGCCGACATGCTGGGCGTGGTGGACCAGTTCCGCCACCGGTACCCGGCGCTGGCCGGCGGCCGCTTCGTCTTGGGCGGGTTCTCGTTCGGCAGCGCCGTGGCGAGCCAGGTCCACGCAGGCTGCGGACCGCAGAGCGAGCGCGGACTGGACATCGCGGGCCTGGTGCTGCTGGGGACCGCGGCCAGCCGTTTCTCCGTCGCCAGCGTGCCGGAAGACACCCTGGTCGTCCACGGCGAACAGGATGACACCGTGCCGCTGCAATCCGTCATGGACTGGGCGCGGCCGCAAAGCTTGCCCGTGACGGTCATTCCCGGTTCGGGCCACTTCTTCCATGGCAACCTCGTGGTCGTGAAGCGGCTGGTGCTGGCCTATCTGGCCCGGGTCCTGGCGTGACCGCCGCGGCTCGAGCCCGCGGTAGCATTCGGTTGCATCAGGCACCCGGCGCCGTGGCGCCGGGCCGGCGGCCCGGATGCCTATAATCATGTTTTCCACCCCGCATCGCGGGGCGCGCGCCTGGCGGTCCCGACCGGCCATGCCCGGCGGCACGCCTCTCTTGCACGACCATCCTCCCACATGAAACTGCGCTTTTTCTCGTTTGGTCCGGGACGTCGGTTCGCACTGGCCTCCGCGGCTTCCGCCTGCTTGCTCGCGTTCCCGGCGGCCATGCCTGCTTCCGCCCTGGCCGCCGCGGCTCCTCCCGCCACTTCTTCCGCCGCGGCGCCGGCCGCTCCCGCGGTGCAGACCGTCGGCATGCTGGCATCCGTGCCGGCGCCCGCGATCGCGGCGCGCGCGTGGGTGACCATCGACGTCACCAGTGACCAGATCCTGGCCGAGGAGCGCTCGGGCGAACGCATCGAGCCGGCCTCGCTCACCAAGGTCATGACGGCCTATCTGGTGTTCAATGCGCTCAAGGAAAAACGCCTGGCGCTGGCCCAGACGGTCAACGTGTCGCAGAAGGCGTGGCGCACGGGCGGCTCGCGCATGTTCATAGAGCCGCGCAAGCCCGTCACGGTCGAGGAACTGATACGCGGCATGATCACGCAGTCCGGCAACGACGCCACCGTGGCGTTGGCGGAAGCCGTGGCCGGCAGCGAGGATGCATTCGTCGCGCTGATGAACCAGGAGGCCGCGCGCCTGGGCCTGAAAGAAACGCACTTCACCAACTCCACGGGCCTGCCCGATCCGCAGCACGTGACCACCGTGCGCGACCTGGCCCTGCTGGCCAAGCGGTTGATCCAGGATCATCCCGACTATTACGGCTACTACAAGGAACGCCAGTTCACCTACAACAAGATCACCCAGCCCAACCGCAACCGGCTGTTGTGGGTCGATCCATCGGTGGACGGCATGAAGACCGGCCATACCGATGCGGCGGGTTATTGCCTGATCGCCTCGGCAATGCGCGGCGACCGCCGCATGCTGACGGTACTGGTGGGCGCGGCGAGTGAGAACGCCCGTGCGCAGGAAAGCCTGAAGCTGCTGAACTGGGGCTACCAGAACTTCGATACCGTCAAGGTCTACGACGCCAGGCAGGCGGTGGTGGAACCCAAGGTCTGGAAGGGCAGCGTGGGCAAGGCCAAGCTCGGTTCGCCGTCGGCGATCTGGGTGACCGTGCCGCGCGGCCAGGCCGGCAACGTCAAGTCCACCATCGAGCGCACCGACCCGCTGGTCGCGCCGCTGCAGGCTGGCCAGCAGGTGGGGACGGTCAAGCTCACCCTGAACGACAAGCCCGTGCGCGAAGTGCCGCTGACCGTGCTCGAACCCGTGGACGTGGCCGGTATCTTCGGCCGGGCGTTCGACGCCGTCCGCCTTTGGTTCAATTGAAGCTTCCCCCTATGCGCTGACGCGCGCCCCCCAGGGGGCGAAACCGGCGGACAGGAAGGGAAGTCCACCCCACGCCCTTCGGGCGCCCCCTCAAGGGGGCGATGCGAGTGGACCGGCAAAGCCGGATCCACCGCATCCTGGGTAACACCGGGGTGAGGGCGGGTGTAGGATTGTCATCGTGCGGTATGTTTGTCCGGGCTCTCTTCGTGGAGATGGCATGATTCCTGGTGTCGAGGGTGATCCTCGGGTTTATCTGAACGGCGAGTTCACGCCGTTGTCGCAGGCCAAGATATCCGTGCTGGACCGCGGGTTCATCTTCGGCGACGGGATCTACGAGGTCGTGCCGGTGTACGGGCGCAAGCCGTTCCGGATGGCGCAGCACCTGGCCAGGCTGGAGCGCAGCCTGGCCGCGATCCGGATTCCGAATCCGCATACGGTCCAGCAGTGGCAGGACCTGGTGGGCAAGCTGATCGAGACCTTGGATGCGCAGGACCAGATCGTCTACCTGCAACTGACCCGGGGCGTGGCCAGGCGCGACCATGCCTTCCCGGCGCAGGTCGTGCCCACCGTGTTCGGCATGAGCAGTCCTTTTACGCGGCCTTCGGCCGACGCGCGCGAGAACGGCGTGAAGACGGTCGGCATGCCGGACGAGCGCTGGCTGCATTGCGAGATCAAGTCCACCTCGCTGCTGGGCAACGTGCTGGCGCGGCAGTTCGCGGCCGACCGCGATGTGCCCGAGGTGGTGATGTTCCGCGACGGCTATCTTTCCGAAGGCTCGTCCAGCAATGTCTGGGTCGTCAAGCAGGGCCGGCTGCTGGCTCCCCTGAAGAACAACCTCATCCTGGAAGGCATCCGCTACGGCTTCATCGAGCGCATGGCCGCGGACAGCGGCATCGAGTTCGAGATGCGGCCGATTTCCCGGGCCGAGGTCGAATCGGCCGACGAACTGATGTTGTCGTCGGCCACCAAGGAAATCCTGCCCATCGTGTCCCTGGATGGCAAGCCCGTCGGCAATGGCCGGCCCGGGCCGGTCTACGCGCGGCTGCGCGAGGGATACGACGAGGCAATCGCAAGGCTTTGATCATCATGGCAGACTTACCTGACAACCCCGATTCGCTGATCGAATACCCGTCGGACTTCCCGATCAAGGTCATGGGGGCCCACCATCCCGATTTCATCGCGGTGCTGACCGAAGTCGTCATGCGCCACGATCCCGGGTTCGACCCCGAGTCCGTCGAACGGCGGCCCAGCTCCGGCGGCAATTACCTCGGCCTGACCTTCGTGGTGCGTGCCACCTCGCGCGAGCAGCTCGATGCCCTGTACCGCGAGCTGACGTCGCATCCCATGGTCAAGTACGTGCTGTAGCGGCGCGTTCCGTCCGTTTTCCGAAGACGCCGCATGTTGATCCGCTGGCTGCCGACTCCCGCCGATTACCACCAGACCTGGGAAGCCATGAAGGCCTTCACGGCCGCGCGCGGTCCCGAGACGCCGGACGAGCTCTGGCTGGTGGAGCATCCGCCGGTCTTCACGCTGGGGCTGGCCGGCAAGCCCGAGCACGTGCTGGCGCCGCGCGACGTGCCCGTGGTCAAGAGCGACCGGGGCGGGCAGGTGACCTATCACGGCCCGGGGCAGGTGGTGGCCTACGTGCTGCTGGACCTGAAGCGGGCGGGGTACTTCGTGAAGGAATACGTGGCGCGCGTGGAGCAGGCGGTGATCGACCTGCTGGCCGAACTGGGCCTGCCCGATGCACGCCGCAAGCCGGATGCGCCCGGCGTCTACGTCGACTGGCCACGGCCGCCGGAAGCCATGCAGGAACTGGCCAAGATTTCCGCGCTGGGCATCAAGGTCCATCGCGGCTGCACCTACCACGGCGTGGCGTTGAACGTGGCGATGGACCTGTCGCCGTTTACCTGGATAAACCCTTGCGGCTACGCGGGATTGCGGACGGTGGACCTGGCTTCCTGTGGCAGCGATATCGGCCTGGAAGAGGCCGGCAACCGGCTGGCGCGCCATTTGGAGCGGTCCCTGACGGCCCGGGCGCCGGCAGGGGCTTTGGCCGTCCCGTCGCCGGCGGCGGTAGAATAAGGGTCTTTACCAATCCCGGCCCCCGGTTCTACCCCGGCTACGCCGAACAGGAATCAGTCGATGAGCTCTGTGCCCGAAACTTCCGCCCTGGGCGGCAATGCCGACGCGCCCGTGGCGGCACCGGCCTACGATCCGCTGCGCAAGCAGAAGTCCGAATCCAAGGTCTCGCGCATTCCCGTCAAGGTCGTGCAGGTGGAACGGCTCAAGAAGCCGGAGTGGATCCGCGTGAAGGCGGCGTCCCCGGGTTCGCGTTTCTACGACATCAAGCGCATCTTGCGCGAGCACAACCTGCATACCGTGTGCGAGGAAGCCTCGTGTCCGAACATCGGCGAGTGCTTCGGCAAGGGCACGGCCACGTTCATGATCATGGGCGACAAGTGCACCCGCCGCTGCCCGTTCTGTGACGTGGGCCACGGCCGTCCCGATCCGCTGGACACCGACGAGCCCCTGAACCTGGCCCGCACCATCGCCGCCCTGAAGCTCAACTACGTCGTGATCACCTCGGTGGACCGCGACGACCTGCGCGACGGCGGCGCCGCCCACTTCGTCGAATGCATCGCCAAGACGCGGGAGCTGTCGCCCTCGACCCGCATCGAGATCCTGGTGCCCGATTTCCGCGGCCGCCTGGATCGCGCGCTGGCCATCCTGAACGCCGGACCGCCGGACGTGATGAACCACAACCTGGAAACCGTGCCCCGCCTGTACAAGCAGGCGCGCCCGGGCTCCAACTACGAACATTCGCTCAAGCTGCTGGCCGAGTTCAAGGCGCTGCATCCGGACGTGCCCACCAAGTCCGGCCTGATGCTGGGCCTGGGCGAGACCGACGAGGAGATCCTGCAGGTGATGCGCGACATGCGCGCGCACAACGTCGACATGATCACCATCGGCCAGTACCTGCAACCTTCCGAGCATCACCTGCCGGTGCTGCGCTACGTGCATCCCGACACCTTCGCGATGTTCGAGCGCGAGGCCTACGCCATGGGTTTCACCCATGCCGCCGTGGGGGCGATGGTGCGTTCGTCCTACCACGCCGACCAGCAGGCGCATGCGGCGGGCGTTGCCTGACGCGTCCCGGTTCCGCTGCCGAGAACGAGGCCTTCGGGCCTCGTTTTTTTTTCGCCCATCGCCCGCGCGGGCGCTTGACACCCCTGGTCCGGCTCTTTACCATGTTTCTTACAAAGAAATTGTTTTCTTTTTAAAAGAACAAATGAGAGGCGAGAGCGGGTCCTGGATCCGCCATCTCTCCGCCTTTCCCTCGTTCCCGGAATCTCGCGCCCATGCCGTGCAGGCAGGGGGGCGCTCAAGCTCGAACAAGGAGACGCATCATGTCATTCCCGCGGCTTTTTCCCGCTCCCGCCTGGCGCGGCGGCGCCATCTTCCTGGCCTGCATGGCCGCCTGTGGCGTGTCGGTGGCCGAAACCTATCCCAGCAAGCCTATCCGGCTGATCGTGCCGTTCGCGCCGGGCGGCGCGGTCGATATCGTCGGCCGCCTGATGGCGCAATCGCTGAACGAAAGCCTGGGTCAGCCCGTGATCGTGGAAAACCGCCCCGGCGCGGGCGGCCTGCTGGCCATGGAAGAAGTGGCGAAAGCCGCGCCCGACGGCTATACGCTCGCGGTCGGCGCCGCCGGGCCGCTGACGGTCAGCCCGGCCTTGTTCAAGGAACGCAAGTTCGATCCGCTGGAGCGGCTGGATCCGGTGATCTGGTACGCCAGTACGCCGGGCATCCTGGTGGTCAATCCCGCGCTCAAGGCCAACAACGTGGCCGAGCTGATCGCCTTGTCCAAGTCCAGCGCGCGTCCCCTGGCCATGGGGTCGGCCGGCAGCGGCAGCATCAATCACCTGATGGGGGAGTACTTCCAGCAGGTGGCCGGCGTCAGCTGGATGCACGTGCCCTACAAGGGCAGCTCGCCCGCGCTGACCGACCTGGTCGGCGGCAACGTGCAGGTGATGATGGATATCGTGCCGACCGCCACGCCGCTGGTGAAGGCGGGCAAGCTGCGCGCCCTGGCGGTGACCACGCCCAAGCGCTCCAACATGCTGCCGTCGGTGCCCACCGTGGCCGAGCTGGGCTATCCCGGTTTCGACGCCAGTTCCTGGCTGTCATTGAACGCGCCGCACGGCACGCCGGCCGCCATCATCCAGAAGCTGAATCGCGCCCTGAACGAGGGGCTGGCCAAGGAGGACGTCCGCCGCCGCATCACCGACATCGGCGCCGAGCCGGAGGGGGGCACGCCGGAGCGCGTCACGGCGCGCCTGAAGCTGGACATCCCGCGCTGGAGCAAGCTGCTGGAAACCGCGGGCGTCACGGTGCAATGACCCGGCGCGCGCGGCCGGGCATGTCTTTCACGGGTTGGAATCGTTTTTCTGTTCAAGCGAGCACAAGGGGGCGGTATGGCATTGGCGAATCTGCATAACTGGAACGACCTGTCCAGGGAGACCGTTCGCAAGGGCGTGGAGCGAGTCGGCTTTCGCGGCGACGACGTGATGTGCGTCATGAACTGGCTCACGCCGGGCATGGACACCAACCCGCACAGCCACACCTTCGAACAACTGGTGATCATCGTGCAGGGCCGGGTGCGCTTCCATCTGGGCGACGAAGTGGTCGAGGGTGGTCCGGGCAGCATGATCCGCATCCCGCCACACGTCGTGCACTACGCCGAGCCCGTGGGCGACGAGGTGGTCCTGAACCTGGACGTGTTCGCGCCCCTGCGGGAAGACTACAAGCATCTGGTCGAGTACCAGCGCGCCGAGTTCGAGTGACCATGGCCGCCACGAACCAGGCGTTCCGCGCCCGCCTGCGCGAGCGCGCGCCGCTCGGCGGGACGTTCATCAAGACGCCCGCGTACCAGCATGTCGAGATCGCCGGCGGCGCCGGCCTGGACTTCGTCGTGCTCGATGCCGAGCATGCCGTGTTCGATCCGGCCCAGCTGGACCAGTGCGTGCTGGCCGCCCGCGCCGCCGGCACCGCGGCGGTCGTGCGCCTGCCCGATCCCGGCGCCTCCAGCGTGCTGCGTGTACTGGACATGGGGGCCGCGGGCGTGCTGGTGCCGCACGTGGTCGACGCCGAGTGCGCCCGCGAGGTCGTCGCGCGGACGCGTTACGCCGATGGCGTCCGCGGCTACAGCAATTCGCCGCGCTCGGGTGGATATGGCGCGCTGCCCATGGCCCGCCACATGCGGGAGGCCGATGCCGGCGCCAGCGTGCTGTGCCAGATCGAGGACCGGGCGGGCGTGGACAACATCGCCGCGATCGCCGCCGTGCCCGGCGTCGATTGCCTGTTCATCGGGCGGGCGGACCTGGCGGTTTCCTATGGCGTGACGGAACTCGATCACCCGCTGGTCGCGCAGGCGGTCGACAAGGTGATCCAGGCCGGTGTGGCCGCCGGGGTCGCCGTGGGCATTTTCCTGCCCGATGCCGGCGCGCTGGCCGCCTACGCCGCCCGCGGCGTCAGCCTGTTCGTGATCGGTTCCGACCAGAGCTGGCTGCGCGCCGCCGCGCTGGGCCTGAACGAACGCCTGGCCACGGCCGCGCAACGCCGCTGAGGCCGCGGCCTTTCTTCAAACATCGGAGTGCAAACCATGAATACTTCCACCGTCGCAACACCGGCCACCGGGCTGGACCCCCGCGTCGAAAACCTCGTGCGGGGCGCCATCGACCTGCATTGCCACAGCGGCCCGTCGGTGATGGCCCGCTACCTGGACCACCTGGAGGCCATGCGGGAAGCTTCCGAGGCCGGCCTGAAGGCCGTGCTGCTGAAGGACCACTACTATTCGGCCACCCCGGTCACCTATCTGCTGAACAAGCACTTCAGCAACCTGGGCGTGCTCATGCTGTCGGGCGTGCCGCTGAACAACGCGGTGGGCGGCCTCAACGTGCACGCGGTCGAGCATGGCATCAAGCTGGGCGCGCGCCTGGTGTGGATGCCGACGTTCTCGTCGGCCAACCACATCGACCATCACAAGCAGGATCACAAGTTCACCGAGAAATTCCCGCAGACCAAGAAGAAGATGATCGATCCGGTGCCGCTCACGGTGCTGGATGCCAACGGCAAGCTCAAGGAAGAGGTCAAGGACATCCTCGACCTGATCGCCGAGGCCGACGTGGTACTGTCGGCGGGCCACCTGCACATCTCGGAGATCTGGCCGCTGTTCGACGAGGCCCGCAAGCGGGGCGTCAAGCGCCTGCTGGTCAACCATCCCACCTACGTGGTGGATGCCACGCTCGATGACATGAAGGTGCTGGCGCGCGATGGCGTCTACATGGAGCATTCGATGTGCATGTGGGTGCCCGGCTCCAAGTTCAAGTTCTACGAGCCGGAGTTCCTGCGCCAGATCATCGAGGCCGGCACGGTGGACCGGACCATACTGGGGTCGGATCTGGGCCAGCAGGGCAATCCGCGGATCGTGGACGGTTTCCGCCACGTGATCCGCACCTGCCTGGACCTGGGCTACGGCGAGGCGGAAGTTCGTAAAATGACTTCCACGAATGCATCCGCCCTGATGGGTATCTGAGGAGAGGTATGAGGACCAGCGCCGCAAAGAAGACGGAACCGGAAGCACCCGCGCCCTCGGCCAAGGGGGCGGGGCCCGCGCTGCTGGAGTCGGTGGCCATCGTCTTCACGATACTCGATCAACTGGCCGCGGCACGACGCCCGCTGGGCGTGACCGAGCTGGCGCTGGCCATCGACGAACCCAAGCCGCGCGTCTATCGGCACCTGGCTTCCCTGCGGCAGCTCGGCGTCGTCGAACAGGACCTGGTCAGCGAGAAATACCGGCTGGGCGCCAAGCTGGTGTCCTACGGAACGGCCGCGGGCGAGCAGTTCGACCTGCGGCTGATCGCCGATCCCTACCTGACGCAGTTGCGCGACCAGACCAGCCAGACCGCGTTGCTGTCCGCGGTCACCGAGGACTCGGCGCTGGTCATCTCGTCGGTGGAGTCGACCAACCAGGTCTGCATCACCGTCAAGCCCGGCAACCGCGTGCCGCATCACTGCTCGGCCCAGGGCAGGATCGTGCTGGCCTACTGCGATCCCGCCACGCAGCGCAAGATCCTCCGGCGCGAGCTGCAGGCCTATACCGACCGTTCCATGGTCGAGCCGGCGCGCATCCTGGAACGGCTGGCGCTGATACGCGAGCGGCTGTTTGAAGAAGCCAATGGCGAGGTGCTCGAAGGCATCAACGTGCTGGCCGCGCCCATCTTCCGCGGCGCCGAGAAGGGCGACGAACTGATGGGCATCATAGGCGTGATCGGCGCGAGCAAGGACGTACCCTCGCCACCGCCGCCCGGCATGGTGAAGCTGGTCCAGCAGGCGGCGGCGGCACTGACCGAACGCCTGAACGGGGTTTCCTACAAGCACCTGGGGCTGGCCGGCGCCGGTAAGAATTGAAGCGGCCGGGGCGTGCCCCGCCGCAATCCTGAGAGAATTCCATGTCCAGACTCGACGTGGCGGTGGGAGCGCTGCCCTTGAAGAATCCCGTGATCTGCGGATCGGGGGAACACACCATGACGGCCGACGGCATTCGCGCCGCCCTGAGGGCGGGCGTGGGGGCCGTGGTCGCCAAGTCCGTCAATGAGTCGGCCGCGGCCAGGCAGCAGTTGGACCGCACCGACTATGCGCTGCTGGGCAGCGACTGGCGGCGGCTGCCGTGGGATTTCGCGCCACCGGCCGATGCGCAGCTGCTGTGCCGCTCGGGCCTGATCCAGTTGGAGTTCGAGCCCTGGATGGAGCAGTTGGTCGCGCTGGATCGCGAAGCCGCGGCACAGGGCGCCTACGTGATCCCCAGCCTGATCCTGAGCGATCTCGAACAGTGCGCGCGCTACGCGCGTGCGGTCGAGCAGATGGGACTGCGGGTGCTGGAAGTGAACATCGGCGCGCCCCACGGCGAGGAAGCCGCGCGCGGCGCCATCGTGCTCGAACGCAGCAGCGAACGCATCACCACCATCGTCCGCACGCTGCGCGCCGCGACGCGGCTGCCGCTGTGGATCAAGCTGACCGGCCAGAGCGAGGACGTCGCGGCCCTGGCCGACGCGGCCAGGCAGGCGGGCGCGGACGCGGTCGTGATGATGGGGCGCTTCATGGGCTTCCTGCCCGATCTGGACACCGAAGCGCCCGTGCTGGGCACTTCCGCCGCGCTGGGCGGCGGCTGGGCGCTGCCGCTGACGGCGCGCTGGCTGGCGCTGAGCCGCAAGCGGCTCGGGCCGGATTACCCCCTGCTGGCCACCAACGGCGCGCGCAACGGCCATGACGTGGCCCGGTTCCTGCTGGCGGGCGCCTGCGCCACCGAGATGACCTCGGCCGTGTTCACCGGCGGCTACGAGGTGCTGGCGCGCAGCGTGCGCGAACTGGACGAGTACGTGCAGAGCCGGGGCAAGCGCGCCGCCGACCTGCTGGGCGTGGCGGCCGACCGGCTGGCGTCGTACGCCGACCAGGACTCGCGCCCCGGGTACTGGCAGACCTTCGTGCCGCCCGCGGCGGCCTGAGCCGTTGTCGGGAACCGCTGGTGCTCAGTCTTCTTCGAGCACCAGCAGGCCGTAGCCCGTGAGCATGGGCGCGGCATAGTATCTGCGTACCACGCGTACCTCGTTCGCGAGCGTGCCGCGCATGGCCAGCCACATCATGACCTCGACGCTTTCCACGCCGCCGTTGATCATCATGTCCTCGTGCGAGATGTGGCTCAGGGCTTCGGCGTCGGACGCCAGGCGTTCCATGAAGACCTGGTCCCAATCGGGATTGACGAAGCCGAAGCGCCGGCCGCTGAGCTGATGCGACAGTCCGCCCGTCCCCATCACGGCCACGCGAAGATCCTGGTCGAACGAGGCGACCGCCTCGCGGATCGCCCGGCCCAGCAGGTAGCAGCGCCGGGCCGTGGGCAGCGGATGCTGGATGACGTTGATCTGTACCGGAATCACAGGCACGGTCCAGCGGTCGTCCGTCAGGAAAGGCAGCGGAGACAGGATGCCGTGGTCGATCTGGCTTTCCTGGCAGATGGTCATGTCGAAACCATTGCCCACCAGCGAGCGGGCCACGTGCATGGCCAGGGCGGGATGGCCGGGCAGATCGGGAAAGTCGCGCTTGCCCCAGCCCTCGTCGGCGATGGGATGGGGATCGCCCACGCCGATGGCGAAGGTGGGATAGGCGTCGAAGAAGAACTGGTTCAGGTGGTCGTTGTAGAACACGACGATGACGTCGGGCCGAGCCTGTTTGAGCCACTGCTTGGCCGCGTCGAACTGCGTGAACAAGTCTTTCCATTCCGGTTCGTCACGCTTGTCCGTGTCGAAGGCGCGCGCGAGTGAAGGGGCGTGGGAGGCGCCGATGCCGCCGATGATTCGTGCCATGTCCGAGTCTTTGTCAGGAGCCGTTCGAGCCGTCCGCCGTGGCGGCGGTCAGCCTTGTTGTTGATGGAGGAGCCGGGTCTGCATGAATTGCTCGAAGCTTTCCCCGCGGATTTTCGCGCCTTCCTGAAGCAGGCTGACGCCCAGCGTGCCGGCCAGCTTGACCAGGGCGTACTGATTGGCGCCGGCGGCCTGCAGGCCGAACCAGTCCTGGTCGAGGACCAGCCTGATGTGCGCGTCGTCCAGTCCGAGCCGGCGCATGTAGCCCTCCTGGTCCGCCAGGAAGGCCTGTCGGTTGGCGGCCTGTGTCATCGACCGCGCGAGCTGGTTCAACCGGTAGCCCGCCCGCGACTGTTCCAGGCCGAAGGGCAGGGAATTGGGGGGCGACAAGGCTTCCGTCCGCTGTCTCCCTGCGATGGCTTTATCATTCATTTTGTTTCTTTCAGGAATACATTGTTCTTTTCAGTGACAAATAATACACTGGGTGAAAGGGGGGAGCAATCCGCTTGTGGCGAGCGGAATCCCGGAATTCCTCGGTGGCGACATTCATCTACAAGAAAGGAACGGCAATCATGTCAGCGCAAAAATTCTTCCTGCACGCCATGGCGGCGGCCATGGCCCTGGGAAGCGGCCAGCTCGCCCTGGCTCAATCCTACCCGGCTGCTCCGGTGAAGATCATCGTGCCTTTCGCCGCCGGAGGCGGCGTGGACCAGGTCGCCCGCATGCTGGCCTCGCACTGGCAGACCGCGTTCAAGGGCAATTTCATCGTCGAGAACCGGCCGGGCGCCAGCACCTTCATCGCCGCCGAGGCCGTGGCGCGCGCGGTGCCCGACGGCACGACCCTGCTGCTGACCACGCAGAGCACGTTCGTCATCAATCCCCTTTTGTTCAAGGAAATGCCCTACAAGGCATCGGACTTCGTTCCCGTCGGGCGCATCTCGGTCGTGCCGTCTTTCTTCACGGTGGCGGCGGGCAGCCCGTACAAGTCGCTGGCCGAGCTGGTGGCCGGCGCCAAGGAACATCCTGGATCGTTGTCCTATGCGTCGGCCGGTGCCGGAACGGCGGGCCACCTGGGCTTCGAGCTGCTCAACCACCGCGTGGGCACGAAAATGATCCACGCGCCCTACAAGTCGTACGCGGCGTCGATGCCGGATGTGGTCTCCGGCCGGGTGACTTCCATCATGGCGGACCTGCCCGTCATCAATAACCTGTTGCAGGCTGGCAAGGTCCGGCTGCTGGCGGCGTCCACGGCCCAGCGTTCGGAGTTCATGCCCGACGTGCCGTCCGTCAACGAGGCCCTGGGCATCAAGGACTTCAGCGTTGCCAACTGGTTCGCGGTGTACGCGCCCAAAGGCACGCCCGCCGACGTGGCCGACCGGTTGAGCAAGGAGATCGAACAGTTCACGCGTTCGCCGGAAGGGGCGGCCAAGCTCAAGGCCATCGGCCATACCCCGGCGGCGTCCTCGCCCCAGGGGCTGGCCGAATTGGAGCGGGCCGAGTCCGCGAACTGGGCGCCGTTGATCAAGAGCCTGAATCTCAAAATGGATTGAGGCGGGCCGGGACGCCGGGCGGGAAGGCAGCCTGGCTGCCTTCCCGTCTGGTCAGGCCGCGGCCAGCGCCTGCTCCAGGTCGGCGATCAGGTCGTCCAGGTGCTCGATGCCGATCGACAGCCGCAGCATGTCCTCGCTGACGCCGGCCTTCTTCAACTCGTCGGCGTCCAGCTGGCGGTGGGTGGTGGAGGCAGGGTGCGTGGCCAGCGAGCGCGCGTCGCCGATGTTGACCAGCCGCGTGAAGAGCTTGAGCGCGTCCAGCACCCGGGCGCCGGCTTCGCGGCCGCCGGTCTTCAATCCGAACGACAGGATGCCCGAGGCGCGTCCCCCCATGTAGCGTTGGGCCAGATGATGGTCGGGGTGGCCTGACAGTCCCGCGTAGTTGACCCAGCCCACCTTGGGATGGTCCTGCAGGTATTGGGCGATGGCCTGGCTGTTGTCGCAGATGCGGTCCATGCGCAGAGGCAGGGTCTCGATGCCTTGCAGCACCAGGAAGGCGTTGAAGGGCGACAGCGCCGCGCCGGTGTTGCGCAGCGGCACGACGCGCGCGCGGCCGATGAAGGCCGCTTCGCCCAGGGCTTCGGTGTAGACCACGCCGTGGTACGAGACGTCGGGCTCGTTCAGCCGGCGGAAGCGGTCCTTGTGCTTCGCCCAGGGGAATTTCCCGCTGTCCACGATGGCGCCGGCCATGCTGTTGCCGTGGCCGCCCATGTACTTGGTCAGCGCGTGCACCACGATGTCGGCGCCGTGCTCGAACGGACGGCACAGATAGGGGCTGGGCACGGTGTTGTCCACGATCAGCGGGATGCCGTGGGCGTGCGCGATGTCCGCCAGGGCGGCGATGTCGGTGACGTTGCCCAGGGGGTTGCCCACCGATTCGCAGAAGATGGCTTTGGTCCGCGCGTCGATCAGCGGGGCGAACGACGCGGGGTCGGACGGGTCGGCGAAACGGGTTTCCAGTCCCTGCTGGGGGAACGTATGGGCGAACAGGTTGTAGGTGCCGCCGTACAAGGTGCTGGCCGCGACGATGTTGTCGCCGGCTTCGGCGATGGTTTGTATCGCGTACGAGATCGCCGCCATGCCCGAGGCCAGGGCCAGGGCGCCCACGCCGCCTTCCAGCGCGGCCACGCGCTTCTCCAGCACGTCGTTGGTGGGGTTCATGATGCGGGTGTAGATGTTGCCCGGCACCTTCAGGTCGAACAGGTCGGCGCCGTGCTGGGCGCTGTCGAAGGAATACGCCACCGTCTGGTAGATGGGCACGGCCACCGCGTGGGTCGTGGGGTCCGGGCTGTAGCCGGCGTGTACCGCCAGGGTCTCGATTTTCATGGGGCTGTCTCCGCAGGTTCCGCTTCGATAAACGGCGCATTATGCGCGAGGATGCGCATCGGAAACAGCCCCCCGGGAGGAGACGGCCTGCGCCTTATTCCATCTTGATTCCGCGCGATTCGATCAGCTCGCGTCCGCTCTTGATTTCCGAGGCGAGATAGTCGCGCAGTTCGGCGGGCGATCCGCCTATGGGCTCGGCGCCGATCGAGGCCAGGGTGTTCCGCACCTTGGGCGTCTTGAGTGCATCGCGCATGGCTTGGTTCAGTTTGTCGACGACGGCGGGCGGCGTGCCGGCCGGCGCGAAGGCGGCGAACCACGGCGTCAGTTCGTAGCCGGGCAGGCCGGCTTCGGCCACCGTCGGCACGTTGGGCAACGCGGCCGAGCGCTTCCCGGTGGTGACCGCGATGGCGACGAGCTTGCCGGCATCGATGTGCGGCTTGGACGAGGTAATGCTGTCGAACATGTAGTCGACCTGCCCGCCGAGCATGTCGGCGATCGCCGGGCCGCTGCCCTTGTAGGGCACGTGCAGCATCTGCACGCCGGCCATCTTGGCGAAGAGCTCGCCAGCCAGGTGGATGGAGGTGCCCACGCCGGCCGAGGCATAGGTGTACTTGCCGGGGTGCGCCTTGGCGAGCGCGATGACTTCCGGCACGGTCTTGGCCTGGATGCGCTGCGGATTGACCACCAGTACATTGGGCACGACGGCCAGCAGCGAGATGGGGGTGAAGTCCTTGACCGGATCGTAGGCCATGTCCGGATAAAGCGCGGGGTTCACCGCCATGCCGTTGGCGACGATCATGATGGTGTAGCCGTCCGGTTTCGCGCGCGCCACCGCGGTGGCGCCGATGTTGCCGCCGGCGCCCGCGCGGTTCTCGATCACGAAGGACTGGCCCAGGCTCTTGCCCATGGCTTCGCCCAGCGTGCGGGCGATGTTGTCCATGGCCCCGCCCGGCGGGAACGGAACGATCCAGCGGACGGGGCGGTCCGGGTAGCCGTCGCCCGCGGCCGCGGCGAACGGCAGGGCGAGCAGGGCGGCGAAGGCCAGGGCGGTTGTCTTGTGCAGGGGTTTCATCGTTGTCTCCGATGGGAATAGTAGATATGGATGGGCCGCGGGGGGCGTTCAGTGGATGGATGAAGGATGGCGGGCCAGCGGCGTGACGTGGATTTCCATGTAGGGAAACAGCGGCAGCGACGACAGCAGCGTGTGCAGCTCGTCGTTGTCCGCCACGTCGAAGATGCTGTAGTTGGCGTACTCGCCGACCACGCGGTAGAGGTGCGGCCACTTGCCCTGCCGTTGCAGGCCCTGGGAATAGGCCTTCTCGGTGGCCTTCAGCGCGTCGGCTTCTTCCTTGGGCATGGACGGCGGCATGCGGACGTCCATGCGGACGAGGAACAACATGGGAATCTCCTGGTGATGGGGGCGCTTCAGCGGTCCCGGCGATAGCGCCTCAGTTTTTCTTCGTCGAGCGCCAATCCCAACCCCGGACCGGCAGGCAGCGTCATCGAGAATTCCTGGTAGGCGGGGCGTTGCTGGACGATGTCGTCCACCAGCAGCAAGGGGCCGAACAACTCGGTGCCCCATTCCAGCCGGGGCAGCGTGGCGAAAGCGTGCGCGGCCGCCACCGTGCCTATGCTGCCTTCCAGCATGGTGCCGCCGTACAGTGCCATGCCCGCCGCGTCGCCCACCGCGGCGGTGCGCAAGACTTCATAGAGGCCGCCCGATTTGGAAATCTTCAGGGCCAGCACGTCGGCCGCGCCCTGGCGGGCGAGATCCATGGCGTCTTCAGGGCTGTGCACGGCTTCGTCGGCCATGATGGGTATGACGAAACGCGCCGCCAGCCTTGCCATCCCGGCCCGATGGGCGCGCGGCAGCGGTTGTTCGACCAGGTCCACGCCGGCCGCTTCCAGCCGGGCGATGCCGGTGGCCGCCTGCGATTCGCTCCAGGCCTGGTTCACGTCCACGGTCACGCGCGCCCGCGCGCCCAGCGCTTCCTTGATGGCGCATACGTGGGCCACGTCCTCGGCCACGGAGCGGCGGCCGATCTTCAGTTTGAAGGTATCGTGCCGCCGCGCGGCCAGCAGGGATTCGGCTTCCTCGATATCGCGCCGGGTATCGCCGCTGGCCAGTGTCCAGAGGACGGGCACCGCTTCGCGCACCGCGCCGCCCAGCAGGGTCGAGACCGATACGCCCAGCCGCTTGCCTTGCGCGTCGAGCAGCGCCGTTTCGAGCGCCGATTTGGCGAAGGTATTGCCGCGCGCCACCCGATTCATGCGCTGGACCGCGGCCAGCACGTTGGAGGCGTCCTGCCCCAGCAGCGCCGGCGCCAGGTAGGTGTCGATGGCGAGCTTGATGCCCTCGGGGCTTTCTTCGCCATAGCTCAGCCCGCCTATGGTGGTGGCTTCTCCCAGCCCCTCCGCCCCGTCGGAACACCGCAGTCGCACGATGACGAGCGTTTGCACGTTCATGACCGTCATCGCCAGTTGATGGGCGCGGATGGTCGGCAGGTCGACCAGAACGGCTTCGATCGACTCGATGCAAGGGAAAGCCATACTTTTCCGGTTCCTTGAGGTTCGAGAAGCCAGTATGGAATTCGATTTTTCTTGCGTCCAAGACTATATTTGTCCCTTTCAATACCCTAAGGGTATCGATGGACATCAGACAGCTACGCTACTTCCAGGCCGTGGCGCAGGAAATGAACGTCACGCGCGCCGCCGAGAAACTGCACATGGCGCAACCGCCGCTCAGCCGGCAGATCCGTGCGCTGGAGGATGAACTGGGCGTACTCCTGTTCGAGCGAACCGGGCGATCGCTGCGCTTGACGGAGGCTGGCCGTTTCCTGCTCGAACATTCGCTGCAATTGACCGCGCGGCTCCAGGAAATCGGCGATGCCACCCGCCGGATCGGACAGCAGGGGCGGCGCTGGTTCGGCGTGGGCTTCGTGCCGTCCACGTTGTACGGATTCGTGCCCGAACTGATACGCCGCCTGCGGAGCGCCGACCGGCACGTGGAGGTGGGGTTGTCGGAACTGACGACCCTGCAGCAGATGGAAGCGCTCAAGGCCGGACGCATCGACATCGGGTTCGGGCGGATCCTTTTCGACGATCCCGATATCGAACGCAAAGTGCTGATGGCCGAGCCGCTGGTTGCCGTGGTCGCGCGCGCCCACCCGCTGGCCGGAGACGCGCGGCAGGGGGTGCGGGCGGCCGACCTGGCCGCCCAGCCTTTCATCCTGTATCCGGCCCGTCCCCGGCCGAGCTATGCCGACCACGTGCTGGGCCTGTTCCGGGCGGCGGGCCATGGCCTGGACGTGGTCCAGGAAGCCAACGAACTGCAGACTGCCGTCGGGCTGGTCGCGGCCGGCCTGGGCGTGACCGTGGTGCCCGCCTCGGTGCAGCGCCTGCAGCGCGAGGATGTCGCCTACCTGCCGCTGGACAACCCGGGTTTCACCTCGCCGGTGATCGTGAGTCGCCGCCGGGACGACCGCTCACCGTTCCTGCTGCAAGCCAGCGCGCTGGCCGACGAACTGGCGGCCGAGGAACTGCGCGCGCATGCGCGCCAGGCCCCGGATTAGGTTCAGGCTCAGGCGCCTTCCAGGCTGATGCTGCCTTTGGCGGCGGAGCGGGTGCCGGGCAGGGGGCGGTTGCTGGCGGCGTGATAGGTGAACACCACCGAGAACTTCACCTCGTCCGTCGCGTTCCGGTCGGCCGCGTGCAGGGTATTGCAGTGGAAGAACATCACATCGCCGGCGCGCAGCTCCGGCACGATGGCGTGCTCGATGACCGCGCGATTGGCGGGCAGGTCGTCGCGGAAGAACTTGCGTTCGTCGAAACGCGAGGCGTCGAAGCTGTCCCGGTGCGACCCCGGCACCAGGTGCAGCGCGCCGTTGCGGTGCTCCTCGTCGCCCAGCGCCAGCCAGATCGAGACCATGTCATCGCGCTGGAACGACCAATAGCGGAAGTCGCGGTGCCAGCCCGTGAGCGTGCCGTAGCGCGGGTGCTTGGTCATGACGCAGTTGTGATGGGCCAGCGACAGCCTGGCCGGTTCGCCGAAATACGCCGCCATCCACTCGCGGATGGGCGCGCAGGTCGCGTACTGCCGATAGGCCTCGTCGCGCGACCACGCATCCAGCAGCCGCCGCACCGTTCGTCCGCCCTCCGCCTCGCGGGAAGTCGGGGCGCCGGGATAACCCAGGTCCGCTTCGTACTCGACGGGGTCGATATGGGCATTGAGCTGCGCGCGCGCAATCTGCAGCAGCGCTGCGCAGGCATCGTCATCCAGGAAATTGCGCACCACCACCAGGCCATCCCGGCGTAGCGCCGCGATCTGTTCATCGCGTGACAGGCTAGCCATGCTGCTCTAAATACAAGAGAAGAAAAAACAGCTGCCTAGCATACGCCTAATTTGTCCCACGCCCTACGCCCTTCGGGCGCCCCCCGGAAGGGGCGGGCGCCCGCGCGCCGGGGGCATCTACTCCCGGATATCGACGCGCTTGACGACTTCGGCCCACTTGGCCGTGTCGTGCTTCAAGGTTTCCGCTGCCTGCGCCCCGACCTGGCCCACTGGCGTCAGGTCGAGCGAGGTCAGGCGCTGGCGCACGGGCGCTTCCTGCAGCGCGGCCGCTACGGCTTCCTGCAGGGCCTGCACCACGGCCGCCGGCGTGTCCCTGGGCGCCATCAGGTATTGGCTGAAGGACGCGTCGATGCCGGGCAGGCCGACCTGCGGCAGGGTCGGCACGCCGGGGGCCATCGGCGAGGGCCGGGCCGAGGAGACGGCCAGCGCGGTCAGCCGCCCGGACTGGACGTTGGGCAGCACCGTGGGAGTGGCCAGGAAACCGCAGTCGACCTGGCCGCCCATGACGTCCGTCATCGCCGGGCTCGGGCCCTTGTAGGGGACGTGGGTCATGGCGACGCCGGCCTTGCTCAGGACCAGTTCGGCCGCGAGATGGCCGGGCGAGCCCTGCCCGCCGGACGCATAGGTCATCGGCGTCTGCCGGGCACGCGCGATCAGTTGCTCCATGGAGGTGAGCTTGAGCGCGGCATTGCACACCATCATCTGGTTGAAGTTGGCCACCAGGGAAACCGGCACGAGGTCGGTGCGCGGGTCGAAATCCATCTTCTTGTAGACGAAGGGATTGACCGTGACCACGGTGTCGGGCGTGACCAGCAGGGTGTAGCCGTCGGCCGCGGACTTGGCGACCTGCTGCGCGGCCAGGCCGTTGTTGGCGCCGGCGCGGTTCTCCACCACGAAGGTCTGCTTGAAGCGGTTGCCCAGGCGCTCGGCAAGAATCCGGGCGACCATGTCCGAGGGCGCTCCCGGCGGCGAGCCGACCAGGACGCGTACCGGCTTGGAAGGGTAGCCGGATTGCGCGTGCGCGACGGGAGAGGCGGCAAGCAGGGCGGCGGCCAGGAGGGCCGGTCGAAGGGTGGGCATGGTCTCGCTCCGGATGCTGATGTTTTGTCCCAGTGTATTTAGTTATTTTGGTTATGGAAAATGAAAAATAAGAAGAGTTGATTTCCTTTTGGTTATGATTTGACGGGTCGAGGGAGCGTTCATGCAGGAGTACGGCATATCCATGGGACTGGGCCGCATCAAGCTGCGGCATCTCCAATGTCTGGTCGCCATCGCCGCGCACCGACATATGGGGCAGGCGGCCGATGCGCTGGGCATCTCGCAGCCGGCCATTTCCAAGACGCTGGCGGAGCTGGAGGACGTGGTGCAGGCGCAGCTCGTGATACGCAGCAAGCGCGGCGTGGGGCTGACCGAAAAGGGACAAGTGCTGCTGGGCTATGCCGGCAGCAGCCTGCGTACGCTGCGCGAGGGCCTGGACCATGTTTCCTCCACCGTACGGGACGACGTGGCCGTCATCGCGATCGGCACGCTTCCCACCGTCGCGCCCACCATCGGACCGCAGGCGGCCAGCCTGTTCAAGCGCCAGTGGCCGTCGGTCCGGCTCAGCGTGCATACAGGGGTGAACGCGGGGCTGCTGGCCTTGCTCAAGCAGGGCGAACTGGACCTGGTGCTGGGCCGCGTGGCGGAGCCCTCGGAAATGTTGGGCCTGTCGTACGAGCATCTGTACGAGGAACCGGTGGTGGTGGTCGCCCGGCCGGGGCATCCGCTGGCCTCCGCCCATCGGGTGGAGCCCGAAGAGATCGCCGCCTGCGGCATGGTGGTGCCGCTGCCGGGCACGGCCATCCGCCACACCATCGATTCGTACATGGTCCGGCATGGCGTGGGCGTCGGGCGCGAGGCGATCGAGACCTTGTCCGATGCCTTCGCCCGGTCCTACGTGGCCCATACCGATGCGGTCTGGATGATTGCGCTGGGCGTGGTCGAACACGATCTGCGCGCCGGCAGCCTGGTCCGGCTGGCCTGCGACACGCAGCACACTTCGGCCTCGGTCGGGCTGACGCTGCGCAGCGACGCCGTGCCTTCGCACGCGGTGCGGGCGCTGATCGAGTGCATACGCGCCGCCGCCGCGCGGCGGCGCGAGCAGGCCGCAGGAATCGCCTGAGGCCGCCGCGAGGGAGGCTTGCTATAGGGGTATGGGGGCGGGTCCTAGCGCGCGGCGGCGACCTGCCGCGCCAGTACGCGCTGGGGCGAACGCTCCGGATGCGCCATGGCCGAGACCGGCAGCAGGTAGGTCTGCTCCAGCATGAACTGGCCCGTCATGGCCGCGTGCGGCGTCTGGTCCGAAAAGCAGATCCAGGTGCTGCCCGGCGGGAATTCGATGCTTTCCTGCAGGCCGTCGCGCTGGTAGCCCGCGTCGGCTTTCATGCGGTCGTGCAATTGCAGCATGAAGTGGTCGTAGGCGCTGCGGCGGCTCTTGGTGACATGCAGTTTGTGCAGCAGCCACGCCACGCCGGGCCGGTAGGCCGGCATCTGCGGCAGGTAGCGCGCCGACAGCGTGTCGAAGGCTTCGCCGACCCGCCACTGGCGGGTGTCGCCATGCGGATTGATGTTGTTGAAGACGCGCAGGATGCGCTGTTCGCCCACCGGCCGCGAGGGGAAGGCATCCACGTGCAGGCGGGTGTCGTCCTTGCGCCAGGACATCTTCCAGGTGCCGATGCGATGCAGGCGCAGGCTGGTGGTGGGGGCATGCAGGTGCGATGCGTAGCCAGGCAGCAGCCGGTCCAGGAAGTGGCGCGTGGTCTCGTAGTAGCGGCGCACCAGCGCGCCGATCGCGTTCCGCCGCTCGTCCTCCACGGCCACGCCGGTCAGCTTGCCGGTGGTGGCGTTCAGGCTGATGTTCTTGCGCTTGGGATCGACCAGCGCGGGGTCGAGCAGGCGGGTTTCGGCATCGCTCAGCGCGAAGCGCAGTTCGGGGAAGTACAGGACTTTGCCTTCTTCCAGTTCGGCCACGGGCGTGGACGCGCCGACATGGTCCGGGGCGTCGTCCCAGGCGCGGTGATCGATGCGGACGATGCGGGTGCTCGTCATGGCGTCAGCTGGCCAGCGCTTTTTCGATCGTGGCGTGGAACTCGGCCACGTTGGGCTCGCCCAGGTAGCGCTTGATGATGCGGCCCTGCTTGTCGATCAGGAACGAGGTGGGCGTGAGCTTGACGTCCTCGAAGCTGCGCGCGATCTCGCCCATCGGGTCCAGCGCGACCTTGAAGGGCAGCTCGCGGCTTTGCGCGAAATTGAGCACGTAGTTGGCCGGGTCGTAGCTCATGGCCACCGCGACCATTTCGTAGCCTTGCGGCGCGTACTTCTTGTAGGTCTCGACCATCATCGGCATCTCCTTCACGCAGGTCACGCAACTGGTGGCCCAGAAGTTGACCAGCACCACCTTGCCGCGCAGGCTCTCGGTGGTGAATTTTTCGCCGTGGATGGAGGTGAAGGTGGTGTCGGGCGCCTTGGCGGCGGGGGCCAGCGCGAACCAGGCGCCGGCGGCGGCCAGCAGCGCGACCGCGAGGATGGCCGCCAGTTTGGCGGCGCCGCGCTGGGCGCGGGTGGTTCCGTTGAAGGGGGCAGAAATCGGCATAGGGAGCGATCCGTTGCGAGGCGGGCAGGGCGGCGCGTGTCCGCGCCCGCGATGCGGCCCATTATAGGCCGGGATGCGTGTCCAGCCCGCCTGCCGGTGGGCGGGGACGCCGGTCAGCGGCTGTCCGACGAGCCGCCGGCGGTTTGCGACTGGTCCTGCTCGGCCTTCACTTTCGAGAGATCCTGCAGTTCCTCTTCGGTGATGTAGTCGAATACCTTGACCACCTTCTTGACCCCGCTCACGCCGGCGGCGATCTCGGCGCCGCGCTTGCCTTCCCGTTCGGTGACGCGGCCCATCAGGTAGGCCACGCCGTTCTCGACCGTGATGCGGAAGGAGTTGGCGAAGAGATCCTTGGCGTCCACCAGCGACGCCTTGATCTTGCCTTCGATGAAGAGATCGTTCGAGCGGGTGGCCAGCGACGTCGGGATGCCGATCTGGAGCTCGTTCACGATGGCGCGGACGTTCTCGACGCCGCGCGCTTGTTCCTCGGCATCGCGCTTGGCGGCTTCGTCGGGGACTTCGCCGGTCAGCAGGAGCTTGCGGTTGTAGGCATTGACGTTGATATGGCCCTTGTCGCCGTAGCGGCCCGACAGCCGGCTGGACGCCTTGAGCTCGATGTTCTTGTCCTCGACCTGGATGCCCACGGTGCGGCGGTCGGTGGCGGCCATCGTGCCGACATAGGCGCTGCCCAGGACGATGGGCGCGCAGGCGGATACCGCCCATGCCGAACTTGCGACCACGAGGGCCAGGACCAGGGGGCGTACCGAAGCGGCCGGTTTGCGAAACATCAGAGATCTCCCAGCAGTTGAGCGTCGATGCCGTCGCACATGGCGTGCAGCAGCAGTATGTGGACTTCCTGGATGCGCAGGGTGCGGTCGTGCGGCACGCACAGGTGCACGTCGTCTTCGGTCAGCATCTGGCCGATCCTGCCGCCGCCCTTGCCGGTCAGCGCGATGATGCGCAGCTCGCGCGAATGGGCCGCCTCGATGGCCTCGATCACGTTGGCCGAGTTGCCGCTGGTGGAAATCGCCACCAGCACGTCGCCGGGCTGGCCGAGCGCGTTGACCTGCTGGGAAAACACCCGGTCGTAGCCGAAGTCGTTGCCGACCGCGGTCAGGATGGAGGTATCGGTGTTGAGCGCGATGGCGCCCAGCGGCAGACGGTCGCGTTCGAAGCGGCCGACCAGTTCGGCGGCGAAGTGCTGGGCGTCGGCGGCGGACCCGCCATTGCCGCAGGCCAGGATCTTGCCGTTGTTGGAAAGGCTGAACACCAGCGCGTCGACGGCGGCCGCGGTGGGCGCCGCCAGGGTGTCCTGGCAGTGTTCGAACAAGGCGACGGCGTCGCGGAAATGGGCGGATATGCGGGCGATAAGGTCCATGCCGGGATTATCTCATGCAGGGGAAACGGCCGGTTTGCCGGCCTGGCGGGCAAGTGTGTCCGCTGTAACCGGCCGTGACACCCCGGTTACGGGCGGCGGCCATGGGTTGGAGCGGTTTCGGCAATGATAGTTTCCCGGACGGGCAGATGGGAGGGGCGGACTATCGGAAACCGGGCAGCCCCTCGAGGGAAAAGGCGTGCCGTATCCATCGCGGCGGCGCATCGGCCTCGAAGGCCAGGACGTCGAAGCGGCAGGGCGGCGGCGGCCCTTTCCAGCGCGTCCGCAGGAAGTGGGCGGCCGTCCTCGCCAGGCGCAGCCGCTTGGCCGGCCCCACGCTGGCCGCCGCGCCGCCGTAGCGGCCAAGGGTCCGCGAGCGGACTTCGACGAAGACCAGGACCGTGCCATCGCGCATGATCAGGTCGATTTCTCCGGCGCGGCAGGCAACGTTGCGGGCCACGAGGGCCAGCCCGGCGGCGCGCAGGTGCGCCAGCGCCGCGTGTTCGGCGCGGTCGCCGGCCTGCTGCGCGGGCGACCGGCGGGGCGGCGCGGCCGTTTCCTGCCGGCTGCCAGGCCGGGGGCGGCGGCGCACCGCCCGCCGCTGCGCCGCATGGGCCAGGGCATAGGCTTGCGTGTCGGCCGCCGTCATGGGCGCCCTCGCGGTATCCTCGCGCCATGGACAATGAAATCGAATCTTCCAGGCCGTCCACCGGCGCCTGGGAAAGGCTGGCGGACAAGGTGGCGGCGCAATATTGGCCCGCGCCCGCGCTGTATGTCGTGGCCACCCCCATCGGCAACCTGGGGGACCTGAGCCTGCGCGCCCAGGCCTGCCTGCAGCGGGTCGACGTGATCGCCGCCGAAGACACGCGCATGACCCGGCCCCTGCTGGACGCCTGGGGCATATCCACTCCCTTGATGGCCGCCCACCGGCACAACGAGGCCCAGGCCGCCCAGGCCATCGTCGGCAGGCTGGCCGCGGGCGAACGGGTGGCCCTGGTCTCGGACGCGGGCGCGCCCGGGGTCAGCGATCCGGGGGCGCGCATCGTGCGCGAAGTGCGGGCGGCCGGCCATCCGGTCGTGCCGGTGCCTGGCGCCAGCGCCGTGATCGCCGCGCTGATGGCCAGCGGCGCGACCTCCGACGAGAACCCGGCTTTCGTTTTCGCCGGATTTCCGCCGCCCAAGGCTGCCGCCCGCCAGCGCTGGCTGGCCCAGTGGTGCGCGCTGCCGGCGCCGGTGGCCATGTACGAATCGCCGCATCGGATGGCCGCCACGATGGCCGACCTGCTGGCGGTATGCGGCGCCAGCCGGCGGCTGACCGTGGCGCGGGAATTGACCAAGCGTTTCGAAGAGATCGCCACGGTGCCGCTGGCCGAGGCGCAGGCCTGGCTGGCGGCCCATCCGCAGCGCGCGCAGGGCGAGTTCGTGCTGATCGTGGAGGCGGCGCCCGAAGAGCCGGCGGGGGCGCTGGATGCCCACGCGGACGACGTGCTGCGGGCGCTGCTCGATGTATTGAGCGTGCGTGACAGCGCCAAGGTAGCGGCCCGCATTACCGGCGCGCCCCGGGACGCCTTGTATGCCCGCGCGCTGGCGCTGAAGGACGAATAGCGGGAAGGGCGCGGTGCCGGCGAAAGCCGGGGAAGGAAGGGGCATGGCGCGGCGAAGGGGGACGAGGGCCGTCCAGCATGCCTCAAGCGGACACGCGCCGCAGCGCCGCCAGGACAGGAATGTCCCGTTCTCAGGTAACCGGGTCGTCCGGTCAGCGCACGACGATGACCGGCGCGATGTCCAGCCGGGCCTGTACGCGCTGCGCGGCCGCCAGCGCGCTCTCGCGAGAGGGGTAGGGCCCCAGGTGCACGCGGTGCAGGCTGTCTGTGTTCACGATGCGCAGCGGCTCGGCCTGGTCTCCCAATTGGGTCCGGACCCGGGCCGCCAGGTCTTCGGCGTTGCGCTGGCCGCTGAAGGCGCCGACCTGCAGGAAAATGCCCGATTGCGGTGTCGAGACCACCGGCGTGGTTGCCGCCAGGGGGACCTGCACGCCGCCTGTCATGGCGGGGGCGCCGGGCGAGGCGGAGGCCAGCGGCGGCAGGTCCCGCATCTGGCTGGCGGGTGCCTGCGTGGCTACCGGTATGGCGACCACGTCGGCCTCGGCCACCGGCGCGGGCGCTGCGGCCAGCGCGGGCGCATTCCCGCGTTCGCTGCGGATCCTGGCGATCGCCTCCGGACCCAGCCATTCGACCTCCACTTCCCCGCTGCCCTGCGCGAGCAGGCCCAGCTTGTAGGCGGCGGTGTAGGAAAGATCGATGACGCGGTCGCTGTGGAAGGGGCCCCGGTCGTTCACGCGCACGATCACCGATTTTCCGGTCCCGACCCGCGTGACGCGGGCGTAGCTGGGGATGGGCAGCGTGGTGTGGGCCGCCGTCATCGCGTACATGTCGTAGATTTCGCCGTTCGACGTGCGCGCCCCATGGAACTTGCGTCCGTACCACGACGCGACCCCGCGCACCTTGTAGGGCTGCATGGAGGTGTCGGGCACGTAGCGTTTGCCGAAGATCACGTAGGGCTTGTTCGCGCCGCTGGCGAGCGGCTCGACGGCCGGCAGCGGGTCGGGTACCTGGTCCAGGTTGGCGGGCGGATTGGAGGGCGGGCCGTCGTCCTTGTAGTAGCCGCCGCCGCGCGAGCCAGAGCCCGATGGCGCCTTGGGCGTGGTGCCGCAGGCGGCCAGGAATACCGTGGCGCAGACCGCCGCCCAGAGCAGGAGGCCTTCGGTCCTCCCCCGGGGCGGGCGGCTGGTGGTCGGGCACGCGCCAGGCCGGGAAGGCCGGTCGGTCTGCTTCATCGTCTAGTGTCCTGAATACTGAGGTCCGGCATGCGGCGGCGTTTCGCCGGGGCCGCCGCCCGGATCGTAGAGGTCGAATTGCTTTTGCGCGCGGTGGCGTACCAGGACTTGGCCCTGGCCCGCGAACATGGCGGCCAGTTGCTCCACCACGTAGACCGATCGGTGCGTGCCGCCCGTACAGCCGATGGCCACCGTCAGGTAGCTGCGCGTGTCCTGCATGTATTCCGGCAGCCAGGTGCGGATGAAGGCGGCGATATCGTCGATCATGCGGCTCACGCTGGGGATCGCCGCCAGGAAGCTTGCCACCGGCGCGTCCCGGCCCGTCAGCGGCCGCAGGACCGGATCGTAGTGGGGGTTGGGCAGGCAGCGCACGTCGAACATCAGGTCCGCGTCCAGCGGAACGCTTTCCTTGAACGCGAAGGACTCGAAGGTCAGGACCAGCGGCACGGTATCGGCCTGCACCACATTGCGCACCCAGGACCGCAACTGCGAAGGCGTCAGGCCCGTCGTGTCGATGACGTGGCCCAGCTCGCGCAGCGGCCCCAGCAGCTCGCGCTCGTGCGCGATGCAGGCCTCGACCGAGGGGGCCACGCCTTCATGGAAAAGCTTGTCGGTCAGCGGATGGCGGCGGCGCGATTCCGAGTAGCGCTGCACCAGCGTGCCGGTGTCGGCGTCCAGGAACACCACGCGGACCTCGGTCCCCAGTGCCCGCAGCGCATTGATGGTGTCGGGCAGATTGGCAATCGCCCCACTGGAACGCGCATCGACGGACACGCCGACACGCTGCTGCCCTTCATCGTGCGCGGCCGCGATGAAATCGTGAAGAAAACGAACGGGAAGATTGTCGACGCAGTTGTAGCCGGCATCCTCAAGGGTACGAAGAGCCACGGACTTGCCCGAGCCCGAGATACCGGTGATGAAAACGACACGTAACACAGCTGATTCAGCCTCGCAGAGGAGATCCATTCATCCAGGCTGCGCCTCGAATAGGGCGCAGCCTGAACGATAACCCACACTCTCAGAACTGTCCCTCTTTCCACTGCTCCGCGTCGGCCTATTGGCTGCCAGGGCGCCGCGGATCCGGCTCCGCCGGTCCACCCGCATCGCCCCCCGAAGGGCGTAGGGGGGACCCCTAGGGTTCGCCGTTCTGGATGGCGTCCATCTGCCGTTCCATGAACTCGGTCATGGTGTCGATGCCGCGCAGTTGCAGGATGGCGTTGCGTACCGCCGCTTCGACCAGCACGGCCAGGTTGCGGCCGGCGGCCACCGGCAGGACGACCTTGCGGATGGGCAGGGCCAGTACGTCCTGGGTCAGGGCCTGGAGGGGCAGGCGCTCGAAATTGGCTTCGGGCGAGGTGGTGCGGACGAGATGGACGATGATCTTGAGTGTCATCTTCCGGCGCACCGAGGTCTCGCCGAAGATCGCGCGGATGTCCAGCAGGCCCAGGCCGCGCACTTCCAGCATGTTCTGCAGCAGCGGCGGGCAGCGGCCCTCGATGAGGTTGGGGGCGATGCGCGAGAACTCCACCGCGTCGTCGGCCACCAGGCCGTGGCCGCGGGAGATCAGTTCCAGCGCCAGTTCACTCTTGCCCAGGCCCGATTCGCCGGAGATCAGCACGCCCATGCCGAGCACGTCCATGAACACGCCGTGCACGGTGGTGACGGGGGCGAGTTTCTTGGCCAGGTAGATGCGCAGCAGGTCGATGACCTGTGCCGCCGAGCGAGGCGAGGCCAGCAGCGGCACGTTGCGCTGCTCGCAGTGTTCCAGCAGGTCGGCCGGGGCGGCCAGGCCGTCGGCCATGATGATGGCCGGCACGCCGCTGGCCAGCAATTCGTCCAGGTGATGGGCGCGCCGGCGGGCTTCCAGCCGGGCGTAGAAAGCCAGCTCTTCGTGGCCGAAGACCTGGATGCGGGACGGGTGGATAAGATTCAGGTGGCCGACCAGATCGGCGGCGGCCAGGCAGGTGTCGGGCAGCGGCGAGCGATTCGCGTTCGAGCGCCCCGCCAGCCAGCTCAAGGAAATCTTGTCGGTATTCTCGTCGACCAGTTTTTCGATAGTAAGCATGGGGCACACGGAAAAGGCGGCCGACCGGGCCGCGGCCGGGTCAGACCGCGGCGTCGGACTGGGCCGGTTCCCAGTGCGTCAGCAGCGAGTGGATCGCGCTGGCCGAGGGTTCGGTGACCAGGGCCTCGCGAAGCGCGCGGTTCGACAGCATCTGCGCCAGTTCGGACAGGATTTCCAGGTGTACCTGCGTGGCCTGCTCGGGCACGAGCAGGAACACCAGCATCTGCACGGGCTTGCCATCGGGAGCGTCGAAATTGATCGGCTGGGCCAGGCGCACGAAGGCGGCCACCGCATCGGTCAGCCCCTTGATGCGGCCGTGCGGGACGGCAACGCCTTGTCCCAGGCCGGTCGAGCCGAGCCGTTCGCGCGCGAACAGGCTGTCGAACACCACCGAGCGGGCGATGCCGTGATTGTTCTCGAACAACAGGCCAACTTGTTCGAAAACGCGCTTCTTGCTGGTGACTTCCAGATCAAGCAGCACGTTCGAAGGGGGGAGTATCCGCGAGATCAGATTCATAGCGTATGCGCCAGTCGGGCGATACAAATTCGCACAATAGATGGACCGGGCGACATCTTTTGGAGATGGACGTCGATTATAGCCAGCGGCCCGGATCTGTCACGAAAAGCAGCACTTTTGTGCCCCGCAAACAACCCGTCCGTATTCCCGCGTACCGCCGCATGCCCTCGCTCCACGAAGGAAGCGCCCACCCGGGACAAGACCCAATCCCCCGAAAACCATGGCGCAGCGCGGCATTTCTCGATTCCGATCACGGATAACTGGACGTGAACCCATCCTTTAAACGTTACAACGGCGGGAAAAGCCTCCTTTCCCCGCCGACCAATGTTTACCCCCAGGGCACAGCGGATCCGGCTCCGCCGGTCCGCCAGTGCCGCCCCCTGGGGGGCGCCCGTCAGGGCGAAGGGGGGGGCACCCTCTTCATGGCTTCCTCGACCCGAGGTCGCTGGACCTTGTCCTTGTACTTGATGACCTGGCGGTCGATTTTGTCGACAAGGGTGTCGATGGCCGCATATAGATTTTCTTCTTGGGCCTCGCAATGGACATCCTTGCCTCGGAGATGCATGGTGATTTCCGCGCTGTGGTGCAGCTTTTCCACGGAAAGCAGCACCTGGATATCGATGACGTGATCGAAATGCCTCAACACCCGCGTGAGCTTGTTCAGCACGTACTCACGTATGGCAGGGGTCACGATGAGGTGATGTCCGCTGATGCTCAGATTCATGTAAAGCCCTCCTTGAAGCAATGTACCGGGAGACTTCCCCGGAGCCCGCGTCCATGTCCGCAGGGCATGGACGCCTGTGGCACGAGCGTGCCACTTTGCTTGCGTCGCTCCGATGTTCCGGATGTCGCCACGCAATCGAAGTGGCTGGCACATGCGTTTTCAGCGGTTGCTATAAAGATGAGCCTTTATCCACGGCTTTCAAGTACGGTCTAACCCTAGCATCGCGATTAGGTGATGGATACGCGGCATGCGAGGCCGCGCGGATGCGATCCGTACTAGATGTTCTTACGCAGGGAAACCGGCGGAATCTTGAGCGCTTCGCGGTATTTGGCCACCGTGCGGCGGGCCACGACGATACCCTGCTCCCCCAGCGTCTGCGCAAGTTGGCTGTCGGATAGTGGCTGGGTAGGATCCTCCGCACCAATGAGTTGCTTGATCAGCGCACGGATCGCCGTGGACGATGCCGCTCCTCCGGTCTCCGTGGCGACGTGGCTGCCGAAGAAATACTTCAACTCGAAAGTCCCCAGCGGGGTGAGCATGTATTTCTGCGTGGTGACGCGTGAGATCGTCGACTCATGCAAGCCTAGTGTATCTGCTATTTCACGTAATACAAGGGGCCGCATGGCGACCTCGCCATGGTTGAGAAAACCCTGCTGACGGTCGATGATGGCCTGGGCCACGCGCAGAATGGTGTCGAAGCGTTGCTGGACATTGCGTATCAGCCAGCGCGCCTCCTGCAACTGCGACGACAGCCCGGGATGCGCCGAGCTGCGTTCCGATTTCAGGATCTGCGCGTACATCTGGTTGATGCGCAGCCGTGGCATGGCTTCGCCGTTCAACATCGCGCGCCACTGGCTGCCGACCTTGCGCACGATCACGTCGGGCACGACGTAGTCCGCGGCGGGCGACGAATAGCGCGAGCCGGGCCGCGGGTCGAGCCGGCGGATCAGGCTCTGCGCGGCGCGCAGCTGGTCGTCGTTGCAGCCCAGCGCCTTGCGCAGCTTGGCGTAGTCACGCGCACCCAGCAAGGGCAGGTGCCGCGCGGTGATCTCGCGGGCCAGGCCCAGCACGGTGGCATCGCGGGCTTCGGGCAGGCAGTCGAGGTCCGGCACGCGCAGTTGCAGGCACAGGCATTCGGAGATGTTGCGGGCGCCCACGCCGGTGGGGTCGAAGGACTGGAGCAGCCCCAGCGCGGAACGCAGTTCGTCGGCGTCGATGTCCAACTCGGGCGGAAGCATCGCGGCGAGTTCTTCCAGCGACATGTCGAGATAGCCGTTGTCGTCGAGCTCGTCGACCAGTACCGTCACCAGCGCCGCATCGCGTGGCGTGGCTTGCGTGAGCGCGAGCTGGCCGAGCAGGTGCTCGCGCAGCGACGCCTCGGGCGCGGCCAGTTGCGGCGCCGTGTCGTCGTCATGCTCGCCGCCAGGCCGGTGCAGCTCCGGCATGTCGGGCGGATCAGGCATGTCGCCGGCGTCGGACGGAGACGGCGGTTCCGCGGTCTCGCCGCCGGATTCGCCGTCGGCTTCCTGGGCCGCGGGGGTGGTCGTGTGCATGCTGCCGTCGGTATCGACCCGCATCGTGGCCGCCACGGGGTCGTCTTCGCGTTCGAGCAGCGGATTCTCCTGCAGTATCTGCTCGATCTCGTGTTCGAGTTCGAGCGTCGACAATTGCAGCAGCTTGATCGATTGCTGCAGCGCCGGCGTCAGTGCCAGGTGCTGGGAGGTACGAAGTTGGAGTCCGGGTTTGAGCATGGGCACCGCTTACATGCGGAAGTGTTCTCCGAGGTAGACGCGGCGTACTGCCGGGTCGCCGACGATTTCCTCGGGGTGTCCGCTGGCAAGTACCGTGCCGTCGCTGATGATGTAGGCGCGGTCGCAGATGCCGAGCGTCTCGCGCACGTTGTGGTCGGTGATGAGCACGCCTATGCCGCGTCCTTTCAGGAAGCGCACGATGCGCTGGATCTCGATGACGGCGATGGGGTCCACGCCGGCGAACGGCTCGTCCAGCAGGATGAAGCGGGGATTGGTGGCGAGCGCGCGCGCGATCTCGACGCGGCGGCGTTCCCCGCCGGACAGCGAGATCGCGGCGTTGCTGCGGATGTGCCCGATCTGCAATTCGTCCAGCAGCGATTCCAGGCTCTCGTTCACCTGCTGCGCGCCGAGCGGTGAGCCCTGTTCATTGCGCTGCAGTTCGAGCACCGCGCGGATGTTCTGTTCGACGTTGAGCCGGCGGAAGACGGAGGCGTCCTGGGGCAGATAGGACAGCCCGAGCCGCGCGCGCTTGTGGATGGGCAGGCTCGTGACCGAGACGCGATCGATGTCGATGCTGCCGGCATCGGCCGGCACCAGCCCGACGATCATGTAGAAGCAGGTGGTCTTGCCCGCGCCGTTCGGCCCCAGCAGCCCGACCACCTCGCCGCCGTCCACGTGCAGCGACACGTTCTTGACCACCGTGCGTCCCTGGTAGGACTTGCGCAGGCCCTCGGCGCGCAGGCGGCCTTCGCCTTGGGTGGATTCCTCGGCGCGCGGCGCGCCGGCCGGCGTTCCGGCCTCGATGAGCGGCGCGTTCATCGCGCGGCCTTGCCCGGGGCCGGGGCGCCACAGCCCGCCGCCGGCGTGCCCGGGGCGGTCTGGCCGCGCGGCTGGATGATGGTGCGCACGCGCTGGTTGGACGTGGGGGCTTGCGGCCCGCCGGTGGCCGTATAGGTGTCGGTGCGCTGGTTGTACGTGACACGCTGGCCGCGCACCTCGTCGACCATCTGCTCGCAGGCCAGCCGCTTGACGACGGCCTTCGAGATGAAATGGATCAGCTCTCCGCGGCCGTCGTATTCGACGCGCTCGGCCACGCCCTCGACGTATTCGTCGGAGCCTTCGCGGCGCTGGCGCACGTTGACCAGCTTGCCGCCGTTGGCGGTGGCGACGCCGAACTGATAGCCCTCGGCGTCTTCGCGCAGCTCGAGCTGGTCGGCGCGCAGGATCAGCGATCCCTTCGTCAGCACGACGTTGCCGGTGAAGATGCTGGTCTGTTTCAGGTCATCGTAGCGCAGCGAGTCGGCATCGACGGTCGTCGGCTGGTTGCGGTCCGCGGCGGCCGCGAACGCCTGGCCGCCGCAGGCGAGGGCAGCCAGGGCGAACACGGCCTGGGCGGCGTATCGGGAGAATCGGTGATGTGGCACGGTGTTTCTATCCTTTGGATGGCCGGCGGGCCGGGGGCGCGGCCGGCCGCGTGCTGCCGGGCACGATCTGTACGCGCGTCTGCTCGCTGACCTTCAGTTCGCGCGTGACGTTGTCATAGCGCATGCCGCGTCCCTGTATGCGCGTGGTGCCGTTGACCACGGTGGCGGGCAGGTCCGTGTAGGCGACATCTTCGTCGGGCAGCAGGGTGACTTCCTCGCTGCGTATGTCGAGTTCGGGGCGCCCCTGGTTGGGCAGCCGCTTCAACTGGGCGTCGCCGCGCATGACCACGCGCGCGCCGTCCTGATCCATTCTTGCGTGCCGCGAAGTGGCCGTCATGGTCGGCCGTTCGGGGCGCTGGCTGACCGCGCGGAATTGCGTGACTTCCGACGAGTCGTCGTCCGGATAGTGCTCCAGCCGGTCGCCTTCCATCCGTGTCATGGGCATGCCGTGCGGGTCGCTGCGGACCATGACGAACTGCTCGACGAAGGAGTCGATCTCGTGGGTCAGCCGGCGCGGGGGATCTTCCTTGACCGCCCGCTTGGCGTAGTCGGCCGCCCACCACGTGCCGGCCACCAGTGCGGCCAGCAGCGCGATCGATACCCCGGAGGCGAGTCGGTCCTTCATTGGATTCCCCGGCCGGGGCGAGCCGGCGACGACGCCATGCGTCGAGCTGGCGTCGCCCGACCCGGGATGCGGTGGATCCGGCTCCCCCGGTCCAGCCGCATCGCCCCCTGGGGGGCGCGCGTGAGCGCGTAGGGGGGCGATTTCATTGAGGCGAGGATCCGGCGGTGATGGTCGTGCGGGTGCGGCTGGTGATGTAGCCGCCCAGCCGGCCCTGCGCGGCCAGGATCAGGTCGCAGCATTCGCGCGCCGCGCCGTCGCCGGCGGGGCGGGTGGCCACCCAGTGGGCGGCCTGGGTGACGTAGACCGGCGCCTCGGACACGCTGGCGGCGAAGCCCACGCGCTGCATGGCGGCCAGGTCGATGATGTCGTCGCCCATGAATCCCACGTCGTCCAGCTCGACGTTGCAGCGCTGCGCCAGCGCGGTCACGGCCGCGCTCTTGTCGCGCACGCCCTGCTGGACTTCGGAAATGCCCAGCTCGGCGGCGCGCCGCGATACGGAGGGCGAATCGCGTCCGGTCATGAATACGACCTCGATGCCGCTTTCGTGCAGCATGCGCAGTCCGAAACCGTCCAGCGCATGGAAGCGCTTCATGGTTTCGCCGTGTTCGCCGTAGTAGAGACGGCCGTCGGTCAGTACGCCGTCGACGTCGAAAATCATCAGCCGCAGCCGGGTGGCGCGTTCGCGGACGTCTTGCGGCACGCGGGCCAGGATCAGGGCTTCGGCCGGATGGGGGAGAAGAGGGATCGCCATGGACTCAGAGCACCTTTGCTGCCATCAGATCGTGGGTATGGAGGGCGCCGACCAGCCGGCCGGTGGCGTCGAGCACCAGCAACTGGTTCTTGCGGTTGTCGTCCATCAGCGCGGCCGCCTCGGTGGCGAGCGCGTTCGGGCCGATATAGAGCGGGTTGCGCGTCATGCCGGCGATCACGGTCAGGTTGCGGATGTCGCCTTCGCGTTCGATCAGGCGGCGCAGGTCGCCGTCGGTGAAGATCCCGACCACGCGGTCGCCGTCGACGACGACCGTCATGCCCATGCTCTTGCGGGTGATCTCGACCAGTGCCTCGGTGACCGACGCCGTGATCGGCACGACGGGCAGGTCCTTGCCGGTGCGCATGACGTCGCTGACATGGGTCAGCAGGCGCCGGCCGAGGGCGCCGCCGGGGTGGGACCGGGCGAAATCCTCGGGGCCGAAGCCGCGCGCTTCCAGGCAGGCCACCGCGAGCGCGTCGCCCAGCGCCAGCGCGGTCGTGGTGCTGGCGGTGGGCGCGAGGTTCAGCGGGCAGGCTTCCTGGGGCACGCTGGCGTCCAGGTGCACGTCCGCGAGCTGGGCCAGTTCGGAGTCCGCGTTGCCGGTGATCGCGATCAGCGGCGATCCCAGGCGCTTGACGACGGGCACGATGGTGAGCAGTTCCGATGTCGTGCCCGAGTACGAAATCGTGACCAGCACGTCGTTGGCGGTAATCATGCCAAGATCGCCGTGCACGGCCTCGGCCGCGTGGACGAAGAAGGCGGGCGTGCCGGTCGAGGCAAAGGTGGCGGCGACCTTGCGGGCGATGTGCCCGGACTTGCCGATGCCGCTGACCACCACCCGGCCGGGGCAGGCAAGCAGGATGTCGACCGCGCGCACGAACGTGCGGTCCAGGCGGCTGGACAGGGCCTGGAGTGCTTCGATTTCCACCGCCAGGGTGCTGCGGGCCGAGTCTATGACGTCGACGGTGCCGGAGGCGCCGGGAACGTATACGTTGGACGTGCCGTGGTCTGAGGTGTGCATGATGGGTCCGCGCCGGTGCCGCGGGAGGGCGGGCGGCGAAAAAAGGCGCCTCGCGTCGCCTCGCGCGGCAACGGTCATTCAATTGCGACGATCTACCAGTATAGTAGCAAGGGCACGATCCTTGCTTCATGCTCTTTGCGTTACAGTGGCGTCCTGCGCCGCCGGGTGCCCGAGCCCCGGTCCCTCCCGACATCTTCCCGCCCGAGCCCGCCATGTTCCTGGATCCGAACTACATCCGAGACCGCATCCGCACGGTGCCCGACTGGCCCGAGCCCGGCGTGCAGTTCCGGGACATCACGCCGCTGCTGCAGGACCCCCGCAGCTTCCGCGTGTTGATCGAGCTGTTCGTCTACCGCTACATGAACCAGCGCCTGGACCTGGTGGCCGGCATCGACGCCCGGGGGTTCATCGTGGGCAGCGTGATCGCGCACGAGCTGAACCTGGGGTTCGTGCCCGTGCGCAAGAAGGGCAAGCTTCCCTATGACACCATCGCCGAACACTATGCCCTGGAGTACGGCAGTTCAACGGTGGAGATGCACGCCGACGCCGTGCGTCCGGGGCAGCGGGTCGTGCTGGTCGACGATCTGGTCGCCACCGGCGGCACCATGCTGGCCGGCATGAAGCTGTTGCAGAGGCTGGGCGCCAATGTGGTCGAGGCGGCCGCCGTCATCGACCTGCCCAGGCTGGGCGGGTCGCAGGCGATACGCAACTCGGGACTGAACCTCTACACCGTCTGCGAATTCGACGAGTGAGCCGTGGCGGCCCGGCCGCTACGCGGCGGCCAGGGCATCCGGCTGGAATGTGAAGCTGTCCGTATAGAGGTGGGCCGCCGATGCCCCCAGTTCCAGCAGCGTGCGTTTGGCGTCCAGGATCATCGCGGGCGATCCGCATAGATAGCAGGCGTGTTCCGACAGGTCGTCGAAATCTGCCGCGATCGCGTGCTGCACGTAGCCGCTGCGTCCTGTCCAGTCCGGGCCGGGACGCGAGAGCACGGGTACGAACGTGAAATCGTCCAGGCGCGAAGCCCAGCCGGCGATGGTGTCGAGCAGGTAGAGGTCGGATTCGGCGCGCTGGCCCCAATACAAATGAATGGGCGGCGTATCGCCGTCGTCCAGCAGCGATTCGACGATGGCCTTGACGGGCGCCAGGCCCGTGCCCGTTGCCGCCATCAGCAATGGGCGGTAGTCGCGGAAGTGATAACAGAAGGTGCCCAGGGGCGCCTCGATGCGCAAGACATCGCCGGGGCGCAGCGCGGCCAGGCCTTGCCCGGTGAATGCCCCACCCGGGATGCGCCGGATCTGCAGCTCGATCCGGCCGTCAGACGGCGGGGCCGCCATGGAGAAGTTGCGGGTGCGTCCATCGGGCAGCAGGATGCCCAGGTGCTGTCCGGGAACATAGGGCAGGTCGCCGTCGGCCTGCAGGACGAGGCGCGTGGTGTCCGGGTTCCAGGCGCCGATTTCCACGATCCGTGCCTCGCACACCCGCGAGGGGGGGAAATCGGCCGCGCCGGCCGCGATGCTGATGCGCAGGTCCGAACGGGGGCGCGCCTGGCAGCCCAAGGCATAGCCGGCCCGGGCTTCTTCGTCGCTCAGCGCGGGCGGAGGTTCGTCGTAGGCTACCTCGCCCTGGCACAGCCTGAAGCGGCACGAGCCGCAATTGCCGAAGGTGCATTCGTGCGGGAAGGGGATGTCCGCGCGCAGCGCGGCGGCCAGCACCGACTCGCCGTCGTCGACGCCGAAGCACGCGCCGGTTTCTTCGATCAGGACTTGATGGCGGGGCATGGAACCCTCCGGGCCGTGGGGTCAGCGCTTGATGTCGGCGGCCACCAGCACTTCGTGGCCGGCCGGTGCCAGCAGGTCGGCCAGGGCTTGCAGCGCGGCCACGCCGGCCGCGGTGTCCTGTTCGCCGTTGCCGCCGCTCAGTCCGACCCCGCCGACCACTTCGCCATCGACCACGATGGGGAAGCCGCCCACGAACACCGCGAATTTTCCGTCGAAGCTCCACTGGATGCCGAAGGCTTCGTTGCCGGGCAAGGCGGGGCCGTTGGGCGGGGTCGTGAACAGATGGGTCGACCGTTTGTGGCCGGCGGCGGTGAACGCCTTGTTCCAGGCGATCTGCGGACCGGTGATGCGGGCGCCGTTCATGCGTTCCAGCGCGATCGGATAGCCGCCTTCATCGACGATGCAGACGGTTTCCAGGACGCCGATCTCCTGGGATTTGCGGATGGCGGCGTGCACCATGGCGCGGGCTTCTTCGATTTCGAGGCGGACGAGATTTTTCATGGAACGGCTCTTGGCAGGGAGGGGAAACGGCGTCAGGCCCGGTAAACGGTCTTGACCTGGGTGTAGAACTCCAGGCCGGCGCGGCCGGACTCGCGGAAGGTGGCGGTGCTCGATTGCTTGAGCCCGCCGAAAGGCGCGTTGATGAGATTGCCGGTCGTGGTCCGGTTGATCTTGACCGTGCCGGCCTGGATGTCACGGGCGAAACGGTGGGCCAACCCGGCATCGCGGGTCGCCAGGGCGGCCGCCAGGCCGTACTCGGTATCGTTGGCTTTCGCCAGGGCATCGTCGTAGCCGTCGACGTCGATCAGGGCGATGACCGGGCCGAATATTTCCTCGCGGGCGATGCGCATGTCCTGCGTGACGTCGGTGAAGAGCGTCGGAGCCACGTAGTAGCCCGCGTCGTAGAGGCCTCCGCTCAGGCGGTGGCCGCCGGCCAGCAAGGTCGCTTCCTTCTTGCCGATGTCGATGTAGGACAGCACCGAGTCGAGTTGCTTGCGCGATGCCAACGGCCCCAGGTCATTCCCGGGCTGCGCTCCCGGGCCGATCTTCAATGACTGTGTGCGGCGCATCAGGCGTTCGTTGAACGCCGCGCGGATCGGACGGTCGACCAGCACGCGGCTGGTGCCGGTGCATGCCTGGCCGCTGAGCGAGAACCCGCCTTTGATGACGAGGTCGACGGCCAGGTCGAGATCGGCATCGGCAAGCACGATGAGCGGATTCTTGCCCCCCAGCTCCATCTGGGTGCGGGTGTTCAGCGCCGCCGCGCGGTGGATCTGCCGTCCGGCCGCGGTCGAGCCGGTGAACGAAATGGCGCGGATCTCCGGCGACTCGACCAGCGTGGGGCCGACTTCGGCGGCGCTGCCGGTCACGAGGTTCAGGACGCCCGCGGGCAGGCCGGCGGCGATGAAGGATTCGACCAGCCGCACGGCCGTCAATGGCGATTCCGACGAAGGCTTGAATACGACCGTATTGCCCGTGATGAGCGCGGGCGCGATCTTGCGCGCGGGGATGGAGACCGGGAAATTCCACGGTGCGATCACGGTGACGACGCCCAGCGGTTCGCGCAGGCTGTAGACCAGCATGTCGGCGTCGTCGACCGGATAGGTTTCCCCGCCGAATGATTGGCCCTCTATCGCGTAGAACCTCAGGGTCTGCGCCGACCGGATGAATTCGTCGCGGGCCTGGGCCAACGGCTTGCCTTCCTCGCGCGTCATGTCCGATGCGTAGTCGCTGGCGTGGGCGTCGAGATGGTCGGCGGCCTTGAGCAGGATGCGGGCGCGCTGGGAAATGGGCATGTCCCGCCATCCGGCGAAGGCCTCCTGCGCCGCTTGCACGGCCCGGCGCGCGTCGCCGGCATCCGAGGCGGCAAAACGGCCCACGATGTCGTTCGTATCCGCCGGATTGATGTTGGGAAAGGTCCGGCCGGTCGCGCTGGCAATCCATTGCCCGGCGATGTGGTTGCGATATTCCTGAGCGGTCTGTTCGTGCACGTCGGGCCTTTGCGGATAAACGGATGCGAGGCGGCGCGGCGCGCCGCCGGTCTCGGGCCTCAGGCGGCCAGCTTCAGTTGATCGAGCGGGAGGTCCTGCTGGACGTAGTCGGTGTAGAGCGCGGTCGTGTAAAGCAGGCGCATCTGCGCGCCGACTTCGCAGATCTTCAGGCAGCGTTGCTGCAGATCGGGCGTGTCGGCGTGTTCGAGCACGATCTGGTAGCCGCGTTCGCCGTGGATTTCGTCCGAGACGATGTGCAGATCGAAGAATTCGATCTCCTCATCGGTGAACCCATAGGCATTGCGCAGGGTGGGGGCCTGCTTGCGGTAGATCGAGGGTACCTGGGACTCCAGCCCTACCACCAGGCCGGCCACGGCCACGATGGGGTCCTCGCGCATGGCGATGGCATAGCACCAGCTTTGCAGCGCACGCGTGGTGGGCGACATGTTGTCGGGGTTCACGACCCGTTCGCGCGTGGTGCCGCAGGCTTCGGCGAAGCGGATCAGCAGGTCGGTATGCCGATCGCCGCCGATTTCTTCCTCGTACATGTTGGCCAGGAGGAAATCCTTGGCCTCGGTGTGCGTATCGGGAGTGCGGGCGTAGACGTAGGCGAGGTAGTCGGCGAACGGGCCGACGTAGTGGTAGTGGTTTTCGGCCCAGCGGGCCATATGGGCCCGGCTGAGCTTTCCGGTCGCCCAGGCGATGCTGAAGGGCGAGGCGTTGGCGCTTTTGCCCTTGATGGCGGTTTCGAGTGCGCTGCGGAATTCGTCGCGATTCATCAATGTGGCCATGATCTCTTCCTCCGGCTTCATGGTTGGCGAGATGGCCCAGTCTTTTCCGTGCCATTCTATATACTGTATACCGTTTAGGGGCGGGTGGAATAGGTAAAAACCAGGATCAGAACCCCAGGGCAATCCCGTCTTTGCGTGGGTCGGACACGCCTTGCAGCCCGCCGTCGGGCAGCCGCCGCACCAGTTGGGCGCCGCCGAAGTCGCTGCGGCCGGCCAGTTCGCCCGTGCCCTTGGCGGGCGCCGGGTAGCCGGCTTCCCGCAGGGCGGCTGCCAGCGCCTCATCCATGCCGGATTCCAGGGCCAGTGTGCGTCCGGCCTCCAGGCGCCAGCGCGGTGCCGACATGGCGGCGGCCGCATCCTGCCGCCAGGCCAGGATGCGGGTCAGCAGCTGGATCTGGCCTTGGGGCTGCATCAGTCCGCCGACGACGCCCTGGGCCATTTCGAAGTGTCCCCCGCGCGTCACCGCGCCGGGCACGACGGTGTGGTAGGGGCGCTTGCCGGGAGCCGGCCCGTTGATGTGGCCCGGCGTGGCGAAGCCGAAGCCCCGGTTCTGCAATACGAAACCGCCGCCCGGCACGGCGATGCCGCAGCCGAAACGCTTGAAGATGCTGGACATGAGCGTGATCGCCAGGCCCTCCTGGTCCACCACGACCGTGCATACCGTATTGCCGGCGGGGTCGGCCACCGTGCGGCTGGCCTGGGCCAGCGCCTGTTCGGTGGCCTCGACCAGTTCCAGGGTGGCCTGGGCGCTGTCGGGCGGCGCCGTGGATCGGGCGGTCCGGCCCAAGGCTTCGAGAATGGCGACGCCGTGGGTGTTGGGGGGGCACTGGTGGATCCGATAGCCGTGGAAGTCGGCGTGGACAGGGGGGCAGAAATGCCCGCTGTGATGGCCGAAGTCCCCGGCGTCCAGGACGCCGCCGGCCGCCTGGACGGCCCGGGCGGCGGCGGCGGGGATCGCGCCTTGGTAGAACGCCGCCGGTCCGAGCGCCGCGATCCGGTCCAGCAGTGCCGCCAGCTCGGGATTGTGGAACCGGTCGCCCGGGGCGGGCGGCGCCTCGGCGCGGAACAGTTCGCGCGCCGTGGCGTCGGGCAGGAGCGTCGACGCGAACAGCTTCCATTCGCGCGCGGTGATGGGGGTGACGGCAAAGCCGTCACGCGCGGTGGCGATGGCGCTCTGGAACAGGCCGGACCAGGGCGCGCGGCCCAGCCGCTGGTGCAGGTCGTGCCAGCCCTGGACCGCGCCGGGCGTGGTGACGGCCAGGGGATGGCGCTCGGGGATGCGCCGGCCGGGCAGGGCCTCGACCAGCGCGGGCAGCAGGCGCGCGGGGGCGCGCCCCGTGCCGTTGTAGCTGACGACCGCGCCGCCGGCCGGAACGATCATGGCCAGCAGGTCGCCGCCCACACTCGTCGCCATGGGTTCGACCACGCCCATGACGGCATCGGCCGCGATCGCCGCGTCCACGGCATTGCCGCCTTGCCGCAGGATGTCGAGCGCGGCCCGCGCCGCGAGCGGATGGCCGGTGGAGACCATCGCATGGAGGCCGAGCGCGGTCTTGGCGACGGGGGGAAGCGGCACGTCAACCCCAGATCAGAATGGACGCGATGGTGGAGACGACCAGGCCGGCCACGACCGGGATCAGCAGCGCCCGCACCATGTCCAGGACCGGCACGCGGGCGAATCCGGCGACCGCGATCAGGGAGGACCAGGCGATCAGCGTGCCGCCGCCGGTCCATACCGCGCCCATCTGGCCGACCGCCGCCAGCGTGGCGGGATCGATGCCGACCACCGGGCCCAGGGCGCCGGACAGCGTGCCGGTCAGTGGAAGCCCGGCGAAGCCCGAGCCGTCGATGCCGGTGATCATGCCGACCAGGAGCACGCCGAAGGCCACCAGGAAGTGGTTGTCCGGAATCAGGTGCTGGGCGGCGGAGATGATCTCGAACAGCAAGCCGGGAGCCTGGGCCTGGGGCACGCCCAGGATCTGCGCGGCCGTCTCGTTGGCGCCGACGAAGAAGAAACCGGCAATGGGCAGCACCGAGCCCATGGCCTTGAAGGCGAAGACGAAGCCATCGGTGATGTGTTCCGGGTAGATGTCGAGCATCTTGCGGCCGCCTTCGGCCGCCAGGGCGACGAACAGCGTCAGGGCCGCCGCCGCGCCGCCCACCAGGGCGGCGGCATCGCCGCCGCGCAGGGCGGGCAGGCTGGGGAAGATGCGCGGCAGGACCATGACGGCGATCACCCCCAGGAACACCAGCGGGGTGACGATGGCGAAGGTCTTGGACCAATGGATGCGGCGTTGCTCGTCGGTGGTCCGGCCATTGTCGGCCAGCGCCGGCGGGGCTTCTTCGTAACTGGTGGCGCGCGCGATTTCCGCCTTGTCGAAGGAGCCGGATTCTTCCATGCGCGCCAGGGTGCCGCTCTGGGCCTGGGCCTGCCAGGCCGACAGCAGCGCGGGGTTGGGCGCCTGGATGTGCCGGCGGATGAACATGTAGGCCAGGACCAGGGCGATGCCGCCGGTGATCAGCGACAGGACCAGGGCGCGATCGGCCACCACGGATGCGCTGACCGCGGCGCCGGCCGCCTTGGCGCTGATGCCGGGGGCCACGCCGATGACGTAGTCGGACGACAGCGCCATGCCTTGGCCGGCGATGGCGATGGCCATCGCGCCCGCCAGTGGCGGCAGGCCCGCGGCGATCGCGGCTGGCAGCAGGATCGCCGAGACCAGGGGCACGGCGGGCGTCGGCCAGAAGAACAGGGACAGGACGTAGGTACAGGTGGCGATGATGATGTAGGCGCTGGTGCCGCTGCGCATGACGCGGCTGAAGGGTTGCACCATGCGGATGTCGGCCTGCAGGCTTTTCAAGGAGTTCAGCAGCGCGGTCATCAGGGCGATCACCAGGAAGATGTTGAACAACTCCTTGGCCGCCACGAAACTGGCCGAAAAAATGCCGATCAATCCGCTGATTGGATTGCTGGTCAGGGCGGTGACGACGAGAAAGGTGCCGATGATGGAAGGAACGACGACATTGGCGCGCAGGATCATCGTCAAGATGATGACGGCGACGCTGGCGAGGTAGATCCCGTGCGCGACGGTCAGCGTTGCGGTGGATTCCATGTAGAAACACTCCTCGGGCGGGGGTTGTCTAGAATCGTATACAGTATTTCAAATTATGAAGTGACTGAGCCGGGTTGAATGTAGGGGAATACTCGCAGGGAGAACCGCGGAGGAATGTCGAAATCCCTCGTGTTTTCGAGGTATTCCACGGAACCCGTGCATCGCTTCGATGGAGTTTCCCTCATCGTCAAAGACATTTTTGCTCACGCCTTTTTTCGTATACAGTATATTTTTTATGAAAAAACAGGCCGCCGCGTGATGTTTTTCGTCATGGGGCAATGATGGGGGGGTGGGGGACGGCGCGAGGAACCCTGATGGGGGTGCGAGGGTCTGCGTAATACAATATTCCGATGCAAGGGATGTCGCAGCGCACGTTGGCGCAACCCGATGTGCAAGTGCTTGCATGTATCCCACGCCTCATACCAAGCCTAGCCAGAGACCATGCTCAATTCTTATCTTCAGGCGCCTGTGGCGAGCGCGAACGCCTCGTCCGGGTCCGCGAAGCTCGGTGAAGTGCACCCCCAGTTGTTCGCCGTGGTGCGCGACCGTCTGCGCGACCGCATCCTCAGTGGCGAATTCAAGCCCGGCGACCGTCTGGTCGAGGGGCGTCTGTCCGAGGAAATGGGGGTGTCCCGGATCCCGGTGCGCGAGGCCTTGCGCGCGCTGGCGGCCGAGGGCCTGGTGACGGTCGAGCCGCGCCGGGGGGCCTCGGTGGCGGTGCTGTCCGAAAAAATGGCTTATGACATGGTCGCGGTCCGGGCGGCGCTGGAAGGGCTCAATGCCAAGCTGGCCGCGCAGCAGCGCGACGAAAAGACGCTGGCGCAATTGCGTGAGTTTCTGCGGGAGGGCGAACTCGCGTCCCGCGAGGAACGGATCGAGGCTTTCCAGGAGCGGAACTCGCAATTCCACCAATTGCTGGCCACCGCCACGGGCAACGAGGTGCTGCGGGACATGCTGTCCGTCCTGCGGGCCCGGACGGCCCTGCTGTTCGCGCCCAGCAACATCCGCCGGGCCCGGCAGAACTGGGACGAACATGCGCAGATACTGTCGGCCGTGTTGAGCGGCAATGGCGAGCTCGCGTCGCTGCTGGCCAGCCAGCACGTCTACAACGCCGCCGAGGCATATGCCGAGGCCAAGGCCGAAGGTGGGGGGCGGCCCTCTCATCCACGCCCCGATAGATAGTCCTGTTCCCGGGGGGAACGTACATGCTGCATCACATTTCCGATGAAATGGTCGAGCGCGCGGCCGACGCCAGGCAGGCGCAAGATGTGGTCGAAGAGGCCTTTCGCGCGTTCGGGCGCGGGCAGGCCGCCATGCAGCAGCGCGAACGCATCGAGGCCGAAGGCGTGAAGTTGTCCACCCTGGGGGCGGTGGTGCCGCATCTGGGCATCGCCGGCGCGAAGGTCTATACGACGATCGCGGGCCGGTTCTCCTTTGTGATCCTGTTGTTTTCCTGCCTGGACGGCCGGCCGCTGGCGACCATGGACGCCGCCGCGCTGACACGCCGCCGCACGGCCGCCAGTTCGGTGCTGATGGCGCGTCGGATGGCGCGTCCCGATGCCGGCCGCCTGGGGGTGTTCGGTCTTGGCGCGCAAGGGGGCGAGCACGTCCGCCAGTTTGCCGGGGCCTACCCGTTGCGGTCGATCCTGGTCAGCGATCCGGGGGTGCCGGATGCCGTGCTGGATGGCTTGTCGAAGGAGGTCGGCCTGCCGGTCGAGCGCGCGGATGCCGACGCCATCGTCCGGAGTTCCGATATCGTGGTGACGGCATCGCGGTCGGCCGCCGCGCTGTTTCGCGGCGCGGACGTGGCGCCGGGCACCTTCATCGCCGCGGTCGGATCCAGTCTGCCGCATACGCGTGAACTCGACGATGCGACGCTGGCCCGCGCGGAGGTGATCGCCGTGGAGTGGCGGCGCCAGTCTCTCGAGGAAGCGGGCGACCTGCGCCTGGCGGACCCCACGCTCGATCTGGCCGCCCGCACGCGCGAATTCGCCGAGGTGCTGGCGGAACCGGGCTCCTTGCGAGGCGGTGCGCCGCGGGGGCTTTTCATCTACAAGGCCGTGGGCGTGGGTCTGCAGGATATTGCCCTGGCGGGGCATGTCTACCGGCAGGTGGCGCAGGGCCAGGGCTGGGACCTGCCCTGAAGCCGCAAGGTCGCGGCTACCAGGAAACCTTGATGTTGCCGTTCACGAAGGTCTGGCAGGCCATCCGATAACCCTGCTCGAATTGCTCGGGGGTCAGGTGGCGGCGCTCCTTGGGCTTGATCGCGTCGGTGTGGTCCAGGCCTTCCTCGATCCGGCATTTGCATGTGCCGCACAGGCCGCCGCCGCACTTGAAGGGGATGCCGCCCTGTTCGCGCAGCGAGACGCGCAGCAGGTTGCTGTCTTCGGGAGCGGCAACGACCTTATTGCCGTTGCTGATGAAGGTGATCTCGATCATGGGCGCGCCTGGGCATCGGTTTGAAGAATCAACTGGCCGTCGACGGTGCCGAAGCGCGTCAGCGCAGCCAGTTCCGCGCGCGCCTGTTCCAGCGACGGAAATTGCGGCAGGAATTTCGATGGAACGGTATTGCTGATGTGCGGCGGCTCGTCTTCGATCACGCGCACCCGGGTCGGCCGTGCCAGGCGGGCGATGATGAAATGCGCGCGCGTCTTGCCATAGGACACGTAGTCGTAGGCTTCGACGGGCTCCAGGTCGGGGCCGGATTCCGTGTGGAATATGCCGGGCTTGCTGGTCAGGATGATGTACACGGCTATCGTCCTTGTCTGGGCTGCATGGCGGATCACGCTTCCTGTTCGAGTTCCAGGTCGTGGGTCAGCCACAGTTGGCAGACCAGCCTGTAACCCTGCTCCAGGCGCTCGCCCAGTTGTTTCTTCTCTTTCCAGTTGGGCGGGGGCAGGTGCTCGGCGCCAGCCAGGACGCGGCAGGCGCAGGTCGCGCACTTGCCCATCCCGCACTGATAGCGCAGATACGGAAAAGGGAACTGGCGGATCCCGGCCCGCACGACCAGATTGGCGTTGTCGGGCACATCGCTGGTCTGGGTCTCTCCCGCCTTGTGGAACACGACCTTGGGCATCCGATGTCCTTGGAAATGTTGGTTTATAGAATATTGTATACCGTTAAGGGTGAGATTCAGGCTAGGGGAAAGCGTGAATCCATGGAGCGCGGGGCAACTGGGGGCGGCGGGGAAACCTTGATGTTTCGTGGGCTTCAAGGCGTCGAGGGAATGACGATCGGATTGCGGCGATGCAACGGACGGTTTGAGTGTGCCGGGTGCAATGGGTATAATTTCAAGATACTGTATGCAATAGGTGTTTTCCCATGTCTCGTAATCCCGAAGTTTCCCGTTTCCCGACCACTCCGCGCATCGGCCAACAACTGCTGGTCCACTATGAGCAGCGCGATGCCGTGCGCCACGCCACGCCGTTGCTGCCGTCGTCCTTGAAGGAAATCCTGTCGGTCTACCGCCGTGCCGGGCAGCAGCCCGGCCGCGCCAAGGCCGGCCAGGGCGTTGCCGCCCAGGCGGTTTGCCGCGCCGGTTGAATGTTGCATTGCGGCGGGGCGACAGGCATCGCTCCGCCATGAACGCTCAAGTGCCTGCCCGGGCCGGCGCCGCCAGGAATTTGCGCAGATAGCTGCCGGTATGGCTGCCGGGCGCCGCCGCGATCACCTCGGGCGGGCCCTGGGCCACGATGCCGCCGCCGCCGTCGCCGCCTTCCGGCCCCATGTCGATGAGCCAGTCAGCGGTCTTGATCACGTCCAGGTTGTGTTCGATCACGACCACCGTGTTGCCGGCATCCACCAGGTGCCCGATCACCTCCAGCAAGAGCGAGATGTCGTGGAAGTGCAGGCCGGTGGTCGGCTCGTCCAGGATGTACAGGGTGCGGCCGGTGCCGCGTTTGGACAGTTCCTGCGACAGCTTGACCCGCTGGGCCTCTCCACCCGAGAGCGTGGTGGCGCTCTGTCCCAGCCGGATGTAGCCCAGCCCCACGTCGATCAGCGTCTGCAGCCGCCGGGCGATGGCAGGAACGGCCTCGAAATATTCCAGGGCCTGCTCGACGGTCAGGTCCAGCACTTCGCTGATGTTGCGGCCGCGATAGCGGATTTCCAGCGTTTCGCGGTTGTAGCGGCTGCCGTGGCAGACATCGCAGGGGACGTAGATGTCGGGCAGGAAGTGCATCTCCACCTTGACCACGCCGTCGCCCTGGCAGGCCTCGCAGCGGCCACCCTTGACGTTGAAGCTGAAGCGGCCGGGGTCGTACCCCCGGGCCCGGGCTTCCGGCACGCCCGCGAACAATTCCCGTATCGGGGTGAACAGGCCGGTGTAGGTGGCCGGGTTGCTGCGTGGCGTGCGGCCGATCGGGCTCTGGTCGACGCTGATGATCTTGTCGAAATGCTCCAGTCCATCGATGGACTCGTAAGGCGCGGGCTCGGCCTGGCTGTTGTACAGGTGGCGCGAGACCACGTTGACCAAGGTGTCGTTGATCAGCGTCGACTTGCCCGAGCCCGAGACCCCGGTGATGCAGACCAGGCGGCCCGCCGGGATGCGCAGGTCCACGCCTTTCAGGTTGTTGCCGGTGCAGCCCCTGAGCTCCAGCCACGCAAGCTCGTCCTGTCCCGCCACCGGCCGGCGGGCCGGGATGGCGATGGATTTCTGGCCGCTCAGGTACTGACCGGTCAGCGATTGCGGATCGGCCACGATGTCCGCGGGCGATCCCTGTGCCACGACTTCCCCGCCGTGTTCGCCCGCCCCGGGGCCCATGTCCACGACCCAGTCGGCTTCGCGGATCATGTCCTCGTCGTGCTCGACCACGATCACGCTGTTGCCGAGGTTGCGCAGATGCCTCAGGGTGCCGATCAGCCGGTCATTGTCGCGCTGGTGCAGGCCGATGGACGGTTCATCCAGCACGTACATCACGCCGGTCAGGCCCGAGCCGATCTGGCTGGCCAGGCGGATGCGCTGGGCCTCGCCGCCCGATATGGTGTCGGCGCTGCGGTCCAGCGACAGGTAGCTCAGTCCCACGTTGTTCAGGAAGGTCAGGCGGGCCGAGATCTCGCGCACGATGCGGTCGGCGATCTCGCGCTTGGCGCCGGTCAGCGCCAGTTCCTCGAACCAGTGCAGGCAGTCGGACAGCGGCAGCGCCTCCAATTGGTAGATGGCGCGCCCCTGGTCATCCTCGCCCACCCGGACGTTGCGGGCCTCGGCGCGCAGCCGCGAGCCGCCGCAGTCGGGGCAGGTCCGCACGTTCCTGTACTTGCCCAGTTCCTCGCGCACGGTGGCCGAGTCGGTTTCCTTCCAGCGGCGTTCGAGGTTGGGGATCACCCCTTCGAAGGGGTGCGAGCGGACCGTCGTGCGGCCCTTCTCGTTCACGTAGGTGAAGGCGATTTCCTGGTCGCCCGAGCCGTACAGGACGCGCTGCCGGGTGTCCTCGGACAATTCCTCGAACGGTGTGTCGACGTCGAAGTCGTAGAAGGCCGCGAGGCTGGTCAGCAACTGGTGATAGAAGGGGTTGCGCCGGTCCCAGCCGCGGATCGCGCCGCTGGCCAGGCTCAGTTCGGGAAAAGCCACCACCCGTTTGGGATCGAAGAACCCCACGTGGCCGATGCCGTCGCAGCTTGGGCAGGCGCCGATGGGGTTGTTGAAGCTGAACAGGCGCGGCTCGAGTTCCGGCAGGCTGTGCCCGCATACCGGACAGGCATAGCGGCTGGAGAACAGGTGTTCGCGCTCGGGGCCCTCGGCCCCGGCGTCCATCTCCAGCACGACGGCCCGCCCCTCGGCCAGGCCGATGGCCGTCTCGAAGCTCTCGGCCAGGCGCTGCTGGGCTTCGGGCCGCACGCGCAGGCGGTCGATCACCACATCTATGCTGTGCTTCTCGGTCTTCTTCAGCGGCGGGACGCTGTCGATGTCCAGGACCTCGCCATCCACGCGCACCCGCACGAAACCCTGGGCCTGCAGGTTGGCCAGCTCGTCCTCGAAGCTGCCCTTGCGGTCGCGCACCAGCGGCGCCAGGATCGCCAGCCGGCTTTCAGCCGGGAGGGCCAGGGTGATGTCCACCATCTGGCTGACGCTCTGCGCCTGCAGCGGCAACTGGTGGTCGGGACAATAGGGCGTGCCCACCCGCGCGAACAGCAGGCGCAGGTAATCGTGGATTTCCGTGACCGTGCCCACGGTCGAACGCGGGTTGTGGCTGGCGGCTTTCTGCTCGATGGAGATGGCCGGCGACAGTCCCTCGATCAGGTCGACCTCGGGCTTGTCCATCAACTGCAGGAACTGGCGGGCGTAGGCGGACAGGCTTTCCACATAGCGTCGCTGGCCTTCGGCGTAGAGAGTATCGAATGCCAGGGAGGATTTGCCCGAACCGGACAGCCCCGTGATCACGACAAGCTGGTGGCGGGGCAACTCCAGCGAGACGTTCTTCAGATTGTGGGTGCGCGCACCCCTGATGCGGATGACATCCATCAAGCAAACCTTTACGCGAGCGGTGGCGAAAGCCAACTTGGTAATATAACTCCCCCCTACGCGCTCACGCGCGCCCCCCAGGGGGCGGGCGGCGGGGGACCGGCGGAGCCGGATCCCCCGTGCCCTGGTCTAGTGGGGCTTTCTTGGGGTGGGGCGCTGGTGCTGTCGCTGGCTGCCGGCGTTAGCGATGGGTGAAATGGCAAAGAAACTTGTATTGGATCTGGAGCATGGCGGGTCCGGCGCCGCCGGTTTGTCAGTGCTGCTTCTTGAAAAGGGCCCCGCGTTGCGAAACACTGCCGCACGACTCAGGATGCGGTGGATCCGGCTTTGCCGGTCCACCCGCATCGCCCCCTTGAGGGGGCGCGCGAAGCGCGTAGGGGGCGGGCTTTCCCTCCGGTCCACCCGCATCGCCCCCTGGGGGGCGCGCGTCAGCGCGTACGGGGGGGACCAATGACTTCATTCCGGATGACGCCTTTCGAGCGTCGCGCGAGCTTGTCGCTGGCGGCGCTGTTCATGTGCCGGATGCTGGGGTTGTTCCTGCTGCTGCCGGTGTTCGCGGTGGCGGCCAAGGCGCTGCCGGGCGGCAACGATCCGGCGAGGGTGGGGCTGGCGCTGGGCATGTACGGGCTGACCCAGGCCTTCATGCAGATTCCGTTCGGGCTGGCCTCGGACCGCTGGGGCCGGCGGCCGGTGGTGGTGATGGGGCTGGTGCTGTTCGTCATCGGCAGCGTGGTCTGCGCCACGACCGACGACCTGTTCTGGATCACGATCGGGCGGGCCATCCAGGGCTCGGGCGCGATTTCGGCGGCGGTGACGGCGTGGCTGGCCGATGCCACGCGCGACGAGGTTCGGACCAAGGCGATGGCCATGATAGGCGCGTCCATCGGGTTGACCTTCGCGGTATCGCTGGTGCTGGCGCCGGTGGTGGTGGGCTGGGGCGGGCTGACCGGCCTGTTCTGGACCATTGCCGCGTTGGGGGTGGCCGCGCTGGGGGTGGCCGCCTGGGTGGTCCCGGCCGCGCCGCCGGCGCCGCGGGGCGAGCCGGTCCCCATGTCGCGCGTGCTGTCGCATCCCGATCTGCTGCGGCTGAACCTCGGGGTCTTCACCCTGCACCTGGTCCAGATCGCGCTGTTCGTGGTGGTGCCCGCCGCGCTGGTGCGTACCGGCGGCCTGGACGCGGCCACGCTGTGGAAGGTCTACCTGCCGGTGGTGCTGGCCTCGTTCGTCGTCATGGTGCCGGTGATCGGCGTCACCGAACGCTATGCGACCCACCGCAAGACCCTGCTGGGCGCGGTCGCCGGGCTGGTGCTGGTGTGCATGTTCCTGCCATGGGCGCAGGACCACTACGGATGGCTGGTCGGCGCGATGATCGCCTTCTTTTCCGTCTTCAACATCCTGGAGGCCATGCAGCCCTCGCTGGTGTCCCGCGTGGCGCCGCCGTCCCTGAAGGGGCTGGCCCTGGGTTTCTATAATACGAGCCAGGCCATCGGGCTTTTCGCCGGCGGGGCGCTGGGCGGCTGGCTGGTCTCCCACCTGGGGTCCGCCGCGGTATTCCAGGCGGCGGCGGGGCTGGCGGTAATATGGCTGCTGGCGGCCTGGGGGATGAAGCCCCTGCCAGCCCGGCGGGCCGCCCGGCCGGAGCAGGTGTCCCGCCCCGTATCCTGAGCCCTTCTTGTCCCATTTACGCACGAGACCGTATTGCGGTCGGCGCATTTTCAACGAATGATGTTTTTTTTCTTGTGGCCCGTGGCCGCGCCGGGCGGGGGTGGCTACAATCCCTCCGCTTCGCCGCGGGCCGGTGAATACAGTCAATAGGAGTGTGGTAATGGCATCCGTCAACAAAGTCATCCTGGTCGGCAACCTGGGCCGCGACCCCGAAGTTCGCTATACGCCCGACGGCGCCGCGATCTGCAACGTGTCCATCGCCACCACGTCCCAATGGAAGGACAAGAACTCGGGCGAACGCCGCGAGGAAACCGAGTGGCACCGCGTGGTGTTCTACAACCGCCTGGCCGAGATCGCCGGCGAGTACCTGAAGAAAGGCCGTTCGGTGTACGTGGAGGGTCGCCTGAAGACCCGCAAGTGGCAGGACAAGGACACCGGCGCCGATAAATACACGACCGAGATCGTCGCCGACCAGATGCAGATGCTGGGCGGCCGCGAAGGCGGTGGTGGCGAAGGCGGCGGTGGCGGCTATGGCGATTCCGCGCCGGCCCAGCGCCAGTCCAACCGTCCGGCCAGCGGCGGTGGCGGTGGCGGCGGCCAGCGTCCGGCTTCGCCGTCGGGCTCGGCGCCGAACTTCGCCGACATGGACGACGATATTCCGTTCTGATCTCGAACGGGACGGCAAGGCGGTTCCTCGAACCCCGCCCTTTGGCGGGGTTTTTCGTGGCCAATGATTCGATAATTGTTGTATCATGGAATAATGAAAGAAGATCAAGCCGTCTCGGCCCTGGGGGCCCTGGCCCACCCCCAGCGTTTGCGTGTGTTCCGTGCCTTGGTCGTCGCCGGGCCCGAGGGGCTCACCCCCAGCGTCCTGGCCGGGCAGATGGCGGTCGCACGCAATACCTTGTCCTTCCATCTGAAGGAGTTGGCGCATGCGGGGCTCGTCACGGCCGAGCAGAAAGGGCGCAACCTGATCTACCGGGCGGAGTATGGCCAGATGAATGGCCTGATCGAATACCTGACCGAACATTGCTGCCAGGGGGGCGTCTGCGAAGTGTCGCCTTCCCGGTGCGGCGGTTGAACCCCATGAACCGCTTCGAACGATTTCTCACCCTGTGGGTGGTGCTGTGCATCGGCGCCGGCATCGCGTTGGGCCAGGCCGCCCCCGGCGTCTTCCAGGCCATCGGCCGCCTCGAGGTCGCGCGGGTCAATCTGCCGGTGGGCCTGCTGATCTGGGTCATGGTCGTGCCCATGCTGCTGAAGGTGGACTTCGCGGCGCTTGGCCAGGTGCGACGCCACTGGCGCGGCATCGGGGTCACGCTGTTCATCAACTGGGGCGTCAAGCCTTTCTCGATGGCGCTGCTGGCCTGGCTGTTCATCCGGCACGTTTTTGCCGCGTGGCTGCCGGCCGACCAGTTGGACGGCTACGTCGCCGGCCTGATCCTGCTGGCCGCGGCGCCATGCACCGCCATGGTGTTCGTCTGGAGCCGTCTGACCGGCGGCGACCCGGTGTTCACCTTGTCCCAGGTCGCGCTGAACGACACCATCATGGTGTTCGCTTTCGCGCCCCTGGTGGGACTGCTGCTGGGTTTGTCGGCGATCACCGTGCCGTGGGACACCTTGCTGGTGTCCGTCGGCCTGTACATCGTGATTCCGGTCGTGTTCGCCCAATTGTGGCGGCGTGCGCTGCTGCGCCGCGGCCAGCCTGCCTTCGACCGCGTCCTGGGCCGCATCGGTCCGCTGTCGATCGCCGCGCTGCTGCTGACCCTGGTGCTGCTGTTCGCGTTCCAGGGCGAGGCCATCCTTCGCCAGCCGTTGGTGATCGCCATGCTGGCGGTGCCCATCCTGATCCAGGTGTTCTTCAATTCCGGCCTGGCGTATTGGCTCAATCGCAAGGTGGGCGAGCAGCACAGCATCGCCTGTCCGTCGGCGCTGATCGGTGCCAGCAATTTCTTCGAGCTGGCGGTGGCCGCGGCCATCAGCCTGTTCGGCTTCCATTCCGGCGCTGCGCTGGCGACGGTGGTGGGCGTGCTGATCGAGGTACCGGTGATGCTGCTGGTGGTGCGCATCGTCAACCGGAGCCGAGGCTGGTACGACGCCGGCACCGCCAACGCGCACGCTGCCGGTTCATCGTCCAGCCACAGGGTATCCCCATGAGCGCCATCACGATCTATCACAACCCCGCCTGCGGCACGTCGCGCAACGTCCTGGGCCTGATCCGCAACAGCGGGGAGGAGCCGGTCATCGTCGAGTACCTGAAGACGCCGCCGGACCGGGGCACGCTCGAGCGGCTGATCGCCGCGATGGGCGTGCCGGTCCGGGACGTCCTGCGCGTCAAGGGCACCCCCTACGAAGCGCTGGGGCTGGGCGACCCGAAATGGGACGACGACGCGCTGATCGGCTTCATGCTCCAGTATCCCATCCTGATCAACCGGCCCATCGTCGTCACGCCGCTGGGCACGCGCCTGTGCCGGCCGTCGGAAACCGTGCTGGACATCCTGCCGTCGCCGCAGCGTGGCGCCTTCGCCAAGGAGGACGGCGTCCCCGTGGTCGATGGGGAGGGGCGGCGTGTCTGACCGCCTGGTCGATCTACCCAACATCGATCCCGCGCTGTTCGGGCGGCTGGATCCCGGCAGGCTGCTCGCGCCGGCGCGAGCAGCCCATGCGCCCCGCTTCCTGTTGCTGTACGGTTCGCTGCGGGAGCGGTCCTACAGCCGTCTGGTGGCCGAAGAGACTGGCCGCCTGTTGCGGGCCATGGGGGGCGAGACGCGGATGTTCGATCCTTCCGGCCTGCCGCAGGTGGACGACGTGTCCGACGAGCACCCGAAGGTGCGCGAACTGCGGGAATGGGTCCAGTGGTCGGAAGGAATGGTCTGGAGTTCCCCCGAGCGCCATGGCGCCATGAGCGGCCTGATGAAGACGCAGATCGACTGGATCCCGCTGTCCATCGGCGCGATACGCCCCACCCAGGGCAAGACGCTGGCGGTGATGCAGGTCTCGGGGGGATCCCAGTCCTTCAACGCGGTGAACCAGATGCGTGTGCTGGGCCGCTGGATGCGCATGCTGACCATTCCCAACCAGTCGTCGGTCGCCAAGGCGTACCAGGAGTTCGACGAGGCTGGACGCATGAGGCCGTCGGCGTATTACGACAGGGTGGTGGACGTGGCCGAGGAACTGATGAAATTCACCCTGTTGACGCGCGACGCGGCCCCGTGTCTGGCGGACCGCTATAGCGAACGGAAGGAGAGCGCCGAGGCGTTGTCCAGGCGCATGAGGCAAGCGGCGATCTGACGGCGCCTGGCATCGGAAGCGGAGGCGTCGCCCGCGCGACGCTACCCCCGCACGAGCGACCGGATGCGGTCCGCGTCGGCGGCATGGACCGGGTTGTAGACGATGAGGCCCAGGTCGGGCCGGCCGTCAACGGCAAAGCCGGAATACTCCAGCTCGATCACGCCAAGAACAGGATGGCGCAGGCGCTTGGTGCCTTCGCCGTGGGCGTGCACATCGTTCTCCCGCCACAATGCCTCGAATTCAGGGCTCGTCGCGGCCAGTTCGGCCACGAGTCCACGAATCTCGGATGCGGCGCCGGCGCGTGCGGCTTCCGCCCTGAAAGCGCCGACGACGAATCTCGCCACACTTTGCCAATCGTCCTGGGCGGCCCGGATGCGGGAGTTGCCGAATACGAGCCGGAGGATATTGCGCTCGCGCGGCGGGAGTTGGCCGTAGTCGGTGAGCACCAGCGCCGCCGCGCGATTCCAGGCCACGATATCCCACGTCGCGGTCTTGACGATCGCCGGACTGGTTTCCAGGGCATCCAGTAGTCGTTGAAGACGCGGCGTGACGCCTTCGGCCGCCTTGTATCGCACTTCCGGCGGCCGGCCCAGGCCGAGGATGAAGAGATGTTCGCGTTCGGCTTCGGTCAGCATCAGCCCATGGGCGATGCGGTTCAAGACGTCGGGAGAGGCCGCTCCGCCACGGCCTTGTTCCAGCCACGTGTACCAGGTCGGACTGATGTTGGCGCGTTGCGCGACCTCTTCGCGCCGCAGGCCCGGGGTTCGGCGGCGCCTGGCGGGCAAGCCGAGTGCCGCGGGATCGATCCGTGCACGCCGGTCCCGCAGGTAGGCGCCCAGCGGGTTGTCGGGTTTCGAATTCACCATGATCCCGTTAGTGCTTTTAATACGATAACGTCACTACTTTTAACATGATAGAGACACGGCGAAACTGAAGACTGATCAAGATCGGAGCAGCATCCATGCGTATCTTCCTGACAGGCTCCACCGGTTTCATCGGATCCGCCGTTTGCCGTGAACTGCTCGCGGCGGGCCACGAGGTGCTTGGCCTGGCCCGCTCGGACAAGGGGGCGGCGGCGCTGGCCGCCGCGGGCGCGCAGGCGTATCGCGGCGACATCGAAGACCTGGCCGGCCTGCATCGCGGCGCGGCGGCCTGCGACGGTGTGATCCACACCGCCTTTGACCACGATTTCACGCATTTCGTGGAAAACTGCCGGAAGGACCGGCGCGCCATCGAGGCGCTGGGGGCGGCGTTGGCGGGAACGGCACGGCCGCTCGTCATTGCATCCAGCACCGCCATGGGTTTATCCACGCCGGGGGTGGCGGCGGCGGAGGACGAGTTCGATCCGAGCCATCCGAATCCCCGTGTCGCCTCGGAGCTGGCGGGGCAGGCACTCCTGGACCGCGGAGTGAACGTGGTGACGGTGAGGCTTTCGCAGATCCATGACCCCGCGAAGCAGGGGCTCGTGACCGATGTCATCGCGCTTGCCCGCCGGACGGGGTTTTCCGCCTATGTCGGCGAGGGCGCGAACTGCTGGTCGGCGGCGCATCTATCGGACACGGCACGCCTGTTCCGTCTTGCGCTGGAGCAGGGCGGAGCGGGGGAGCGCTTCCATGCCACGGACGAGGGGGCGATTCCGTTCCGGGAGATTGCGCACGCCGTTGGCCGCAGCCTGGGCGTGCCGGTCCGGTCCATGGCTTCGACCGAAGCCATGGATCACTTTGGATGGCTTGCGGCCTTCGTGGACAAGGACATGTCGGCGTCGAGCGTGCTTACGCGGGAGCGGTTGGGCTGGCGCCCGAGCGGTCCGGGGCTGCTGGCCGATCTTGCCGCCATGCCGCACGCGCCGGCCTGAGGCCGCGGCGCGGCATCGGATCGAACGGGCGCTTCGTCTCCCGGCTTCGTTCAGTGTTCCGCCGGCACCAGGGCGCCCACCCGTCCGAATTCGACGGGCTGCTTCACGTAGAACAGGTCGATTGGCTCTTTCGCGAGGGCCGCCAGCAGCCGGTCGCAGGTGGGGGCGTCGACGGCGATCGTGATCTCGACCGGCTGGTCAGCCAGTTCGAAGAAGTGCGCCGAGTGGAAGCGGCCGGTGTGCCCGAAGCTTTCGCCGGCGGCCACCAGCGTGCCGCCCAGGGCACCCTGGGTCCTGGCGAACGCCAGCAGCCAGTGGGCGAGGGGCTGGCCGTCGTGGCGCCGGTCCTGCTGGGTGAAGAAGGTCAATTGGAAACCGTTCACGATGTGTCTCCTTGCGGGCTCAGGACTGCCGCAATCCGGCGTAGGTGGCGATGCCTAGCAGGGTCATCGCGACGGAGCCGCCGACGTGGACCAGGATGGTCGCGGCCACCCAGCCCAGCCGCTCTTGCTGGATCAGGGCGACCAGTTCGGCCGAGAAAGTGGAAAAGGTCGTCAGCCCGCCGCAGAAGCCGGTGATGATCAATAGCCGCCAATGCGGCGGCAGGGCGGGGTTGCCGGCGAAATAGGCCACGGCCAGGCCGATGATGTAGGCGCCGATCAGGTTGGCGGCGAGGGTGCCCGGCGGCAGGGCCGGCAGCAGGGCGTTGAGGCTCAGCCCCAGGACCCAGCGAAGCAGCGCCCCGACGGCGGCGCCGATGGCGATCGCGACGACCGCGAGCAGCATGACGGACTCCTTGTGGACAGGAAGGAAAGGGCCCGATCAGCCAGGTGCAGGCGTGCGCCTACAGCCCGCTGCCGGGGTCTGTAGGCATCATCAGCTGCTTGCGCGGCGGTTCATGGAGGAATGCCATCTCCAGGCACATAGTGTAGTACGACGCGGTGGGACCGGCGAGGCCGCGGTAGGCTAAGCTATGTCAAGCCTTTCATCAAAACCGATCATGACTCCGCCCGCCAGCGTCCTCCTCCGCCATCCCGCTCCCTGGCCCGCCGAATCCTTCCGCGATCCTGACGCGGCCGTCCAGCGCCTGATCGACATCTACGCGCGCAATACCGCCTTCCTGTGCGACAGCTTCCGGGAGGTGGTCGCCATGCAGGCGTCGTCGCCCGGCCGTTTCCGCGCTTGCTATCCGTTCATCCGGATACGCGTGGACACGTACGACGAGGTCGACTCGCGCCTGTCGTACGGACACGTGGCCGAGCCTGGCGTCTACCAGACCACCGTCACCAAGCCCAAGCTGTTCCGCTCCTATCTGACCGAGCAGCTCCGGCAGTTGATGGCGAACCACGGCGTCGCGGTCGAGGTCGGCGAGTCCGACGTGCCCATCGCGCTGCATTTCGCGTTCCCCGACGGCACCTATGTCGAGGGCGAGGATATCGAGGCGCTGAAGCGGCCCCTGCGGGATTTGTTCGACACGCCCGACCTCGCGGTCACGGACGATGCCATCGTCAACGGCACCCACAGCCATCCGCCTGACGGGCCGCAGCCGCTGGCGCCATTCACCGCGCCGCGCATCGACTATTCGCTGCATCGCCTGCAGCACTACACCGCCACCGCGCCGTCGCATTTCCAGAATTTCGTGCTGTTCACGAACTACCAGTTCTACGTGGACGAGTTCTGCCTGCGCGCCCGCACGCTGGTGGCGCAGGGGCACTACGACGCGCTGGTCGAGCCGGGCAACCGCATCACCCGCGCGGGCGATCCGCAGCCGGATCCGGCCGCGCCGCTGTCGCGGCTGCCCCAGATGCCCGCCTATCACCTCGTGCGCGCGGGGCATTCGGGCATCACCCTGGTCAATATCGGAGTGGGACCATCCAACGCCAAGACCATCACCGACCACATCGCGGTGCTGCGGCCGCATGCCTGGCTGATGCTGGGGCACTGCGCCGGGCTGCGCGCCTCGCAGCGGCTGGGCGACTACGTGCTGGCGCACGGTTATGTGCGCGACGACCATGTGCTGGACGCGGATCTGCCGACCTGGGTGCCCATCCCTCCGCTGGCCGAGGTGCAGGTGGCGCTGGAGCAGGCGGTGGAAGAAGTGGCGGGCCTGTCGGGCTGGGAACTCAAGCGCATCATGCGCACCGGCACGGTGGCGACCATCGACAACCGCAACTGGGAGTTGCGCGAGCACCTGGAGCCAGTGCAGCGGTTCTCGCAGTCGCGCGCCATCGCCCTCGACATGGAGTCGGCCACCATCGCGGCCAATGGCTTCCGTTTCCGCGTGCCCTACGGCACCTTGCTGTGCGTGTCGGACAAGCCGCTGCACGGCGAACTGAAGTTGCCGGGCATGGCCAGCGCGTTCTATCGCCGGCAGGTGGGCCAGCATCTGGATATCGGACTGCGGGCCTTGGAGATCCTGAGCAAGATGCCGCCCGAGCGGCTGCATTCGCGCAAGCTGCGCAGCTTCCTCGAAACCGCTTTCCAGTAGCCGCGCGGGCCGCCCGCGCGGTAGCATGGGGTCTATCATCCGTGCATGAAGAGGCCGTGTGACGACCCGGGAACGGCACGACAAGGGCAGGTGGCTGAGGGGGCTGCTGGTGGCGGCCGCCGCCGCATTGCCCGTGGTGGTGGCGGTGCCCTTCGTCTATATGCAGGCCGCGCAGCTCGCGCGCCACGACGCGCGGGGGGCCGCCGAGGTGGTGATGCGGCAGGCCGACGCCATCTTCGCCGAGGCCGACAGGATGGCGGCCGAGATGGCGCCGCTGGCCGGCAAGTCCTGCGCCGAGGCCGACGCCACGCTGCACCAGGCGGCCTTCCAGCCCTATTTTCGCGCCGTCGTCCTGATACGGCAGCGCGTGCTCTATTGTTCCTCGATCACGGAAGCATTCACGCTGCCGCTGGCGCAGCTGTTGCCGGACGACGAGGTGCCGCCGGGGCGGTCTTTTCATTTCGTCCTGGGCACGCCCATGGTCCCGGACCGGTCCGCCGTGATGGCGATACGCCTGGACGAGGCCGGTGACGGCGTCGTCGTCACGGTGGACGGGCGCTACCTGGGGGACCTGCTCGATTCCGTCGGCGGCACCGGCCGTTACCGGATCGGCATCGAGTCGCTCGATGGCCGGCATGGCCTGGCGGGCCGGCGCGTGGGGACCCCGCTTCCGGGCGCCGCCCTCGTGCAGGAAGCGGTGTCGACGCTCTATCCGTTCCGGGTGCGGTCCCTGGCTGCTAGCGCGCTGCTGGCCGAGTACCGGAGGCGCCTGGCGGTCAGCTATGCGCCCTTCGTCGTCCTGCTGGCCCTGCTGCTCGGCTATCTCTGCCACCACTTCCTGAAGTCCCGGTTCTCGCTGGTGGCCGCCATCCGCCGCGGCATGCGGCGGGGCGAATTCGAGGTCCACTACCAGCCTGTCATCGACCTGCGCGACGGATCGTGCGCGGGCGCGGAGGCGCTGATGCGCTGGTTCCGTCCCGGTCAGGGGAGCGTGCGGCCGGATCTGTTCTTTGCCGTGGCCGAGTCCAACGGCCTGGCGGTTCCCCTGACCGGCCATCTGTTCAAGCTCGTCGGGCGCGATCTGCGCCGTTGCCCGCTGGGGCCGCGATTCCGCCTGGGCCTGAACATCACGGCAGCCCATCTCGTGCAGCCCGGCATCGTCGACGACGTTGCCCGCCTGCGCGGCGTCGTCGGTTCCGGCGCCGCGGACTTCGTGCTGGAGATCACCGAACGGGAACCCTTGCCTCCCATCGAACAGGTCTACGAAAACATGGGCGTGCTCAGCGCCAGCGGTGTCAAGCTGGCCATCGACGACTTCGGCACGGGCCACAGTTCGCTGGCCTGTCTGGAGCGGTTTCCGGTCGACTACCTGAAAATCGACCGTGGCTTCGTGTCGGCCATCGGGACGGACGCGGTCAATGCCTCGGTCCTGGAGATGATCATCGGGCTGGCGGCGCGGCTGGGCGTTGAGCTGACGGCGGAAGGCGTGGAGACGCGCGAGCAGCGCGACTACCTTGCCGCCAGGGGCGTGCACTACGCGCAGGGTTTCTTGTATGCCCGGCCCATGCCCATCGAGGCGCTGCGCCGATGGATGGACGAGTTCCATGGCGCCGTGAGCTAACATCCAGGGTCGCTCCGCCCACTTCCGCCGCCCCCCTCCCATGCTGCAGCTCGAACGCGTGTTTCCCGCATTGACCGAACCCACGATGCGGCGCTACCTGATGGGGCAGGGGGTGTCGGTGCTGGGCAGCTGGACGCAGAACGTCACGCTCAACCTGGTCGTCTATCACCTCTCGGGCTCGGCCGCCGTGCTGGCCCTGCTCAATTTCCTGCTGTACGGACCGCAGTTGGTGATCGCGCCGCTGGCGGGCGCGCGGGTCAACGCGGGCAACGCGCGCCGGTCGACGCTGAGCGTGCTCTATTCCTCGATGACCGTGGCCTGCATCCTCGCGGCGCTGTCGCTGCTGCACTGGCTGACCCTGCCCATCATCCTGGCCCTGGCGCTGTGCGCCGGCGTGCTCAACGCGATCGAGACGCCGTCTCGCCAGGTCCTGCTGCTGACCGGCCTGGAAGATCCGGCGCTGCTGCCCAACGCCATCGCGATGAACACCATGGTCTATAACGTCGGCCGCATGGTGGGGCCGAGCATGGCCGCCATCATCTATCCCACGTTCGGCCAGGCCGCGGCCTTCCTGACCTACGCCGCCGCGCTGGTGTTCATGGCCTGGTGCGTGCGGTCGATGCCGCGCCGCGCGGCGGCGGCGCCATCGCCCTCGCACGATCGCGGCGGTCTGCGCAATGCGCTGGTCTATGTGCTGGACGACCGCTTCACCGCCAAGTACCTGTCCATCCTGGCCTGCATGGGCCTGCTGGCGGGCAGCTACCAGACGCTCGTGCCGCTGCTGGCGGACCGGGTCTTCCACGACGCCGCCCGATACACCGGCGTCTTCTTCGCCTGCGCGGGCGTGGGCGCGCTGGCCGCCGCCGTCGTCCTGTCCTCGTCCATCGCGTCGCGCACCGCCAGCCTGCTGCGGTTCGCGCCCTGGGTCGCCTGCGTGGCGCTGGCGCTGCTGTCCGCGAGCTGGAGCAGCGTGGTCAGCGGCGCGGCCTTCGTGCTGCTGGGTTTCTGCCTGAGTTTCTCGGCCACGTCGACCAACGCCACCATCCAGCGCCGCTGCCCGGAGTCCGTGCGCGGCGCGCTGGTCGGGCTCTACGGCATGGCCTACAACGGCACCATGCCGTTCGGCTATCTGCTGGTGGGATCGTTCTCCGAGGCCTTCACGGTGACCGGCGCGTTCGGCACCATGGCCGCGGTGCTGGCCACATGCATCGGGCTGTTGACGCTGTTGTACTGGCGCAAGACGTGAAGGCCGGCCAGTCCGTGGAGCTGGGACGTTCCGCGGTGCCAGTTCGCCTCGGCAGTTCCCCCCCCGGAAGGGTAGAATCGGAATCGCTTCAAGCCCATCCGCCTCGTCATGCGTGTTCTTCATATCTTCAAGATCTATTTTCCCGATGCCTATGGTGGGATCGAGCAGGCCATCCACAGCCTTGCCTCGCGGAGCGCCGCGCATGGCATCGAGAGCCGTGTCCTGACGCTCTCACCACGCGGGAAAATGGTCGACGCGGATGCGTCGGGATATGCCATTCATCGCTATCGCAGGAATCTGGACGTCGCGTCCACCGGGATGTCGCTGCAGTTCCTGGTGAATTTCAGGCGCGAAGCCGCCTGGGCCGATCTGCTGCATTTCCATTTTCCGTGGCCATTCGGAGACCTGGCGTACCTCATGCCGGGGATTGAAACCCCGGCTGTCATGACCTACCACTCGGATATCGTCAAGCAGACGAAGCTGTTGAAACTCTACAAGCCGATCCGGGACCGGCATCTTGCCCGGATGGCGCGCATCGTGGCGACGTCTCCGAACTATGTCGCCAGCAGCGAGGTACTCCAGGCGTGGCGGGACAAGGTGGCCGTGGTGCCGTGCGGAATAGCGGCCGTGAAACCGCGGGACCAGGAAGCCATCTGGCGTTGGCGCCAGCAGATCGGGGAAAGATTCTTCGTCTTCCTGGGAGTGCCCCGCTACTACAAGGGGCTGGATTTCCTGCTCGAGGCGCAAGTGGGGCGCGACTATCCGTTGGCGCTGATCGGTGACGGCGTCGAGCGCGCCGCGCTCGAGGCGCGGGCACGGGCCTTGGGATTGAAAAACATACATTTCCTGGGCTCGCTCGATGACGAGGAAAAGTCCGACGTTCTGGCGGCTGCCAGTGGTTTCGTTTTTCCATCGCACGTTCGCACGGAAGCTTTCGGCCTTGCCCTGGCGGAGGCCGCCCAGCAGGGCCTGCCCATGATTTCGTGTGAAATCGGTACCGGTACGAGTTTTGTCAACCTGCACCAGGAAACGGGGCTTGTGGTGCCGCCACGGGATCCGCGGGCCCTGGGAGAGGCCATGGACCGCTTCTGGCTGGATCCCGAGCAGGCGAGGCAGTGGGGCAGGAATGCCCGAGCCCGTTATCTCGAATTGTTCACCGAAGACGCCATGGTGCGCGGCTACGCCAAGTGCTACCGGGAAGTGCTGGGCCATTCTCCCGTGCCGTGACCATCCGCGCGGACGACCGCGAGCATCACAGCACGCTTCGGTAGACGGCAGCCGTTTCCGACGCGGTGCGGTCCAGCGAAAATTGTCGCGCGCGCAGCAGGCCGCGGGCTACGCATTGCTCGCGGGTGCCTGGCGAACGGACCAGGTTCCGCATGGCGGAAGAAATGTCGCCGGCATTCTCGGGGTCCACGAGCAATGCGGCATCTCCCGCTACTTCAGGAAGCGAGGCGACATTGGATGTCACGACCGGGGTGCCGCTGGCGAACGCTTCCAGCACGGGCAGGCCGAAGCCTTCGTGCAAGGAAGGGAAGACCAGGGCTTCGGCTTGGCGGTACAAGGCGCGCATGTCTCCGTCATCGGCCAGGTCGTTCAGCCATATGACCCCTTCGTCACGCATGGCCTTGAGGCGAGCGATGGTCGTCTCGCTGCGCCAACCCGGCCGTCCTACGATCAGCAACTGATGTTCACGTCGCAAAGAGACGGGTAGCAGCAGGTAGGCGTCCAGGATGCGATCGACATTCTTGCGGGGCTGCAGTGTTCCCACGAACAGGAAATGGCGCCCTCGCAGCGACAGCCTCGAGCGGAGCAGGGCGTAGCGTTCCAGGGTGTCCCCGGCTTCGAACCAGAGGGGATCTATGCCATTGGGCACGACGTGGATTTTTTGCTCGTCGACGCCGAAGTGGGCAACGAGTTCGGCGACCGCGGCATGTGAGATCGCGATATAGGCGTCGCCGAGCTTCCCGGCTCGCGCCAGCAATCGGTTGCGCAGCCCCCGCAGGCGCGGGGCCGCCCATTCGGGGTGGCGGAGCGGCGCGGCGTCGTGCAGCGTGATGACGCAGGGGCATTTCGTCCTGAATGCCATATGGTCGGTGCAATGGAAGACATCCACATCCAGTGCGGCCGGTCGCAGCAAGCCCAGCATCTGCCCAGCGGTCTGGACGCCGTACGAATGCGGCAGGTAGCCGCCGAGTGAGAGCGCTGGCCGGGGCCGGCCGTCCGGCCAGGCATAGCCGACAGGGCGCCAGCCATGACGGGGCAGACGGCCGATCAGCGCCGCTGTGTACGTCCCGATGCCGTCCTTGTGCGGGCGGAGCGCGGGTTCGGCCTTGGTCGTTGATACACCCACCACCAGCATGGGCCGGGTACTCGTCGAATGCGAGAGGGGGTCTGTCATGCGGTGTGACTCTGAAGCGCCATGGCGCAGTATAGACAAGGCTCAGGTACGAACATTGCTGGAGCGTCCCGCGGACAACCAGGAGGCCGCCATGCCAACCGACCCCAAGCGCGGGCAGCAGCCGGGTTCGCCCGGGCGCCGTCCGTCCGTGCCCGCCGGCCTGCCCCGGGCCGCGGTGGACGAGACCGGCAACGAAGACCCCGGCGCCGAGTTGACCGAGTTGCCGCCGTGCGAAGCGCCGACGCCGGCGGGCCCGGGTGGGCCGGCGCCGGTCAGGGCGCGGAGGGGGCGTCGGGCAGCCACAAGGTGAAGGTGGTGCCCGATTCGGCCGATGTGACGGCGAGCGTGCCCTGGTGGGCCACCGCGATCTGCCGGGCGATGTAGAGGCCCAGCCCCAGGCCGGTCTGGCGCCGCTCGGTGCCAGGCCGCGGTCCGCGCATCAGCGGATCGAAGATCTGGTGCCGCATGTGGGCCGGGATGGCGGGGCCGTCGTTGTGGACCTCGGCGATGACGCCGTCCTCGGCCCGGCGCACGCGCAGCGCGACCGGCCGGGCGGGGTGGCCGTGCTGGACCGCGTTGTCCAGGAGATTGGCCAGCAGTTGGGCGAGGCGGTTGGGGTCCCAGTGGCCGGCAAGGGGCCCCTGGCATTCCAGCAGGAAGGTCCGTTCCGGATGCGCGGCCCGGATTTCGTCCAGGGCGCGCGCGCAGACGTCCGCGAGGTCGGCGCGCGACCGCGCCAGCGGGAGCGGACTGCCCAGGCGGGTGCGGGTGAAGTCCAGCAGGTCGTCGATCATGCGCTGCATGCGCGAGCCGCTGTGTCCGATCCGCGCGGCGGCCTGCAGGCAGCGGTCGGGAAGCCCCTCGTTGTGCAGCAGCGCCTGCGCCGACATGGCGATGGCGCCAAGCGGCGTCCGGAGATCATGGGCAAGGATGCCGACGAACAGGTCGCGGGCCCGCTCCAGGCCGGCCGAATAGCGGGAGATCGACTCCTTGAGCGCCTGGTCCAGCGCCTGGTTGAAGCGGACCAGGTCTTTGCTGGCATCCGGTCCGATGTCGTCGGTTTCCCGCGTCCAGCGTTCCAGTATGTTGATGCGTAGTGCGCAGTATTCGGACACCACCTCGGCCAGGGTGAAGCCGGCCCGCAACCGGTTGCGGGCATGGGCGCGCGCCTGGCGCGTCGCGCCCGGCTTCTGCCCGGCGCTGTCTTCCGCGGGCGGCGTGCGCAGGTCCGCGGCGAGCTGGCGCAGCAGCGAACGGGTCGAGGTCTGCAAGGCATGCCCGGACACGGCCGACCGCCGCAGGTCCAGTTGCTGCGCGAACCGGCGCCAATCGCCCAGAAGCTCGTCCAGGTTCGCGTCGATGAAGTCGGCCAATCTCATAGCCTCTCCCGGCATATGCCATGCGTGGAGGTCGCGCTGTCCGGCGGGCGCCGGCACGCTTCGCCGGCGAATTGTAGATCCTGGGCAGGCAGGGGGCGCCGGCCTGTAACACTCCAGCAAAAAATGCTCAATTCCCCGCCATCGCTGCCGTAAATGCTGACACGCCCGCCACGCGAAGAGAACGTGTGCGCACGAAACGACCGGCACGAGCCGGCAACAACGTTGGGGTAAAGAATGGCTGTGTCTCTCGGCTTGGGTCAGCGCTCTCTGGCCAAACAGGTACTGGTGCTGGCTCTCTCCGTCAGCGCCGTCGTCTCGCTGGTGACCGCCGTCGTCGTGGCCTGGCAAGGCTTGAAGGCAGGCAAGGAAGGCGTCGAGCGCGAGATGATGGACGCGCTCGGGTCGGTCAACTCCAGCCTCGGGTCCTCGTTCGAGTCGTCGCGGGTGCGGGTCGAGCGCCAGTTGCTGGTGTTCCAGCGCATGCTGGGCGAGCTGCCGTCTCCGGACGGCACGCTCACGGAAACCGGGGCCGCCGGCGAGGTGATGACGGTGCGGGCGGGCGAAAACGTGCTCAACGGCAATTCCGCCATCCTGCAACGCATGCGCAGCTATACCGGTGCCGAGCCCGAGCTCGTGGTACGCCACAACAACCGGTGGATCCGGGCCGCGACCTTGCTGCGCGGAGCCGACGGTTCGCCGCTGACCGGCCAGCCCGTACCGGCCGACGATTTCGTCGCGACCACCATGGATTCGCAGCAGGCGGCGACCAATATCGTCTATCGCAACAAGCGGTGGTATGCGCTGCACGTGCGGCCGCTCAAGGACGACAACGGCAAGATCTTCGGCGGCCTCGCCCTCCAGGTGGACATGTCGGACGACGTCGCCAGCGCGCTCGATTTCATCGAGAGGACGAAGGTGGCCGGCCACGGTTCCATGTTCGCGATGACGCCATCCGTTAACGGTACCTCGGAGTTCCTGGTCCATCCCCTCTACAAGAGCAAGACCGTGGAGGAGGTTCCCGAAGCCGATCGGCCCTTCTTCCGCGACCTGGTGGAGCATGGACTGGGCTCCCTGGAGGCCCGGCTCTCCACCGACGATTCCGAGATGCTGGTCTCGTACCAGACCGTGCCCAACTGGGGCTGGACACTGGTGGCGGCAGGGCCGAAAGCCGAGTTCATGGCGGTGCAGTACAGGCAGCTTGCGCTGATCGTCGGACTGCTGGTGGCGGGCGGCCTCGTGACCGGTCTCCTGATCTACTACCAGATGTCTACCGCGCTGCGGCCGGTGCGCGACGTGGTCGAGGGCATCGCGCGGCTGGGCGACGGCGACCTGACGCGTGACGTGCCGGCGGGTCCGCGCGGTTCGCGCAACGAGATCCATATCATGGCCGATCGCATCAACGCCACGCGTGCCCGCATCGCCCATCTTGCCCAGCAGATGAACGCCACCGGGTCGCAGGTCGCCACGGCCACGACCCAGACGCTGCAGGCGCTGCACCAGATCGGCAAGGGCACCGAGGTGCAGTCCGAGGCGGCCAGCGGCGTCGCGGCCGCGGTCGAGCAACTGACCGTCTCCATTTCGCAGATCGCCGACAACACCCGCGAGGCCAACGGCTTCTCCCGCACGTCCAGCACCGCGGCCGAGGAAGGCGCGGTGGTCGTGACCCAGACGGTGTCCGAGATCGAGAAAATGGCCAGCCAGGTCGCCAGTTCGGCCGAGGTGGTGCAAGAGCTGGAAGCCTCGTCGCGCCAGATTTCAGCGGTGGTCAAGACCATCCAGGAGATCGCCGAGCAGACCAACCTGCTGGCGCTGAACGCCGCCATCGAGGCGGCTCGCGCCGGCGAAGAGGGCCGCGGCTTCTCGGTGGTCGCGGACGAGGTCCGCGGCCTGGCCGAGCGCACGAAATCCTCGACCTCGCAGATCGCCGCGGTCATCGCCGCGGTGCAAAAGCAGACCTCGGTCGCCGCCGACGCCATGCGTCAGGTGAATGCCGACATGCAGCGTTCCGCCGAAGGCGCCCGCCAGGCCGGCGATGTGCTGGTCCGCATCCGCGAGGCGGCCGGCCGCACGGCCGAAGTCATCGCCGACATCTCGAACGCGGCCATGGAGCAGAAGGCGGCGTCCGAGCAGATCGCCAGCCGCGTGGAGCAGATCGCCCAGTATTCCGAAGAATCGGCGGCGGCGGTGCAGCAGTCGGTCGCGTCGGCCGAGTCGCTGCAGAACCAGGCGCAAGTCCTGGACGAGACCATCCGCACGCTGCGGACGTGAAGGGGAGCCCCCCCTACGCGCTGACGCGCGCCCCCCAGGGGGCGAAACCGGCGGACTGGCGGAGCCAGATCCGCGGTTTCCTGGGTCTAGGGAAACTGTCTTGGCCTGAAACACGGTTGCTACCGCTGGCAGCCAGCGATAGCACCGGTGCTACAACTTAAGAAGCGTGTACTAGACCCAGGATGCGGTGGATCCGGCTCCGCCGGTCCACCCGCATCGCCCCCTTGAGGGGGCGCCCGAAGGGCGTAGGGGGTGGGCTACACTCCACAGGCACCTTGCCAGTCTAAGACGCCCACCAGCAATGACTCTTGCCTCCGTCAGCGCGATCGAGTTGATCGCCACCGTCCTGTTCGCGATTGCGATCGTCCACACGTTCTCGGTGCCCGCCTTCGCCGCGTTGGCGCACAAGGGCGGGCGGCACGCCGGGCTCTGGCACATGCTGTCCGAGGTCGAGGCCGTGTTCGGGTTCTGGGCCTTCGTGCTGCTGGTGGCCATGGCCGGCCTGTCGGGCGCGGGGGCGGCCGTCGAATACATGGACACGCGCAATTTCACCGAGCCGCTGTTCGTGTTCGCCATCATGGTCATCGCCGCCAGCCGGCCGATCCTGAACCTGGTCACGCAACTGGTGGGGGCCATTGCCGCGCTGGTGCCGGGCAGCCGGTCGGTCGCGGTCTATTTCCTGACCTTGTCGGTGGTGCCGCTGCTGGGGTCGTTCATCACCGAGCCGGCGGCCATGACGTTGGCCGCGGTCATGCTGCGCGACACCAGTTTCCATCGCATCGAGAACACCCGCTTCAAGTATTTCACCCTGGGCGCGCTGTTCGTCAATGTTTCGATCGGCGGGGTCCTGACTTCGTATGCGGCGCCGCCGGTGCTGATGGTGGCGTCCACCTTCGGTTGGGACTCGGCCTACATGTTGGCCCATTTCGGCTGGCGCGCGGCGTGCGCGGTGGTCCTGAACGCCCTGATCGTGACGCTCTGCTTCCACCGCCTGATCCGGGCCTCGGCGCCCGCCGCGGCGGGGGAGGCGGGCGAGGAGCGCCGGGTGCCCGTGAGCGTCACGGCCGTGCACCTCGTCTTCCTGGCGGCCGTCGTGCTGTTCGCGCACCATCCCGCGGTGTTCGTGGGCCTGTTCCTGCTGTTCATCGGCTATACCGAGGCCTACCGGAAGTACCAGCGTCCGCTGATGATCAAGGAGGGCCTGATGGTGGGTTTCTTCCTGGCCGGGCTGGTGGTGCTGGGCGGCTTGCAGAAATGGTGGCTGCAGGACCTGTTGGCCGACATGTCGCCGCTGGTGCTGTACTGGGGCGCGACCGCGCTGACCGCCGTGACCGACAACGCGGCGCTGACCTACCTGGGATCGCTGGTGGACGGGACCTCCGAGGCCTGGCGCACCATGCTGGTGGCGGGAGCCGTTACCGGGGGGGGATTGACCGTGATTGCCAACGCGCCCAATCCGGCCGGTTTCGCGGTCCTGAAGGGGTCTTTCCCGGGCGGAACCATCACGCCGGTCGCGCTGCTGCTGGGCGCCGCGCTGCCCACGGCCATCGCCGCGGCCTTCTTCCTGCTGCCGGTCTAGGAGGGCGGGGAATTTCCCGCCGGCGCTGTTTTTCCTCCTCGTCGCGCTAAATACCTAAAAAGTCGCTAAAATTCAAGGCTTTGATCAATTTCCCGAAGCTCGGCCCCGCGGTCCAGACGGCCGTGGCCGGACTTCGGTGCCAAGGTATGCCTGAGGAGTCTTGGCGATGCCTATCTACGCCTACAAGTGCAGTGCCTGCGGACACCAGCAGGATGTGTTGCAGAAGCTGTCCGATGCCCCGTTGACCGATTGCCCCGCATGCGGGCAGGCTGCGTTTTCCAAGCAATTGACCGCGGCCGGTTTCCAGCTCAAGGGCTCGGGCTGGTACGTGACCGATTTCCGCAATAACAGCGGTGGCAAGTCCGCGGGCTCGACCGCGTCGTCGTCCGATTCGTCCACGGAGGGCGCTTCGGCCGCCGCGAGCAGTCCGCCCGCGGCGCAAGCTTCGTCCGGTTCGGACTCGGGGGCGGCTGCGTCACCGGCCGCGCCCGCGACGAGCACGCCGGCCTCGACCTGACCCGGGCGCGGCGCCAGGGGCGCCGCCCGCCCCTCCTATTGGAACCTTCGTGTTCAAACGCTACTTCGTCACCGGATTGCTGATCTGGGTCCCGCTGGTCATCACCGTGTGGGTCCTGGGGCTGGTCGTGTCGACGCTCGAGGCCGTCGTGCCGTCGGTGCTCACGTCCGAGTCGCTGTTCGGCACCCACATCCCCGGGTTCGGCCTGGCGGTGGTGATCCTGGTGGTGTTGCTCACCGGAATGGGCGCGGCCAACCTGCTCGGGCGCAAGCTGCTCGAGGTCTGGGAGGGCCTGCTGGGCCGCATTCCGCTGGTGCGTTCCATCTATAACTCGGTCAAGCAGGTCAGCGACACGGTGCTGGCGCCCAACGGCCAGGCGTTCCGCAAGGCGGTGCTGGTGCAGTACCCCCGCGAGGGCTCATGGACGCTGGCCTTCCTGACCGGGACGCCCGGCGGCGAAGTCGCCGAACACCTGCCGGCCGATTGCGTGAGCGTTTACGTGCCGACGACGCCGAATCCGACGTCGGGCTTCTTTTTGATGGTGCCGCGCGCCGATATCGTCGAGCTCGGCATGTCTGTGGATGCGGCCTTGAAGTACATCGTATCGATGGGGGTGGTGGCGCCGGGTTCTCCGGCGCGGGGCAATTGACGTCCCCAAGGACGTCCGGCGCGCGTGCGCGCGGCCCGGCCCTGCATCGATACACACCAATTTAGACGGAGATTCCATGCGTACCTGCTATACCGGCCAGGTCTCGACCGAGCACCTGGGACAAACCGTGACCCTGTTTGGCTGGGTGCACCGTCGCCGCGATCATGGCGGCGTCATCTTCATCGACCTGCGCGACCGCGAAGGCCTGGCCCAGGTCGTCTGCGACCCCGATCGCGCCGACACCTTCCAGATCGCCGAGCGCCTGCGCAACGAATTCTGCGTGAGCGTGACCGGCCTGGTGCGCAAGCGCCCCGAGGGCACGACCAATCCCGCCCTGAAGTCGGGCGAGATCGAAGTGCTGGCCCACGACATCGAGATCCTGAACGCGTCGGTGACCCCGCCGTTCCAGCTCGACGACGAGAACCTGTCGGAAACCACCCGCCTGACGCACCGCGTGCTGGACCTGCGCCGCCCGCAGATGCAGCAGAACCTGATGCTGCGCTATCGCGTGGCGATTGAGTCGCGCAAGTACCTGGACGGCCTGGGCTTCATCGACATCGAAACGCCCATGCTCACCAAGAGCACGCCCGAAGGCGCGCGCGACTACCTGGTGCCCTCGCGCGTCAACCCTGGCCATTTCTTCGCGCTGCCGCAGTCGCCGCAGTTGTTCAAGCAACTGCTGATGGTGTCGGGCTTCGATCGCTACTACCAGATCGTCAAGTGTTTCCGCGACGAGGACCTGCGCGCCGACCGCCAGCCCGAGTTCACGCAGATCGACTGCGAGACCTCGTTCCTGAACGAACAGGAAATCCGCGACATCTTCGAGAACATGATCCGTCACGTGTTCAAGGAAGTGAAGGGCGTCGAGCTGGCCAACCCGTTCCCGGTCATGCCGTGGAGCGAAGCCATGGGCCGCTTCGGTTCCGACAAGCCGGACCTGCGCGTCCAGCTCGAGTTCACCGACCTGACCGACGTCATGAAGGACGTCGACTTCAAGGTCTTCGCCAGCGCGGCCAACAGCGCCGGCGGCCGCGTCGTGGCGCTGCGCGTGCCGGGCGGGGCGGAACTCAGCCGCAGCGAGATCGACGCCTATACTCAGTTCGTCGGCATCTACGGTGCCCGCGGCCTGGCCTGGATCAAGGTCAACGAGCTGGCCAAGGGCCGCGAGGGCCTGCAGTCGCCCATCGTCAAGAACATCCATGACGCGGCCCTGCAGGAACTGCTGAACCGCAGCGGCGCCCGGGACGGCGACATCCTGTTCTTCGGCGCCGACAAGGCCGGCATCGTCAACGACTCGATCGGCGCGTTGCGCGTCAAGATCGGCCACAGCGAGTTCGGCCGCAAGCAGGGCCTGCTCAAAGGCGACTGGAAGCCGCTGTGGGTGGTCGACTTCCCCATGTTCGAGTACAACGAGGAAGAGCAGCGCTATACCGCCGCCCACCATCCCTTCACTTCGCCCAAGGACGGCCACGAGGACTTGCTGGAAACCGATCCCGGCGCCTGCCTGGCCAAGGCCTACGACATGGTGCTGAACGGCTGGGAAATCGGCGGCGGCTCGGTCCGTATCCATCGCGAGGAAGTGCAGAGCAAGGTGTTCCGCGCGCTGAAGATCGATGCGGAGGAAGCCCAGGTCAAGTTCGGCTTCCTGCTGGACGCGCTGCAATACGGCGCGCCGCCGCATGGCGGCATCGCCTTTGGCCTGGACCGCATCGTCACGATGATGGCCGGCGCCGAGTCCATCCGCGACGTGATCGCCTTCCCCAAGACCCAGCGGGCCCAGTGCCTGCTGACGGGCGCGCCGTCGGAAGTGGACGAGAAGCAACTGCGCGAGCTGCACGTGCGCCTGCGCGCCGCCGAGGTCAAGACGGCGCAGTAGGCGACCGGCTTCGCCACGCGGCCATCCGGGCCCCGCTTCGCAAGAGGCGGGGCTTTTTTCTTGTACGCGCTTTAGTGGGGAATGTGTTCGCCTGCCGTCAAGCTGGACAGGATGCTCATAGTCCATGCAGCCATGGTGATGCGCACGCGCTATCTTCGTACCCGAGCGCAGTGCTCCGGGGGGCGTTGGATGAGCAGAGGGGAGTTCTCTACCGTTGATCGCAAGGCTTTCTCATGACCTGACCGCCAGATTCGGGCGTGGTTTCAGTGTGGACAACCTCGAAAACATGCGGCGGTTTTTCCTTGCCTATCCTTCGTCCTGCATTTCCGAGACACTGTCTCGGAAATCTGGAAATGAATGCCCTGCAGGGAGGCCTTTGCCTGCCTCTCGGACCCTCGATCTTTTTGAGTTGGCGCAGGCTTTCACGTTGTCGTGGTCGGCCTATGTCCGGCTGCTATCGGTCAGCGATGTTCATGCCCGCCGGTTCTACGAAATCGAAGCGCTGCGAGGGGGGAGCGTACGCCAGCTTGATCGGCAGATAGGTAGCCAGTTCTATGAACGGACCGCGTTGTCCAAGGACAAGGACGCGATGCTCGCAAGGGCAATGAGACCGAAGCCGGGGGACATCATCACGCCGGACGATGCGATCAAGGACCCGTATGTGCTGGAGTTTCTGGATCTCAAGGACGAGTATTCGGAGTCTGATCTCGAGGGAGCCTTGAACCAGCGGTTGGAGGACCTCCTGCTCGAGCTTGGCGAGGGATTCACCTTCGTGGGCCGACAGCGCCGACTGCGCATCGACCAGACCTGGCATAGGGTGGACCTGCTGTTTTTCCATCGCAGGTTGCGCTGTATCGTCATCATCGACTTGAAACTAGGTAGCCTGACCCACGCGGATGTGGGCCAGATGCCGAAGTGCTGCAAAAAGAGTTGGAAGGTGCGCGGCGCATGCTGGAGTCTTGCGCGGAGGTTCGTTCAAAGGCTCGACAACGAACGACAAGAGTGGCGTAGTGGCGCGCCGCCCCTACACCTTGTGGATGCGGTACACGCAGCGGCCACCCCCGGCCAGCAGGTGCTGCTCGCGCGCCACCTGCGTGTCCTGGCCCGCGATTTCCTGGAACAGCTGTAGTTCCGAACGGCAGAAGCCCTGGCATGCCTGCGCCGCGGCGCAGATCGGACAGTGGTCCTCCACCAGCAGCCAGTCGGCGCCGTCGCGTTCCACGCGCGCCATGTAGCCCTCGTTGGAGCGCACCTGCGCCAACTGGTGCAGGCGTTCCTCCAGGCTCTTGCCGTCGCAGGCTTCCGTGTAGGCGGCCCTGGTTTCGGCCTCGCGCCTGGCGATCAGGCGGTCCAGGCCTTCCTCGCCGAACAATTGCCGGATCGAGTCGATCAACTGTGTCATCAATTGGGCGTGTGTGTCGGGAAAGCGACGATTGCCCGCTTCGGTCAGCACCCAGTCCTGGCGCGGCCGGCCGGCGCCGGTCGCGGGCTGCTGGCGGCCCTCGACCAGGCCCGCCGCCACCAGCTTCTGCACCTGCTGGCGCGCGGCCTCGGAGGTCAGGTCCAGCTTGCCGGCGAGGGTGGCGGTGGAGACCGGTCCATGGGTCTTGATGAAGAACAGGATGCGATCGGCGGTGGGGAATGTCATTCAATTTTCCAAGTATTTTCTTGCATAAATAAAGGGCGCTCTCTAATATGCAAGAAATTGCTTTGATAATAGGCCCAGCCGGTCCCGTTGTCGAGGAAGCCGGGGCCGGCGTTCGCGTTCCCCGGTTCCGCGGCCACGCCCGAAGGGTTTCATTCCTTCTTCAAGGTCCGCATCATGCGCAAGAAAATCCTGGTGGGCACGGCGATACTGGCCGCCGTCGTCCTGGCCGGCCTGCGCGTCGCCGTATCGGGCGGCGACGACGCTCCTCCCGCCGCCTCCTATCCCGCGCCCAAGGTGGCGGTCGCCGGCGTGCAGCGCGCCCGGCTGCCCCAGGTCTACGTGGGCGTCGGCGAGCTGGAGGCCGTGCGCCAGGTCCTCCTGGCCACCGAAGTGGGCGGGCGTGTCACGCGCATCGCTTTCGAGTCGGGCCAGCGGGTCAAGGCCGGGCAGGTGCTGGCGCAATTGAACGACGCTCCCGAGCAGGCCGAGGCGCGGCGCCTGGAGGCGCAACTGCGCAACGCCGAAAGCCAGCTCGCCCGCGTGGTCCGCCTGCTGGACGACGACGCCGCCACGCGCGAACAGCTCGACAATGCCCGCGCCGCGCGGGACATGGCGCAGGGGGAGTTGCAGCGGGTCCAGGCCCTGATCGCGCAGAAGACCGTCCGGGCGCCCTTCGACGGCGTGCTGGGGCTGCGCCGGGTCCATGCCGGGCAATACCTGAATGCCGCCGATCCCATCGCGACCCTGGTCGACGCGGCATCGCTGCGGGCCAATTTCTCGCTGGACGAACAGGCCGTCCCGCGGCTGCGGACCGGCCAGCCCGTGGACGTGCGGGTGGACGCCTATCCGGGCAAGCGCTTTCGCGCCACGATCAACGCCATCGATCCGATGATTTCGCGTTCACGCACCGTGCGGGTCCAGGCCAGCCTCGCCAATCCGGAAGGCGTGCTGAAAGCGGGCATGTACGCCAGTGTCAGGGTCGAGCGGCAGGACGGCCCGGCTTCGGTACTGGCGGTGCCCGAGACCGCCGTTGCCTATACCGCCTATGGCGACACCGTGTTCGTGGTCCAGGAAGCGCCGGGCACGGGGCTGGTGGCCCGGCGGGTGGCGGTCAAGGTGGGTACGCGCCACGAGGGCCTGGTCGAGATCGAGGAGGGCCTGCGCGAGAACGATCGCGTGGTCACCTCGGGCCAGCTCAAGTTGGGCGACGGCATGCCGGTGGAGCTGAGCACGGGCGATACGCTGCGCGATACCGCGTCCGCCACGCGCGTCTCCGGCATCTGAACCGGGGGCCGCCATGACATTCACCGACGTCTTCGTCCGCCGCCCGGTCCTGGCCCTGGTGGTCAGCGCGCTGATCCTGCTGCTGGGCCTGTTGTCCCTGAGCCGGCTGCCGATCCGCCAATATCCGCTGCTGGAAAGTTCCACCGTCACCATCACGACCGAGTATCCCGGCGCCTCCGCCGAGCTGATGCAGGGGTTCGTCACGCAGCCCATCGCCCAGGCCGTGTCCTCGGTGGAAGGCATCGACTACCTGTCCTCGTCCTCGGTGCAGGGCCGCAGCATCGTGACCGTGCGCATGGAGCTGAACCGCGATTCCACGCAGGCCCTGGCCGAAGTCATGGCCAAGGTCAACCAGGTGCGCTACCGGCTGCCCGAGCAGGCCTACGACCCGGTGATCGAGCGGTCGGCCGGCGAGTCCACCGATGTCGCCTATGTCGGCTTCGCCAGCGACACGCTGTCGATGCCGGCGCTGAGCGACTACGTGCGCCGGGTCGTGGAACCGAAATTCTCCGGCATCGAGGGCGTGGCCAAGGTTTCGGTCTATGGCGCGCAGCGGCTGGCGATGCGGTTGTGGCTGGACCCCGACCGGCTGGCCGGGCGGGGCCTGACCGCGGCCGATGTGGCCGAGGCGGTACGGCGCAACAACTACCAGGCGGCGCCCGGCAAGGTGAAAGGCATGTACGTGATCGCCAACGTGCGCGTCAACACCGACCTCATCAGCGTCGAGGAATTCCGCGATATGGTGATCCACAGCGGCGCCGACGGGCTGGTGCGGCTGCGTGACGTCGGCACGGTGGAGCTGGGCGCGGCCTCGACCGAGAGCAGCGCCACCATGGACGGCACGCCGGCAGTGTTCGTGGGCCTGGCGTCGACGCCGTCCGGCAATCCGCTGGTGATCGTGGACGGCATACGCAGGCAGCTCGCCGAGATCCACCAGACCCTGCCGCCGGGCGTGCACGCCCAGTTGGCGTTCGAGACCTCGCGCTTCATCAAGGCGTCCATCGACGAGGTCGGGCATACGTTGATCGAGGCGCTGGCCATCGTGGTGGCGGTGATTTTCCTGTGCCTGGGGTCGCTGCGCACGGTGCTGGTGCCGATCGTCACCATCCCGCTGTCGATGTTGGGCGCGGCGGCGCTGATGCTGGCGTTCGGGTTCAGCGTGAACCTGTTGACGCTGCTCGCCATGGTGCTGGCCATCGGGCTCGTGGTGGACGATGCCATCGTGGTGGTCGAGAACGTCCACCGGCACATCGAGGAAGGGCGTTCGCCCGCCGCGGCCGCGCTGGTCGGGGCCCGGGAGGTGGCGGGTCCGGTCATTGCGATGACCCTGACACTGGCGGCCGTCTATGCGCCCATCGGCTTGATGGGAGGGCTGACCGGTGCGCTGTTCAAGGAGTTCGCGTTCACGCTGGCCGGCTCGGTGATCGTGTCCGGCGTGATCGCACTGACGCTGTCTCCGGTGATGAGCTCTTTCCTGCTTCCCGCCCGGCAGAACGAGGGGCGCATGGCGCGGCTGGCCGAACGTTTCTTCGGCGGCCTGACGCGCGGCTATGCCTCGGTGCTGCAACGTTCGCTGCGGCATCGCTGGGTGACGGGCGCGCTGGCGCTCGCGGTCTGCGTGAGCCTGCCGGTGCTGTACTCGATGCCGCAGCGCGAACTGGCGCCGGTGGAGGACCAGGCCAGCGTGCTGACCGCGGTCAAGTCGCCGCAATATGCCAACCTGGACTACGTCGAGCACTTCTCGCGCAAGCTGGACGACGTCTACAAGAGCCTGCCCGAGACCACGGGGCGCTGGATCATCAACGGCAGCGATGGGCTGGCATCCAGCATCGGCGGCATCGACCTGTCGGCGTGGAACGAGCGCGACCGTTCGGGCGCCGAGATCCAGTCGGCGCTGCAGGCGGCCGTCAACGATGTCGAAGGCAGCAGCATCTTCGCGTTCCAGCTGCCCGCGCTGCCTGGTTCCACCGGCGGGCTGCCGGTGCAGATGGTGCTGCGCAGTTCGCTGGACTACCGGACCCTGTTCGACGTCATGGAAGACATCAAGCAGCGCGCGCGGCGGAGCGGCCTGTTCGTGGTGGTGGACAGCGACCTGGACTACAACAATCCCGTCGTGCAGGTGAAGGTGGACCGCGCCAAGGCGAACAGCCTGGGCATAGGCATGCGCGATATCGGCGAGTCGCTGGCGGTGCTGGTGGGCGAAAACTACATCAACCGTTTCGGCCTGGACGGCCGGTCGTACGACGTGATCCCGCAAAGCACCCGCGAACGGCGGCTCACGCCCGAGGCCCTGGCGGTCCAGTACGTGCGCACCGCCGATGGCGACCTGGTGCCGTTGTCGTCGGTGGTCGCGGTATCGGTGCAGGTCGAGCCCAACAGGCTGACCCAGTTCGACCAGCAGAACTCCGCCACCTTCCAGGCCATCCCTGCGCCCGGCGTGACGCTGGGCGATGCGGTGGCCTTCCTGGAGTCGGTCGCGGCGGACCTGCCCGCGGGCTTCAGCCACGACTGGCAGTCGGACGCGCGCCAGTACAAGCAGGAGGGCAACGCGCTGGCGCTGGCCTTCGCCGCCGCGCTGATCGTCATCTACCTGGTGCTGGCGGCCCAGTACGAGAGCCTGGTCGATCCGCTGGTCATCCTGATCACCGTGCCGCTGTCCATCTGCGGCGCCTTGGTGCCGCTTGCGCTGGGCTGGGCCACGCTCAACATCTATACGCAGATCGGACTGGTGACGCTGATCGGCCTGATCAGCAAGCACGGCATCCTGATGGTGGAATTCGCCAACGAGTTGCGCGTGGCCGAGAGGCTGACGCCCGCCGAAGCGGTGCTGCGCGCCGCGCAGATCCGCCTGCGGCCCATCCTGATGACCACCGCCGCCATGGTGTTCGGGCTGCTGCCGTTGCTGGGCGCCTCGGGCGCGGGCGCGCAGAGCCGCTTCGGCCTGGGCATCGTCATCGTCTGCGGCATGGTGGTGGGCACGCTGTTCACCTTGTTCGTGCTGCCCACCGTCTATTCGCTGCTGGCCCGCGACCACGCCACCGGCCAGGCGCGCCGGCGCGAGCTGGCCGAGGCCGGCGACGCCGCGCCGCTGGCGCACTGAGGAGAATCGCATGCACAAGAAACCCGTCGTGCCCGCCATGCTGGCGATGGCGGCATTGATCGCGGGATGCGCCGTGGGGCCCCGCTACCAGGCGCCCCGGGTCGCCGCGATCAAGCTGGCCAGTGCCGAGCAGGGCCGGTTCGCCTCCGCGCCTTCCACGGCGGCCTGGTGGTCGTTTTTCGACGATCCCGAGCTGGAGCGCCTGATCGCCGCCGCGCTGGAACACAACCACGACGTTCGCCAGGCCTACGCCAGCTTGCAGGGGGCGCGCGCGATGTTCGACGAACGCGCGCTGGATCGTTATCCCGCGGTCACCGCGCAGGCCGCCTGGCGCCAGGGCGTCCAGCAGCAGGCCATGTCCTCCGGGGATCCGGAACGCAAGCCCTTCGAGAGCTTTCGCGCGGGGTTCGATGCGCAGTGGGAGATCGACCTGTTCGGCCGCCTGGCCAATCTGGCCCGTTCGGCGCAGGCGCAGGCCGAGGCGGCGCAGGCTGACCTGGAGCGCGTGCGGCTGGCCATCGCCGCCGATGTCGCGCGCTATCACTACGAGTACCAGGGGTTGCAGCGCCGTCTCGATGTCGCGCGGGCCCAGGCCGACAGCTGGCGACAGACGGTGCGCCTGGTGGATGCCGGCGTCCAGGCCGGCAGCGGATTGCGGGAGGACCTCGAGAACGCGCGCGCCAACCTGGCCCGCAGCGAAGCGGCCATCGCGCCGCTGCGGGCCGCCAGCCAGGAGACCCGTTATCGGCTGGACGTGCTGCTGGGCCGGCGGCCGGGCGAGACGCCCGCGCCGGCCGGCGCGGGCGGGCAAGCGCCGTTGGTGGGCCGCCTGCCGCTGGGCAACGTCGATGCGCTGATCCGCGGCCGGCCCGACGTGGTACGTGCCGAAAGACTGCTTGCGGCCAGCACGGCCAGCGAGGGGGCAGCCGCCGCCGACCTCTATCCGCGCGTGAGCCTGGGGGGATTCGTCGGGTTCTTCGCATTGCGGGGGGGAGACCTCGGCGGCGCGGCGCGTGCATTCGAGGTCGCGCCTACCGTGGATTGGCCGGCGTTCCGGCTGGGCAGCGCCCGCGCCCGCCTGCGCGCCGCGCATGCCCAGTCGACCGGCGCCCAGGCACGCTATGAGCAGGCGCTGCTGCTGGCTCAGGAAGAGGTCGAAGGGGCGGTGACGCGGCTTGTCCTGCAGCAAGAGCGCCTGGCGGCGTTGGCGAGGTCCGCCGCGCATGCGCGCTCGGGGCTGGAGATCGCCACGCGGCGCTACCGGGCCGGTGCGGGCCCGTACCTGGCCGTGCTGGAGAACCAGCGCAGCTACTACCAGATCAGCCAGGAGGCGACGGATGCGGAGACCGCCTCGTACGTGAACGCAGTGGCCCTGTACAAGGCCCTGGGCTGGGGCATGGACGGAATCCGGGAGGCCTCATGAGTTCGTCCACCTTGCCCGACGCTTCCTGGAGCGAGCTGCTCCATGGCCGCAATGCGCTGCGGTCCATCGCGCTGGCCGGCGGCGTCGCGCTGCATGCCATCAACGTCTACGTCGTCACCACCATCCTGCCCAGCATGATCGCCGACATCGGCGGGCTGGCGTACTACGCCTGGAACACCTCGCTGTTCGTCGTCGCGTCCATCGTGGGATCGGCGCTGTCGGCCCGCCTGCTGGAATCGTTGGGGCCCCGCGGCGCCTACCTGTCGGCGCTGGCCGCTTTCGCCGCGGGATCGTCATGGTGCGCGCTTTCTCCGTCCATGCCCAGCCTGCTGGCGGCAAGAACGGTGCAGGGTTTCGGCGGCGGCGTGCTGCTCGCACTGAGCTATGCGTTGATCCGCCAGGTGTTCGAGGCGCGGCTGTGGCCCAGGGCGATGGGGCTGGTGTCGGGCATGTGGGGCGTGGCGACGCTGTGCGGCCCCGCGGTGGGCGGCCTGTTCGCCGAGGGAGGACATTGGCGCTGGGCCTTCTGGTCGCTGATTCCGGTGGCTGCCGTGCTGGGCGTCATCGTGGTTGTCCAGTTGCCGGGCCGGACGCGGGCCGGGGGCGATGCCCGCATGCGTCCGCCCTACGCGACCATCGGCTTGCTGGTCGTGTCGGTGCTGGCCGTGTCCCTGGGCGGCCTTGCGCCGAGTGCCGCCTGGAACCTCGCGGGCGTCGCGACGGGGGGGCTGCTGGCCGTGGGCATCGCGGCGATCGACCGGCGCGCCGCCGCGCGGCTGCTGCCGACGGGCGCGTACTCGCTGTCGACCCGGCTGGGAGTCCTGTATGCGTTGATGAGCCTGCTGGTGGTCGGTATCACCACCGAGATCTTCGTGCCCTATTTCCTGCAGGTCATCCACGGCATGACGCCCCTCGCCGCCGGCTACCTGACCGCCGTCATGGCCGGCGGGTGGACGCTGGGCTCGGTGGGCAGCGCTGGCCGGCGCGGCGCCTCGGCCGACCGGATGGTGCGGGCCGGTCCGTGGATCAGCCTGGCGGCGCTGGTGGCGCTGGCGATCCTGACGCCGCGCGCGGGGTGGCTGGAGGGCGCGCCCGGCCTGGCGCTGTACTGCCTGGCGCTGGCGGGCGTGGGCCTGGGCATAGGCGTGGGCTGGCCGCATCTCCTGACCCGGCTGTTCGTCGCGGCGCCGCCGGGGGAGGAGAATCTGGCTTCGGCGTCCATCACGACGGCGCAGCTGTATGCGATGGCGCTGGCCTCGGCGCTGGCGGGCATGGTGGCGAATGCGGCCGGACTGGCCGATCCGGGCGGCCAGTCCGGTGCCCAAAGCGCCGCGCTCTGGCTGTTCGGCGCCTTCGCCGCGGCTCCCGCGCTGGCCGTGCTCCTGTCGCGCCGCGTGGCGGGCCGAGGAAGCGGGGGGACTACGGAGGGTTGAGTTCCGAGTCCTGCCACGGATCGTAGCTGCCGAAGTGCCAGACGTAGCCTTCGGGATCCGCGAGCGTATAACCCTTGCCGCCGTAGTCTTCCTCCTGGATGGGGCGCACGATCCGTGCCCCGGCCTTGATGGCGGCGGCGTAGTGCGCCTCGGGATCGGCGACGACGACGTAGGGGGTCTGGGTCTGCCGGCCGCCGATGTCGGCCGGCAGGGCGGTGAGCTGGCGCATGAATTCGCTCGTCCCGGAGCCGAGCATGATCATGCCGTCTCCCAGGGTGAGCTGGGCGTGGGTAATCGTGCCGCCATCGCCCGGCACCACCAGGTGCTGGGCAAAGCCGAAGGCCCGGCAGAGCCAGTCGATGGCGGCGGGGGCGTCGCGGTAGACCAGGCAGGGCATGATGGAGGTGCGTGTCATGAGCGGTCTCCTGGGGAAGGAATACATCGGGGCGTGCGAAAACCGTAGCACGGCGCCCGCGCGGCGAACAAGGCGCCATGCCGCTTCCCTCGCTCCCATATGGGCCCCGGCGGGCGGGGCGGGCCGCGTCAGGTCCGTGTTTCCAGCTCGACCGCCTGCTCCCGCATGTTTTCGACCAGCGATGCCAGCACGGCTTCATTGCGCTCGCGGGGATGCGCAACCACGCCTATTTCACGGAAGAAGGGGGGGCCGGGCAGCTCGATGATGCGTACCTGCCGATCTCCGGCCGCATCCACCAGCGTGCCCGGGATGACGGCGCAGCCCAGCCCCGCGCGCACCATTCGCAGGATGACGTCCGGCTCGTCCAGCTCCATGAACTCGTCCACCCCGGCCGGGAGACGGCGCAGGAACTGGTCGACCAGATGCCCGCCATGCGATTTGCGGTTGTAGCGGATGAAAGGCAGCGCCGCCGCGACCGCCGGCCAGTCGCCCCGTGTTCCGCGCGGCGCGATGCCGACATAGCGTTCGCGCATCAGCGGCGTCCACTTCAGGTGGCGCGGCAGGTTCAGGTTGGGTTTGATGAGCACGGCCAGGTCCAGTTCCTGTTCGTCCACCTGCGTCAGGAGCTGCGAGGACATGCCCGGCACCACGTTGACGTGCGCGGCGGGGCGGGACTGCCGGAAGCGACGCAGCGCGCCGGGCAGCAGCCCCGTCTGGGCCGTGGAGATCGCGCCCAAGGCGATCGCCATGGGCGCTGGCTGCCGGCCGGCGCCGCGCATGGCCTGGTAGCGTTGCACGATATGTTCCGCCTCGGGCAGCAGTTGGCGCCCGCGCTCGCTCAGGCGGACCGACTTGCCCGCCCGGTCGAACAGCAGGCAGCCCAGGTCTTCCTCCAGGCGCTTGATCTGCGTGCTGACGGCCGACTGGGTCAGCCCCAGCCGCGCGCCCGCGGCCGAGAACGACGAGGTCCGGGCGGCGGCCACGAAGGTTTGCAGGTAGCGGATCACCATGGGCACGGCGCGAAGCTAATAGAAAATATTGATGACATGGGCCTGAAATTTTCGTTTCGTATCGGAAATTTCGTTCAATACAATCATAGCCCGGGCCCGGATGGCGGGCCTGCACCGGAGTTTCCCCCATGGCTGGCATTCCCCTCTTCCACTTGGCTTTCCCCGTCGACGACCTGGCGCAGGCACGGGCTTTCTATGGCGACCTGCTCGGCTGTCCCGAGGGCCGCAGCTCCGACGCCTGGGTCGATTTCAATTTCCACGGGCACCAGATCGTGGCCCACCTGTCCCCGGGCGAAGCGGGCACGCGCCACACCAGCGCGGTCGATGGCGACGACGTTCCCGTGCGCCACTTCGGCGCCATTCTTCCCATGGAGGAATGGGAGGCCCTGGCCGAGAAGCTGCGCCGGGCCGGCACGCGGTTCGTGATCGAACCCCATGTCCGCTTCAAGGGCGAAGTGGGTGAACAGGCTACTATGTTCTTTTTGGATCCTTCGGGCAACGCGCTCGAATTCAAGGCATTTGGCGACCTGAGCCAGGTATTCGCGAAGTAGCCCGCGGGCGGCGCGACCCTGGCCGGGCGGGTTTTTCATCCTGGGCCGCCCCAGGATGAAAAACGGCCCCCCTGGGGGGCAGCGCCGCCGCGTAGCGGCAAGCGCGGAGGCATTTTTCAAGGAAGCGCTGCATGTTGTTATCTTCTCGAGTCTTGCTGGGGTGCGCCGCACCGATGGGCGCGGCGGGCGTCATGCTGGCCGCCATGGCCACGCACCTGACAGGCGGCGGCATCCTGTCCACCGCCGCGCTGTTCCTGCTGCTGCATGCCGCCGCCATCACCGGCCTGGCCGCCGTGGTGCCCCACGTCCAGCGCGGCCGTACCGTCCTGATCGGTGCCGCGGCGCTCATCATCGCCGGCACGCTGTTGTTCTCCGTGGACCTGGCCATGCGCCAACTGGCCGGCATGAAACTGTTCTGGGGTACCGCCCCCTTCGGCGGCGGCGCCATGATCGTAGGCTGGCTCGGCGTCGCCGTCGCCGCCCTCATGCCCAACCGCTGACCTTCCTCCCCAGGAAGAACTCCACCCCACGCGAGCCGAGCATTTGCCAGGGCACCGCGGATCCGGCTCCGCCGGTCCGCCAGTGCCGCCCCCTTGAGGGGGCGCGCGTCAGCGCGTAGGGGGTGGGAACTTCCCCACCCACGCCACGTACCGATCCACGAATCCCTGGATGAACTTGGCGCTGGTTTCGTTGGTGATTTCGCCGTTGGCGTCCACCAGTCCGCCCGTGTATTGCACGAAGATGCTCGGCTGAGGCAGCACGGGCACGTCCAGCGCCGACAGCACCATGCGCAGATGCTCCTGCGCCAGGGCGGTGCCGACCTGCCCGGGCGAGGCGCCCATGATGCCGGCGGGCTTGCCGGGCCACGAAGTCTTGCCCCAGGGGCGCGACCCCCAGTCCAGCGCGTTCTTCAGGACGCCGGAATACGATCGGTTGTACTCCGGCGTGAAGAACAACAGGCCGTCCGCGGATTCCACCTGCTGCTTGAAGGTGACGACGGCCGGAGGCAGCGCGGTATCGAGATCCTGGTTGTACAGGGGAAGATCCCCGAGGGCGATTTCCGCCGTCTGGAAATTGGACGGCAGCAGTTTGGTCACTGCCCGCGCCAGTTGGCGGTTGAATGACTCTTTGCGGAGGCTGCCGATGATCACGCCGATCTTGTAGCTGCTCATGAAGATTCCCGGATCTGAATGAGAAAAGGGCTGCCGAAGCGTAGCGGCTGAGCGTGGGCGACAGCCGGCTGCTACGGAGAGGGGAACTGCCGATTCATGATAGCGCGGCGAATCCACTAAAATGAATCTCTTGTCTTCCCTTGATGCTCACGATGTCAGTCGTTCGTATCGTCAGCTACAACATCCACAAGGGCATGTCCGCCCTGGGCAAGCGCGAGTCCGTGCAGGAATTGCGCCTCGGCCTGCATGGGCTCCGCGCGGATCTGGCCTTCCTTCAGGAAGTCCAGGGCCGCAACGACAGGTCCGGCACCCTGCACGAGCAGCACGAGATGCTGGCCGCCGCGCTGCGGCTGGAAGCCGCCTACGGCCGCAATGCCGTCTACCGGCACAGCGACCACGGCAATGCGCTGCTGTCGCGCTTTCCCATCCTGTCGCACCAGAACCAGGACATCTCCGATCATCGCCTGGAGCAGCGCGGCCTGCTGCATGCGCGCGTGGGCATTGGTCCGCACGAGGTGCATTGCTTCGTGGTCCATCTAGGATTGTTCGCGGGCAGCCGCTCGCGCCAGGTGGGAGCCCTGGTGTCGCGCATCGAGGAAATCGTGCCGCCCTCGGATCCCATCCTGATCGCCGGGGATTTCAACGACTGGACCAATGTGCTGTCGGATATCCTGGTCGAGCGCCTGGGCCTGCACGAAGTGTTCGCGACCGCGCCGCGGGGCAACAACGTGGAGCTTCCGCGCCTGCGCGACTCGGTCCGCATGTTGGGGCGGGTGCTGCGGGGGGGCGAAGCTTCACCCTGGCGGCTGCGGCCGGGATTCCAGGGGCCGCCCAAGCTCGGCCTGGGCAATGAGTTGATGGCGCCGCGTCCGCCCCGCACGTTTCCCGCCATCTTCCCGTGGCTGAGGCTGGACCGGATCTACCAGCGCGGATTCTCGGTCAGGCAGGCCAGCGTGTTGTACGGGCGCCCGTGGACGCGCCTGTCCGACCACGCGCCGCTGCTGGCCGAGCTGGAACTACCCTGAGACGCGCGTGCCGGGCCGCGCCGCGCTGACGGCGGAGGCCGCGGCCAGGAACACGGCGGCCAGCACGAGGCCGGTGGTGGGCCCATGCGCCGAGGCGGCGGTGAAGGCCAGCGCGACCAGCGCCGCGCCCAGGGCCATGCCGAACTGTCGCGCGGTGGCCTGCAGGCCACCGGCGCCGCCGCTGCGATGCAACGGCGCGGCGGTCAGCATGACCCGGTTGTTGGGGGTCTGGAACATGCCGAAGCCGGTGCCGCAGACCACCATGCAGGCCATGATCCAGCCGTTGGGCGTGCTGGCGGGCAGCAGCGAGATGACCAGGAGGCCGCCGGCGACGAGCCCGGCGCCTATCGAACACAGGATCGAGGGCGCGATGGACTCCGACAGGCGTCCGGCCACGGGCGCGGCGATGGCCACCGCCAGCGGCCAGGGCACCATCAGCATGCCCATTTCCAACTGGCTGCGGCCCAGGGTCTGCTGGAAGTAGAAGGGCAGCGAGATGTAGGAAATGGTCTGGCCCGAGAACGCGCAGACCGAGGCGCCGACCGAGAACGCGAATGGACGGATGCGAAGCAGGTCGAGCGGTAGCAGCGGCGTCGCCTGGGTCAGCTCGCGCCGGACCAGCGCCAGTCCGCTGACCGCGCCGCAGGCCAGCAGCGCGAGCGCCATCGTGAAATCGTGCAGCAGCCGGTCCACGCCCACCACGATCAGGCCGAAGGTCAGTCCGCTCAGCATGGCGCTGAGCGCATCGAACGGGCGCTTGGCGAGTTCGGTCTCGGGCAGCATGCGGCTGCCGATGGACAGGATGAACAGGCCGATGGGAAGGTTGACCGCGAACAGCCAGGGCCACGAGGCGACCGACAGGATCAGCGACCCGATCATCGGTCCGGCGGCGGACGAGGTCGCGACGACCAGCGCGTTATAGCCGATGGCCCGGCCGAACTGCTTTTGCGAGTAGATGAAGCGCAGCAGCGCCGGCGTGACGCTCATGACCGCCGCCGCGCCCAGGCCCTGGAATACGCGGAAGGAGATGAGCATCGTGAACGACTGCGACATCGCGCAGCCCGCCGAGGCGATGGTGAAGGCCGCCAGGCCCACGCCGAACACCCGCCGGTAGCCCAGGATCTCGCCCAGCGACGAGAAGGGCAGCAGGGCGACGACGATGGCGAGCTGGTAGGTGTTGACGATCCAGACGGCTTGCGCCGGGGATACGCCCAGGTCCCGCGCGATGGATGGCAGCGCGACGTTGGTGATGGTGGTTTCCAGGACGGTCATCGCCATCGCCAGCATCGTGGCTGCCAGGGCCCAGTACTTGCGCGGCGGGGTAAGTCCGTCCAGGGAAGGCATCTTCTTGTTCTGCGCGCGCCGTGCGCGCGGCGCGCGGATCAGCGTACGGGGAAATTGAAATAGGTGTCCGGATACGGTTCTTCGTCCAGAGTGTAGTGCCACCACTCTTCGGGCAGGTTGCGAAAACCGTGCCTGGTCATCAGTTCCTTGAGGAACTGGCGATTGTGCCGGACAGCCTCGGGTAAATCAGGATTGTCTGTATGCGACTTTACATCAAAAAGGTCGAAGGGGGTTCCCATGTCGACTTCGCCGCCCGCCAGCAGCGGGCCGCGGACGGGTGGGGGGACGCCGGCCTCGGGGTCCTGCGCGGCCAGCGTGAGATCGACCGTGCTGCCCCGGCTGTGGCCGGAGCGTTCGGCGATGTAGCCCAGGTCGAGCAGCGCGCTTTTGTCCACGTCGGGGAAATAGTCGGCCTTGGTCTTCTGGTCGCCGGCGTCGCGCGTCCAGGTAACGAAGTCGCTGACGGCGCGCTGGGGCCGGTAGCAATCGAAGACCTTGAGCGTCAGGCCCAGGGGCCGGATCTCGCGCTGCACGGCCAGCAGGCGCCGCGCGGCGGGTTCGGTCAGGATGCAGGTGGGTGCGTCGTAGCCGGCGGCGGGCCGGCCCATGAAATTGGCGCTGCCGTGGTAGCGGATATCGAGCCGCACGGTCTGGGCGACGTCGGTCAGGTGGACGAAGCCGACGGGGATGGGAAGCAAGTCTTCCTGTGCGTGGGCAACCGGCGAGAGCAGCGCGGCGGCCGCCAGGCAGGCGCCGGTGGCCTGTGCCAGCGGACGGGCCGGGTTCCGGTGGTCCTGGTCGGAGGAACGGTTCTTCATGCGGGCCTTCCATCGTGAAGCAGCGCCTATTATGCGGCGTGCGACGCGGGGCAGGCCAGATGCGCTATAATTTCGCCCGTCATTGGGGAGTAGCCTCCTTGCCCTCGGGTGCAAGGGCCTGCGTCAACATACTTGCCTACGGGCATGGCGCAGGCGGTCCAGGACTTGGCAAGACCTTTGATCGTGCAGCTTCCGGTGGGCCGGGGCTGTTGCACGATCATTCGGTCAACCGTCCGGCCCGGAGCGCGTATCAAACATGGAAGCCTTCCTCGTCTCGACAGGCATCGTGGCCCTGGCCGAGATCGGCGACAAGACCCAACTGCTCGCCCTGTTCCTGGCCGCCCGCTGGCGGCGGCCCTGGCCCATCATCCTGGGCATCTTCACCGCGACCATCGTCAATCACGCCCTGGCCGGCGCCGTCGGCGCATGGCTGACGCAAGTCATCGGTCCCGACGCGCTGCGCTGGATCCTGGGCGTCTCCTTCATCGCCATGGCGGCCTGGATGCTCGTTCCCGACAAACTGGACGACGCCGGGACGGGCAAGCTCAGGCTGGGCGTGTTCGGCACCACGGTCGTGGCGTTCTTCCTGGCTGAGATGGGCGACAAGACACAGGTCGCGACCGTGGCGCTGGTCGCGCAGTTCCATGCGTACTACGCCGTGGTGGCCGGCACCACCCTGGGCATGCTGATCGCCAATGTCCCCGCGGTGTTGCTGGGCGACAAGCTGGCCCACAGGTTGCCGGTGCGCCTGGTGCATGGCATCGCGGCGGCCATCTTCGCCTGTCTGGGGCTGGCGGCCCTGCTCGGCCTGTTCTAGGCTGCATCGACATTCATGAATGTCTGGGATCGGGTTCTTGAACCGTCCTTGACCGGTGGGGTGGGGCGGCCCGCGGCGGGGCGCAGCGAAGCTGGTCCCGCTGAGCGGGACTTCCCGGAGTTGGCTCCGAATGCGCCCCACCGCGGGCCACCCCACCCCACCGGTCAAGGACTACCGACGGTGATGAGTGACGATCGCAGGTCCAGAGACGGCGAGGGGTTTTTATCTGATCGACCAAGACAACCGTACTGGCATTCACGAGGCTAGGTGACCAACGGTGCAGGTCTTGTCCGGGGTGCCGGGGCCGGGGGGCGGGCGGGGCGCATTCGGAGCCGCCG
>NZ_JBXAFV010000020.1:0-120016 GCF_058793475.1 Pigmentiphaga sp. MLSB6-MA01 | reverse complement strand
CAGGAAACCGCGGATCCGGCTTTGCCGGTCCGCCGGTTTCGCCCCCTGGGGGGCGCGCGTCAGCGCGTAGGGGGGGGGTCTTAAGTTCCATTTAAGACAACCGCTCCACCATGACGCCATGTCTCATCACCTGGCACAGGAGCCCACCATGAACACCCGCAAATTCTCCGCTTCGCACCTGGCCGTGGTGCTGGTTGCCGCCGGCGTGTTCGGCGCCGCCGGCGCCACCGCGTTCCAGCGCGCCTCCACCACGCAAGCCGTGCCGGTCTCCGCCGCAAGCACGCTGGCGGCCGCGCCCGTGGGCTCGGTGACACCTCCCGATTTCTCGCAGATCACGCAGCGCTACGGCCCGGCCGTGGTCAACATCAGCGTGACCGGCACCACCAAGGTCTCTGACGACGAAGGCGATCCGTTCGCCCAGTTCTTCCGCGGCTTCCCCGGCTATCCCGGCGGGGGTGGCGGCGGCACGCATAGCGTGCCGATGCGCGGCCAGGGCTCCGGCTTCATCGTCAGTTCCGACGGCATCATCCTGACCAACGCCCACGTGGTGAAGGACGCCAAGGAAGTCACCGTCAAGCTGACCGACCGGCGCGAATTCCGCGCCAAGGTGCTGGGTTCGGATCCGCAGACCGACGTCGCCGTGCTGAAGATCGACGCCCGCAACCTGCCGGTGGTGGTCGTGGGCAATCCCAACGACCTGCGCGTAGGCGAATGGGTGCTGGCCATCGGCTCGCCCTACGGCCTGGAGAACACGGTGACGGCGGGCGTGGTCAGCGCCAAGGGCCGCTCGCTGCCCAACGACGGCTCGGTGCCGTTCATCCAGACCGATGCCGCCGTCAACCCGGGCAACTCGGGCGGGCCGCTGTTCAACTCGCGCGGCGAAGTGGTCGGCATCAACTCGCAGATCTACAGCCAGACCGGCGGCTATCAAGGCCTGTCGTTCGCCATCCCGATCGACGTGGCGGCCAAGGTCAAGGACCAGATCGTCGCGCATGGCGAGGTTCACCACGCCCGCCTGGGCGTCACCATCCAGGAGGTCAACCAGGCGCTGGCCGACTCGTTCAAGCTGGACTCCCCCACCGGCGCGCTGGTCGCCAGCGTGGAAAAGAACAGCCCCGCGGACAAGGCCGGCCTGAAGTCCGGCGACATCATCCGCAAGATCGACGGCAAGCCCGTGGTGGCCTCGGGCGACCTGCCCGCGGTGATCAGCCTGGCCACGCCGGGACAGGAGGTCAAGCTGGAGGTATGGCGCAATGGCTCGCCGCACGACATCGTCGCCAAGCTGGGCAGCGCCAAGGCCGAAGCCACGGCCAGCGCCGATACGCGCGGCGGCGCCGCGCACGGCCGGCTGGGCCTGGCGCTGCGTCCGCTGACCCCGCAGGAACAGATGGCCGTGGGCGGCAGCGGTGGACTGGTGGTCGAGCAGGTGGGCGGTCCGGCCGAACAGGCCGGCATCGAACCCGGGGACCTGCTGCTGTCGCTGAACGGCGTCCCGGTGCAGAGTGTCGAACAGGTACGCTCGCTGGTCGCGAAATCGGGCAAGAACGTGGCGCTGCTCGTGCAGCGTGGCGACGCCAAGATCTTCGTGCCCGTGCAGCTCGGCTGACCGCCTGGCGCCCCTGCCGGGGCCCCGCCCCGGCAGCCTTTCTCCGGCCGCCGCCCTACCGGGCGGGCGGCCGGTTCAGTTTGCGCTGGCGGCTTTGCCGGGACATGGCTCTGGCGGGCTGGTCGACAACCCTGGCCCGGCGGGCCTCAACCGGCGGCCAGTTCCTTGCGGTAGCGGTTGAGGTCCTGCACGGTCGCGAAGCTGCGGCCCAGCAGGGTCGACATGTTGTGCAGGATGCGGTCGGCCACCTTGCCCTCCCACTCCCGGTCGAACTGGATCTGGTCGTCCAGCCAGCGGTCGAGCCAGCCCGGCTCGGGCAGCCGGGATTGCACGGTGTCATTGGGAAACAGGCTCTTGTTGACGTGCAGGTTGGTCGGGTGCAGCGCCTGCGAGGTGCGCTTGGCCGACGCCATCAACACGCCTATCTTGGCAAAGGCGGCCCGCGCCTGGTCGGCCAGCTCCTTGCCCCGCTCGGTCAGCGCCCGCCTCATGTAGCGCAGGTAGGCCCCGGCATGGCGGGCCTCGTCCTGCGCGATGAGTTTGTAGATGGCCTTGATGACCGGCTCGCTGTGCCACTGCGCGGCGCGGCGGTACCAATGGTTGAGCCGGATTTCGCCGCAGAAATGCAGCGTCAGGGTTTCGAGGGCAGGCGCGGTGTCGAACTCGAAACGCACATGGTGCAGTTCGTCCTCGGTCGGCAGCATGTCGGGACGGAAGCGCCGCAGATATTCCTGCAGCACCAGCGAATGCTTCTGCTCTTCATAGAACCAGATCGACATGAAGGCGCTGAAGTCGCTGTCCCCGCGGTTGTCGCGCAGGAACATCTCGGTGGCCGGCAGCGCCGACCACTCGGTGATCGCGTTCATCTTGATCGTATGCGCCTGCTCGTCGGTCAGCAGACTGGCGTCGAACTGATCCCACGGCACGTCCTTTCCCATGTCCCAGCGCACGGACTCCAGGGATTTGAATAGTTCCGGGTACAGCATGATGGGCCCTTGTATGGAAGCCGGCAGCTTGGGCGTTCCAAGTCGCCGGAAGTCGGCGAAGGATATAGCGGGAGTCTTACCCCCGCGTGACACATTCCCTCCGGATCCGGCCGGGCGTGGCGCAGGACGCGCCTGTAACAGGCGTTTACAGGACCGGATGCAGCGCGGGCCGGACGCGCGACCGCACGACTTGGGGAAGCAGGCTGCCGGCCCAGATGCCGACGAAACCCGCCAGCAGTCCCGCCAATTGTGGCGGAAAATCTTCCGCGGCAAAAGCCCTGACCAGCAACCAGGCCGCCACCCCCATCACCGACGACAGCAGCGCGCCCTGGGTGGTCGCGCGCCGCCAGTACAAACCCATCAGCAGCGGCACGAAAGCCCCGACCAGCGTGACGATATAGGCGCCCGCCACCATCTCGTAGATGCTGTCGGACGTGTTCAGCGCGAACGTCAGCACGCACAGTCCGAACAGCACCACGGAGACGCGCATCGCGCGCAGGAAATGCTTGTCCGACATGCCCGGCAGGAAATGGCGCAGGATGTTCTCGGCGAAGGTGGTGGACGGCGCCAGCAGCGTGGCCGAGGCGGTCGACATGATGGCCGACAGCAGCGCGCCGAAGAAGAATACCTGCGCCACCGTGGGCATGCGCTGGAGAATGAAGGTGGGCAGGATCTTCTGTGGATCCTCCTGCATGAGCGACCCGACCGTCTCGGGCATCACGCTGAAAGCGGCCACGCCGATGTACATGGGGATGCAGGCGAACACCAGGTAGAGCAGCCCGCCGATGACCGGACCGCGCCGGGCCGTGTCCACGTCCTTGGACGACATCACGCGCTGGTAGACGTCCTGCTGGGGGATCGAGCCCAGCATCATCGTGACCAGCGCGGCGAAGAAGAACAACACATCGTGGGTCGTGGCGGGCGGCAGGAAATTGAGCAGGTCGCGGCTGGTCGCCTCGTGCACGATCACGCCCACGCCGCCGGCGAGGTCGGTGGCGAAATAGGCGATGGTGAAGAGCCCGGCCACGATCACGATCATCTGGAAGAAATCGGTCAGCGCGACCGACCACATGCCGCCGAACAACGTATAGGTCATCACGATCAGCGTGCCGATGATCATGCCATGGGTCTGCGAGAACACCCCCGGATCGAGCATGTGGAACACCAGTCCCAACGCCTTGACCTGCGCGGCCACCCACCCCAGGTACGAGATGATGATCGCCAGGCTCATGATGACCTCGACGATGGGGCCGTAGCGTTCGCGGTAGTAGTCGCCCAGCGTCAGCAGGTTGTGCCGGTAGAGCCGCGCGGCGAAGAACACGCCCACCAGCACCAGGCACATCGACGCGCCGAACGGATCCTCGACCACGCCCCCCAACCCTTCCCGCACGAACACGGCCGACACGCCCAGCACGGCCTCGGAGCCGAACCAGGTGGCGAAGGTCGTGGCAACCACGATGAACAGGGGCAGCGACCGGCCGGCCACCGCATAGTCAGTCGAGTTCGACACCCGGCGGGCGGCGACCACGCCTATGCAGATGGAAACCAGCAGGTAGAGCAAGACGAACCAGAACACCATGATGCCGAGCCCACCCGGGGAAAAAAGCCAAAACCGCGCGAGTATCGCACAGCGGGCGAGGGCTTTCCAGGGCCGCCGGAACAGGTCCATTGATGTGCGGGCAGGGGCGCCGGGCCCGCACCACGGTGGGGCCCGGAACGCTTCCGCAGGCGGTCAGAAACAGAGATACAGGCCCAACAGGCCGAGCCCCGCGAAAAACCCCCGGCGGAACGCCGCGGGGCTGATGCGGCGGCGCAGATGCTGGCCCGCCCACATGCCCGCCATGGCCGGCACCAGGGCCACCAGGGACGCGGCCATCTGTTGGTAGCCCAGGGCGCCGCCCCGGGCCAGCGCCACGGCCAGCGCCAGCGTCGAGACCGTGAAGGCCATCCCCAGCGCCTGCACCAGTTCGTCCCTGGCCAGGCCCAGCGCCTGCAGATAGGGCACGGCGGGGATCACGAACACGCCCGTGGCAGCCGTCACCGCGCCCGTCGCCAGGCCGGCCAACGCCCCCAGCCTGCGTTCGGCGCCGGGCGGCACGCGCAGTTGGACAGCCGTCAGGCCGAAGGCCGCGTACAACACCAGGGCCACGCCCAGCGCCCGGACCGCCCAGGGCTGCGATCCCGTGCCGGCCAGCGCCGCCGTCAGCCAGGTCCCCGCCACGACCCCCGCCAGCAGGGGCCACAGGCGTTTCGCCAGATGCAGGAACCGCCCGCCGGCGGCCAGTTGCCAGACGTTGGTCACCATGGACGGCACCACGAGCAGCGCCGCGGCCTGCGCCGGAACCATGGCCAGGCCCAGCAGCCCCATGGCGACGGTGGGCAGCCCCAGGCCGATGACGCCCTTGACGGCGCCGGCCACGAAGAAGGTGCCGAGGATAAGAAGAATCAGGGGCCAACTGGCCACGGAATACATCGAGAGCAGAGAGTCCATGGCGCCATGCTGCCGCAAGCCGCGCCGGCTGGAAATGCGGATTACGCGGATCCAGCCTTCGGAAAATCCGGAGCCAGGAACAACCCTAGCGGACGACCGCCCACAGCGCCACGGCCACGCCCACCGCCAGCACGCCGGCGATCACCGCCATCAGGCGATTGGTCTGCTGCTGGGCGGCCCGCAGGCGCTGCAATTCGGCCAGCGTGTCGGCGGAACGGTCCGGCCGGGCCAGTTGATGATGCACCAGGCGCGGCAACTCAGGCAGCATCTGCGCCCACTGCTGCGATTCGCGCCGCAGGTTGTTGCGCAGCGCCGCCCAGCCGACGCGCTCGTTCATCCAGCGTTCCAGGTAAGGCTTGGCCGTCTTCCACAGGTCCAGCGACGGGTCCAGCTCGCGCCCCAGCCCTTCGACGTTGAGCAGCGTCTTCTGCAGCAGCACCAGTTGCGGCTGGATCTCGACGTTGAAGCGGCGCGAGGTCTGGAACAGGCGCAGCAGCACCTGCCCCAGCGAGATCTCGGCCAGGGGCCGGTCGAAATAAGGCTCGCAGCAGGCCCGGATCGCGCCTTCCAGTTCTTCCTCGCGCGTGCCGGGCGGCACCCAGCCGGACTCGATGTGCAGGCGCGCGACCTGGCGATAGTCGCGCCGGAAGAACGCCAGGAAGTTCTGCGCCAGGTAGTTCTTGTCGAACTCGGACAGCGAGCCGACGATGCCGAAATCAAGCGCGATGTAGCGCCCCAGCGTGCGCGGATCGTCCGACACGTAGATGTTGCCCGGGTGCATGTCCGCGTGGAAGAAGCCGTCCGCGAACATCTGGGTGAAGCAGATCTCCACGCCGTCCCTTGCCAGCTTCTTCAGGTCCACGCCGGCCTCGACCAGCCGCGCGGTGTGATTGACGGGAATGCCGCGCATGCGCTCCATCGTGAAGATGGACGACGAGCAATAGTCCCACATCACTTCCGGCACGATCAGCAGGTCGCCGCGCGGCCCGTCGGGTGCGAAGTTGCGGCGCAACTGGCTGCAGTTGGCCGCCTCGCGCAGCAGGTCGAGTTCGTCGTGCAGGTATTTGTCGAACTCGGCCACCACCTCGCGCGGCTTCAGGCGCCGTCCGTCGGCCGAGATCTTCTCGATCAGCGTCGCCGCCGCCCGCAGCAGCCGCAGGTCCTTGTCGATCACCGGCGCCATGTTGGGCCGCAGGACCTTCACGGCCACCTCCCGGCCGTCCTTGAGCACCGCGAAATGCACCTGCGCGATCGAGGCCGAGGCCACCGGCTCGCGCTCGAAACTCGCAAACAACACGTCCGGATGCCGGCCCAGCTCCTTCCTGATGCTGGCGATGGCCACTTCGGAAGGGAACGGCGGCACGCGGTCCTGCAGGCGCGCCAGTTCGTCGGCGATGTCCGCCGGGATCAGGTCGCGCCGCGTCGACAACACCTGGCCGAACTTGACGAAGATGGGGCCGAGCGTCTCCAGCGCGAGGCGCAGCCGCTCGCCGCGCGGCGCGTGCAGCTTGCGGCCCAGCCGCATCACGACCAGCAGGCGCTCGGTCCAGGGATGCCGGATGCCGGAAATCACGAGTTCGTCCAGGCCGTAGCGAAAGCTGACGAACATGATGCGGATCAGGCGCAGGAAGGTGAACATGTCCTAGCCCTCCGCGCCCGGACGGGCTTCGAACCGGGCCAGCCTGTCGCGCAGGTGCTCCACCCGCTTGCCCGCGCGCTCGGCATCGTCGCGCAGGCGCCGCACCTCGCTCCCCCAGGCTTGCAGGGCATGCGCGGACGCGACGGCCCCGCTTTCCTCGGTCAGGTACTCCGCCACGTTCTCGGCCAGCCGCCAGGCGCCGGCGCGCAGCCCGCCCGCCACCCCCCGGGCCGTGCGGACCAGGCGGGCCGCGGGGATGTCCCCGACGATCCCGGCCAGGTCCTCCTCCACGTCCCAGCGCAGATCCCGCGCCAGGTCTCCCAGCACGTGGGCCAGCGCCGCGTCGCCCTCGATGCGCACCGCCGCCATCCGGCGGGCGGCGTCGCCCGACAGCAGTTCCGGCAACCTGCCGCCATCCACGGTCAGGGTCACGTCGGGCACGGCTTCGGCGGCGGCGGCCTCGACCAGGCCATGCGGAGTGATCGTCAGCGCCATGCGCAGGGAGCCGGCGGCCAGGCAGGCAGTCTTGCCGGCATGCTGGCGCAGCCGCTCGCGGGCCCAGGGCTCGCGCACCAGCAGCGTGTCGAGCGCCCGGATGGCGGCGGCGGAAGGGTACGGCAGGGACACGGACATAGGATGGAAGACAAACCTGTCAGGAAAACCGGCCGGCAATCCGGCCTGCCAACGAAAAACGCCCCCTGGCTTGCCGCTTCGCGGCGGCGCGGCCCCCCACCAGGGGGCGTTTTCATCCTGGGGCGGCCCGGCAATGAAAAACGCCCGTCCGGGGACGGGCGTTCCACGGGGTTCGACCCCGCAAGTTTACCGGGTGGCGCGCCAGGGCGTTACCGGTTGTGCTCCTGTACCGGGATCTGCTGCACGCCAGCCAGCAGCCAGCCGCCATCGTTCGGCTTGAACAGGTTCCAGATTTCCTCGAATCGGAAGGCTTCCGTGCCCGGCGCCTCGCGCAGCATGCCGGAGAAGCGGACACTGGCGAGGTGGCCGTCGGAGACGGTCTCGATGCCGAGCAGCTCGGCGTTCAGCAGCACCACCTCGGTCACGTTCTGGCCCTGGCGCTGGCCGATCTGCTGGCTGAGTTCGGCCAGCAGGTCGTCGGTGACCCGGTCACGCAGCTCGTTCACGTCGCCGCGGTCCCAGACGCCTTGCAATTGCACGAAGTTGTTCTTCGCATGGCTGAGGAAATTCGCGGTGTCGAAATCGCTGGGGATGCCCCACTCGCCGGTGGGAGCAGCGCCCGCGGCAGCCGCGGCAGCCGCGGAGGCGGCGGGTACGGCCGCCGGAGCGGCGGACACCGGCGCCGCCGATGCGCGCGCCATGGTGGCGGGCGGCTCGTTGCGCGGTTGCTGGAAGCGGCTGTTGCCCGCGCCCTGGAGCGCCGGCTGCTGGCCGCCGCCGCGCAGGCGACGGACGATGAACAGCACGGCGAAGATCGCCAGCGCGATGAGCAGCATGCTGCCGATGAACTCGGCCGCGGCCCCGCCCAGGCCGAAATGCGACAGCAGGGCCGCCAGGCCCAGGCCGGCGGCGATGCCGGCGATGGGGCCCAGCCAGCGCGACATGCCGCTGCGCGCGGCGGTGGCGCCCGCGGCGGCCCCGGCGGCGGCGGGCGCCGCCGACGGCGCGGCCTGCTGGTTCTGCTGGGGCGTGCGCGCGGGCGGCATGGCCTGCCGCTGCGTCACGTTGCTGGACTGGCGGCCCATGCTGCCGCCCCCGCCCAGGCGCTTGGCCAGGGCGTCATGCGAGACGCCCAACATGGCTACGGTCGATACGGCGATGACCAGAGCCGGGATGAACCTGGAAAAAAAACGTCGGGACATTGTGTGGATTCTCCTGTAATCAATGTCGTGGCGCCGCGCTGCCGGCCCCGATGCCGGGTCTGCCGGGACAACGCGGGCGCCATTGCTGCCAGGTGGGGATGCCCGGCGCCGCGCCGCCCCCGCAGACGGGCGGTCGTAGCAGCCTTTCCTGACAATTAGCTGAAATTTAACGGACTATGGCGCAAATCGCCAGTCGGGACGCCCCGGATTTTCGAAGGAATTTGAAACAGAGGCGCTACAGCCGCACGCCCTCGTGCAGGGCGACCACCCCGGCGGTCAAATTGAAATACTGGACACGCGCCAGGCCCGCCTGTTCCAGCATGCCGGCCAGGGTGGCCTGGTCCGGGTGCATGCGTATGGATTCGGCCAGATAGCGGTAGCTGGCCTCGTCCTGGGCCACCTTGCGCCCCAGCCAGGGCAGGATATTGAACGAATACCAGTCGTAGGCCGCCCGCAGCGGCTTGGCGACCCGGGAGAATTCCAGCACCAGCAGCTTGCCGCCCGGCCGCAGCACCCGCGTCATCTCGGCCAGGGCCCGGTCCTTGTGGGTCATGTTGCGCAACCCGAACGCCACCGAAACGCGATCGAAATAGCCGTCCGGGAACGGCAGCTTCTCGGCGTCGCAGACGGCGGTGGGCATCATCAGCCCCGCGTCCAGCATCCGGTCCCGCCCCACCCGCAGCATGGAATCGTTGATGTCGGTCAGCCAGACCTCGCCGGTGGGTCCGGCACGCCGGGCGAAGGCCTTGGCCAGGTCGCCGGTGCCGCCCGCGATGTCCAGCACCTTCATGCCCGGACGCACGCCGGCGCGGGCCACGGTGAAGACCTTCCAGGCGCGGTGCAGGCCGCCGGACATCAGATCGTTCATGACGTCGTAGCGCGCGGCCACCGAGTGGAAGACCTCGGCCACCTTGCGCGCCTTGTCGGTCTCGGCCACCTGCTGGAAACCGAAATGGGTCGTACCCGGCGACGGCGTGCCGCCGGTCGGCTCGGGGGAGTGCTGCTTATCGCTCATTGCTTACCTTCACGGCGTACTTCGGTTGTTGCCATCCCGTCCCGGGGCTCCGGATCCCGCGAGGCGCCCGCCGCTTCCAGCGCGGCTAGATAATCCGCCCACAGGCGGTCCTGGTCGCGGCCCAGCGCGTGAAGGATGTCCCAGGAGTAGATTCCGGTCGAATGACCATCGGAGAACGTCGGCTGGACCCCGTAGTTGCCCACCGGTTCCAGCGAGACCAGATCCACGTCGCGCTTGCCTACCTGCAGCGTCTCCTGGCCCGGTCCGTGGCCCCGGACCTCGGCCGAGGGACTGTAGACACGCAACAGCTCGAAAGGCAGGCGGAAGTTGCTGCCGTCGTCGAAGGCGACCTCCAGTGTCCTGGACTGCCGATGCACGACGATATTGGTGGGAAGGGGGGTATTCTTGTCCAGGCCGGCCATGTTGTTCTCGCGTCAGGACTCCATGGTAGCCGATGGACGCCGCCGCCGTGCCGGCGCGCCGCCCGGGGGCCGGTTCATGTCACATACCTGAAACAATACCGCCATACTATGGACATGCTTCAGCAACCCATCCGGCATACCCATGTCCAGCACTATTCTAGTCGTCGAAGACGAACCGGCCATCCAGGAACTGGTGTCGGTCAACCTGTCCTTCGCGGGCCACAAGGTCCTGCGCGCGGCCGATGCCGAACAGGCCCAGACCTTGATCCGGGCGGAACTCCCCGACCTGATCCTGCTCGACTGGATGCTGCCCGGCACCTCGGGCGTGGCGCTGGCCCGCAAGCTGCGGACCGAGGAGCGCACCAAGGCCGTTCCCATCATCATGCTCACCGCCAAGGGCGCCGAGCAGGACAAGGTCGACGGCCTGGAGGCCGGCGCCGATGATTACATCACCAAGCCGTTCTCGCCCAAGGAGCTGATGGCCCGCATCAAGGCCGTCCTGCGGCGCCGCGCGCCCCAGCTCACCGACGACCTGATCGACGTCGCCGGGCTGCGGCTGGATCCGGTCACCCACCGGCTCAATGGCAACGGCATGACCCTGAACATCGGCCCCACCGAATTCCGGCTGCTGCATTTTTTCATGACCCACCCCGAGCGCGTATTCTCGCGTTCGCAACTGCTGGACCAGGTGTGGGGCGACCACGTCTTCGTCGAGGAGCGCACGGTCGACGTGCACATCCGGCGCCTGCGCAAGGCCCTGGAGCCCAGCAAGCACGACGGCCACGTGGAGACCGTGCGCGGCAGCGGCTACCGGTTCACCGCTCATCCTGTAGTCTGACCCCCCTACGCGCTGACGCGCGCCCCCCAGGGGGCGGCACGGGCGGACCGGCGGAGCCGGATCCGCCGTGCCCTGGAAAATTCACAAAAAACCATAAAAGACGGCAGGGTCCGGGCTCCGGGCAATGCGACAATTCGCTCCATGGTCTGGATACGCAACCTCATCGTCGTCCTCTTGTGGGCCGGCCTGGCGGCCCTTACACGGCCGATCACGGGCAGCTTCGGCTGGGCCGTCTTCAGTTTCGGCCTGGGTACGTTGCTGGTCTGGCATATCTGGCAACTCTCGCGCGTCACGCGCTGGACCACCGACCTGCAGCGGCCGCCGCCGCCCTCGGCCGGCTCATGGGACGAGGCCCTGGCCCGCATCTACCGGCACCTGCGCAACCAGGAACGCCAGCTCGCGATGCTGGAAGGGAACGTGCAGGGCTTCTTCGCCGCCGCCCAGGCGCTGCCCGACGGGCTGGTCACCCTGGACAAGGAATTCCACATCGACTGGTGCAACCGCATCGCGCGCCAGCACCTGGGCCTGCGCCTGCCGGCCGACCGCGGCCAGAACCTGCTGAACCTGGTGCGGGCCCCCGATTTCGTGACCTACGCACGCCAGGAGGACTGGCCCGCGCCACGGCTGGTACGCAGCCCCGGCGGCGGCGAGCGCCTGCTGATGGTGCAGCTCATCTCGTACAACAAGCACCAGCGCATGCTGCTGACGCGCGACGTGACGCAGATCGAGCGGCTGGAGACCACCCGCCGCGACTTCGTCGCCAACGTCTCGCACGAACTGCGCACGCCGCTCACGGTGCTGTCGGGCTTCCTGGAAACGCTGCGCGACCTGCCGACGGAGGCGCTGAGCGACGAACAGCGCGAACAGTACCTGAAGCTGATGCTGGACCAGGCGCAGCGCATGCAGGCCATCGTGGCCGACCTGCTGACCCTGTCCACCCTGGAATCGTCTCCCACCACCGACCCGCAGCCGGTGAACATGCCTGCCCTGATCGAGACAGCCCTGAGCCAGGCCCGCGCCCTGTCCGGCGGCCGCCACGAAATCGCCGGCGAGATCGATGGCGGCCTGGACATCCTGGGCACCGGCACGGAAATCTCGTCGGCCATCTCCAACCTGCTGATCAATGCCGTGCGCTACACACCCGAAGGCGGCCACATCACGGTGCGGTGGCGGCGCGAACCCGACGGCGATGCCCGCTATTCCGTCAAGGACACCGGCATCGGCATCGCCTCGCACCACCTGCCGCGCCTGACCGAGCGCTTCTACCGCGTGGACCGCAGCCGCTCGCGCGAATCGGGGGGCACTGGGCTGGGACTGGCGATCACCAAGCACATCGCCATGCGGCACGACGCCGAGCTGGAAATCGCCAGCGAGCTGGGACAGGGCAGCACGTTCGCCCTGCGTTTCCCCGAGTCGCGCATCGCGATGATCTGAGCGCCGCCGCGCGCGGACGCCTGAACCCCTGACGCCCGTAGGCTCAAGGCCATCCGCCGGCGGGCCTGGCGTTACCATAGGGACATCTGCATCACCGCCGGAGCGGCTTCCCATGGCACAAATCGTCTTGCTCGAGAACATCCATCCCAGCGCGGTCGAGGTCTTCGCCGCCGCGGGCTACAGCGACATCGCCACCCACGCCGGCGCCCTGCCGCCCGACGCGCTGCGCGATGCCCTGCGGGGCGCCAGCGTGGTCGGTATCCGCTCGCGCACCCACCTGGATGCGGGCATCATCGACAGCCTGCCCGACCTGCGCGTCATCGGCTGCTTCTGCATAGGCACCAACCAGGTCGACCTGGCCACCGCGCTGGAGCATGGCGTGCCGGTCTTCAACGCGCCGTTCTCCAACACGCGTTCGGTGGCCGAACTGGTGCTGGCCGAGGCCATCCTGCTGCTGCGCCGCATCCCCGAGAAGAACCTGCGCGTGCACCAGGGCCACTGGGACAAGAGCGCGACCGGCGCCTACGAGGCCCGCGGCAAGACCCTGGGCATCATCGGCTACGGCAACATCGGCTCGCAGGTCGGCATCCTGGCCGAGGCCCTCGGCATGCGCGTCATCTTCCACGACGTCGAAGCCAAGCTGCCCCTGGGCAACGCCCGCGCCTACCCCGACCTGTCCGCGCTGCTGGCCGAGGCCGACGTCGTCACCCTGCACGTGCCCGGCGGCCGCTCCACCGAGAACGTCATCAACGAGGCCACGCTGTCGCAGATGAAGCGCGGCGCCATCCTGATCAACGCCTCGCGCGGCACCGTGGTCGACATCGACGCGCTGCGGGCCGCGCTCGATGCCGGCCTGCTGCGCGGCGCGGCGCTGGACGTCTTCCCGGTCGAACCCAAGAGCGTGGACGAACCGCTCAAGAGCCCGCTCATCGGCCTGCCCAACGTCATCCTGACGCCGCACATCGGCGGCAGCACGGTCGAATCGCAGGAAAACATCGGCAAGGAAGTGGCCGAGAAACTCGTGCGCTTCATCCAGGGCGGCACGACCAAGGGCGCGGTCAACTTCCCCGAGCTGTCCCACCAGGACCTGGCGGGCACCTCGCGCATCCTGCACGTGCACCGCAACGAACCGGGGGCGCTGGCCATGCTCAACGCGGTCTTCGCCGAACGCAAGATCAACATCTGCAGCCAGCAGTTGCAGACCAAGGGTCCGATCGGCTATGTGCTGACCGACATCGGCAACCAGGCGGACGCGGCGCTGATGGACGCGTTGCGCGCGCTGCCGATGACGGTGCGCTGCGACCTGCTATAGCGCGGGCAGAAAACGCGCGGACAGGCGCTCCCGCAGGCGGCGGTGGAACTCCGGCACGCGCTGCGCCGCCGCCCGCGCCCGCTCGCGGAACGTGTCGGACTCGGCGCCGGGCGCCACCCGGGGCGCTGCCCAGAGTGCGTCCGGGAAATGGCGATCGCCGCGCCAGCGGGGAATGACATGCCAATGCAGGTGGGGCACCATGTTCCCCAGCGCGGCCAGGTTGACCTTGTCCGGTTGCATGTGGTCGCGCATGACGGCTTCGACCTCCAGCACCACCCGCATCATGTGCAGCCGGTCCTCGTCGTCGAGGTCGGTCATTTCCGCGACGTGGGTGCGCCATATGACGCGCACGTAGCCCGGGTAGTCCGCATCGTCGACGGCAATCACGCGCAGCCGGTCGTTGTGCCAGAGGGCCGGCGCGCCGTCGGCGGCGCAAAGGGGGCAGGAATCGGGAGAGGAACTCATTTCGGGAACACCTCGTTGGCTATGACGAACCGCCCTGGCGCAGATGCGCCTGGCTGATGAAGTGCTGCAAGGCCAGCAGGCCGTCCTCGTCCAGGCCATCCAGGGTGCAGCCCATGTGATGGCCCTGCCCCGGCTCCCGGCGCGGCGTGACGTGCATCACCTTCAGATCCACCCCCAGCCGTGTCGCCGGACCCAATACCAGCGTCGCGCGCGGCAGCCGCGCCCCCACCGGAAATCGCGGGCTGCCCGGCCGCAATAGCAATCCGACCCCGGTCATGCTGATATCGATGACTTCCAGCTCGATGGGGGAATCGGCCCGGCCCGTGCGCGCCCGCACCACCGGAACCGGGTGCGTGGCCGGGCGGACACGGAAGTACGAACGCCGCTGGAAACGATACAGCTCCAGCGGCAACAGGCAGGCCAGGCGGCTGCCTTCGGCGCCGGGCAGCCATTGCAGGTTCTGGACGCGGAACTGGATCTTGACGTGGTCCAGGTAGCCGACGGCCACCACCCACGGGGCAGCGAGCAGGCTACGCAGGCAGGCATCGCCGGCGGTGCCGAACAACCACAACAGACGCCTGCCACGGTCCACGCCGTCGATGGCCGACAGGCAGGACACCCCATCGGCGGCGGCCAGGGCCACGACTTCGGTCTGCTCGACCATGCGTCCAAGCAGCGTCAGGACCTCCAGCGGCTGGGAGATCCTGAAATCCTCGAGCGAGGCATCGCCGGCGGGCTCGGGCGTCAGCGGCAACAGCGGATGCTCTCTCATGGACAGCCCCTCCGTGCCCGCGCGCCCGCTCCCAAGGCCGGACCTACAACAGGACCCGCTCGATGCCGCCGTCGTTGGCGCGCCTGACGTAATCCTCCATCCATTGCTGCCCCAGTACGTGACGGGCGATCTCGACCACGATGTAGTCCGCGTCCAGGCTCGCGTCGTCGTTGTAGCGGCTGAGCCCCTGCAGGCACGACGGACAGGAGGTCAGCACCTTGACCTCGCCCTGGAAACCGTCGGCGCGCAGCTTGTCCGCGCCCTTGCGCAGTTCTTCTTCCTTGCGAAAGCGGATCTGCGTGGAAATGTCGGGACGGGTCACCGCCAGCGTCCCCGACTCGCCGCAGCAGCGATCGCTCTTGTCCACGCCCTCGCCCACCAGCGCCCGGACCGTCTTCATGGGATCCTGGAGCTTCATGGGCGTATGGCAGGGGTCGTGGTACATGTACCGCGCACCGGTCACGCCTTCAAGCTTGACGCCCTTTTCGAGCAGGTACTCGTGGATGTCGATCAGGCGGCACCCCGGGAAGATCTTCTCGAATTCGTAGCCGGCCAATTGGTCGTAGCAGGTGCCGCAACTGACCACCACCGTCTTGATGTCGAGGTAGTTGAGCGTGTTCGACATCCGGTGGAACAACACCCGGTTGTCGGTGATGATCTTCTGCGCCTTGTCGTCCATGCCGTTGCCGCGCTGCGGGTAGCCGCAGCACAGGTAGCCCGGCGGCAGCACGGTCTGCACGCCGGCATGCCACAGCATGGCCTGGGTCGCCAGGCCCACCTGCGAGAACAGGCGTTCCGAGCCGCAGCCCGGGAAATAGAAAACCGCCTCGGTATCGGCCGAGGTCGCGCGCGGATTGCGGATGATGGGGATGTACTTGGCGTCCTCGATGTCCAGCAGCTTGCGCGCGCCCTGCTTGGGCAGGTTGCCGGGCATCTTCTTGTTGACGAAGTGCACCACCTGCTCCCGCATGGGTGGCTTGCCCACCGAAGCGGGCGGATGCCCGGTCTGCTTGCGCGCGAACTTGGCCAGCACATCGTGGGCCAGGCGCTGGGCCTTGTAGCCGACGTCGACCATGACCTTGCGCGTGGCGTTGATGGTGCGCGGATCCTTCGCGTTCAGGAAGAACATCGCCGCGGCCGTGCCCGGATTGAACGACTTGCGGCCCATCCGGCGCAGCAGGCTGCGCATGTTCATGGACACGTCGCCGAAGTCGATGTCCACCGGACAGGGCTTCTCGCACTTGTGGCAGACCGTGCAGTGGTCGGCCACGTCCTCGAACTCTTCCCAATGCTTGATGCTGATGCCGCGCCGCGTCTGTTCTTCGTACAGGAAGGCCTCGACCAGCAGCGAGGTCGCCAGGATCTTGTTGCGCGGGGAATAGAGCAGGTTGGCGCGCGGCACGTGGGTCGCGCACACGGGCTTGCACTTGCCGCAGCGCAGGCAGTCCTTGATGGCGTGGGAAATGGCGCCGATGTCGCTCTGCTGCATGATCAGCGACTCGTGTCCCAGCAGGTTGAAGCTGGGCGTATAGGCATGCCGCAGGTCGCCGCCGGGCATCAGCTTGCCGGCGTTGAAGCGGTTGTGCGGATCGACGCGGCGCTTGTAGTCCTGGAACGGCGCCAGTTCGGCCTCGGACAGGAACTCGTACTTGGTGATGCCGATGCCGTGCTCGCCCGAGATCACCCCGTCCAGGTTGCGCGCGACGTCCATGATGCGCGCGACGGCCTCGTTGGCCTCCTGCAGCATCTCGTAGTTGTCGGAGTTGACGGGGATGTTGGTGTGCACGTTGCCGTCGCCCGCGTGCATGTGCAGCGCGACGAACACCCGGCCCTTGAGTTCCTTGTCGTGGATCTCCTGGGCCCGGACCAGGATGGGCGCGCAGGCCTGGCCGGAAAAGATGCGCGACAGCGGCGCCTTCAGCTCGGCCTTCCAGGACACGCGCACGGTACGGTCCTGCACCACGTCGAACACGCGGGCCGTGGGCTGGACCTGCAACCGTTCCTGCAAGGCCGGCAGCAGTTGGCCCAGCCCGATGCGGGCGAATTCGCCCAGCGTGTCGGCCAGCGGCAGATCCATGCTGCGCAGGATCCAGTTCCAGCGCTCGCGCACCGCCTCCAGCAGCTCCAGCGCCTGCACGGCGCGGTCGCCCAGGATTTCCTCGCGCGACAGCTTTTCGCCCTCGCCGTCCTCGCTCTTGCCCACCGGCAGCTCGCCGTCGAAGAACTCGGCCAGCCGGTCGATCAGCCGCAGCTTGTTGCGGGTCGACAGCTCGATGTTGATGCGCTCGATCTCGTCCGTGTACTCGCCCATGCGCGGCAGCGGGATCACCACGTCTTCGTTGATCTTGAAGGCGTTGGTGTGGCGCGCGATGGCGGCGGTGCGCGAACGGTCGAGCCAGAATTTCTTGCGGGCCTCGGCGCTGACCGCCACGAAGCCTTCCCCGTGGCGGGTATTGGCCAGCCGCACGACCTCGCTGGCGGCCACGGCCACGGCATCCTCGTCGTCGCCAACGATGTCGCCGATCAGGACCATCTTGGGCAGCGTGCCGCGCTTGCTCTTGGTGGCATAGCCCACCGCGCGCAGATAGCGCTCGTCCAGATGCTCCAGGCCGGCCAGGATGGCGCCGCGCGCCCGCCCTTCGCCGTCCAGGTAGCCCTTGACCTCGACGATGGACGGGATGGCGTCGCGGGCCTGCCCGAAGAACTCCATGCAGACCGTGCGCACGTGCCTGGGCATGCGGTGCAGCACCCAGCGCGCCGACGTGATCAGGCCGTCGGTGCCTTCCTTCTGCACGCCCGGCAGGCCGGCCAGGAACTTGTCGGTGACATCCTTGCCCAGGCCTTCCTTGCGGAACACGCGGCCCTGGATGTCCAGCGTCTCGGTGCGCAGCAGGCGCTCGCCCGGCTTGCCGGCGCCGTCGAACCACTTCAGCTCGAAGCGGGCCACCGGCACGTCGTGGATCTTGCCCAGGTTGTGTTCGAGACGCGTGACCTCCAGCCAGTTGCCCTCGGGGTCGACCATGCGCCACCAGGCCAGGTTGTCCAGCGCCGTGCCCCACAGCACCGCCTTCTTGCCGCCGGCGTTCATCGCGACGTTGCCGCCCACGCAGGACGCCTCGGCCGAGGTGGGATCGACGGCGAACACGAAACCGGCCTTGTCGGCCGCGTCGGCCACCCGCTTGGTGACCACGCCGGCGCCGGTGAACACCGTCGCGACCTCGCGGTCCACGCCGGGCAGCGGGCCGAGGGCGACTTCACCCAGGGTTTCGAGCTTCTCGGTGTTGATGACGGCGGACTTCCAGGTCAGCGGCACGGCGCCGCCCGTGTAGCCCGTGCCACCGCCGCGCGGGATGATGGTCAGGCCCAGTTCGATACAGCCGCGCACCAGCGCGGCGATCTCGTCCTCGCTGTCGGGCGTCAGCACCACGAACGGGAACTCCACCCGCCAGTCGGTGGCGTCGGTCACGTGCGAGACCCGGGACAGCCCGTCGAACTTGATGTTGTCGCGCGCCGTCGTGCGGCCCAGCACCTTCTGCACGCGGCGGCGCAGCTCGGCGGTCTCGTTGAATTCCTGCTCGAAGGCCCGCACGGCGCTGCGCGCCATGTCCAGCAGCCGCCCCACCTTGCCGTCGCGCTCGGCGTCGTCGGGCTCGCGCCGGCGCTCGACCTCGCGCAGCCGGTGGTTCAGCGCCTCGACCAGCAGGCCGCGGCGCTTGGGGTTGTCCAGCAGGTCATCCTGCAGATAGGGATTGCGGCGCACCACCCAGATGTCGCCCAGCACCTCGTACAGCATGCGCGCCGACCGACCGGTGCGGCGCTCGCCGCGCAGGTCGCACAGCATGTCCCAAGCCTGCGAGCCCAGCAGCCGCTGCACGATCTCCCGGTCGGAAAACGACGTGTAGTTGTAGGGAATCTCCCGCAGGCGGGTGGGGACATGCGCGGAAGCGAGGGTGGTGGGCAGAGGGGCGTTCATGGTGGGGGCTGGACTTCATCCCGAGGGTAGCCGACCATTCTAGCCCATTGCCCCGCCCCGTCGGTGGGACCGCCCCCCTTTCCCGACCCATGAAAAGGGTCATATCTCGCGGGAACTGCATCCAACGCGAGGGTATCCGGCCTTCAGCGCCCCAGCCGCTGCGTCCAGCCCGCCTCGGAGAACCCCACGCTGGCCACCCCATCCGCCGTCAGCAGGACCGGCCGCTTCACCAACGCCGGATGCTCCGCTACCAGCGCCAGCCACTGCGCCTCGCTGGCGGGCTGCTTGCGATCCTCGGGCAGGTTGCGCCAGGTCGTGGACGACCGGTTCACCAGCTTATCCCACCCCCCCACCTGTCCCGCCCAGTCCCGCAGCGCGTCCGCGCCCACCGGATGCTCGCGATAATCGATGAAATCGGCCTCCAGCCCCTGGGAAGCCAGCCATTTACGCGCCTTGCGGCAGGTATCGCAATTGTTCAGTCCGTAGACCCGCGTCGTCATATTCCAGATCCTGTTCTTGCTACTTGTCGGGAAACACCCACAGCAGGGCGGCGGTCATCGTGGCGTAGCGCCCGAACTTGCCGATGGCCATGTAGACCACGCAGGCCCGGAAATCCAGCCTCAGCCACCCCGCCACCGCGCACAGCGGATCCCCCACCAGGGGCACCCACGACAGCAGCAGCGTCTTGGCGCCATACCGCTCTATCCAGGCGTGGGCATAGGCGTGCCAGCGATCCTTGCGCGTGGGTTCATGCTCCTCGTCCTCGCCCGGCTCCACGTCATGCCCATGGGGATGCCGCGCCTCGCGCCGCGCCTTGATGCGCTCCACCGCCCGCTTGGCGCCCATCCCCATCCAATAGCTGATCATCCCGCCCACGGTATTGCCCGCCGTGGCCACCAGCACCGCCACCCAGAACATCTGCGGCGCCAGCTTCACGTAGCCAAACACCGCCGGCTCGGACCCCATGGGTAGCAGCGTGGCCGACACCAGGCTGACCAGGAAAACGGCCGACAGCCCCACTTCGGGCAGGGCCAGCGCGTGGAGCAGCCAGTGAACGGAGGATTCCAGCCATTGATGCATGGCGAGGAGTTTAGCCGAGAGGAAGCCCTCCTACGCGCTGCGCGCGCCCGGTGTGGCGGGCCTCCAGCCGCTACGCGGCAGCCCCCCCGGAGCCGGCGCCCGCGGGGGCGGCGCTGGCGGCCCCGCCGGGCCGGATCCGCGGCGCCCCGGGGTAAAAACCGGACCCGACGATTCCGCCTGCGCAGCCCCCTTGGGTCATCTGTGTCACACTAAAGGGTTACGTTTTTTTCCACCAACCCCTGACGCAGCATCATGGCTACCGACTATCTCAAGCGCATTCTCACCGCCAAAGTCTACGACGTCGCGATCGAGTCCCACCTCGACGCCGCTCCCCAGATTTCGGCGCGAATTGCGAACACGGTGCTGCTCAAAAGAGAAGACACCCAGCCCGTCTTCAGCTTCAAACTCCGCGGCGCCTATAACAAGATGGCCAACCTGCCGCCCAAGGCGCTCGAACGCGGCGTCATCGCCGCCTCGGCCGGCAACCACGCCCAGGGCGTGGCGCTGGCCGCCCAGCGCATGGGCTGCCGGGCCGTCATCGTCATGCCCGTGACCACCCCCCAGCTCAAGATCGACGCCGTCCTCGCCCGCAACGCCGAGGTCGTCCTGCACGGCGAAAGCTTCACCGACGCCTACAACCACGCCAAGCAGCTCGAAGCGAAAGAGAAACTCACCTTCGTCCACCCCTTCGACGACCCCGACGTCATCGCCGGCCAGGGCACCATAGGCATGGAAATCCTGCGCCAGCACCCCGGCCCCATCGATGCCATTTTCGTGGCCATCGGCGGCGGCGGACTCATCTCCGGCGTGGCGGCCTACGTCAAGCAGCTGCGCCCCGAGATCCGCATCATCGGCGTGCAGACCGTCGACTCCGACGCCATGGTCCAGAGCGTGAAAAAAGGCCGCCGCGTCACCCTGCCCGACGTCGGCCTCTTCTCGGACGGCACCGCCGTCAAACTGGTGGGCGAGGAAACCTACCGCCTCACGCGCAAGTACGTCGACGACTTCGTGGTCGTCGACACTGACGCCATCTGCGCGGCGATCAAAGACGTGTTCGAGGAAACCCGCAGCGTGCTGGAGCCCGCGGGCGCGCTGGCCCTGGCCGGCCTCAAGAAGTACGCCGCCCAGCACCGCCTGAAGGGCAAGACCCTGGTGGCCATCGCCTGCGGCGCCAACATGAACTTCGACCGGCTGCGCTTCGTGGCCGAGCGCGCCGACGTGGGTGAAGCGCGCGAAGCCGTGTTCGCGGTGACCATGCCCGAAGAACGCGGCAGCTTCCGCCGCTTCTGCGAACTGGTCGGCAACCGCAACGTGACCGAGTTCAACTACCGGATGGCCGACTCCGAACAGGCCCACGTCTTCGTGGGCCTGCAAACGTCATCGGCGGGCGAATCGACGAAGATCGCCGCCAACTTCCGGCGCCACGGCTTCACCGCCATCGACCTCACGCACGACGAACTGGCCAAGACCCACCTGCGCCACATGATCGGCGGCAGCGGCCCCCAGGCCAACCACGAACAGTTGTATCGCTTCGAATTCCCGGAGCGGCCCGGCGCGCTGATGCGCTTCCTGAACTCCATGTCGCCCAACTGGAACATCAGCCTGTTCCATTACCGCAACCAGGGCGGCGACTACGGACAGATCGTCGTGGGCCTGCAAGTGCCGCCGTCCGACAAGAAGGCCTTCGCGGCCTTCCTGGCGGAACTGGGCTACCGGAACTGGGACGAATCGGAGAACCCGGCCTACAAGCTGTTCCTGCGATAGGCCGCCGTCAAGCCAGCTCGAAAACGATATCCTGCGCGCCTTCCCACAGCGTCTTCACGCCCAGGGCGCGCAGGTTCTCCTTGCCCTCGACCACGGTCAGGAAATGGTTCCCCGCCAGCTGGCCCAGCTTGCTGGCGAACATGCAGCTGCCATAGGCCAGGATGATCTCGGTCTCGCTGTAGCCGCCCGGATAGAACAGGATGTCCCCCACCGACGGATGGCTGGTGTGGTTCTCGAACCCCACGCCGAGCTTGAACTCGCCCAGCGGAATCCAGCAGCCCTCGCCGCTCCAGCGCACGTGGATGATCTTCTGCTTGTAGGGCAGCAGCTTCAGGAAGGCGGCCACGGTCTGGGGGGCGTCCGGGTTGGTCTCGGCGATGAATTCGTATTCGGCGGCGCGTATGCGGATTCTGGTCATGGCGATAGGTGAGCGAATTGTCTTCCGGCCACAACGCCGGCAACAAGGGCAGGGAACGCAACGATATATTACGAAGTTCGATCCGCCAACCCTGATCAAGCCATCTCATGATAATAGGAATCGACCTCGGAACCACGAACAGTCTTGCAGCGGCATGGCGAGATGGCGGCCCGGTCCTCATCCCCAACTCCCTTGGTGAAACACTGACCCCCTCCTGCGTCAGCATCGACGATGACGGCTCCGTGCTGGTGGGATTGAGCGCGCGGGAGCGCCTGCAGACCCATCCCGCGCGTAGCGCGGCGCTTTTCAAGCGCCACATGGGAAGTGACAAGCGGCTGACCCTGGCAGGCCGCGACTATCGGCCGGAAGAGCTGTCCTCGTTGGTCTTGCGCGCGCTGAAGGCCGACGCCGAATCCTTTCTGCAAGAAGAAATCACCGAAGCCATCATTACCGTTCCCGCCTATTTCTCGGACTTGCAACGCAAGGCCACCCGTACAGCCGGCGAACTGGCCGGCCTGCGGGTCGAGCGCCTGATCAACGAACCCACCGCGGCGGCCCTCGCCCATGGGATACACGAACGCTCCGAATCACAATTCCTGGTCTTCGACCTGGGCGGCGGCACGTTCGATGTCTCCATCCTGGAACTGTTCGAAGGCGTCATGGAAGTCCGGGCCACGGCGGGAGACAACTTCCTCGGCGGAGAAGATTTCAACGCCGGCCTGATCGCCTGGTTCATCGAACAGAGCGAACTGCCCCCTGCCGCGCGGCAAGACCCTCGGCTCATCCAGCAACTGGCGGCGCAAGTGGAGCTCGCCAAACGCCGGCTGTCGACCGAAACAAACGCCACCATCGGAATCCGATGGAAGGATCTCGACTATCGCCTCGACCTGGACGAAGCCAAGCTGCGCTCGCTGTCCGAACCCCTGCTTGAACGGCTCAGGACACCGCTCGAACGTGCCCTTCGAGACGCCGACATCCGGGCGGCCGACATCGACCAGGTGATCCTCGCCGGCGGCGCAACCCGCTCGCCGATGATACGCAACCTCGTCACGCGCATGTTCGGCCGCTTTCCATCCGCTACCCAGAACCCGGACGAGATCGTCGCGGCCGGCGCCGCGGTGATGGCGGGCCTCAAGATGCGGGACATCGCCCTGCGCGAAGTCGTCATGACCGATGTCTGCCCCTACACCATGGGCGTGGAAACATCTCGGCAACTCAGCAACGGCACCCACGTCGCGGGCCAGTTCTCGCCTATCATCGAACGCAACACCGTCGTTCCGGTCAGCCGTGTGGAGACCTACTTTCCTACCAACGACGGCCAGGCGGACGTAAACCTGCAGATCTACCAGGGCGAATCGCGCCTGGTACACGACAACATCCATCTAGGCACCCTCAATGTCCCCCTCCCCTCGAAAAAACGAGAGGAAGGTGGACTGGATGTCCGCTTCACCTACGATGTCAACGGCTTGCTGGAGATCGAGGCCACTACCCATCTCGACCAGGCGCAACATCGCATGGTCATCGACAGCCGCCACAGTTCGATGACTGACGCGGATATCCAGCGCCGGCTGGCGGAACTGGCAGAGCTGAAGATCCACCCACGGGAGAAGGCTGAAAACAGAGCCTTGCTGGCGAGCGCGGAGCGCCTGTACCAGATGACCAGAGGCGATTCGCGCGATCTCATCGCAAACGAAATCGCCTTGTTCGAAGAAGCCCTACGCACCCAGGACGAGAGAACGCTCAAGCATGCCCGATCGCGCCTGCGGGCGCTCGTCCGGCACATGGACTCAGGCAGCGTCTTTGACCCGTCATTCGACGAGTGACCATGATGACCCATGAAATGTTTTCGCGTCTGGGCATCCCCGCCACCGATGATATCCGTGCCATCAAACGGGCCTACGCAACCGCGCTGAAGAGCATCGACCAACAAACCCAGCAGGCCGAGTTCGAAGCGCTCAGGAGAGCTTATGAAGCGGCGCTGGAACGGGCGAGTCGCCCTGCACCGCAAGCACTGGCGGAGAACGGCGGGCTTCAACCCGAGCCCGCCGCGCCGCCGGATGCCCTCCCGGCCGCGGCCCCCAGCGCCCATCGAGCAGCAGCGCTCGACCATTGGGGCGCCATGCTTTTCCACGCGACGCCGGGCCAAGCCTCCGGCATCCTCGACCAAGCCTTGAACGACCCAAATCTCGATAGCCTGGATGGCCGCACGGATGTCATGCAACTGGGCATGGCGGTCCTGCGCCATCACCCTGCCGAACGCGCAGAAATTTTCGAAGCACTTGCCCAACGTTTTCAGTGGCACCTGGCGGGCCAGCCGATACCCTGGGACCCAGCAGCCTCGGCCTGGATAGAACGCGTCCTCGTTCAAGAAGCAGCGTGGGCGACGCAGCCGATTGCGCAGCGGAAACCTCAAAAGCAGGCACTCGACGCGGCACGCAGCAGGGCAACTCCCAGCCGCCATGCGGCGCTACGCCACTACCCCACGCTGGCCACCCTCCACGAACATTTTCCGGATTGGCTGCTGCTTCGCGTCGACGCACCCTCCTTGCAAGCGTGGCAGAAGCGTTTTGCCGGCATTCCCGCTTACTGGCACCGAGGATGGCACGCCGCCCAGTGGGGCGTGAAGTACAAATGGGGAGTCCTCGGTGTGTGTCTTTTTGCTGTGTCACTGGCTATCAACAACGACACGCCGGCCCCCTCCCCCACCAAACGGTCAGAGCTCGCCACACCGCGTATTCTATCCAAGACATCGACCCCTGAATGGGAGGTCGAAATCACCGGCGTCCCACCGATATACCCGCTTGAAGCCAAACGCCAGCGCATTGTCGGCAGAACGCTGATCGGGATCCAGATCGATAGCGACGGGCGCTTGGCATGGGCGAAAATAGACCAGACCTCAGGTTCCGAGCTGCTCGATCACGCCGCCCTTGCGGCAGCCATCCAGATCAAGCCTCGCGTGTACCGTGGCCAACTCCCCGTGCGAACGCGAATTCCCATCGAATTCAGCCTTAGCAGCCCGACAAAGCACGACTGACTCGTTCGCAACGGCAGCGAAGGGGATCAGGCGGGGCCGGGCTCATCGAGCCACTTCGTCACAGTCGGCGCCTTCCAGCCGGCCAACCCGTCGAGCAACGCGGCCGGATCCGCCTCGATGACGATCATGTCGCGGTGCGCTTCCTTCATGAAGCCTTCCTGCACGGCATGGGTCAACATGGCGCGCATGGGTTCATAAAAACCGCGCACGTTCAGCACGCCGCAGGCCTTGATGTGGTCGCCCAACTGGGTCAGCGTGGCAGCCTCGAACAATTCCTCGTAGGTCCCCAGGCCGCCGGGCATGGCGATGAAAGCGTCCGCCAACTCGGCCATACGGGCCTTGCGGGCGCGCATGTCGAGTACGATTTCGTGCGCGCTGAGGCGAGGATGCAAATGGCCGTGATTGAACAGCCGCTGATTGATGATGCCCACCGCCCGGCCACCCGCCGCCAGCACCGTATCCGCCATGATGCCCATCAGGCCCTTGTGGGTGCCGCCATAGACCAGCGTCAGCCCGCGGGCCGCGATCTGCGCGCCCAATTCCCGCGCGGCTTGGGCGTACTCGTCCGAGAAACCGAAATTCGAGCCGCAGAAAACCGCGACCCTGCCCAGAGCAACCGCTGTAGTGTCCATGCAAAAGATCCCCATCGCCGGCACGCCTGGTCGACCGCAAGGCCTTCGACTCCCCGGTGCCGAAGGGTCAAAGTGTAAACGCAATGCCGGCCGGCACACCGGGCCCGCCGCCGGAGTCACCACCATGTAACGCGAAGCACGCAGGATGGCAGCGCTCCGCACCCGAGCCTTCTTCCATCCGTATTCCGAGAACAATGACCGAACACACCTATCCCGTCATCCCCCTGGACTTCTCCTTGCGCCGAGCCTTCCTGCTCAAGACCTTCCGCACCGCCGGCGCGGTCAGCCTGACGGGCTTCCTGGCCGCCTGTGGCGGCGACGGCGACGACTCCGTGAACCCCGCGCCGGTCGACCCCAAGCCCCCCGTTGACCCCGAACCGCCAGTCGAGAAGTTCAACCCCTTCGCCCAATTCACCGCGCTCCAGCCCGCCGACGCCAACGGCGTGATGCTGCCCAAAGGCTTCTCCTCGCGCATCGTCGCCCGCAGCGGCAAGGCGCCGGTCAGCGGCGGCAGCTTCCTGTGGCATGCCGCGCCCGACGGCGGCGCCTGTTATGCCTCCGACGACGGCGGCTGGATCTACGTCAGCAACGCGGAAATGATCGCCCCGCTGGGCGGCGTCAGTGCGCTCAAGTTCGACAAGACCGGCAAGGTCGCCGACGCCTATCCCATCCTGAAAAGCACCTCGGGCAACTGCGCCGGCGGCCCCACCCCCTGGAACACCTGGCTGTCGTGCGAAGAATTCGAACTGACCCAGCAGATCGCCGGCATGGTCTGGGAATGCGATCCCTACCACCCCTGGTCCGACGCCAACCCGCCGCGCGCCTGGCCCGCCCTGGGCAGGTACGCGCATGAAGCGGTCTGCGTGGACCCGTCCAACCGCATGCTGTACCTGACCGAGGACGCCAGCGGCGGACGGATCTACCGCTACGTCTGCGACGCCACCGACTGGCCCGCCGGCGCCGAGCGCCCCGTCAAGTTCGAGTCCGGCCAGTTGCAAGTACTGCGCATCGACGCCCTGCCCCGCGACGCCGACTCTTCCGACGCGGCCTACGCGAACCTCATCGGCTTCGGCAAGACCCCGGTTTCCGTGACCTGGGAACCCGTGGCCTTTCCCGACCAGGGCCAGAAGAACATCCGCGACACCCTGCGCAAAGGCGGCATACTGCCCCCCGGCAACTACTTCCAGAAAGCCGAAGGCATCTGGTTCTTCAACGGCATCGTCTTCTTCGTCACGTCCCGCAACAGCCGCATCTGGGCCTACGACACCGCCCATCGCACCCTCGAAGTCATCTTCGACGGCAAGCTGGGCCCGGCCGAGACCCACAGCATCGACGAACCGGACAACATCACCATCACCTCGTTCGGCGAAATGCTGGTAGCCGAAGACGCGGGCAACCTGGAAATCGGCGTGCTGCGCGACGACGGCACGTCGCAGGCGGTGATGCGGCTGGTCGGCCACGACGACAGCGAGATCACCGGTCCCGCGGTGTCGCCCGACGGCACCCGCCTCTACTTCAGCTCGCAGCGCGGCACCACGGGCAAGTCGGAGGAAGGGATCACGTTCGAGGTGTTGTTGCCGACAAAGCTGGTGGGGTAGGGTCGCGGGGGACGGGCGTGGGCAGCCTTTGCATTGGCACGGCGGAGGGGCTCGTGTGCTGCCCCGCCATCCGGTCATCAAGCTGATCGAGCGAAATCCCGAGTGCCTGGGCAATGTGGACGAGGGTCGCCTGACGCGGCCGGGCATCAGGACCTTCCATATTCGCGCAGGTCGGTTGCCGCACATCAAGGCGCGCCGCCATTTCCGCCCGGGTGATACCAAGGCACTCCCGCCACGCACGGATCAGGCTCCATCTATTCTTGACCTGAAGGCTGACCACTTCATGAGGCACCGCCTCCCCCGCAGGGATGCGCGGCTCATTGCCAGCCAGCGCGATGTATTCGTCGTAGGGAAGCACAACGAAGGCCGGCCGTCGCCAGTGTCCATGATGGTGTGGTTCGTGCTCACCGTGTTTGCCGCCAAGCTATTGCCGGGATGGGGTTTCAGTCCATCTGGCCATCGCACTGCTTCGCCTCTTGCACTTCGACCATTCGGATTTCGTGATCCGCGTCGAACAGCACACCTTTGTAGAGTCACGCAGCAGGTAGCGCGCCGGGTTCATGCCCCGGAGATCGACGGTTCGAGCCAGTCCCTCGACTTATCCCCGCTTACGCGGGGAACACCATGCCCACCGCGCGGCATCCATTGCCAGGGCCGGTTCATCCCCGCTTACGCGGGGAACACTGCCTGATGAGACATCGATCACGTTCGAAATTCGGTTCATCCCCGTTTACGCGGGGAACACGACGTGGAGGCACTGCGTCGCACCGCCGCAAACGGTTCATCCCCGCTTACGCGGGGAACACATGATGTCCTGGTCGATCTTGCGGTTCATCACCGGTTCATCCCCGCTCCCGCGGGGAACACACCAAATATAAGTGACTGTTTTAAAAAGAAAAAATCAGCCCCTTGAAATCCACCAACTTTTTAAAGAACCAATCCACCAGAAAAACAAACCGTTTTTTGCCTGCCCATCATAGCCAACCAAACTGTCAGCCACGACAAGTTGCAGGCTCTGGACGCCATACATGAACACAGGCTTCCCCGCATGTCGGAACACGACCGCCTAACCACCCGCGGGCGCTCCTCCCCTACTCGTCCGCCACCAAAAACAACCGCCGGTGCTCTTTGATGGCATACCGGTCGGTCATCCCCGCGATGTAGTCCGCGATCGCGCGCGGCTGGTCCACGTTGGCCCGTGCCTGGTACTGCGGCGGCAACAGGCGCGGGTCTTCGAGGAAGGCAATGAACAGGTCGCGCAGCACGCGCTTGGCCTTGGTGGTCATGCGCAGCACGCGGTAGTGGCGATACAGGTTGTCGCGCAGGAACACCTTGAGTTCCTCGGCCTCGGCCTTTACGTCGGGGCTGAAGCCCGCCAGGGGCGGTGCGCGGCGCACGTCGTCGATGGACGCGGGCTGGTGCCCGGCGATGCGGGCCGCCGTGGTTTCGGTCAGGTCGATGATCAGGGTGTTGATCATGCGCCGCACGGTCTCGGTGATGGCGCGCCGCTCGGGCAGGTCCGGGTAGCGCTGCACGACTTCGGCATGATGGCGGCCGAAGATGCCGACCTGCCGCATCTGTTCGAGGGAGACCAGGCCCGAGCGCAGGCCGTCGTCGATGTCGTGGTTGTTGTAGGCGATCTCGTCCGACAGGTTGGTCAGTTGCGCCTCCAGCGACGGCTGGGTGCGGTTCAGGAAGCGCTCGCCCACGTCGCCCAGGCGGGCCGCCCGGGTCAGCGAGCAATGCTTGAGGATGCCCTCGCGCGTCTCGAAGCACAGGTTCAGGCCGTTGAAGTCGCCGTAGCGTTCCTCCAGTTCGTCCACCACGCGCAGGCTTTGCAGGTTGTGCTCGAAGCCGCCGGCCTCGGGCGCGAATTCCTGCATGCAGGCGTGCAGCACGTCCTGACCGGCATGGCCGAAGGGGGTATGGCCAAGGTCATGGGCCAGCGAAATGGCCTCGACCAGGTCCTCGTTCAAGCCCAGGTTCCGCGCGATGGAGCGGGCGATCTGCGCCACCTCCAGGCTATGCGTGAGCCGGGTGCGGAACAGGTCTCCCTCGTGGTTCACGAAGACCTGGGTCTTGTACTCCAGCCGCCGGAAAGCGTTGGAATGGATGATGCGATCGCGGTCGCGCTGGAATTCGGAGCGCCCCTGGGGCGGGGTTTCGGGGTGGCGCCGGCCGCGGGTGGCGGCCGGGTCGGCGGCGTACGGAGCGAGGACTTGCGGCATGAACGTCGGGGCTCCTCCGGAGTTGGGGGGTCAGGCGAGTGTGGCTGGCTGCTCGCCCGCGGTCCTGGCGACGGTCCGGTCCAGGACCTGCCGGACCAGTCCGGCCTCGGCCGGGGACCTTACCGCTTCCCCCAGCCTGGGCAGGAGGATGAAGCGGATCTGGCCGGCTTCGGTCTTTTTGTCGCCCTGCATCAGGTCGAACCAGCGGTCGGCGCCGAGGTCGGGCGCGTATACCGGACAGCCGATGGCGAGCACCAGGCCGCGGATGCGTTCGGCGTCGGCCTGCGGCAGCCCGGAAGCGCGCGCGGACAGCTCGGCCGCCTGCACCATGCCGCAGCCGACGGCCTCGCCATGCAGCCAGGCGCCGAAGCCCAGCCCGGCCTCGATGGCGTGGGCGAAGGTGTGGCCGAAGTTCAGGATGGCGCGCAGGCCGGTTTCCCGTTCGTCCTGCGAGACGACGTAGGCCTTGAGCTCGCACGAGCGGGCGATGGCGAGGGCCAGCGCGCCCGGCTCCAGCGCGCGCAGGTCCTGGGCATGGGCCTCGCACCAGGCGAAGAAATCAGCGTCCAGGATGGCGCCATACTTGATGACCTCGGCCAACCCGGCCGACACTTCGCGCGCGGGCAGCGTGGACAGCACGTCGGTGTCGATTTCCACCGCGATCGGCTGGTAGAACGCGCCGATCATGTTCTTGCCGATGGGATGGTTGACGGCGGTCTTGCCGCCCACCGACGAATCGACCTGGGACAGCAGCGTGGTCGGCACCTGGATGAAGCGGATGCCGCGCATGTAGACCGCGGCCGCGAAGCCGGCGATGTCGCCGATCACGCCGCCGCCCAGCGCGACGATGACGGCCTTGCGGTCGCAGTGCCGGGCCAGCATGGCGTCGAAGATCAGGTTCAGGGTCTGCCAGTCCTTGTATTGCTCGCCATCGGGCAGTTCGATGCGCAGGATGGGCCGGCCGGTGGCCGCCAGGGCCTGTTCGGCACGCTCGGCGTACAGCGCCGCCACGGTGGGGTTGGTGACCACGACCAGGGTGGTGGCGTCGGCCGGCACGGCCTCGGCCAGGCGATCGAGACGGCCGGGGGCGATCCGTATGGGATAGCTCCCGCCCGGCGTCTCGACACGGACTTCTTTCATAGACACTCCAGCGGAGGCAGGTCGGCCGGCGGCCGGACCTGCTTGTTGCAGGTTGCGAGCATGGGCAGGATGCGGCCGACCAGCCGTGCCACCGACACCTTGCCCGTGTCGACGACGAGGTCGGCGATTTCCTCGTACAGCGGTTCGCGCTGGCGCAGCAGCTCGGTGATGCGGCCCAGCGGGTCGGCCGTCTGCAAAAGCGGCCGATTGCGGTCGTAGCGGGTGCGCTGGTAGAGCTCCTCGGCCTTGGCCCGCAGGTAGACGACCGTACCGCGTTGCTGCAGCATGCGGCGGTTGTCCCCGGCCAGCACGGCACCGCCCCCGGTGGCCAGGACCACCCCGGAAATCCGGCTGCACTCATCCAGCGCGTGGGTTTCGCGGCGCCGGAAGCCGCTTTCGCCTTCCAGCTCGAAAATGGTGGGGACCCGGACCCCGCAGCGCTCTTCCAGCACCTGGTCCACGTCCAGGAACTGGCGCGACAGCGCCCGGGCCAGGCCGCGGCCGATCGTGGTTTTACCCGCCCCCATCATGCCGACGAGAAACACGGGCGGCACGAATGGCGTGCCCGCCGGCCCCATGGCGGCGGCCGCGCATGAATCGCAAGAGACCTGATCCACTAGCTCGTGAGGCCGAAGCCACAAAAAATCGATATAAGATGCATTATCCCGCAAGAGGGCCGGAAGCGGAAAATCCGGCCCCGGCGCCCGGCACACCAACTGTTACAGGAACGCCCTGGCCGCCGGGCAGTCTATAAGCCGATCCGTTTCTATGTTCCTATAATGGGTCTCGTCCTCGCACGAGAAGCAGCTTCCTCATGTCCCGTATTCTCCTGAAGGTCGCCGGCGTTCTGGCCGGGCTGGCCGTTTGTGGCGCCCTCCTGGTGGGGCTGGCGCTGGCCCTCGCGTACCCGAACCTGCCCGATCTGGACGCCCTGACCGACTACCATCCCAAGATGCCGTTGCGCATCTACACCGCGGATAACGCCCTGATCGGCGAATTCGGCGAAGAAAGACGCAACGTGGTACGCATCCGTGATGTGCCGGATGTGCTGAAATCGGCGATTTTGTCCGCAGAAGACGACCGTTTCTACCAACATGGCGGCATAGATTGGTCCGGCGTCATCCGGGCGGCGCTCACCAACATGGTCAACCTGTCCAAGAGCCAGGGCGCCAGCACGATCACCATGCAGGTGGCGCGGAACTTCTACCTGTCGTCGGAAAAGACCTGGACCCGCAAGCTCTACGAGATCCTGCTGACCTTCAAGATCGAGGCCAACCTGACCAAGGACCAGATCCTGGAGCTCTACATCAACCAGATCTACCTCGGCCAGCGCGCCTACGGCTTCGCCTCGGCGGCCCGCATCTACTACGGCAAGCCGCTGTCGGAAATCACCGCCGCCGAGGCCGCGATGCTGGCCGGCATCCCCAAGGCCCCGTCACGCTACAACCCCGTGGTCAATCCGACCCGCGCCAAGCTGCGCCAGCAATATGTGCTGCAGCGCATGCTCGGCCTGGGATACCTGACCGAACCCGAGTACCGCGCCGCCCTGGACGAAAAACAGCAGGTCCGGCAGCTGGGCGGGGAGTTCGGCGTGCGCGCCGAATACGTGGCCGAACTGGCGCGCCAACTGGTCTACGACATCTATAAAGAAGAAACCTACACCCGCGGCCTAAACGTCTACACGACCGTGAACCGCGACATGCAGGACGCCGCCTACGACTCCCTGCGCGAAGGCGTGCTGGACTACGAACGCCGCCATGGCTACCGGGGGCCCGAAGCCTTTGTCGATCTGCCCGGCGGCATCGACAACAACCCCGAGAAGCTGAACGAGGCGGTCGACGACGCGCTGAACGACTACCCCGACAGCGACACGCTGCTGTCCGCCGTGGTCCTGGCCGCCGATGCCAACAAGGTCCGGGTGGCCCGCAGCTCGGGCGAAATCATCGAGATCGCCGGCAAGGGGCTCAAGTTCGTCCAGCCGGCGCTGTCGGCCAAGGCCCAGCCCTCGGTGCGTATCCGCCGCGGCGCCATCGTCCGCATCCTGAAGAGCGGAAACGAGTGGGAAATCCTGCAGACGCCCCAGGTCCAGGCGGCCTTCGTCTCCACCGACCCGCAAAACGGCGCCATCCGCGCCATGGTCGGCGGCTTCGATTTCCACAGCGGCAAGTTCAACCGCGTCACCCAGGCCTGGCGCCAGCCCGGCTCCAGCTTCAAGCCGTTCATCTACGCCGCCTCGCTGGAACGCGGGCTGACCCCCGCCACCATCATTTCCGACGATCCCTTCGTGCTCGAAGCCTCGGCCACCGGCTCGCAGCGCTGGGAACCGAAGAACTACGACGGCAAGAACGAACCGCCCATGACCATGCGCCAGGGGTTGGCCAAGTCCAAGAACATGGTGTCGATCCGCGTGCTGCAAAGCATCGGCCCGCAGTACGCCCAGGACTACATCACCCGCTTCGGCTTCGATGCCGCCCGCCACCCCGCCTACCTGACCATGGCGCTGGGCGCGGGGTCGGTCACGCCGCTGCAGATGGCCGGCGCCTATTCCGTCTTCGCCAACGGCGGCTACCGCGTCACCCCCTACCTGATCGACAAGGTCACCGACAGCACCGGCCGCGTACTGATGCAGGCCCGCCCGACCAAGGCCGGCGACGAATCCCTGCGCGCCATCGACGCCCGCACCGCCTACATCGCCGACTCCATGCTGCGCGACGTCGTGCGCACCGGCACCGCCCGCGCCGCCCTGTCGCTCAAGCGCCAGGACGTGGCGGGCAAGACCGGCACCACCAACAACTCGGTGGACGCCTGGTTCGCCGGCTACACTCCCGGCCTCGTGGGCGTGGCCTGGCTGGGCTACGACCAGCCGCGTTCGCTGGGCGTGCGCGAAACCGGCGGCGGCGCCGCCATGCCCATCTGGCTGAAATACATGCAGCGCGCGCTCAAGGAAATCCCCCAGCGCGAGCAGCCCATGCCGTCCGGCATCATCGTGCAGAACGGCGACTACTACTTCGCCGAATTCCCGCCCGGCCAGGCCGTCGCCTCCGTCGGCCTGCCGCCCCCCTCATCCGACCCCATGTCCCGGCTGATCGACAGCCTGGGCAACCTGATCAACGGCAATGGCGGCAGCTCAGGCGGCAACAGCGGCGGCGGCAACACCCGCCAGGAATACCTGCCTTAACTGCCGCCCCCCACCCGCCACAAGACGCCGCAGGCTGGGTCCGGGGCGCCCAAGGCCGGTGCGAGTTCTGCGCCCGCCCCGCCGCCCCAGCCGAAACCGGGAAGTCCCGGCAAAGCCGGGACCGGCGTCGCTGCTCCCCACCGGCCTTGGGCGCCCCGGACCCAGCCGTGTTTAGAACTCACCGAACCGGCAACTCGTCGACCACGACCTCCTCCCCCGCCTGCTCGGAACAAATCCGCGACAACGCCCGCGCCAGTTCCTCCCCCGACCGCGTATCCAGCCACTTCCCGTCCTTCAGGCGATAATGGAACCCGCCGCTGCGCGCCGCCACCCACATTTCCTGCATTGGCGCCTGGCTATTGATCACTGCCTGGCTGCGATCCGCGAAGGTCAACGTCAGCACATTGCCGCTGCGCGCTCCCTCGATATCGATGTCGCGCTTCTCGAACCACACGTCGGCCTGCCGCTCGATGGAATCCAGGATGGCATCGGCCAAGGCAAGAAACTCGCTTTCGTTCATAATTTCGACTATGTCCGACATGAAACCCACGCATCCTGCGCGCGCCGCATGCCCAGACCCCTCGTTGGTTGCTGATACCGGCATTGTAGCCAGCGCCGCCCGGCCTGCCGCGCGGCGTCTGGCCGCGCTGCTGGCGGCCCTGCCGCTCGCGCTGCTGGCCGCCTGCGGCATCAAGGGCCCGCTCTACCTGCCGGCCACGCCGGCGCCGACGGCGTCCGTCCCCGCCGCGCAGCCGGCCGCCGCGCCGGCATCCAAGACGACGGGCGACGTGGACGACATTTCCCGGCGCAACGAATCCATCTCGCATACTCCCCTGACACAATGACCACCCCCGCTTCCCTGCCCACCCCGGTCGGCAGCCCCCACTTTGCCTATCGCGACGGCATCCTCCATGCCGAAGGCGTATCCGTGGCCCACCTGGCAGACCGGCTGGGCACGCCGCTGTACGTCTATTCGCGTGCCGCGCTGCATGCCGCCTACGACGCCTACCGGCGCGGCATCGGCTCGCGCGACGTCCTGGTCTGCTACGGCATGAAGGCCAACTCCAACCTGGCGGTGCTGCGCGAGTTCGCGCGCATGGGCGCCGGCTTCGACATCGTGTCGGCGGGCGAGCTGCAACGCGTGCTGGCGGTGGGCGGCGACCCGGGCAAGGTCGTCTTCTCCGGCGTGGGCAAACAGGCCGCCGAGATGCGCCTGGCGCTGGAAGCGGGCGTCAAATGCTTCAACGTCGAATCCGTACCCGAGCTGCACCGCCTGTCCGAGGTCGCGCATGCGATGGGCAAACGTGCGCCGGTCTCGCTGCGCGTGAACCCGGACGTCGACCCCAAGACCCATCCCTATATCTCGACCGGGCTGAAAGAAAACAAGTTCGGCATCGCCATCGACGACGCCCCGGCCGCCTACCGTACCGCGGCCGCGCTGCCCGGCGTCGAGATCGTGGGCGTCGACTGCCACATCGGTTCGCAGATCACCGAGACCGCCCCCTTCCTGGACGCGCTGGACAAGCTGCTGGACCTGCTGGACCTGCTGGCCACCGATGGCATCCATGTCGAGCACCTGGACCTGGGCGGCGGCCTGGGCATCCGCTATGCCGACGAAATCGCGCTCGCGCCGGCCGACCTGCTGTCCCGGGTGTTCGAGCGCATCGACGCGCGCGGCTACGGTTCGCGCCAGATCGTGCTGGAACCCGGCCGCTCGCTGGTCGGCAACGCCGGCCTGCTGGTGACACGCGTGGAGTACCTCAAGCCCACCGAGGCCAAGAACTTCCTGATCGTCGATGCGGCGATGAACGACCTGATCCGCCCGACGCTGTACGAGGCCTACCACGGCGTGCTGGCGGTGGCGCCGCGCGCCGGCGAAGCAGCCTCGCGCTATGACGTCGTCGGACCGGTATGCGAAAGTGGCGACTGGCTGGCCAAGGACCGCGACCTGGCCGTACGCGAAGGCGACTACCTGGCCGTGGAATCGGCGGGCGCCTACGGCATGGTCATGGCCAGCAACTACAACACCCGCCCCCGCGCCGCCGAGGTCATGGTGGACGGCGACCGCTACCACGTCGTGCGCACCCGCGAGACCGTCGAGCAATTGCTGGCGCTGGAGTCGACGCTGGGCTGACCGGACCATGGCCGCGCCGGCCCGGCCATGGGAACAAAACCAGTCTGCTAAGATTCCAGCCCGTCGCGCGACGCACGCCACGCATTCATCCGAGATCGCCGCATGTCGAGCCCCCCGCCCCATCCCGCCGCCTTCCCGCCCAACGGTGCCGACCTCGGCACGCCGGCGGGCAAGACCGGCAGGATCCTGCAGATCTTGCAGGCGCGCTTCGCCAGCGGGCACTACCGCTTCGGCGAAAAGCTATCGGTGGTGGACCTGGCCCAGGAGTTCGGCGTCAGTCGCCAGCCCATCATGACGGCCATGCGCGACCTGGCCGGCGACGGCTTCGTCATCATCACGCCCCAGGTGGGCTGCGAAGCCGCCGCGCCCGACAAGAACGAGATCCAGGACTTCTTTTCGGTCTTCGCGAAAATGGAAGGGCGCATGGCGGGCATGGCCGCCGAGCGCCACGGCGACGCCGACATGCTCCAGTTGCGCGCCGCCCAGGCAAGCTTCGAACAATCCCCCGCCGGCGGCGGCCACTGGAACCTGGACAGCGTCAGCCATTTCCACAGCGTCATCCGCCACATGGCCCGCACGCCGGCCCTGGCCAACCGCATCGGCAAGTTCTGGCACATGGCCAACTACATCCTGCGCAACGGCCAGCGCGACTACCCCGAGCCCATGCGTACCGTCGGCAACCGCGAACGGGCCGGCATCGTGACCGCCATCGCACGACGCGATGCGGCGGGCGCTGAACGCGCCATGGAACAGCACGTGCTCGGCAAGCCGCATCGCGTCGGCCTGCTCTGATTCCCCCTTTCCCCAGCCAACCGCCGCACGGCCATTCCTTCGGCTAGGAGCGGCGCGCGCTTCGCGGCTTGCGCGCCTGCATGCGCCATGATCCGTTTGCTTCGTTTTTATTGACATACTAGTATCTTAGTTTTAGAGTGCCGGCCATAGACCCATCACGGAGGCCCGGTGAAGCTGCTGATCGTCGACCACTATTTCAGCCAGGCGTATGCCGAGGCCCTGCAATCGCGGTTTCCTCGCCTGGAGATCATGCACGGCCGCAGTTTCGCCGAGGTCGCCGCCGCCCATGGCGACACCGAGGCGGTATTCGCCCTGGGCCATCTGTTCAATGATGCGCTGGTCTCGCGCATGGGCTCGCTGCGGTGGATCCAGGCGCTCACTACCGGCACGGACGCGATACAGGCGCTGTCGGTGCTGCCACCCGGCGTGACGGTGACATCCGCCCGCGGTATCCACGCCCCGCAGATGTCCGAAATGGCGTTCATCCACATGCTGGCCCTGGCCCACCAGTTGCCCCGGATGCTGCGCAACCAGGCCGACAGCCGCTGGGAGCGGTGGCCGCAATCGCTGCTCTACCGCAAGCGCGTGCTGATCCTGGGCGTGGGCGTCATCGCCGAGGGCCTGGCCCGGCGCTGCAAGGCCTTCGACATGGAAGTGGCCGGCATCTCCGGCACCCCGCGCGAGGTCCCGCACTTCGATCGCGTGGCGCCGCGCACGGACCTGCACGCCGAGCTGGCACGGGCCGACTACGTGGTCAGCCTCCTGCCGGCCGGTCCCGAAACCGACGGCTCGATCGGCGATGCGTTCTTTCGCGCCATGCGCCCGTCCGCCTGCTTCGTCAATATGTCGCGCGGCAGCGTGGTGGACGAAGCCGCGCTGCTGGATGCGCTGCGGTCGGGCACCATCGCCGGCGCCGGGCTGGATGCCTTCGCCGTCGAGCCCCTGCCCGCCGGCCATCCGTTCTGGCGCGAACCGCGGATCCTGATTTCCCCCAAGCACGGCGGCACCACCGACATCTACGTCGAGCAGGTCATGCCCATCCTCGAACACAACCTGGCCTGTTACCTGGACGGCCGACCGGACGACATGAAGAACATCGTCCTGCGCGGCGCCACCCCGGCGGCCTCTTTCTCCCTGGAAGCACGATGAGCCATCCCCTTCCCGACTCGCCCGAGCAGCGGGTCCTGCATCCCATCCCTTCGCGCGAACTGGAGCGCCGCTGGCGGGCAGTCCGCGAGCGGATGGACGAACTCGGCATCGACGCGCTGGTCATGCAGAACTCCAACGACTGGCTGGGCGGCTATGTGAAATGGTTCACCGACCGGCCGGCCACCAACGCCTATCCACGCGCCATCGTCTTCCCCCGCGAGGGCCGCATGGTGTCGGTCGAACAGGGCCCGACCGGCGGCATCCGCGAGGTCGCGTCCGATGACGTGGTCGACCGCGGCGTCGAGAAGATCGTGTTCACGCCCAGCTACGCGTCCATCCACTACACCGGAACCTACGACGCGGAGCTGGTGCAAACGGAACTGCGCCGCCGCGGCTACAAGACGGTGGGCCTGGTCGGCACGGCCTGCATGTACCACGACTTCTGCGCTCACCTGAAACAGACGGCCGGCTCGGTACGCTTCGTCGATGCCACCGACATGGTCGATCACATCAAGGCCATCAAGAGCGCCGACGAGATCGAGGCCATCGGCCGCATGGCGGCCATGCAGGACGAAGTGCTGCAGGCCCTGGCCCGCCACATCCGCCCGGGCATGAAAGACTTCGAGGTCGCCGCCTATGCCCAGTACGCGGGCCAGTTGCGCGGCAGCGAGCAGGGGTTGTTCATCGGCTCGTCCTCGCCCGCGGGCCGCGCCGCGATGTACAAGCCGCGCCACCTGCAAGGGCGCGAGATGCGCGAAGGCGATTCCTTCACGCTGCTGATCGAGAACAACGGACCGGGCGGCTACTACGGCGAACTCGCCCGCACCTTCGTGCTGGGCAAGGCCTCGCAGGAGCTGCTGGACACCATGGCCCTGCTGGTCGAGGCCCAGCGCCACACGCTGGACCAGTTGCAGCCGGGCGCCATGCCCGCCGACATCCTGGCCGCCCACAACGCCTTCATGCGCGCCCGCGGCATGCGCGAGGAAACGCGCCTGTACGCCCACGGCCAGGGCTACGACATGGTCGAGCGCCCGTTGATACGCGAGGATGAGACCATGCCCATCGCCGCCGGCATGAACATCGTGGTCCACCCCGGCCACGCGACCTCCAGCGTCTTCACCACCGTCTGCGACAACTACATCGTCGGTCCCGACGGCCCCGGGGAATGCCTGCACAAAACGCCCAAGACCGTCATCGAACTCTGAGCCTACCCGCCGCGCTCCCGCGCGCGGCGCTTCGCCGCATTTCCCCTGCCCTTCCCCTCATGGAGGCATGCCATGCCACGCAACGGATCGACCGCCCTCTCCCGCCTTCCCGCGCGACGCGTCCTCGCGCCCACCCTGGCCGCCGTTGCCGCGGCGCTCGTGCTCACCGCCCCCGCGGCCCGGGCGCAGCGCTACCCGGAACGTCCCGTGCAGGTCATCGTTCCCTACGCCCCCGGCGGCAGCGTGGACGTGATCGCGCGCTCGCTGGCGCAGAAGCTGACCGAACGCATGGGCCAGACCGTGTTCGTCGAAAATCGCGCCGGCGCGGGCGGCACGATAGGCGTGAGCGCGGTGACGCGCGCCAAGCCCGACGGCTACACGCTGTTGCTGACCTCGCTGGGCGCGCTGACCGTGACGGTGCACCTGACCAAGGCCGGCTACGATCCGCTCAAGGATCTCGCGCCCGTCTCGCTGCTGGCGACCAGCGGCCTGGTGCTTTCGGTCAAGGACGACTCCCCCATCCGGTCGGTGCGCGAACTGATCGCCGCCGCGAAAGCCAGGCCCGGCGCCATCAACTACGCCGTGACCGGCGTGGGCAGCCAGACCTTCCTGGCCGGCGAACTGCTGAAGCGCTCGCTGGGCCTGGACATGGTTCCGGTGCAGTACAAGGGAGGCGGCCCCGCCGCCGCCGCGGTGGCGGCGGGCGAGGTCCAGGCGGGCATCACCGACTCCGGCCCCATCCAACCTCTGCTGCAGTCCAGGCGGGTGCGCGTACTGGCCGTGACCGGCGGCCAGCGCGCCTCGGCGATGCCCGACGTGCCGACCATGGAAGAAGCCGGCGTGCCGGGCTTCCGGATCGACTCGGCCATCGCGCTGCTCGCTCCGGCGGGCACACCGCCCGAGATCATCGACAAGCTCAATGCCGAAGTCGCCGCGGCGCTGAAATCGCCCGACCTGGTGGACCGCATCCATGCGGCCTCGCACGACCCGAAGCCCAATAGCCCGACCGAGATGAAAGCCATGCTCAAGTCGGAGTTCGACCGCTGGGGCGCGCTGGTGCGCGAAGCCGGCGTCAAGCTCGAGTAGCGCCATGAGCGGGCTCGAACTCCGTTTCGCGGCGGGTCCGTACGACCGCCTGCGGGGGCTGTACGACGGCAGCGTGGCGATCGAAGGCGTGCGCATCGTGCCGCACGTGCGCCAGCGCCCGGTGGACATCTTCAGCCCCATGATCGAACACGGCGCCTTCGACATCGCCGAGATGTCGCTCACGCACTGCTATGCCCTGACCGCTCAGCGACGCGCGAATTTCGTCACGCTGCCGGTCTTCCCATCGCGCATGTTCCGCCACGGCTTCATCTTCGTGAACGAGGCGGCCGGCATCCGGTCGCCCGCCGACCTGGCGGGCAGGCGCATAGGCGTGCAGGGCCACCAGATGACGGCCGCCGTCTGGATACGCGGCCTGCTGCGCGACGGCTACGGCGTCGACCTGGCGGACGCCGAATGGTACGAGGGGGGCGTGAACGAATATGGCGTCGCGGGCGGCGACATCATGGAACTGCGCCCCAGCCGCCCTTTGCGGGGGCAGCGCATCCCGGCCACCACCTGCCTGTCGGACATGCTGGCCGAGGGCGGCATCGACGCGCTCATCGGCGCCTTCATTCCCCGTTCGTACGGCAAGCATCCCGCCGTGCGGCGGCTGTTCCCGGACTACAAGCGCGCGGAGGCCGCCTATTACGCCACGACCGGCGTGTTTCCCATCATGCATGCCCTGGTGCTTCGGCGCGACCGCCACGAGGCGCACCCCTGGCTGGCCCCGGCCCTGGTGCGGGCCTGTGAACAGGCCAAGGACCAGGCCTGGCAGCAATTGCGGTTCAGCGGCGCGCTGGCCGCCACGCTGCCCTGGCTGATGGACCACGTCGAAGAGACCCTGGAAGCCTTTGGCGCGGACCCCTGGCCTTATGGGGTGGATCGCAACCGGGCGACCCTGGAAGCCTTCTCCACCATGCTGCACGCCGATGGCTACCTGGATCGCGCATTGCCGCCGGACGAGATCTTCGCGCGACACTGACCGCTCGCGGTCCAGCCGCGTCATATAGCCCAGGCCCGTGAAAAGCCTTAGCATGGAGGCTTCGCAGCCAATAATTAATTAAACGCTTATGAAATTGGTCAGCGGCCGCCGGGGCACTCCCGCAGCCCAAACCAGGCGCAAGGCCGGACAGAAAAAAGGCCCCGGTCGTCCCGAGGGCACCAGCGTCGTCCGGGACAATATTCTTGATGCGGCGGAAGAACTTTTCTCCAACCTGGGCTACGCGGGCACCACCCTGCGGGAGATCGCCGACCAGGCCAAGGTCACGCAGGCGCTGATCAACTATTACTTCGGTTCGAAGTACGGCTTGTACGAGGCCGTGTTCATGCGCCGCAGCCAGATCATTTCGCAGCAGCGGATCGAGAACCTGGCACAGTTGCAGGCCAAGCCGGGCCGGCCCAAGGTAAGGGATGTCGTACAGGCCTTCCTGATGCCGACGCTGGCCTTCCGCTCGACCCCCGAGGGCCGGTCGTTCCTGCGGCTGCAGGCCCGCCTGCACACCGAACCTCCGCAGATTTCCTACAAGCTGCGCACCGACGCCTACGGCAGCTCCACCCGGCTCTATGTGGACGCCGTGCGCAAGGCCCTGCCGAACCTGCCCGAGCTGGACGCGTACTGGCGCGTCACCCTGATGGTGGGCACGTATCTTTACGCGTTCTCGGATACCCACCGCATGGAAGAAATGGCGCCCGCCGGCCTTTACGATCCCGACGATACCGACAGCCTGATCGACCAGGTCACCCGCTTCGTCACCGGCGGCATGCAGGCACCCTGACCCTGGCGGGAGCCGGGGCCCCCTCCCTGGCTGTCAACCTTCCACGCGCCCGAGCAGGGACGCGTAGTCCATGACCTCGGCGTACTTCTGCGCCATGTCGAACAGGCTGGCATCGTGCGGACCGATGGCGCGGTCGCCCACGCAGTCGGCAACGACCGCGGGCCGGAAGCCCCAGCACATGGCGTCGACCACGCTCGCGCGCACGCAGCCGCTGGTCACGCAACCTGCCACCACCAGCGTACGCACACCCCGCTGCGTCAGCCAGGGAGCGAGACCGGTGGCGAAAAACGCCGATGGCACATTCTTGCGGACGACCAGTTCGCCCGGCCGGGGCGCCAGTTCCGGCACGATGGCGCTGGCCGGCGCCGCCTCGGTCAGGTCCAGCATGCCCGGTACCTTGGCGGCAAAGACATTGGCATCGGCGCCGTCATCCGCGTAGACAATGCGCGTGTGGGCGACGGGCCAACCGCGGTCGCGCGCCAGCGCGAGCAGCGGACGCGTGGACGCGATCGCCGCGGGGATATTGCCGCCGCCGAAAACGTCCGGATCGGCGAAGCCATTGACGAAATCGACGATGAGCAGGCCGAATGGCGGTGCCGGCGCCAGTCCCGCGCCGAAGCCCTGGCGCGCGTAGACCGCGGCGTCGTTCCCCGCCTCCCTCACGATGCGGCCCCCGCCCCGGCCAGCCGCTCCTCCAGCAGGCGGCCCTCGATCACCACTTCGCGGCCGTCCAGCGACACCGTGCAGCGGCGCAGCGGAATGTCCATGTGGCAGGCGGTGCTGCGGGACCCGCCTACTTCGTTGTTGGGCCCGAGCGAGAACAGGAAGTTGCCGGCATAGGCGCGCGCATCCATGCCTATCGTGGCTTCGCGATCGTACAGTCCCAGCGTGGACCAGCGCGCGCGGGTCTGCGCGCCCCAGCCGATATGCGACATGGCATAGGCTTCCGGATCGTTGAAGGACGCCATGTAGTCGCTGAGCAGCTCGGCGTCCATGCCGCCGGTGATGGACGTGACATAGCCGTCCGCCACCTCCATCACGATGGGATCGTTCACGTACGACTTCGTCGGCAGCAGGATGTCACCCTTGTCCACCACGATGCGGCCGCGCGTGGCCCGCTCGTTCGGCCAGGTCAGCGCGAAACCGCTGGGCCAATGGTCCCAGCGCCCCGGCTCGTCCACGAAACCATACTCCTTGATTACCGGGAACTCGCCCAGCGGGCACAGCAGGTCGGTGCCCGCCGCCGATGTCACCCGCATCTCGCGCGCGTTCTCCAGCAGCGCCCCGCATGCCAGCACGCGCGCGCGGTCGGCTTCGGTGGGCACCATGCGCAGCAGGATCTCGGGCGGCTCGACCGCCAGCAGGATCTTGCCCCCGCCTTGCAGGATGTCGTGCTGCTCCGGCGAAAAGAGCAGCGTCATCAGGTCGATCACGAGGTCGCTGGCCTTGAGCGCGGCAATCGCCGCTCGATTGCCGCTCAGCGGCGTGGCCCCCAGGTAGGCCAGGGAATCGCGGCTGAGCGACTTCTCGCCGTTGACCGGCGCGAGGTCGAGCCGGTTCACGCGCGCCCCCAGCAGCCCGGCCGCGGTCATCGCGCAGCGCAGGGTCTGGGGATGGGTCACGCCCTCGGTGGTCAATACCGTGACCGTGTCGCCGCGCCTCAGGCGCGACAGCGTCAGGACCTGGGTCCATGCCTGGATCAAATCGGAATCGCTGACAGCCATAGCTTGCTCCTCGCTAAACGGGGGTTCCCAGAAAAGTGCCGAAGCCCTGGAAGAAGCCTTCCTCGTCGTCCCAGGGAATCATGTGTCCGGCCTCCGGCACGGTTTGCACTTCCAGCCGGGGCACCAGGCTCCGGATCTCGTCGATGTCGCCCGCCTCGATGACGCCACCCTTGCCCGCCACCATCAGCAGCGCGGGCACCGCGATCGCGGGCAGGTCGGCATGCATGTCGTGCGTGCCGAAAGCGTGATAGGCGCACACGATCGCATCCTCGTCGCAGGTATGCAGCCACTCGGCCCGCAGCCGCAGTTGCGCCTCGGTCCACGTGGGCGAGAAGGGCCTGAGCTTTTCCCACTCCGCGCCCGCGCGCATGAGCCGGATGGAATCCACGTACCAATCGAGCTTGGCGGGATAGGGCCGGCGGCCCGGCCCCGATACGGGCGGATCCACCATGACGAGGCGCGCGAGCCCTTGCGCATGGTGGGCGGCCACGATGGCGCCGATGCGCGCGCCCATCGAATGCCCGACCAGGACATAGTCCGCCAGGCCCAGCGCCTGCGCGAAGGCCCCCACGTCCGCCGCGCAGGCTTCCAGGCTGTAGTCCATGCCCGTCGCCACTTCGGACAGGCCGCGTCCCCTGACATCGAGCACGTAGGTATCGAACTGCCGCCCCAGCCGCTCGGCCACGAAGGCCCAGGTCACGGCAGGACTGGTGATGCCCGGCACCAGCACCAGGGGGCGGCCTTTGCCGCCGAAGCGCAGGTAGTGCTGGCGTATGCCATTGGCGCGGACATGGGCGCCATGGAGAAAAGTGCTGCTCATGGATTGCTCCCTAGTAACGGCCCGACAACAGGGCGCCGGCCCCGGGCACGACAGGTTCGAGGTCCAACGCTTTCAGCATGGCGCAGGCAGTGGCGGCCGCGGCGGTCACGACCGGTTTGCCGGTCAGTGCCTCGACCTGCGCGATGACCGGCAGCGACGGCATCTGCACGCACGCCGACAGCACGACGGCATCCACGTCCGACGTATCCATCGAGGCGACGATGCCCGGCAGCTTGCGGGGATCGTGCCGCCCCACTTCCAGGTTGTCCGGAATTTCCAGCGCGCGCCACTGCGTCACCTGGACGCCCTCGTTTTCGATGTAGTCGATCACCAGCCGCGTCAGCGGCACCATGTAGGGCGCGACCAGGGCGATGCGCCGGGCGCCGAGGATTTTCAGTGCGTCGACCAGCGCGCCCGCGCTGGTCACCACCGGAGCGCCGCCGCCGTTCTCGCGGGTGCGCTGGCCGAGCCGGGCCTCGGACTCGCGGTGATAGCCCGTGCCCATCGCCATGATGGCCACCAGGCAGGCATAGCCCAGCACGTCGACCCGGGCGTCGCTCAGTTCCAGCGCGCAACGGTCGGACTCGGCGTCCATCGCGGCCAGCTCCTCCTTCGTGACGTGCTTCATGCGCATACGCGCCGAGTGGAAGGTGAACCGTTCAGGCCGGATCTGCTCGCGCAGCCGCAGCATGGCCGGGATCTCGGTTTCCATGGTCGTGTTCGAACTCGGCACGATCTGGCCGATGCGGTAGTGGGATGTCATGGATGTCCTCCGCCCCTTACGCCGCCAGCGCCTGCCGGCCGAAGCGCTTCGCGCACGTGGTCGCGTCGTAGATATAGACCCAGTTGGCCTGGATGCCCACGGCATTGGGGTTCATCAGCTCGCGCCAGCGGTACAGCAGGTCGCGCTTGAACTGCGCCCAGGGCGACGGCAGGTGATAGGTCTTGCCGCGCTCGCGGGCCTCCAGCTGCACACGGCTGGTGCGCGGCCGGCGCTCGGCCTCGTAGGCCTGCAGCGCCGCGCCGATGTCGCGGCCATAGTGCTCCAGCGCCGCGCCCAGCACGTAGCCGTCCTCGATGGCCATGGCCGCCCCCTGCGACAGGAAGGGCAGCATGGGATGCGCCGCGTCGCCCAGCAGCGTGACACGGCCCTTGGACCAGGCCTGCATGGGATCCCGGTCGAACAGCCCCCACTTGTAGACGTCCTGGGTCCGGCTGAACAGCTCGATCACGTCGGGATGCCAGCCTTCGTAGGCCTTGGTGAGTTCTTCCCGGCCGCTGCGCACGTTCCAGGACTCCTCCACCCAGGTGCGCGATTCGTTCACGGCCACGATGTTCACCGCCGCGCCGCCGTTCACATAGTAGGTGACCAGGTGCCCGTGCGGTCCCATCCAGAACGCCGCGTCCGGACTGACGAACTTCAGCGGATGACGCTCGACCGGCACCAGGGCCCGCCAGCACATGTGGCCGGTGAACTGCGCCGACTCCGTGCCGAATAGGGCGTCGCGCACCACCGAGCGCACACCGTCGGCACCCACGATCAGGTCGGCCTCGTATTCGCTGCCGTCGCTCAGGGCCGCCACCGCGGTGTCGCCTTCGGTGCGCACGCTGGTGCAATGGGTGCCCAGCGTCGCGCCCTTGCCGTCGGCCAGGTGCTGCGACAGGATGGCGTGCAGGTCGGCGCGATGGACGTGGTAGAACTCCGCGCCGTAGATCCGCGGGCAGCTTTCCTTCAACGGCGTGCGGAACAGCTCCCGCCCCGAACGCCAGTTGCGGCCGACCATGGCCTGCGGCAGGAAACCCACCCGCTCCAGGTCGTCGGTCAGCCCCAGCGCCTTGAGCACCTTGACCGCATTGGGCGTGACCTGCACGCCGGCGCCGACCTCGCCAAAGGCCGACGCCCGCTCGAACACATGATTCTCGATGCCGCGCAGCGTCAGGGCGCGCGACAGCGCCACGCCCCCGATCCCGCCACCCACGATGCCTACGCGCAAAGGACGACTCATACGGCTTCTCCTTTCCTTCCTGCAGGAACCGACGGCTTGTCGGCTCCCAATAAATAATTAAACAGAAAATTAATAATTGGTCCGGCGGGACCCGGGCCCCATCCCGCCTAGCCGCCCAGGTAAGCGGTCAACAGTTCCGGATCCTCCAGCAAGCCCACGGACTCCCGCTCCGCCACGACCCGGCCGGTCTCGAACACGTAGGCGCGCGAGGCGGCGGTCAGCGCGTTGTGTACGTTCTGCTCGACCAGGAGGACGGTCACGCCCTGCCGGCTGATCTCGCGCACCACGCCGAACACCTCGTCGGCCATCTTGGGGCTGAGGCCCAGGCTGGGCTCGTCCAGGAGCAGCAGCACCGGCTCGGACATCAGGGCCCGGCCAATCGCCAGCATCTGCTGCTCGCCGCCGCTGAGCGTGCCGGCCAGTTGCTGGTGACGCTCCTTCAGGCGCGGGAAACGTTCGTATACCTTGGCCACGCGTTGCTGCACCGTCGCCGCCGAGCGGCACAGATAGGCGCCGAGCACGAGGTTTTCATAGACCGTCATGGCCGGCCAGACATGGCGCTCTTCCGGACTCTGGGCGATGCCCAGCCCGACGATGCGGTCCGGCGCCATGCCGCCGATGTCGCGTCCGTTGAAGCGGATGTTGCCGCGCGTGGGCTTGAGCAGGCCCGAGATGGCGCGCAGCGTCGTGCTCTTGCCCGCGCCATTGGCGCCGATCAGCGCCACGGTCTCGCCCGGCTGCACGCGCAGGCTCACGCCATGCAGCGCGGCGGTCTTCCCATAACCGACGTGAAGATTGTCCAGTTCCAGCAGCGGAGCGGATGAAGCCCGAGCGTTGCTCATGCCGCGCGCCCTCCCCCAAGATAAGCCTCGATCACGCGCGGGTCGCGCTGCACGTCCGCCGGCACGCCCTCGGCCAGTTTCTCGCCGAAGTGCATCACGACCACGCGGTCCGATACGCTCATGACCAGGCCCATGTTGTGCTCGACGATCAGGATGGACTGCACCTGCGTGCCGCGCAGCTGTTTCAGGATGCGCCCCAGCTCCATGGCCTCCTGGCTGTTGAGCCCGGCGGCGGGTTCGTCCAGCATCAGGATGTCCGGCCTGGCCGCCAGCGCCAGGCCGACCTCCAGCAGACGCAGCTCGCCGCAGGACAACAGATAGGCCGGCGCGTTCATGCGTTCGCCCAGCCCCATGACATGGACGATGCGCTCGGCTTCCTCGCGCGCCGCGTGCTCGGCGGCGCGGACCGAACGACCCGGAAAGAATGTCCGCCACAGGCTCTGGCGGGCGCTCAGGTAATGGCCCGCCAGGACGTTCTCGAACACCGACAGCGACTTCAGGATGTTCGTCTTCTGGAAGCTGCGGACGATACCCTTCCTGGCCATCTGGTAGGGCTTGGCGCCGGTCAGGTCCTCGCCCTTGACGTGGACCTCGCCCGAGGTCGGCGCGTAGAACCCGGTGATCAGGTTGAAGCAGGTCGTCTTGCCCGCGCCATTGGGCCCGATCAGGCCGACGATCTCGCCTGCCTTGACCTGGAAGCTGATGTCCTTGACCGCCTTGATGCCGCCGAAGGTCTTGCACAGGCCCCGCACGTCCAGCATGGGGGCGTGGCCGATTGCATGCACAGTTGTCATTTCGGTTTCCCAAGGCGCCACGCGCCGCTTGCACCGGATAGAATGGCGCCCCCCCGACCCAGGGCACAGCGGATCTGGCTCCGCCAGTCCGCCGGTGCCGCCCCCTGGGGGGCGCGCGACAGCGCGTAGGGAGGGGTCCTCATCTCTCTACGGGTCGTCAGGAAGCCCATCAGGCCGCGCGGCAGGAACAGCACGATGGCCATCACCGCCAGGCCGAACAGCGACAGCCGCAGCTCCTTCGCCTCGCGCAGGTATTCCTCCAGGAAGGTCACCAGCAGCGCGCCGATCAGCGGCCCGATCAAGGTCCCCTTGCCGCCGACCAGCACCATGATGATCATGCTGACCATGAAGGCGAAGCGAAAGACCTCCGGCCCGACGAATGAGATGTAGTGCGCGTAGAATCCGCCCGCCATGCCGGCCAGGAAAGCGCCCAGCACGAACGCCAGCATGGCGTAGCGGAACGGCCGGATGCCGATGGACTGGGCGACGTAGCGGTTCTCGCGCACGGCCACCGCGGCCCGGCCCGCATTGGAGTAGACGAAGCGGTACGCCAGGTAGAGCGAGACCGCCAGCACGCCCCACGCCAGGTAGAAAAAGAACTGCCTGGTCGCCAGGTTGCCGGCCTGGGCCAGCCACGCCGGCTGCGGCACGCCGGCGATGCCCATCGGACCGTTGGTGAAGGCGACCCAGTTGTCCGCGACCAGGCGCAGCACTTCGGCGAACGACAGTGTCACGATGACAAAGAACGGCCCTTGCAGGCGCAGCGTGATGCTGCCGATGAGCAGGCCCATGGCCGCCGCCAGCACGCCGGCGGCTGGAATCGTGGCCCACATCGGCCAGTCCAACTGGGTGGACAGCAGCGCCGCGGCGTAGGCCCCCGTGCCCAGGAAGGCGGTATGGCCGAGCGAGAACTCGCCCACATAGCCCACGACCAGGTTCAGGCTGGTGGCCAGCACGGCATAGAACAGCACCATGATGGCCACATGCAGCAGGTACTGGTCGTGGACCACCAGCGGCAGCAGCCCCGCCACCAGCAGTGCGACCAAGATCGCGTTACGTTCGAACCGCATCTCAACTCCCCATGACGTCTGCAAATGCCCAGCCCGATCCAGGGCGCCGCGGATCCGGCTTTGCCGGTCCGCCAGCGCCGCCCCCTGGGGGGCGCCCGAAGGGCGTAGGGGGGGTCATCTATGCCCTCTCGGCGCGTTTGGAAAAAAGGCCGTAGGGCCGGAACACCAGGGTAAGGATCACGATGACGAAGCCGATGATGTCGACCCAGCCGGTGGCGACGTAGCCGCCCCATAGCGCCTCGGCCACGCCCAGCACCAGCCCGCCGACGATCGCGCCGGCGAAGCTGCCCATGCCGCCCAGGATGACCACCACGAAGGCCTTCATGCTGACCAGCCCGCCCACCGACACCTGCGCCGAGTAGATGGACCCGAGCAGCATCCCCGCCAGCGAGGCGATGACGGTGCCCAGCGCGAAAGTGCAGGCGTAGACGTTCGCCGTCCTGATCCCCGCCAGTTGGGCGGCCATCGGATCCTGGAACGTCGCCCGCATCGCGCGGCCCAGACGGGTCTTCTGGATCAGCAGGTAGGCGGCCGCGATCAGCACCGCGCAGACGGCGACGGCGAACAGCCGGACCTTGGTGACCACGATGGGCCCCAGGAACACCGGCCCGCTGGAGACCGGCCCTTCCACCTTCAGCGGCGCGGTGCCCACCACCAGCAGCGCCGTGTTGGCCAGGAAGATGGACAGGCCGATGGTCAGCAGGATGCCCGGCTCCTCACCCTGGCCGCGGATGCGCTCGATCAGCACGCGATCGACCAGCCAGCCGAACACGCCCATGATCAGGGCCACCAGCGCCAGGCCCGTCAGGAAGTCCAGGCCCAGGACGGTGGTCACCCACCAACCCAGCACGCCCCCGAGCATGTACAGCTCGCCATGGGCGAAATTGACGACCCGCATCAGGCCCAGGATCAGCGTGAGCCCCAGCGCCGACAGCGCGTAGAAAGACCCGATCACCAATCCGTTGGCCAGGAATTGTGGCAGCAAATCCATCGTTTCTCCCGCCTCGGCGCGCGCGGCTCAGGGCCGCTCGGTGGGAGACTGGGCCACCACCTTGGGTTCGCGATTCTGGATCTGCACGAGCACGACATCGAAGCCGTAGCCCTCGCCCTTCTCGGTGAACTTGAAATGGCCGTTGGGCGCGGCGTAGTCCGTCTTGCGCAACGCATCGCGGATCGCGTCGGCCTGTGTGTTGCCCGCTCGCGCGATCGCTTCCATCACGATGTTCAGCGCGTTGTAGCCGGCGGCGCCGTACTTGCCGGGCTTCTCCTTGTAGGCGGCGCTGTAGTACTGGACGAAGGACTGGTTGCGCTCGCCCGGCATGCTGGAGGCGTAGGGCACCGCCGCGTAGATGCCTTCCGAGGCGTCCCCCGTCAGGCCGATGAAGTCCGAGGTCGCCCACGAGCCCACGCCGAAGATCTTGGTCTGGATGCCGAATTCCTTGAACTGCTTGACCAGGATGGAGCCGTCCTGGGTCTCGGCCGCGACGAAGACACCGTCGGGCTTGGCCGCGCGCAGCTTGGTCAGCAAGGTATAGAAATCGGTCGCGCCATGGTCGAAGTACTCCTTCATCACCGTCTTGACCCCGAGCGCGGAGAGGTCCTTGGAAAAATCCTCCACGCCGCCACGGCCCCAGTCGTCGTTGACGCCGATGTAGGCCACCGTTTTCAGTTGCAGCTTCTGCGCCAGGATCTTGCTGAAGGTCCTGGACATCAGCCGATCGGTTTCGGCCGAGCGGAAGAAGTACTGAAGCCCCTTTTCCGTCAGGTCCGCCTTCGAGGACACCCCGGTCAGCATGGGCAGCTTGTACTTCTCGGCCACGGGCATGACCGCAGCCGTGGCCGAGCTGCAGAAAGCACCGGTCAGCGCCACGACCTTGTCGCGCACGATCAGCTTTTCGGCGGCGTTCACCGAGTTGGCGGGACGGCACTGCCCGTCCTCGATGACCAGCTCGACCTTCTTGCCCAGCACGCCGCCGGCCGCGTTGCGGCGCTCGACCGCCAGCTTGGCGCCGTTGACGTAGGTCAGTCCGTTGTAGGCGACCGAGCCCGTCAGGGGCTGGATGACGCCGATCTTGATGGTTTCCTGCGCCCATGCCGCGGGCGCTGCCCCGCCCATGGTTCCCGCCAGCAACAACGCCCAAGACAGCTTACGCATAGCGACCTCTCACAAAGGTTTCGATTGAGAATTGCCTACCGCCCGCCGATTAATTAAACAAGTAATTAATTTATCGATGAATTAGGGTTTACGGCAATCGGGTGGAGACCATCGCTTCGTAAGCATGAAGGGTGCCAGCGCGCCAGCCTGGTCAGCGCGCCTGCGTGGCGCCCCCGCGGTGCGCGCCCCGCACCAGCGGCGGTCGGCCGCGCACCGGCATGGCGCGGCCTCGGCAACGGATGGTGAGCCAAGACGGGCCATGCCGCCCGCCTGCGCCAGGCGGGCCGACGCGCCGCGCAGGCCCCCCGCAGTCGGCGAAACAGGTGCTATTCCAGCTTGGCGCCCGACGCCTTCACCATCCGCTCGACCACGGGCGCCAGCAGCTCGTACTCCTTGCGGGCATCTTCACCCGAGTTGCCGATCGCATCCATGCCGTAGGCCTGGATGCGCGCCTGCATGTCGGGGGTCGCGATCGCGGCGCGCGCTTCTTTCTCCAGCCGCCTGGATACGGCGTCGGGCATGCCCGCCGGCGCCAGCAGCGCGAACCATCCCATGGGCTTGAACTCGGTATCCGTCATGCCCGCTTCCGCCATGGTAGGCACGTTGGGAAGCTCCTTGGGCCGCTGATCGGCAATCACGGCGAGCGCGCGCAGCCGGCCGGTCTGCAAATGCGGCACCACCGGCCCCAGGGTCGTGAATCCCCACGACACCCTGCCCCCGACCAATTCCTGGATCAGCGGCACCTCGCCCTTGAAAGGCACGTGTGTCATGTCCAGGCCGCGCGAATGGCTCAGATAGGAAGCGACCAGGTGGCCTGACGTGCCCACGCCGAACGAACCGTAGTTGACCTTGCCGCGATTCTGCGCGGCCCAGTCCATGAACTCCTTCATGTTGCGCGCCGGTATCTCGTGGTTGACCACCAGGACCAGCTGGCCGCTGGATATCTGCGTGATGAAGCGCAGGTCGCGGTTCACGTCGTAGGGAACCTTGTCGAACATGTAGGGCAGCGTCAGGACCGGCGTCGAGTTCGTGACCAGCAGGGTATGGCCATCGGGCTTGGCGCGCGCCACCACGTTGGTGCCGAGCATGCCGGATGCCCCCGGCCTGTTCTCGACGATGAAGGTCGTGCCCAGCCGGCGCCCCATTTCCTCACCCAGGGTGCGCGCCAGGGCATCGGCGGCGCCGCCCGCCGGCTGCGGCACGACAAGGGTGATCGGCCGGCCGGGAAAAGGCTCGGCCGCTTGCAGCGTTCCACACGCCAACGCTACCGCCAGCAAGAGCAGGGATTTGATCATGTGCATGTCTCCTGATTTCAGTGGGCGGCCGCCGGCAATTCGGCTCCGGCTATCTCCTTGCCGAACTCGAAATCGCCGGGCCGACGCCAGGTCTTGAGCGGCTTGCCGTCGCGCAGCGCGCGCATCTCGCGCGCCCACATGCGGCGCAATACCGCGATGGCCTTGTCCGACTGTCCGAGATGCTCGGCGCCGCGGTCCGCGATCACGCCCTGCCCGCCCAACGCGACCGTGTCCTGGATAATGGGCAGCAGGGGGTGGTTCTGGTCCACGTCGTCGAGCGTCATTTCGCAACGCATGACGCGCGCGGCGATCTCGGCCGGATCCTCCACCTCGCCGGGATCGGGCAAGGCCTGGTTGAAGGTTCCGACACGGTTGACCATGGCGCTGAAGGTCGTCGTATCGTCCATCGGCACGCGCCAGGCGAGCAGGATGGACATCTTCGTGCGGTCCTGAGGAATGGGAACCTCGCGCAACAGGACATTCGGCATGAAGCCGTAGCCGACACGCTTGCGGCCATCCTCGCGCGTGGAGACGACCACCAGCCCGTGCTCGGTTTCTTCCGCGGCGACTTTGGGGATCTGGTCCAGACCGTACTTCGCCATCAGGTGCTTGTGCGTGAAGAACACATGCGCCTCGTCATGATCGTTCTCCACTCGCTGGAAGAAGTTGTAGTCGAGTACGACCGCCTGGGTGAGCAGCGCGCCGCGGCTGTCGTCTTCCAGCTCGGGGAAACGGGGAAACTCCGGCGGTTCCCCTTCCCCGACATAACAGAAGATCAGGCCCAGATACTCCCGGACCGGATAGGTACGCAGCGACAGGCTGCGCGCATAGGCCGCGCTCTCGGCGGGAAACTCCTCTCCCCGTCCTTCGGCGTCGAACTTCCAGCCATGGTAGCGGCAGCGTATGCCGTTGCCCTCGACCCAGCCGTAGGCCAGGCTCGTCCCCCGGTGGGGGCAGCGGTCCTGCGTCATGCGCGGCTGGCCGTCCTCGCCGCGGTAGAGCGTGTAGTGCGTGCCCAGCAGCTTGACGCGCGTCGCGCGGCCGGCCACGCACTTCCCGGCCAGGGCGACAGGCTGCCAGAAACGTGCGACCAGGCGGCCGGCGAGCGCGTCGCCTTCGACCCGGGCGAAGTCGACGTCGGGGTACAGACTCATGAGGGCGCTCCTCGAAAGCGTCGGATGCTTTATCAAAAAATACTATGCTTTCATATCAATGGTAAAGTTGGCACAAAGAATCCACAATGCTTATTTCGTTCGCCCCGCCCTAGTATTTCCCCCAACTCCCAGCCATGAACAAATCGACGAGCAGCAAACCCTCCCCCGGGAAAATCGCCACCCAGTCGTCCGAAGACAGCGTCGGCTACCAGATCAGCGCCACCTACCGCGTGCTCAACCGCGCGCTGCAGGCGCAGGTCGCCCGGCTCGACGTTCCCGCGGGAACCTGGATATTCCTGCGCACGATCTGGGAAGAAGACGGGCTGACGCAGCGCGAGGTCGGCCGGCGGGTGGGCATCATGGAAGCCGCCGCGGGCTCGGCCTTGAACAAGCTGGAGAGCCGCGGCCTGATCCGCCGCGTGCGCAACGCCGACGACCGGCGCAAGATCAACGTCTACCTGACCGAGCGCGGACGCGCGCTGGGACACGAACTGATGCCCAAGGCGGACGAGCTGACGGCCCGGATGATGGAAGGATTCGAGCACTTCGAGGTGGCGCAGCTGTGCAGCTACCTGATGCGGGTCAGGCGGAACCTGCGCGCGGTCGAATCGTCGGCGGGCATCAAGAGCGAAGACACCGAAAATACTATTGATTCATAGTATTTTTGAAATATTTCTCCATCGATCTCCCAAGCAGCCCAGGCGCATGCCGCTGCGGCGCGCTCGCCTCGTTTTTGCCATTCCGCTCCTCAACGCTTCTCGAATCAAGATATCTGCCAACTCTGTTTCGCAGTACCTTGCCGCGGCTCAGGCTGTTGCAATACCGGACCGTAGCGAAACGCGTACCCGTTCACACGGAACGGACCGTGAGCCGAGATGGCCCACGGCGCCGGCGCGCCGCGCGAATGACCGGTGCAACCCTGTTAGTAGAGGAGCAATGTCCATGGCCGATCTCCCCTCGATTCCCTTGCCGGCGGGCGCAAGCGTTGGCACCCGCATCGATACCCACATGCACGTCGTGCCGCCCGGCTACAAGGAATGGATGCGTTCGTTGAACCTCTGGATGCGCGATCCGCCCGAGTGGAGCGTGGACGGCGCGATCGAACTCATGGACAGAGAAAAGATCCGCACCGGGATCCTGTCGCTGTCCACACCCGGCGTGCATATCGACGACGCCGTGCACGCATGCGAGAAAACGCGCGAGTTCAATGAATTTTCTGCGGGGGTGGTCAAGCGCCACCCGGACCGCTTCGGGTATTTTGCCGCCCTTCCCCTCCCCCACGTCGATGAGGCCATTGCGGAGGCCGTGCATGCATTGGACCATCTGTGGGCGGACGGTATCGTGCTGCTTGCCAATGTCCGCGGCACGTACGTGGGCGATCCCAGCCTGGACCCACTGATGGCCGTGCTGAACCAGCGCCGGGCCGTGGTGTTCATCCATCCCACGCAGTTACCGGGTCCCGCGGTGCCCGGCCTGCCCGCCCCCGCGATTGATTTCCTGCTCGATACCACCCGCGCCGCGCTCAACATCGCCCGCAACGGCGTCCTTGAAAGGTATCCGGACATCAAGTTCGTGCTGTCGCATGGCGGCGGTTTCCTGCCCTACGCGGCACAACGGGCGGCCCGTTTCGTGGCGCCCGACGGCAGGCAGGCCGTCATGCGGCGCCTCGAGCGGCCGCAGGACCTGATTCCCGCCGGCACCGATCTCCTGCGCAGGTTCTGGTTCGACATCGCCATGCTGGGCACGCCCTACGCGATGCCCGCGCTCCTGGCCTTTGCCGACCCCACCCGGATCACGTTCGGCTCGGATTGGCCCTACGTGTCTAGACACTACGCGGCGTACCAATCCAGGCAGTTCGAAGACTTCCCGCTGTCGGATCAGATGCGGACCGCCATCGAATCCGGCAATGCGCGCAAGCTGTTTCCCCGCCTGGATACGTAAGGAGCCCCACCTACGGCCGCTCTTCGCTCGCCGTCGGCAATGGATCGGTGACGCGTCGGGCGGTCGGCCAGGCACCCTGGTCTATCAGCAGGTTCAGTTCCTGTTCGACGATGTCGCGGACCCTGCGGATCGCGAGGGCTTCCGCTTCACGGCGGCTGACGGCAAGATGCATCTTCCAGTTGACCAGGGCGGAAGAAAACGGAATCGCCACCAGGCGGCCAGCCTCCACGGCGTAGGTCCAGATCGACCCCTGGATGAAGAGCGTCATGCCCATGCCGTGCTCCACGAGGCTGCGCAGCGTATTCGTGCCATCGGTCTCGTAGACGATATGGGGACGGATGCCGCTGCGGGCCGCCAGGCTATCGACCAGCAGTCGAACAGGATGGGGCCGGAGAGGAAGGATCAGCGGGAGCCTGCCCAGATCCTCGATGGAACCGACCTCCGGTATTTTCCCGGCGAAATGGCTCATTGCCAGGGCGGGAGACGCGAACAGCAGCAAGGGTTGGACGAAGTATGGCCGCGTCGAGTAGCCGGGCCCCAGATCCGCGATATGGCTCATCGCGATGTCGGCCTCGCCGCGCATCAACCAACCATACACGTTCGAAGGCGTGCCTTCCAGGATCTCCAGGCTCACCAGCGGCAACTCGGCGCGGCAGCGCCTCAGCAGGGGCGGCGCGAGCAATCCACTGGTATGTCGCGGCAGGGCAATGCGCACCGGGCCGCTGGGGGTCTGCACGAACGACGACAGGTCTCGCTCCAGATCGTCCATTTCCGACACGAGCCGTTGCGCCCGCACGAGAAACGCCTGTCCGGCGGGTGTCAGCGCGACGCCGCGCGCGCGGCGCTCGAAGAGCTTTGCGCCCATGCGATGCTCGAGCCGCTGCACGCGCTTGCTCAGCGCCGACTGGGCAATGCACAAGTCCAGGGCCGCCTGCGAAAAACTGCCGTGGCGCGCCACCAGGACAAAGGCCTGCATGTCCTCGAAAATCACGTCCGCGCCCCCGGGTCCATGTCGCGATCCTCCAGGAGGATATACCCGGTTCGACAATAGCGGAAGGATCCGTGTCCCAGGCGCCGGATCGCGGGGTGTCGCCGCGGCGCTTCCCTGCCCACGTTTCTCGAATCGAGATGTTTGCCAACTCCGATTCGGGGTAGCTCGCCGCAGGCCTGGCTGTTTCAATACGGGCATGAACATCCGGAGGAAACATGGCAGCCTTGTTCGATCGTGTGCCGGGGGGACGTTTCGCGCACTGCCTCGTTGCGATTCTGGCAACCTTCGCGGCGAGCCATGTTCTTGCACAAAGCAAGGTGAGCATCGTGGTGCCAGCCGAGGCTGGCACAGGCCCGGACCTTATCGCACGCGTGATTTCGGGTGAACTGACGACACTGCTGCAGCAGCCTGTGATCGTCGAGAACAAGCCGGGGGCGGGCGGAAGCCTTGGCACGCTGGAAGTCATCCGGGCCAAGGCCGACGGCAACACATTGCTGATGGCGCCCATCGCGACGCTCGCGGTCACGCCGCTGCTTTACCCGTCCGCGAAGTACGATGTCGCCACGGACCTGGAAGCGGTGGGACTGGTCTCGGGCGGTCCGATGATGTTCGTTTCAACGCCGGCCACCGGCCTGAAGAGCCTCCAGGACGTGCTTGCGCTGGCCCGGACCTCGCCCGGGGAGATCACGATCAGCACAACCTCCCCCCGGGGCTCGTTGCCGCACTTGTCACTCGTGATACTGGGCATGCAAGCGGGCGTGAATTTCAGGCATGTCGTCCCGGCGACCAACAGCAGCCAGGCCGTTCAGATGCTGGTGGCCGGAGACGCGCAGGTGGCCGTTGGCTCCGTCTCGGCACTGTCGCCGCTGTTGAAGAGTGGGCGTCTTACCACGCTGGCGATGACAGGCGACGAGCCGCTTCCCGGAATGAAGGACATCCCGCTGGTCCGTGAAGCCGTGCCCGGATTTCCCTCGGTTCGCGGCTCCGTCTACGTGTTCGCGCCCAAGGGCACGCCTGCGGCGCGGCTGCTCAAATTGAACGAAGCGGTCAACGCCGCGCTGAAAACTCCGGCCGTGCTGCGAGGACTCGAATCGATCGCCAATCAGCCAGTCGGCGGCAGCATTGATCAGACACGCACCGAGTTCGTACGGGAACGGGCCATGTGGGTCGAGGCGGCCCGCAACGCCGACATGCAGCACAAATGACCGATCAGGTCTTCATCTTGTAGCCGGTGCGGAAGATCCAGGTCACGATGCCCAGGCACGCGACCAGGAACACCAGGGTCATGCCCAGGCTGACCACGACGTTGACGTCGGACTGGCCGTAGAAGCTCCAGCGGAACCCGCTGATGAGGTAGACCACGGGATTGGCCAGCGTGATCTTCTGCCAGATCGGCGGCAGCATGCTGATGGAGTAGAAGGCGCCGCCCAGGAAGGTCAGCGGCGTGACGACCATGAGCGGGATGATCTGCAGCTTCTGGAAATCGTCGGCCCACAGGCCGATGATGAAACCGAACAGGCTGAACGTGACGGCGGTCAGGACCAGGAAGCCCACCATCCAGACGGGATGCTCGATGTGATAGGGCACGAAGAGCCGCGCCGTGACCAGTATCAGCAGGCCCAGCATCATCGACTTGGTGGCCGCCGCCCCGACATAGCCGACCACCGCCTCGACGGGCGACACCGGCGCCGACAGCAGCTCGTAGATGGTCCCTGTCCATTTGGGCAGGTAAATGCCGAACGAGGCATTGGAAATGCTCTCGTTCAGCAGCGACATCATGATCAGGCCGGGAATGATGAACGCCCCGTAGCTGACGCCCCCGATCTCGCCCATGCGCGAGCCGATGGCCGTGCCGAACACGATGAAATAGAGCGAGGTGGACAGCACCGGCGAGGCGATGCTCTGGGTCAGCGTGCGGAAGGTGCGCGCCATCTCGAACCGGTAGATCGCCCGGATCGCATAGAAATTGATCATGCTTGCTCCCGCACCAGGCTCACGAAAATATCCTCCAGCGAGCTTTCGCTGGAATGCAGGTCCTTGAAGTCGATGCCCTGCTCGTTCAGGGCCCGCATCAGCGAGGCGATGCCGGTGGCTTCGCCCTGCGTGTCGAAGGTGTAGACCAGGGCATTGCCGCCATCGGCCAGCTCCAGCGCGTAGCCGGCCAGCGCCGGCGGCAGCGCCTGGAGCGGGGCCTGCAATTGCAGCGTCAGCTGCTTCTTGCCGAGCTTGCGCATCAGCGCCCGCTTTTCCTCGACCAGCACCAGTTCGCCCTTGTTGATGACGCCGATGCGATCGGCCATGTCCTCGGCTTCCTCGATGTAGTGGGTGGTCAGGATGATGGTCATGCCCTCGTCGCGCAGGCGGCGCACCATCTTCCACATGTCCCGCCGCAGCTCGACGTCCACGCCGGCGGTCGGTTCGTCCAGGAACAGCACCTTGGGTTCGTGGGCCAGGGCCTTGGCGATCAGCACGCGCCGCTTCATGCCGCCGGACAGCGTCATGATCTTGGCATTGCGTTTGTCCCACAGCGACAGGTCGCGCAGGATGCTTTCGATACGCGCCGGATTGGCCGGATGGCCGAACAGGCCGCGGCTGAAGCTGACGGTGGCCCACACCGACTCGAAGGCATCGGTGGCCAGTTCCTGCGGCACCAGGCCGATGCGCGTACGCGCCGCGCGGTAGTCACGGACGATGTCGTGGCCGTCCACCAGCACGGTGCCGGCGGTCGGGCGCGACAATCCACAGACGATGCTGATCAACGTGGTCTTGCCGGCGCCGTTGGGCCCGAGCAGGGCGAAGATCTCGCCCTTGCGTATCTGCAGGTCCACGCCCTTGAGCGCATGGAAGCCGTTGGCGTAGGTCTTGGCGAGGCCCGAGATGGAAACGATCGCGGGCGCCTCGCCGGAAAACGGGGGGCGGGTCGTGACTGGCTGCATGGCGTGATGAGCGCGCCGCGGGAGTATGGGAGGGGAACGGCGCGGTCCCGGCGGCGGAAGTCGAGTGTATAGGATAGGCATGGGCACGTCCTCAAGCCTGTTCCGCCAGCAGGGACATTTCCCGCAAGGGCCGACCCGGTATCATCCTATCTTCGCGGCCGGCAATCCGCCGGCCGCCGCACGACCGGAGCCTCCCCCATGAACCATCCCCCGGAAAACGTCAGCATGGCGCTGTTCTGCGACTTCGAGAACGTGGCCCTGGGCGTGCGCGACGCCAAGTACGAGCGCTTCGACATCAAGCTGGTGCTCGAACGCCTGCTGCTCAAGGGCAGCATCGTGGTCAAGAAGGCCTACTGCGACTGGGACCGCTACAAGGGCTTCAAGGCCACCATGCACGAGGCGAACTTCGAGCTGATCGACATTCCCCACGTGCGCCAGTCCGGCAAGAACTCAGCCGACATCCGGATGGTGGTCGACGCGCTGGACCTCTGTTACACCAAGTCGCACGTCAACACCTTCGTCATCATCAGCGGCGACTCCGACTTCTCGCCGCTGGTCTCCAAGCTGCGCGAGAACGCCAAGCAGGTCATCGGCCTGGGCGTCAAACAGTCCACCTCGGACCTGCTGATCGCCAACTGCGACGAATTCATCTTCTACGACGACCTGGTCCGCGAGACCCATCAGGCGGCCCGGCGCGAGCCCCGCGGCGCCCAGCCGGCCAACCGCCGTCCGCACGACGAGGACAAGGCACGCCGGGACGAACTGGAATCCCGGCGCGAGAAAGGCATCGCGCTGGCGGTCGAGACCTTCGATGCGCTGGTGTCCGAACGCGGCGACACCGGCAAGATCTGGGCGTCGGTACTGAAGGAAGCCATCAAGCGGCGCCGCCCGGACTTCAACGAGTCCTATTACGGGTTCCGCGCTTTCGGCAACCTGCTGGAGGCGGCCCAGTCGCGCGGGCTGCTGGAATTCGGCCGCGACGATAAATCGGGCGCCTATGTCTATCGCGCCAGCAGCGACACAGCGCCGGTCGAGCCGGCGGCGCCCAGGCCGGCGCCGCCGGCGGCGGTGCCGGCCGCCGAGCCCGTCGAAGCCCCCGCCGCCGAGGCGGCGGCCCCCAGGACGGACAAGCGGCGCAACCCCCGCGGCGCGGGCAAGAGCGCCACGCGCCGGGAACGGCCCGCGGCCGAAGCGGCCGGGGACACGGCCCGGCAGGAATCGGCCCCCCCGCCCTTGCCTGCCGCCGAACCTGCTCCGCGCCCCAGGGCCGAGGCACGGCCGGCTCCTGCCGCCACGCAACCCGAGCCGGTCCCGCCGCCCGCCGCCGAAACGGCCGGATCGGGAACGGCCAAGGCCGCGGCCGGGAAGGCCGGAACACCGGCCAAGAAGGCCGCACGCAAGACCGCCAGCAAGACGACGGCCGCGCGTCCCCGCGCGCGCAAGACCGCCGCGAAGGCTCAGGAAGGCTGACCAGCCGCGGGACGGCCGCCGAAGGCGCGCGCCAGCGTCAGCACCCCGCCGGTCTCCACCGGCTCATAGCCTGGCAGCGCCTCCAGGCGCCGCACGAAGCCCGGCGCCTTCAGGATGGCCAGCACGTCATCCAGCCGCCGGGCATCCAGCGCCGACTGCTCCACGGCGAAGAAATAGCGCTCGGTCACCAGCGGCACGAAATCCAGCCCGAAGCGCCGGGCGGCGGTCTCGATGCCGAATCCGACATCGGCCATGCCGCTGGCGATGTAGGCGGCCACCGCCGCATGCGTGAACTCCGTGCTGTCAAAACCGTTGATCGCTTGTTGCGGCACCTGATCGCGCGCCAGCATCAGCTCCAGCAACATGCGCGTGCCCGAGCCCGCCTGTCGGTTGACGAAGCGCACGCCCGGCCTTGCGAGGTCGGCCAGCGTCCCGATGCGCTTGGGATTGCCGGGCGCCACGCACAACCCCTGCACACGCAGCGCGAGCTGGACCAGCACGTGCTTGCGCGGATCCAGCCATTGCAGGTACTGGCGCACCGCGTCCGGCTCGAACGAGCCGATGGGTACGTGGAAACCGGCGAGGTCGCACTCACCCCGCGCCAACGCGGCCACCGCCTCGGTACTGTTCCGGTAGCGCAATTCCACCGGCATCTGGGCGGTGTTGATCCAATCCACCAAGGCCGCCACGGCGAAGCCATGGCTGGCATACAGCCGCAACGGTGAACGGTCGGGCGCCACCGCCTTGCGGATCTCGGCCTCCAGCTCCGAGGCCAGGCTGTCCAGCGTGGGCGACAGGCGGGCGCGGATCCGGTCCTCGGCCAGCAGCAGTACCGTACCCAGATGACTGAGGCAAGTGCCCTTCCCTGGACGCTTCTCCAGAAGCGGCGTGCCGAACATCTGTTCGGCGCTGCGCAAGAGACCCCAGACGTGGCGATAGGACAGCCCTTCGATACGCCCTGCCGCCGCGATCGAGCCCGACTCGCGGATGCTGGCCAGGAGGCGCAGCAGCAGGGACGTATCCACCGCGGGAGAGGCTTCGGCCCCCGTCCCCTGGATGTGCCAACCGGGCTGGATCGCGATCTTGAACATTTATGTAATCCTGAACATATTTTTCGCTGGAAGTTTCTTTGTTAGAGTGAGTTGCATCACGACACATATGTTCTGAATTTCATATATTAGCCGTTTCCGCCCTTCGCGACGCACGGCACGGAACCCCCATGGACCAGAAAGTCATTCCCATCGTCGCTGCGGCGCCCACGCGCGAACGCAAGCGCCAGCAGCCCAAGGGCCGGCGCGTCGATCCGGCCGCGCTGGCCGAGGTGCGCGCACTGCTGGGGGACGCGCCGCGCCGGCGTGACCTGCTGATCGAACACCTGCACCGCATCAACGACCGCTACGGCCAACTGGGCACCCGCCATCTGGCGGCGCTGGCCCAGGAGCTGCGCATGGCACAGGCCGAGGTCTACGAAGTCGCCTCCTTCTATCATCACTTCGACGTGGTCCGGGACGACGGCCAGGCCGAATCCGGCACCGCGCCGCTGACCGTGCGGGTGTGCGGCAGCCTGTCCTGTGAGCTGGCGGGCGCCGGGCCGCTGCTGGAGCGCCTGCAGCGACTGCTGGGCGCCGGCGTGCGGGTGGTGCCCGCTCCGTGCCTGGGACGCTGCGAACAGGCTCCCGTGGCGATGGTGGGCCAGCGGCCCATCTCCTGTGCGACGCCGGAAGCGGTGCGCACGGCCGTCGAGGGCGGCGACACCCGCGACCTGCCCGGCGCCTACATCGACTACGCCGGCTACGTCGCGCAAGGCGGCTACCGCGTGCTGCGCGAATGCGCGTCCGGACAGCGCGACGTGGAGTCCGTGCTCAGGGCCATGGAAGACTCGGGCCTGCGCGGCCTGGGCGGCGCGGGCTTTCCGGCCGGCCGCAAGTGGCGCGCGGTGCGCGCCGAACCCGCGCCGCGGCTGATGGCGGTCAACGTGGACGAAGGCGAGCCCGGCACCTTCAAGGACCGCTACTATCTCGAGCGCGATCCCCATCGCCACCTGGAAGGACTGCTGATCGCGGCCTGGGCCGTCGAGGCGCAGGCCATCTACCTCTACCTGCGCGACGAATACCACGGCTGCCGTGCCATCCTGCAGGCCGAGCTGGACCGCCTGCGCGACGATCCGCCCGTTCCCGGCCTGCCCCGCATCGAATTGCGACGGGGAGCCGGCGCCTACATCTGCGGCGAGGAATCGGCCATGATCGAATCCATCGAAGGCAAGCGCGGCATGCCCAGGCTGCGCCCGCCCTATGTCGCGCAGGTCGGCTTGTTCGGCCGCCCCACGCTCGAACACAACTTCGAGACCCTGCACTGGGTGCGCGACATCCTGGAACGCGGCGGCGCCTGGTTCGCCTCGCAGGGCCGGCACGGCCGCAAGGGCCTGCGCTCGTTCTCGGTGTCGGGGCGCGTGCGCCAGCCCGGCGTCCACCTGGCGCCGGCCGGCATCACCATCCAGGAACTGATCGACGAATACTGCGGCGGCATGCAGGATGGCCACGATTTCTATGCCTACCTGCCCGGCGGCGCATCCGGCGGCATCCTGCCGGCGTCGATGAACGACATCCCGCTGGATTTCGACACGCTGCAGCCCTATGGCTGCTTCATCGGCTCGGCGGCGGTCATGGTCCTGTCCCATCGCGACACCGCCGTGGGCGCGGCGCGCAACATGATGGGTTTCTTCAAGGACGAGTCCTGTGGCCAATGCACGCCCTGCCGCGTAGGCACGGCCAAGGCGCTGGAGCTGATACGCCAGCCCGAGTGGGACATCCCGCTGCTGGAGGAATTGTCCGCCGTCATGCGCGACGCCTCGATATGCGGACTGGGCCAGGCGGCCCCCAACCCCGTGGACTGCGTCATCAAGTACTTCCCCCAAGAACTGAGCCCGGGGTCATCGGGCCGCGCCACGGACAATTGACATGAATGCCATCAATCGCCGCGAGCTCGGCCTCTCCCCGGTCACCGTGACCTTCCGCCTGAACGGGCAGGAGGTCAGCGCCGCCGACAACGAAACGCTGATCCAGGTCGCCGATCGCCTGGGTATCGAGATTCCCCGCCTGTGCCATGCCGACGGACTGGAGCCGGTCGGCAACTGCCGTTCGTGCGTGGTCGAGATCGCCGGTGAACGCGTGCTGGCGCCGTCGTGCTGCCGCACGCCGCGCGCCGGCATGGAGGTCACGACAGACAGCGGGCGCGCGGTGCGCGCGCAGAAGATGGTGCTCGAACTGTTGCAGGCCGACATGCCCGAGACCTCGTACACGCGCAACAACGAAGTGGACCTCTGGGCGCGAAAGCTGGGCGTGGGCAAGCCGCGCTTCGCCCCGCGCGCGGCGGTGGCCGCCGACACCTCGCATCCGGCCATCGCCGTCAACCTGGATGCCTGCATCCAGTGCACGCGCTGCCTGCGCGCCTGCCGCGACGAACAGGTCAATGACGTGATCGGGCTGGCCCATCGCGGCGATCATGCGAAGATCGTGTTCGACATGGACGACGCCATGGGCGCCTCGACTTGCGTGGCCTGCGGCGAATGCGTGCAGGCCTGTCCCACCGGCGCGCTGATGCCCGCGCGCGAGGTGGCGCTGCAGGTGCCCGACAAAGAGGTCGAGTCGGTCTGCCCCTATTGCGGCGTGGGCTGCCAGCTGACCTACCACGTCAAGGACAACCGCATCCTGTACGTCGAGGGCCGCGACGGCCCGGCCAACCACGAGCGCCTGTGCGTCAAGGGCCGCTACGGCTTCGACTACGCCCACCATCCCCAGCGCCTGACCCGGCCGCTGATCCGCCGCGCGGACGCCCCCAAGCGCGGCGACGCGGCCATGGATCCGGATCGCGTCATGGACGTGTTCCGCGAAGCGACGTGGGACGAGGCGCTGGACCTGGTGGGCGAACGGCTGCGAACGATCCGCGACACGCACGGCAAGCGCGCGCTGGCCGGCTTCGGCTCGGCCAAGGGCAGCAACGAAGAGGCCTATCTGTTCCAGAAGCTGGTGCGCACGGGCTTCGGCAGCAACAACGTCGATCACTGCACGCGGCTGTGCCATGCCTCGTCGGTGGCGGCGCTGCTGGAGGGCATCGGCTCGGGCGCGGTGTCCAATCCCGTGATGGACGTGGGCAAGGCCGAGGTGGTGATCGTGATCGGCGCCAACCCCACGGTGAACCACCCGGTGGCGGCGAGCTGGATCAAGAACGCGGTGAAGAACGGCACCAAACTGATCGTGGCCGACCCGCGCCGCTCGGACCTCGCGCGGCTGGCGCACCGCTTCCTGCAATTCAAGCCGGACACCGACGTGGCGATGCTGAACGCCATGATGCACGTGATCGTCCATGAGGGGCTGGTCGACCAGGATTTCATCGCCAGCCGCACCATCGGCTACGACGAGTTGCGCAGGAACGTGGAAGGCTACAGCCCCGAGAGCATGGCGCCGATCTGCGGCATCGCCGCGGACACGCTGCGCGAGGTGGCTCGGCTGTACGCCACGTCCAAGGGGTCGATGATCCTGTGGGGCATGGGGGTGTCGCAGCACGTGCACGGCACGGACAACGCGCGCTGCCTGATCGCGCTGGCGCTGATGACCGGCCAGATCGGCCGCCCCGGCACGGGCCTGCATCCGCTGCGCGGGCAGAACAACGTGCAGGGCGCCTCCGACGCGGGGTTGATTCCCATGATGTATCCGGACTACCAGCGCGTGGACGATACGGCCGCGCGCGAGAAGTTCGAGCAGTTGTGGGGCATGCCGCTGGATTCCCAGCCGGGGCTGACGGTGGTGGAGGTGATGCACGCGATCAAGGCCGGCACGGTGCGGGGCATGTATGTAATGGGCGAGAATCCGGCGATGTCGGATCCGGATGCCAATCATGCGCGCGAGGCGCTGGCGGCGCTGGACCATCTGGTGGTGCAGGACATTTTCCTGACGGAGACGGCCTATCTGGCCGATGTCATCCTGCCGGCCTCGGCCTTTCCGGAGAAGACGGGGACGTTCACGAATACGGACCGGGTGGTGCAGATGGGCAGGCAGGCCCTGGATCCGCCGGGGGACGCGCGCCAGGATCTGTGGATCATCCAGCAGTTGGCGGCGCGCATGGGGCTGGACTGGCGGTACCGCGACGTGTCGGAGGTGTTCGACGAGATGCGCCATTCAATGCCGAGCATAGGCGGCATCACCTGGGACCGTCTGCAGGCGGAGCATGCGGTGACGTATCCGTGCCTGGCGGAAGGCGATGCGGGGGATCCGGTGGTGTTCACGAGCACGTTCCCGACGGAGACGGGCCGTGCGCGTTTCGTGCCGGCGGACATTATTCCGGCGAATGAGCGGCCGGATGAGGAATATCCGCGGGTGTTGATCACGGGGCGGCAACTGGAGCACTGGCACACGGGGAGCATGACGCGGCGGGCGTCGGTACTGGATGCGATCGAGCCGGATCCGGTGGCCTTGGTGCATCCGCTGGATCTGGAGGAGATCGGGGCGCGGCCGGGGGAGGTGATTACGCTGGAGTCGCGGCGGGGCGAGGTGTCGCTGTATGCGCGGGCGGAGGAAGGAACGCCGCGAGGGGCGGTGTTCGTACCGTTCTGCTATTACGAGGCGGCGATCAACAAGTTGACGAATGCGGCGCTGGATCCGTTCGGGAAGATTCCGGAGTTCAAGTATTGCGCGATACGGATCCGGGCGGGGGGAGCGGAGCCGGTGCAGAGTAGTTATGGGGGTGGGCAGATATTGGGATTGGGCTCTTGAGCCGGTCGCTGGTGACCAGGGTCACAACAATCCCTGATCGACCTTGGGCACTTCCGGCGCGATCCGAATCAGTCGTTCGGCTTGCGTGACGACGAACCGGGCAATGTCCTGCACCCGGCCGCGTTCATCTCCAAGATATACCGCGCTCTGGGCCAGGCCAGGCGCCAGCTTCGTGGCCTGCCTCGCCATGGAAACCAGTTCCCGAGCGACCAATGTCGCGGGCAAGGCGGCGCGGTGGGCAAAGTCCGCCAGGTCGAAGGCCGTCATGGCCTCGCAGTGAAACTCATCTCCATAGCCCATGGCCATCTCCTGCTCGATGGCTTTGCCGTAGGTATGGACGCAGACCAGATCGTAGAGATTTGCGGGAGCAAGCCCGGCGCCGCGCAGGAAGAACGACAGGTTCTTCCCGTGGGCGTCACTGTTTCCGATCAGCAACTGCAAGATCGCCCAGCGCAGAAAGAATTGGCGCGCGACGGCGGGGTTCTCGAAATCCTTGGCCAGCATGAAGAGCTTTTCGAAGCTCACGCCATCCCGAATATGCCGGACATGCTCGCTGCTGCCCATGTTGCGCTCGTACTTGAGCGCAACAGGTACATCCAGGGCCTGGCACGCGTCGATGACATGTCGCCGGTGTACTGCGATGGCCGCCTGGCCATCTTGTGCTCGGACGACGGTCCTGTCGAATCGTTCGACGAGAAGGATGGGCTCGGGTAGGCGCCGGATATGTACAGGCGCCACCGGCAGTCCCATGCGTGAGGCCAAGGTCATGCAGAAGTGCTCGTTGGCCACCATGCAGGGCGTGGCAGGATTGTGCGATTCCGGCTTGAGGATGTGAGTGGAAGCCAGTGGCGCCTCGACCAGGCTGATGCGCTCGCCTTCGAGAAGCACTTGCAGCTTGTCCTGAAAGCCTGCTGTCGATAGCCGAACCTGCCCGTCCCAAACGGGGAAGGGAATGCTGTCGCGTTTGCGAATTCGCTCGCTCAATTCTGCATCGGTGATCAGTCGGCGCGGCGCGGAGACTGCCGCCTGCCCCGCCTCGCTCCCCTCAGGCAGAAAGCTCAACGCTCCCACCGGTTCACGGCCCAGGAGGTTGATCAACCCGAAAATGTTGTTCTTGGAAATGTGGTGAAGGCTCGATGCGACATCAAGCGCACGACCTTCCGGAAGCAGGTTTTGCAGAAACCGGGCGACCACGCCGGAAGCGGCGGGCGGCCCGGCCAGCGGGATGTGCGGTGACAGAGGAAAGGCCTGGGCAACGCCCGGCCAACCGGGATCGTAGGCAAATGCGTACCGATCCTCCGTGGATTCGAAAGCCAGGGTTCCCACCTGCCCTTGTGGTGCGGTGACATTCAAGACATGACGAGCCATCAGTCGCCTGCCTTCATCCCGGGCTCGCCCTCGATCGCATTCAATGCCGTGGTGGCCTGGGATTTGTCCACGACGAAACAAGCCAGGCCCAGCCCCTGGAGAACCGACATCAGCTTGTCGGTGCCAACAGCTTTGCCGTTTTCCAGGCGCGACAGGGTGTCCTTGGAGACGCCAACGAGAGCGGCCGCATCGTCGATGCGGAGCCGCGAATGCGCGCGTCGATTTCGAACCAGTTGCCCAAGGGCCTGAAGATCCACCACGAGCGGACTCTCCGGGCCGGTAGGCTTGGTGAGCGTTCTGGCCATAATTCTCACATTTCAGGAATAAAAATCGAGACGGACTCCTTCGCCAAATTATTCCTTAAATATAAGAAAAAATAAACAAAACGCCATCGCCTTACTATAGTTCCTTGTAAATAAGAATAATCGAAGCCATCGGCCTTTGCGCTGCCCCCGCCCTTCGCCCCCACGACCTCACAGCGGGTTGCTGTCCTGGTAGATGATCTTCGACTCCGTGAAGTCGTTCAGCGCCTCATGCCCATGCAGGCGCCCCAGCCCGCTGCGGCGATAGCCCCCTGTCTCGGCTTCGGCCATCAGCTTGTTGTGATCGTTGATCCAGACCGTGCCCCGGCGCAGCTTGCGGGCGACGCGCTGGGCGCGGGCGCCGTCGCGGGTCCAGACGCTGGAGGACAGGCCGTAGACGGTGTGGTTGGCGCGGGCGACGGCTTCGGCTTCGTCGTGGAATTTTTCCAGCACGACGAAGGGGCCGAAGATTTCCTGCTGGACGAAGAAGGCGCTGGTGTCGCCGTGGGCGACCAGGGACGGCGTCAGAAAGGCGCCATGGGGGTGCTGGCCGTCCAGCGTGGCGCCTTCCAGCAGCACTTCGTCGGCCTCGTTCATGGCGCGGTGGATCTGGGACTGGACGCGATCGCGCGAGCCGCGGTCGATCAGGGGGCCGAGGTGGTGGCCGGGTAGCCAGCCGGGCCCGGCCTTCAGGGCGGCCAGGGCGTCGCGCAGGTGGGCGCGGGCGGCGTCGTAGGCGTCGGCGTGGACCAATACGCGGCGCGCGGCGGTGCATTGCTGGCCGGAGATGATGGTGGCGGCGTCGGCGATCTTGCGCATCACGTCGGGGATGGGGGCGTCGTCGAAGACGATGCAACTGGCCTTGTCGCCCAGTTCCAGCGACAGTTTCTTCATGGTGGGCGCGGCCGAGGCGTAGATGCGCTGGCCGGTTTCGTTCGAACCAGTGAAGCTGATGACGTCCACGTCGTCGGACTGGCAGATCAGTTGCGAGACGTCGGCGCCGTCCTCGACCACCATGTTGACGACGCCCGGCGGCAGGCCGGGAATGTTGATCAATTCCTTCAGCATCTCGCAGGTGACGAGCGCGGTCTGCCAGGCCGGCTTGATCACGGTCGTGCATCCGGCCGCCAGTGCCGGAGCCAGGCTGCGCACCAGCAGCAGGGCGGGAGCGTTCCAGGGCACGATGATGCCGGCCACGCCGGCGGGTTCGCGCAGCTGGGTCGAGAGCACGCCCGGGCTCACCTCCTGCGCGTTGCCGGCGATGTAGCGCGCCAGGCCGGCGTAGTAGTTGATCTCGGAAATGGCGCCGTGCATTTCGCCGGCGGACTGGGCGATGACCTTGCCGTTCTCCAGCGTCAGCAACATCGCCAGTTCCTGGGCGCGCGGGGCGAGGTTGCGCGCCCATTGCAGCAGCACGTCCTGCCGCAGGCGGGGCGAGCCGGCCCAGGCCGAGTCTTCGAAAGCCTGGCGGGCCGCGCCGATGGCGGCTCGGGCAGTGGCGGCGTCGGCCGTGGCGACCGTGCCGACGAGCTCGCCGTTGGCGGGGTTGATGTTGTCCAGCACCTGTGCCGCGCCGGTTTCCTGCAGGGCGCCGGCGACGATCAGGCCGGAGTGATATCGGTTCGTCATGTTTTCTCCAGGTTCTCTCTGGCTATTCGACCTTGATGTCGTTCTCGCGCGCCACCTTGGTCCAGAGCGGCACTTCCTTCTCGATCAGGCGGCGGAACTCGTCGGAGGTGCTGGCCTGGGCCGAGCAGCCAAGGGCGGTCATCTTCTTGCTCACTTCGGGCAGGGCGACCACGCGCGCGATCTCCCTCTGCAATACCTGGACCACGTCTGCCGGCGTGCCGGCCGGCGCCAGCAGGCCCGCCCACAACTCGACGTCCAGGTCCACCCCCGCCTCCCTCATGGTCGGCACCTCGGGCAGGAAATCGGCCCGCTGCGGGGAGGTCACGGCCAGTGCCCGCACGCGCTTGCTCTGCAAGCCCGTCATGGCCGGCGCCGGATCGGTGATGGCCATGGTGACGTTGCCCGCCATGACGGCCTGGATCGACTCGTTGCTGCCTTTGTAGGGAATGTGCGCGAAGCGCGCGCCGGTCTTGCCGTTGAACAGTTCGGTCACGAGTTGGAACGAGGCGGCGCTGGAACCGTAGTTGGCCTTGTCGGGATGCTGCTTCGAATAGGCCACCAGGTCGCTCACCGACTTGATCGGCAGCGAGGCGTCCGAGACCAGCACCAGCGGGAACTTCGCCGTCAACGAAACAGGCGTGAAGTCTTCGATCTTGTAGGGCAGCTTGGCGTACAGGGCGGGATTGAACGAGATGGGACCGCTCGCCCCCCAGAACAGGGTATAGCCGTCCGGCCTGGCCTTGGCCACGTAGGCCGCGCCCACGATGGAGGCCACGCCTGGGCGGTTCTCGACGATCACGGGCTGCTTGAGCCCCTTGGTCATTTCCTCGGCCACGATCCGGGCCAGGACATCGTTGCCCCCGCCCGCGGCGTAGCCGACGATGATGGTGATGGGGCGCGCGGGATAGGCCGGCTGCGCGTGCGCGGCCGGCAGGCCGAGCGGCGAGATGGCCAGCGCCAGCGCGGCCAGGTTCAGGATGCGGCGTACTTGCATGGTGTCTCCTTCCATAGGACTCGTTCGTTCCTTTGTTTCCGGCCACGGGCGGCGCCGGCCGCCCGCGCCGCTAGATCCCGCCGATGCGCACGTGCAGCACCGCGGCCCGGCCATCATCGACGGCCCGCAGGCAGCGGGCGATCGCGGCCGGCACGTCGTCGGGGTCCTCCACCGTCTCGCCGTGGCCGCCGAAGGCCTGGGCGATCAGTTCGAAGCGGCGCGTCTCGCCATACAGCCGCGCCTGGAACTCGTCGGCGCCGGCCGCCGAGCCGTCGGGATGCACGCGCAGCACGGCCTCCTTCACCGCCTGCCATCCGCCGTTGTCCAGCACCACGGTCAGGATGGGCAGCCGGTAGCGCTGCGCGACGTCATAGACCGAGGTGGGCGTGCCGAAATGGAACCCGCCATCGCCGACGACCTGCACCACGCGGGCATCCGGCCGCGCCAGCTTGACGCCCAGGGCCATGCCGCCGCTGTAGCCCAGGCCGCCCCCGGCCGTACCGAGCAGGGTCAACGGCCGGGTCCGGCGGATATGCCCCAGCACCGCGGGCGCGTTGCGGATGGCTTCGTTGACGACCACGTCGTCCTGGGACAGCGCCGCGCTCAACTGCGCGCACAGGTAGGCGGGCGAGATCGCGCCGCGCGTGCCACGCTTGCCCGCGGCCCGGGCCAGGCCCTCGGCGCGGGTCTTCGCCTGGGCCCGGCAGCCATCCAGGCGGGCGCGCACGCGCTCATGGAAATCCTGGCCGGCGCGGGCCCGCACGATGGCGCTGACCTGGCGCAACACCGTGGCGCAGTCGGCCTGCACCCGCATGTCCGTCGCGAAGCCCCACATGGGGAAATCCTTCTTGATCGGATCGACGTCGACATGCAGCCAGCGTACGCCGGGCCGCTCGGCCACGTACTTGGGCAGCCAGGGCACGTCCACGTCCAGCAGCAGTCCCAGGTCGGCATCGGCCTGCGCCGCGCCGGGGTCGAAGCCGCCGAAGCAGGGCGAATCGCGCGAGATGCCCAGGTAGCTGGGCGCGAATTCGTAGACGCGGATGCCGCACAACAGGGCCAGTTCCTCCAGCGCCTCGACCGCCTCGGCCTTGCGGCCGAGATAGGCGGTAACGGCCATCGGCCGCTCGGCCCGCATCAGGGCCTCGGCGATCTGCGCGGCGCGCGCCTCGTCGATGCCGCCGGCGGCCACGGGACCATAGCGGTCCTGGCCGAAAGCCTGCACCTGGTCTTCTTTCCATTCCTGCGTCAGCGCCTCGCGCGGCAGGGTCAGATAGACGGGGCCCGGCGGATCGCTCTGCATGACCGAGTGTCCGCGCCGCACGACTTCGCGCGCGTTGATGCCGGTCGAGAGCGAGTATTCCCATTTGACGTAGGGGCGGACCAGGCTGGCCATGTCGAACGGGTCTTGCACGAAGTGCACGTAGTTGTCGCGCGATCCTGGCAGCTCGCCGCGCACGGTGCCGGGCGCCCGCCCCGCCATCAGCATGACCGGCAGCCGCGAGCGGAACATGTTGTGCATGCCCATGGCGGCGTTCGCCGTGCCGGCGTCCACGTGGACCATCACCGCCTGCCCCTGCCCGGTCATCGCCGCGTAGCCGGCTGCCATGTGGATCGCGACGTTTTCGTGCGGGCAGAGCATGAAGCGGGGATGCCGGCGCCCCTGCTCGCGCCAGCGCGCGAGCTCCTCGATGACGGAGGCGTGGTCGGTGCCCAGGTTGGAAAACACGTACTCGATGCCGAGGTCCGTGAGTCCCTGGAGCAAGTAGTGGGCGCTGCTGTGCATGGGGTCTCCTGTAGGGGGTGGTCCATGTTAGGAATCGCAGTGAAATCCGTAAAATGAAATGAACTGATATCTGACATGCACGATAGGTATATCTCTGCCATGGCCAAACGTCTTTCGCACCAGGTGGATCTGAACCTGCTCGAACTCTTCCTTGCCGTGTACGGCAGCCGGAACCTCACCGCGGCCGGCCGGGAACTCGGACTGAGCCAGCCCGCGATGAGCCGCGCCCTCGCCCGCCTGCGCGACGCCTATGGCGACCCGCTGTTCGTGCGGCAGCCGCACGGCCTGCTTCCCACCCCCTTCGCCGACGGCCTGAATTCGTCGCTGCACCAGGCCCTGGACATCGTTCGCTGGACGCTGCATACGCCGGCCTTCGTCCCCGCCAACGAACGGCGCGTGTTCACCCTGGCGATGTCCGACATCAGCGAACAGGTGTTCCTGCCCGGCCTGGCCCGGCGGGTGGCGGAACAGGCGCCCGGCGTGCACCTGCGCACCAGCCAGTTGCAGGGCAAGGCGCTGCGCGACGCCATGGCGGACGGCAACGTGGACCTGGCCATCGGCCACCTGCGCCTGGATCCGGAGGGATTGCAGACCGACCGGCTGTTCTCCGCGAGCTATGCCTGCATCGCCCGGAGCGACCACCCCGCCATACGCACGCGGATGACCATGGCGAACTTCCGCCAGCTCGGCCATGTGATCTCGGAAGGCTCGATGACCGGGCATGCCCACGTGCTGGAAGGCATTCTCGCCTCGCCCAGGGTGGGCGCGCCCGTCGCCCTGCGCGTGGGGCACTTTCTGTCGATCGGCCGCATCGTCGCCCAGACCGACTACATCGCCACCATCCCGCGCACACTGGCCGCCACGTTCGAAACCGCCTGGGGCGTCAGGATGTACGCGCCGCCGATGCGGCTGCCCGCCTATGACGTGTCACAGTTCTGGCACGAACGCTACGCGCGCGAGCCGGGGCGGATCTGGCTGCGCACGGTGATCCACGAATTGTTCAGCCGGTCGGCGCAGAAGCCGGCGGTTCTGTAACCGGGCTCGACATCCGGGGCAGCCGGTTGCTATGTTGCCTGACCATGGAAACACACGATACGGACGGCGCCGGCCGGACCGATGGCGGCTACGGCTGGATCATCGTCGCCGCCGGTGCGCTGATCACCTGCGTGGCCGCGGGAGCCATGTTCTCCCTGGCGGTCTACCTGCAGCCCATCTCGGCCGATACGGGCTGGTCGCGCGCCGGCATCTCGGCGGCCATGACGCTCGATTTCCTGGTGATGGGCATCGCGGCATTCGGCTGGGGCGCGCTGAGTGATCGCTACGGCACGCGCCCCGTGGTCCTGGCCGCCTCGGTGCTGCTGGGCCTGGGGCTGCTGCTGGCGAGCCGCGCCACCTCGCTGACGGCCTTCCAGCTCGGCTATGGCGTGCTGGTGGGGGTGGCGGGCGGCGCGTTCTTCGCCCCGCTGATGGCCCTGGCCACGACCTGGTTCGAGCGCCACCGGGCGTTAGCGGTCTCGCTCGTTTCAGCCGGGATGGGCGTCGCCCCCATGACGGTCTCGCCGCTGGCGGGCTGGCTCATCCTCGAATACGGCTGGCGCACGGCGATGGCCACGACAGGTATCGCCGCCCTGCTGCTCCTGATCCCCGCCGGCCTGCTCATCCGCCAGCCGCCCGCGGCCTGGCTGGCCGGGCAAGCCCACGCCGAGGCGGCCGGCCCCGCCCCGTCCGTGCGGCAGGCCCTGCGGTCGGCGCCCTTCATCGCGCTGGCGCTGACCTTCTTCCTGTGCTGCGCCGCCCATTCCGGCCCGATCTTCCACGTCGTCAGCTTCGCCACGTTCTGCGGCATCGCGCCCATGGCGGCCGTGACCATCTACAGCGTGGAAGGACTGGCGGGACTGGGGGGACGGCTGCTGCTGGGCGCGCTGGCCGACAGGCTGGGCACCAGGCGGGTGCTGATCGCGGGCCTGCTGCTACAGGCGGTGGTGATAGGCGTCTATTCGCAGGCCCGCCTGATCGGCGAGTTCTACGGCCTGTCCATCCTGCTGGGCGCCGCCTACGGCGGCGTGATGCCGCTGTACGCGGTGCTGGCGCGGGACTGGTTCGGCCCGCGCATCATGGGCAGCATCTTCGGCGCCGCGGTCATGGCCTCGAGCCTGGGCATGGCCTTCGGGCCGCTGGCCGGCGGCTGGATCTTCGACCACTTCAACGGCTATGCCTGGCTGTACCTGGGCTCGGCCGCGGTCGGCATCGGCGCGGTCGCGGTGGCGTTCGCCTTCCCGCGGTCGCCGGCCCGGCCAGCGCTTCAGGCGGGCTGAATCGCTGTTTTTCCCTCCCTCTCAAAGGTTACTATATGTGTCAAATTATTAGTAACCCGACTCGACGAGGGAAATGGAATGATGCGCAGTGTTGGAGTGATGGTTGCCGCTGTCGTGCTTTCAGGCTGCGCGATGACCGCGCCGCAGTATTCGGCCCGAATGGACAATGTGATCAAGCTGAAGGATGCGGAGTTCCGGGACGCCAGGGTGGCGGACTTCAGCAGCCTGGCCGCCAAGGACAACGCCAACCCGATTTCCCTGCGCGGATCGTCGCTCGAGTCGCCTTACGGCAAATCCTATTCCGCCTACCTGACCGAGGCCATCAAGCAGGAACTCACGCTCGCGGGCAAGTACTCGCAGGCCTCGAACGTGGAAATCTCGGGTGAACTCCAGAAGAACGATCTGAACGCGGGATCGTTCACCACCGGCGACGGCTTCATCGCCGCGCGCGTGGTGGTCAGGAAGGGGGGGCAGGTCGCGTACGACCAGGTCAAGTCCGCCACGATCACCTGGCCTTCCTCCTTCGTGGGTGCCGTTGCGATCCCCGCCGCCGCGCAGTCCTATCCCACGCTCGTGCAAACGCTGCTGGACACGCTGTTCAGCGACAAGGCGTTCCTGGACGCGCTCAAGTAATCGACACGGAGTTTCCGCATGAATCTCATCAAACGCCTGGGCGCCTTGGCGGCGATCCTGGTTCTGGCAGGTTGCGCGCATCCCATATCGATCGCCCCCGACGTCTCCAAGCTCACCCCGGGCGAAAACGGGCGGCGGATCGAGGCCCGCGTGGCCTACCATATTCCCGATTCGCTGCAGGAGAAGAACGTCATCACGGCGGGCGGCGGCGGAGACAAGGTCCAGTACAAGCCGTACAAGGACATGGAAGCCGCTTTCTACATGATGCTGGGCAACGTCTTCGCGCAGGTCACCAAGACGAAGGCCGTACCCCCCGCCGCCGCCGAGAATGTGAGCTACGTGATCACGCCCGAGATACTGACCGCCTCGTCCTCCGAAAGCCTGCTCACGTGGCCGCCAACGCGTTTCCAGACCCAGCTGACCTGCGTCATCAGCGACGCGGCAGGCAACCCCGTGACCACGATCAGCGTGATGGGGGAAGGCACCGCGGAATTCGACGAGTTCAGGACCAACTTCAACCTGGCCGCGCAGCGTTCGACGCAAGACGCCCTGCTGAAAATGCGGGACGCCCTGCTGGCCGACGCGGCCTTGAAGAAATAGTCCGGAAAATCCCCGCCCCTCAGGCGGGGTACATCGGCTTGTTGTCGTTCAGGTTCAGCCAGCCCTTCACGATGCGGTAGATGTACCAGATGAAGGCCACGAACCAGACGACCCAGCCGATGAAGGCCCACACCGTCAGCGCCCCCACGATGGCCCACAGCACCGTGAACCAGAACGTGCGGATCTGCCAGCGGAAGTGGCTGTCCAGCCACGTGCCGGCCATGTCGCCCTTCTTGACGTAGTTGATGATGATCGCAACGATGCTGCTCAGGCCGATGAGGATGGCCAACGCATACAGCGCGTAGACCACGGTGGTCAGATTCTTGGCGGATTGAAGCTTGGCGGTGTCGACCGTGACGTCGTTCATGATGCACCTCTTGTTGTTGTCGGCAGCGGGCATCGGGAAGCGCATGGCCGGGCGGCCCGCGCCGCCTGCCCCGCTCACGGCCTGGCGGCACGCCGGCGCACCAGGCGCCATCCCATCAACCCCGCGAAGACCACAGTGTAGAGAAACACCGCCGAAAAATCATTCTTGCCGGCCTTCTGCCACCAATAGTGCAACAGCACGAGCACGCCTATCAGGTAGACCAACCGGTGCAGCGACTGCCAGCGCGACCCCAGCCGCCGCATCCAGCCGCGCGTCGAGGTGGCCGCGAGCAGGCAAAGTCCCAGGAAGCCGGCGAATCCCATCGTGATGAACGGCCGCTTGGCCACGTCGCGCGCGATGGACATGAGGTCGAACCACTGGTCCCACCAGATATAGGTGGTGAAATGCAGGCAGGCGTAGAAGAAGGCGAACAGCCCGCACATGCGGCGCACTCGCAGCAGGGCCGGCTGGCCCAGCAGGGCGCGCAGGGGGCTGATTGCCAGCGTGACCAGCAGCGCCACCAGGGTCCAGGTGCCCGACGAACGGGTCAGGAACTCCACGGGATTGGCCGTCAACCCGTCCGTTGCCCCCAGCCACACCCAGCGCGCCAGCGGCAGCAGCGCGACGATGAACAGCAGGACCTTGAAGCGCCCCACGGCCAGCCCGAACAGGCGCGGCTCGGACGGCACGGCCCGGGTGGCGGTACGCGGCGGCGCGGCGGGCACGTCCGCCATCTCAGTAATCGCGGGCCAGGTCCATGCCGGCGTACAGACTGGCGACCTGGTCGCCGTAGCCGTTGAACATCAAGGTCTTGCGCTTGGGCGAGAACAGGCCGTCCTCGCCGATGCGCCGCTCGGAGGCCTGGCTCCAGCGCGGATGGGGCACGTTGGGATTCACGTTGGCGTAGAAGCCGTATTCCTGCGGCGCGGCCTTGACCCAGCTGGTGACGGGCTGCTTTTCCACGAAGCGTATCTTCACCAGCGACTTGCCCGACTTGAAACCGTATTTCCAGGGCACCACCACCCGCACCGGCGCGCCGTTCTGGTTGGGCAGGGTTTCGCCATAGACGCCGAAGGTAAGCAGGGTCAGGGGCTGCATGGCCTCGTCCATGCGCAGCGCCTCGACATAGGGCCAGTCGAGCACGCGCGTGCGCAGGCCGGGCATGGTGTCGGGCTGCACGGCGGTGACGAACTCGACGAAGCGGGCGTTGCCGGTGGGTTCGACCCGGCGGATCAGCGCCGCCAGCGAATATCCGGTCCAGGGAATCACCATGGACCAGCCTTCGACGCAGCGCAGCCGGTAGACCCGCTCTTCCAGCGGGGCCAGCTTGCGCAGGTCGTCCAGGGACAGCACCTGCGGCTTCTTGACCTCGCCCTCGATCGCGATGGTCCAGGGCGAGGTGCGGAAGCGCCCCGCATAGTCCGATGGATCGCCCTTGTCGGTGCCGAATTCGTAGAAATTGTTGTAGGTGGTGACGTCCTTCTGCGAGGTCGGCTTGTCCATCACCACGAAAGCGCCGTTACGCTGCGCCGCCAGCTTCACGCCGGTCGTCTGCGCGAACGCCTGCCGGTCGGCCCACCCCGCCAGCCCCATCGCCGAGGCGGCCAGCCCCGCCTGCAGCATCAACCGCCGCCGGTCGCGATAGACCGCTTCCGGCGTGATCTCGGAAGGCAAAACATCGGAAGGCCTGCGTATCAGCATGACGGTCTCCAGTCCGTACTCCTGCCGCAGCCGCGGCATCGTCGAGTATAGACACGCCTTGCCGAAAAAGATTCAAGGGGGGCTACAGCTCTCCGTAGGAATGCAGGCCCGACAGGAACATGTTCACGCCCAGGAAGGCAAAACCCGTCACCAGCAGGCCCACCAGGGCCCAGTAGGCGGCGGCGTTGCCGCGCAGGCCCTTGATCAGCCGCATGTGCAGCCAGGCCGCATAGTTGAGCCAGACGATCAGCGCCCAGGTTTCCTTGGGATCCCACTGCCAGTAGGCGCCCCAGGCATCGGCCGCCCACAGCGCGCCCAGCACCGTGGCGACGGTGAAGAACGCGAAGCCCACGGCGATGGCCTTGTACATGATGTCGTCCAGCACCTCGAGCGCGGGCAGGCGCTCGGCAAGCTGGCGGCGGCCCAGCAGGATGCCGCCGACGATCATCGCCGCGATGCCGGCGTAGGTCATCCAGTAGGCCGGCATGCCAGTCTGGCGGAAGATCAGGGGCTCGACCGCCAGCAGCACGCCCAGGACGAACAAGGGAGCCAGTTTCACCCACGAAGAAGTCTTGCCGTGGGCCTTGACCAGATAGGCGAAAGCGACCATGGCAGCCAGCGAGAACGTGCCATAGCCGATGAAATTGGCCGGCACGTGCAGTTTCATCCACCAGCTTTGCAAGGCCGGCACCAGCGGCTGGATCTGCTGCGCGCCGCGGTCGAAGGTGTACCAGATCAGGAAAGCGACGGCCGAGGCGATGACCAGCAGCACGAAACCGCCCAGGCTGCGTGTGTCGTATTTGCGCTCGTAGTACAGGTAGAACAGCGCCGTGATCAGCGAGAAGAGGATGAAGACTTCGTAGAGGTTGCTGACCGGGATGTAACCGATGTCCGGGCTGAGCAGATAGCTTTCGTGCCAGCGTACCAGCAGGCCCGTCAGGCCGGCGAACACCGCGCTCCAGGTCAGCGCCGTCCCCAGCCAGGCGGCCGTGCCGCTGCGGGCGATCAGGCCTATCCAGTAACACGCGGTGGCGATGACGAACAGCGCGCACATCCACAGGATGGCGGACTGCGAGGACAGCAGGTACTTGAGAAGGAAGGCCTGGTCGGCCCGCGCCAGATCGCCCTGGTAAAGGGTGACGGCCAGGCCGCCGCTGATGGCCGCCGCGATCATCAGCGCGCGCAGCGGCCGCCACAGCCAGGCCAGCCAGGCCAGCACGACCGCCGCGCCGGCCAGGATGGCCTTGTCGTAGTAGGTCATGATCCCGCCCACCCGCTGGAACGCGAAGGCGGCGCCCGCCGCCAGCAGCACGGCAAAGGCGATGTCGGTCCAGTCGAGCCCCCGGGGGCCGTCCATGCCCCGGCGGGAAGCCCGCCCGGCGCCGTCGCGGGCGGATGAGGTCAGTTCCATTTAGCTACCCTTTCTGCTGCGGCGGCAAGGCGGCGATATCCGCCTTGAGCCGTTCGAATTCCTGGTTGAAATCCAGCGTGCGCCGCTGGGAGGTCATGGCCATCAAGGTCTGCGCGCCCTGCCCGTCCTGTCCCGGTTTGACCCACATCCAGACGCGGCGCTCGCGGATGTAGAACATCGAGAACACGCCCAGGATGAGCAGCACGCAGCCCAGGTATACCGCATTTTTACCGGGGGTCCGGCTCAATTGGAACACGCTGGCCTGGACGTGATGGAAATCCTTCAGGCTCAGCACGACCGGCGCCGGATACAGGAACAGGTCCGACATCGCCCCCACGGCGGCCTGGGTCCAGGCCGCGGCCGCGGCAGCTTCGGGCCCGCCGGTCGGCAGCGGGGGCAGCCCGGCACGCTCGCGCTCGACCGCGCGCAGCTCGCCCATCGCGCCGCCCAGCAGCTTGACCACGACATCGGCCGCGCGCTGCTGCTCGCCGGACGAGACGTTGGTTTCCAGGAAGCGGGCGATGGATTGCAGGCCGCCGTCCGCGAAAGTGTCCAGGGCCCGCTCGGCCGAGGCCTGCAACTGGGCGGTCAGCTCACCGTCGGCGGCGCCGCCCGAGGCCAGCCGGTTGGCGTGGGCGAACCGGCGCGCGGCCTGCGCGCGGGCCTGCGGATCCTGCAGGATCGCGCGCAGCCCCATGAATTCCTTCAGGGAGTTGTCGGCGTCGGCCGGCATGCGCACATAGCGGAAATCCTCGTCGGGATTGGTGCGCACCCCGGACAGGAAGACCCCCACGCCGTCGACTTCGACCGGCAGCATGTAGTTGTGGAATTCGTGTGCCTGGCCGCTGGCGTCGCGCAGCTTGTATTGCACGCTGGGGCCGACGTTGCGGAAATCCTGATTCTGGCCCACGCGCGCGGCGCTGCCGGATACCGCCGCCACATGTTCGCGCAGCGCCTTGGGCTCGGCCGCGCCCACGCGGCCGTTGGCGAAGTTTTCGACGTTGATGGGGCGGAAACCGCTGAATTCGACGGTCAGGTCCTTCAGCGCGTCGCTGTCCGGGGCGCCATCTGCCACCAGCTGCGCCGTGCCCCCTACCTTGCCCGACACCGGAAAAGTATAGGGCTGGCCGCCGCGCAGGGCATAGCCGGTCAGGTCCAACGAACTGCCGCCGTCGTCGAAACTCGATTGATAGACCGTCACGCCCTTGTAGCGCAGCGGCTCATTGACCTTGATGGTGGCGGGGAAATGCTCGCCTGTCTCGTTGTCGGTGACCTCGACCTCGCTCGCGAACAGGCGCGGCATGCCGGTGGAATAGTATTCGACGATGAACTTCTTCAGCTCCAGCGTGAACGGCAAGGGCTGGACCAGCGCGCCGTCGTCCACCATGACGATGCCGTTGCGGGCCTTGCCGCCCTCGGGCACCAGCACGCTGCTGCGGAAGCTGGGGTTGCCGAGGCCCAGGCGCCCGGAAGCGGGCACGTCGGCGATGGCCATGTTCTCGAACAGGGGCTTCTTGCCGGCCAGCCAGATCTGGAGTCGTATCGGCAGCTCGCTGTCGAGCAAGCCGCCGATGCAGACGATGACGATGGCCGTATGGGCGAAGATATAGCCCAGCCGGTTGCCGCTGCCCCGCTTGGCCGCCAGCAGGGTGGCCGGGCCCTCGGCCCGGGTGCGCACGGCATAGCCCTGGCGCTTGAGCAGCCCGGCCAGCGCGCCGGCCACCTGGGACGGCGCATCGGTCGACACGAACTCGGCACGGTGATGGAACGACCGCAGGCTGTTCTCGCGCACGTGCTCGCGGAACGAGCGCATGTCGCGCACCATCTTGGGCGCGGTGCGGATGATGCAGAGACTGGTGGAGACCACCAGGAATCCCATGATGAGCAGGAACCACCACGCGTTATAGACGTGATAGAGCGAGAAGGTCTCGAACACCTCGAACCAGAACGGTCCGAACTGGTTGACGTAGTTGTTCGACGGCTGGTTCTGTACCAGCACCGTGCCGACGATGCTGGCCAGGCAGATGAAGACCAGCAGGCTGACGGCGAACCGCATCGAGGCCAGCAATTCGAGCAGGTCGGTGCCGAGACCGCGCGAAGCAGGGCGGGAAGCGGAAGGTGTGGCAATGGTCATGATGGGTGCTGCGGGCCTCGGTTCTGACAGGTCGGTTGCCGGAGGACGCCTGTCAAGGAATGCAAAGAAAGGCCCCCACGCTTGCCGCTGCGCGGCGGCGCTGCCCCCCGAGGGACCATTTTCCATCCTGGGGCGGCCCGGCGATGCAAAAGGGGCGGAAGATCCGCCCCTTCAGTGACCATGATCGACAGCAGTGGTTCCGGGCGCCGGCGATCAGCGCAGGCCAGCGATGTAGTCGGCCACGGCCTTGATTTCGGCGTCGGTCATCTTGTTCGCGATCTGCGCCATCGGCACGTTATTGTGCCTCGCGCCGCTGCGGAAGGCCACCAGTTGGGCCTCGGTGTATTCGCCGAACTGGCCGCCCACGCGCGGGTATTGCGAAGGGATGCCGGCGCCGTTGGGGCTGTGGCAGGAGGCGCAGGCCGGAACGCCCTTGCTGGCGATGCCGGCGCGGAAGATGCGCTGGCCCAGCTCGACGGTGTCCTTGCTCTTGGCCACGGCGGGCTTCAGGGTCTGGGCGCCGAGATAGGCCGAGATGTTGCGCATGTCCTCGTCGGTCAGGCCGGCGACGTTGACATTCATGACGGCATTGACGCGCTCGGGCGTCTTGGCGCCTTCCTTGACCTTGAAGTTGGCGAGCTGCTTGTAGATGTAATCGGGGTGCTGGCCAGCCAGCTTGGGATTGGCCGCGCCGGCGCTGTTGCCGCCGGGGCCATGGCAACTGGCACAGGAAATGATGTTGCGGGACGCGTCGCCATTGGCGAACAACTGCTCGCCCTTGGCCGCATCGACCTTGGGACGGGGTTGGGCATCGGCGGCCAGGGACGGCAGGGCCACCGTCGCACCCAACATTGCACCGCTCGCGACAAGCATCAGGGACAGCACACGCTTCATGAAAACCTCGACCTAAATTCCACAATCAGGCTACGGATACGCGACTCACGGATGCCCTGCTCCTGCTGCTCCTGCCGGCATGCGGCAAGAATTCTCCTTGCAGGTGTCTCCGCGGGGCCCACCTACCCCGTTATCGATTCGACCCGGCTCGCGCCGGAGGTGATCGTTCTTCTACTGCGAGTTTTGTTCTACTGCAAACTCTTGCCACCGAAAGCGCGCCACCCGGCGCTGCTTTCCGATGCTAAGTAACCGCTTATTATAGCAACTACAACGTAGTCCATAGAAAACTATTCGGGAAAGACCACCATGGCTGTCTACCAGCTCGGCGCCCACGCGCCCCACATTCCGGACTCGGCCTACGTGGCCGAGGAAGCCGCCGTCATCGGCAGGGCCAGGCTGGGCGAGAACGCCAGCGTCTGGCCGGGCGCGGTCATCCGCGCCGACAACGACGACATCGTCCTGGGCGAATCCAGCAATGTCCAGGAAGGCGCGGTGCTGCACACCGACCCGGGCCTCAAGCTCACCATCGGCGACTACGTGACGGTCGGGCACCAGGCCATGCTGCACGGCTGCACCATCGGCGACGGCTCGCTGATCGGCATCCAGGCCGTGGTGCTGAACCGCGCGGTCATCGGCAAGAACTGCCTGGTGGGCGCGGGCGCCATCGTCACCGAAGGCAAGGAATTTCCCGACCGCTCGCTGATCCTGGGCGCCCCGGCCAAGGTCGTGCGCCAGCTCACGGACGAGGACATCGCCCGCATCCGCGCCGGCGTGGAGAGCTACGTGAAGCGGCAGCAGTTGTTCAAGAAAGATCTCAAGCGGGTCGGCTGACCGGCGGGCCGCCGCGGGGCGGGCCGTACAATAGGGGGTTATTGTCCAACTTCGCCGCGCGGCGACGCCCAGTGTCCATTCTCCATCGCGCTCATTTCACGACGTCCGCCGCCCGGCTCGACCAGTTGCCCCCGCCCGGGGCGCCGGAAGTCTGCTTCGTCGGCCGCTCCAACGCCGGCAAGTCGTCGGCGATCAACGTGCTGACCCAGCAGCGGCGCCTGGCCTTCTCCAGCAAGACGCCGGGCCGCACCCGGCTGATCAACATGTTCGGCCTTCCCGACCCGCTCGACCCCGAGCGCGACCTGGGATTCCTGGTCGACCTGCCCGGCTACGGCTATGCCTCGGTGGCCAGGGAAGACCGCTCGCAGTGGGCCCAGGTGCTGGGTGGCTACCTGCGCGACCGGCCCTCGCTGGCCGGCATCGTGCTGCTGGTGGACATCCGCCGCGGCGTGACCGACCTGGACCGCAACCTGATCGACTGGATCGCTCCTTCCGGCAAGCCGGTGCTGGCCCTGCTGACCAAGGCCGACAAATTCCCCTACGGCCAGCGCATCAAGGCCCAGTTCGCCGTCAAGAAAGAACTCGCCGCCATCGGCGCGCTGCACACCGTGCCGTTTTCTTCGACCCATCGCCTCGGCCTGGAAGAAGCGGCCGCCTACATCGAGGGCTGGCTGATGCCCCAGGTCGCCGCATGACGCCTGCGGGGGCGCGATGGTATCTTGCGATGGCCCGGGGGTCCGTCCCCCGCCGCGCAGCATTGACAGGACGGAAACCACAATGAGCCAACACGAAGTATTCGCCGACTTTCCCGCCGGACGGCCCCGACGCCTGCGGCGCGACGATTTCACCCGCCGCCTGGTGCGCGAGAGCCGGCTGTCCGCCGACGACCTCATCTATCCCGTGTTCGTGGCCGAAGGCAAGGGGCTGCGCCAGCCGGTGCCGTCGCTGCCCGGCGTCGAGCGTTACAGCCTGGATACCCTGCTACCGGTGGCCGAGGAATGCGTCGAACTCGGGATCCCGGTCCTGGCGCTGTTCCCCGTGATCGCGCCGGAACTGAAGACGCCGGACGGCATCGCCGCGACGCGGCCCGACGGCCTGGTCCCGCGCGTGGTGGCCGAGCTCAAGAAGCGTCTGCCCGAGCTGGGCATCCTGACCGATGTCGCGCTCGACCCCTACACCAGCCACGGACAGGACGGACTGATCGACGAGGCCGGCTACGTACAGAACGAGCCCACGGTCGAGATCCTGGTCCAGCAGGCCCTGGTGCAGGCCGAAGCCGGCGTGGACATCGTCGCGCCCAGCGACATGATGGACGGCCGCATCGGCGCCATCCGCCAGGCGCTGGAGGCACGCGGCCACATCCACACCCGCATCATGGCCTACTCGGCCAAGTACGCCAGCGCGTTCTACGGCCCCTTCCGCGATGCCGTCGGCTCCGCCTCGAACCTGGGCAAGTCGAACAAGGCCGCCTACCAGATGGATCCGGGCAACATCGACGAGGCCCTGCGCGAAGTCGCGCTGGACCTGCGCGAAGGCGCGGACATGGTCATGGTCAAGCCCGGCATGCCCTACCTGGACGTGCTGCGGCGGGTCAAGGATACCTTCCGCGTCCCCACCTTCGCCTATCAGGTCAGCGGCGAATACGCGATGATCAAGGCGGCCGGCGCCAACGGCTGGCTGGACGAGGACAAGGTCGTCATGGAAGCCCTGCTGGCGTTCAAGCGCGCCGGCGCCGACGGCATCCTGACCTATTTCGCGCTCGACGCGGCCCGCAAGCTGAAAGGCTGACGCCATGGACGTCCTCTGGATATCGGAAAACGGAGGGCCCCGTCCACACAACGCGGCGCAACTGGCCGCCAGCAAGGGCTTCCTGTGGATAGACGCGGGCGCCGAGGACCTAGCGGCCAACCCCGACGCGTGGCGCGACGACATCGCGCGGCTGACCGGCGTGCAGTTGCACGACCTGCACCTGCAGGATGCCGCCAATCCGGTCCACCCTTCGTACTTCGACAACACCGCCACCTACGAGATGGTGGTGTTCCGCCGCATCGTGACCGACGCGCCGGCGGCCGAGCCACGTCCCGCCGCGGCCAACGGCAAGCTCGGCATCCCGCTGCTGGCCAGCCTGCGCACGCAGCCGGTGTCGTTCTTCGTGCTGGGGCAGGCGCTGATCACCGTCCGCCACGGCTACAGCGCCACCTGCCAGGAAATGAAGCGCCGCCTGGCCGAGCAGCGCGGCGAGGTCGCGCCCGAGGGACGGCGGGACCGCACGCCCAGCAGCATCGGCCCGCTGGGCCGCGCGCCGTCCGGCCCCGCCGAACTGATGCTGAGGCTGCTCAACGGCATGGTCGACAAGTACCTGGCGCTGCGCCAGCCCCTGACCTTGCAGCTCGATCGCTGGCAGCGCGAGCTGCTCAACCCCAACGGCCGTTTCCGCAACTGGCTGGCGCTGCTCGATGCCCGCATCGTGCTGCGGCGCCTGGAGAACATCTGCGAGGAACAATACGACGCCTTGTCCGAACTGCGCGACGCGGCCATGGACCGCAGCGAGGACGCCTGGGGCTCCGGCGCCTTCGACCAGCGGCGCGATACGCTGCTGGTCCGCATCAACGACGTCATGGAACACGTGAATCGCGTGCTGAGCCATGCGCGGCGCATGGAATCGTCGGTCGAGAACGCGGTGCAGCTGCATTTCTCCGCCACGGCCCACCGCACCAACGAGATCATGCGCATCCTGACCGTGGTCACCGTCATCTTCATGCCGCTCACGCTCATCACCGGGATCTTCGGCATGAACGTGGATCACCTGCCCTTCGTCCACGAAAGCGGTTCGTTCTGGTGGATCATGGTGGGCATGATGCTGCTGGCGCTGCTGCTGTGGAGCTGGTTCTCGGCCCGGCGTTTCCTGGAAATGCGGCCCTACCGGGTGGCGGAGGCGCTGGCGCGCAAGGCGGGACTTCGGACCGGCAAGGAAGACCCGGACACCGCCGACAGGCTTTGATCCATGGCCGGGCACTCCTCGCTCCAGGACCGTTCGCGATCGATCGCCGCGCGCCTGTATGAAGGCATCGCGGCGCCGGACCAGTGGCAGGCCGGGCTGGGCCTGCTGGCCGCCGAAGTCGGCGGCCGGGCCTTCCACCAGGTAACGGTGGACCTGCGCGACGGCAGCGTGCCGGACCGCGTGATCTGCGACGCCGCGCCGCTGCACAAGTTCGACGAATATGCCGAGCACTACGTCCAGGACGACGAACGGCTGGCGCTTTTCGCCCATCTGCGGGAAGGCAGTTTCATCCTCGACCACGAACACCTGGACAGCCGGCAGATGTCGCGCTCGGCGGTCTATTCGGACTTCCTGCACGGCCTGGACCTGCGCCACACCCTGTGTCTGCTGCTGCGCGACGACGGCGAGACACGCGACTACCTGGGCATCATGCGGCCGGCGGACCACCGCCCCTACGGGGAACACGAGCGTGCTCTGATCGAAATCGTCATGCCCGACATGGTCCGCGCGGCACGGCTGCGCGCGCGCATGATGCAGTTGCAACGCGCGGCGCTGCTGGGCCGCGCCGCGCTGGACGGACTGCCGCGGGGCGTGGCCGTCGTCGATGCCCGGGGCCGGGTCGAATACGCCAACGCCCGCGCCGAACAGTACATACGCACATCGCCGTGGCTGAACGCGAAAGGCGGCATCCTGGGCATGCGGGACCCGTCCACCCAGCGACGCCTGCAGGCCGCGCTGAGCCTGGCCTGCTCGGCAGAAAAAAAGGCGGATCTCTTTCCCACCGGCGGGCCTCTCCCGCCGGACTGGATCACCGTCCTGCCGCTGGACACCCTGCACGTGCTGGCCGGGCTGCGCGATACGCCGCTGGCCCTGGTCATCTTTTCCGGGCCCGCCGACAGCCTGCCATTGGACACGCAGCTCATGACCCAGGCCCTGGGCATCACGCCGGCCGAAGCACGCCTGGCGCAAGCCCTGGCCACCGGACAGACCATCAAGACATTCGCCGCCGCGCAGGCCATCTCGCCAGAGACCGCGCGCAGCCACCTGAAGAGCCTGTTCAGGAAAACCGGCTGCCGGCGGCAGGTCGAGCTGGTGCAGTTGATCCGGACCCTGGCCTGACCGCGGGCCTCGTCAGCGCGCGGCCGCCGCCAACACGTCGTCCAGCACCCGGGCGAAACGCTCCGCGCCCTGGAAGCCGATGACCCGCTGGGGCAGCGGCGCGCCGCCCGGCGCGAAGAACACGATGCCGGGGGGGCCGAACAGCTTGAAGCGCTTGAGCAACTCGCGGTCGTCCGCATTGTTGGCGGTCACGTCCGCCTGCACCAGGCGCATGCCGGCCAGCCGCTGCGCGACGTCGGCGCGGGGGAAGGTCAGCGCCTCCATCTCCTTGCACGACACGCACCAGTCGGCGTAGAAATCCAGCATCACCGGACGATCGGAAGCCGCCAGCAGCGCATCGAGCTCGGCCACCGAGCGCACACGCTCGAATGCCGCGCCCGCCCCGGGCCGCGACGCCCCGCCCCCCGGGGGACTCCAAAGACCTTCCCCTGCGCCCTGGACCGGAGCCGGCCCCTGTACAGGCGGCGCCAGGACCTGGATCGGGCCTTCGCCGCGCGACGCGGCAAGGTGGCCCAGCGGTTGCAGCGGATCGCGGCCGCCGCTTGCCACGCCCACGGCCTGCAAGACGCCGGCCAGCGCGAACAGGACACCCAGGCCCTTGAGTACGCGGCGGCCGGTGCCGGCCTCGGCGGGCAAGGCATCGAAGGCGTGCAGCAGGGTGGCCGCCAGGATGGCCAGCACCGCCCAGCCCGCCATCTGGACCCAACCCGGCAGCACGGGCCAAAGCATCCACCAGGCCACCGCCAGCAGCAGCATGCCGAAGAAGCGTTTCACACCATCCATCCAGAGTCCCGCCTTGGGTAGAAGCGCGCCCGCCGAGGCGCCGGCGGCCAGCAGCGGCACGCCCATGCCCCAGGCCAGCGCGAACAAGGCGACGCCCCCCAGCAGCACGTCGCCCGTCTGCGAGACGTACAACAGCGCGCCCGCCAGCGGCGCGGCGACGCAGGGCCCGACGATCAGCGCGGACACGGCGCCCATCGCCACCGCCCCGGTGGCGCGGCCGCCGGGCAGGCGCGAGACCCGGTCCGACAGGGACGTCTGCCAGCTCGCCGGCAACTGCAACGTGAACACGTCGAACATGGCCAGGGCCAGCACCGCCAGCAGCGCGGCGAACACCCCCAGTACCCAGGGCGTCTGCAACGAGGCCGCCAGGCTGACGCCGCTCAGCGCCGCCAGCAGGCCGACCGCCGTATACACCACCGACATGCCCAGTACATAGGCCGCCGCGAGGCCCAGGCCCCGCAGGCGCGGCCGGGCATGCGCGGCGGCGTCGCCGACCACGATGGCCGACAGGATGGGCACCATGGGCAGCACACAGGGCGTGAGCGACAGCAGCAGCCCCAGGCCCATGAACACCAATGCCGTGCGGACCAGGCCGCTGCCGGCCAGCATGCCGGCCAGCCCCACGTCGTCCGCGCCGGCGAGGGCCGACCACCGCAGGCCCTGCTCCGCCCCGCCCTCGATCTGCGGCAGGCCGCCCGGCGCCGACGCGGCGGCGATGCGCACCTTGTGCTCGGCCGGCGGATAGCACAGGCCGGCGTCGGCGCAACCCTGGCTGGTCACCGCCAACGCGAACGCCGCGCCGGTGGGGATCGTCAGGCGCGCCGCCACCTTGTCGCGGTAGGTCTCGACCTCCTTGTCGAAGGTCTGGTCGAACTTGACCTGCCCGGGCGGCAATTGGGGCTCGCCCAGCGCCACGTCCGGCGGATCCGCGACGAATCGGAATTGCTCGCGGTACATGTAGTAGCCCGGCGCGATCGCCCAGGACAGCTCGATGGCGTCGGGCGCCACGGCACGCGCGGAGAAGCGGAAGGCCTGCTCCGGCGGCAGGAAATCCGCCGCCGGCGCGAAGCGAGGCAGCAACACGGCACACACCCACGCCAGGCAGGCCAGGACCCGGAAAATGCGCGGGCAGGCCACCCGCAAACGGAACATGGACATCAGCTTTTCGTTTCCTGCCGGACCCAATCCAGATAGGCCGGCAATCCTTCGGTCACGGGCACGGCGATGATCTCGGGCACCTCGTAGGGATGCAGCCGGGCGATCGTCTCCTGCACGGCCCTCTGGCGGGCCGCCGTGGTCTTGATCAGCAGCGGAATCTCGTCGGCGGACTCCACCTCCCCCTTCCACCGGTAGATGGACAACACCGGCGCGCCGACGTTCACACAGGCGGCCACACCGTCTTCGACGAGGCGGCGGGCGATGTCCCGGGCGGTATCGGCGTCGGGGGCGTTGCAGAATACCAGCACGACTTCACGGGCGGCCTCGGACGGCGATGGCATGGGGGACTCCATGGTTTCAGCGCAACAGCCGGCGGCGCATCAACGCGGTGGCCAGCCAGACGGCGACCGCCGCGGTCAGCGCCAGTTGAAACACCGGCCCCCAGGGCTGGTCGGGCATCCGGCCCAGCACCAGCGGCCTCACCAGCTCGATGGCCGGAGCCAGCGGCAACAGCCGGGCCGCCTGCACCAGCGCCTCGGGCAGTTGCGACACCGGAAAGAACACGCCGGACAGGAACACCATCGGCGTCACGCCCAGCGTGAAGTAATACATGAAGAAATCGAAGCCCTTGGCCAGGGCCGACATGACCAGCGCCAGGGCGGAGAAGGTCACCCCCAGCAGGACCAGCACCAGCGGAATCCACCACAGCGTGGCGGCGCGCGAAATGTCCAGCGCCACCACCACCAGCAGGATCGCCAGCCCGCTTTTCATGCTCTTGGCCGCGGCCCACAGGATCTCGGCGAATACCACGTCGTCCAGCGACAGCGGCGTATTCAGCATCGCGTCCCACGAACGCTGGATATGCAGCCGGGAAAAGGCGCTGTAGGTCGCCTCGAACGTGGCCGCGTACAACGCGCCCATGCAGATCGAGCCGGCGGCCAGGAAAGTCACGTACGGGACGCCCTCTATGCCCGGCAGCAGGCTGCCCAGCCCATAGCCCAACGCCAGCAACGCCACCATCGGATCCATGACATCGCCCAGCACCGTCGTCAACGCCGTCTTGCGCCACACCAGGAAATTTCGCCGCAACACCGGCACGCACCCGCGCCCCGGCCGGGGCAGGCCCCAGACCCCGGGGCGCGGAGCATCCATCGCCTGTTCGCTCATCTCAGTCCTCAATCCAGGAAACCGCGGATCCGCCGGCTTCGCCCCCTGGGGGCGCGTCAGCGCGCAGGGGGGTTCATTCTCTCAGATCGCGGCCGGCCAGCCGCAGGAACAGGTCTTCCAGGTTGGCCGGCCGGTGCAGATAACGTACCCGGCCCCCTTCGCGCAGCAGAGCCAGCACGGGCTCCGGCTCGGCCGTGTAGCAGTAGACCGTCTCGCCACTGACCTCGACGCGGCCCGGCATGACGGCGCGGTGGCGCTCCAGCCAATCGAGGGCGCCTTCCCCGAACACTTCCACCACCTCGGGTTCGACGTGGCGCGCGATCAGGTCCTGGGGGGCCCCCTCGGCGATCATCCTGCCCCGGTCCAACAGGCCCAGCCGGTCGCAGAGGCGCTCGGCCTCATCCATGAAATGCGTGGTCAGCAGGATGGTCTTGCCCTGCGCCAACAACGTTTTCAGGCGCTCCCAGATCAGGTGGCGCGCCTGCGGGTCCAGGCCGGTGGTGGGCTCATCCATCACGATCAGGTCAGGATCGTTGACCAGCGCCCGCGCCAGCGTCAGGCGCCGCTTCATGCCGCCCGACAGCTCGTTGATGCGCGCCGTGCGCTTGGACGCCAGCGACGCGAACTCCAGCAGGCCGGGAATGCGCCGGCGGATCTCGGCGTCGGCCAGGCCGAAGTAGCGGCCGAACACGAGTAGATTTTCCTCGACCGTGAAATCGGGATCGAGATTGTCGATCTGCGGCACCACCCCTATGCGCGCCCTGGCCTGGCGCGCCTGCGCCGGCACCGGGTAATCCAGCAGCCTGATCGCGCCGCCATCCACCGGGGTCAGGCCCAGGATGGACCGCAAGGTGGTGGTCTTGCCGGCGCCGTTGGGGCCCAGCAAGCCATAGCACTCGCCGCGCGCGATCTCGAAGGACAGCGCGTCCACGATGACACGCCCGCCGTAGCGCTTGTCCAGCCGCTCGACCCGCAGCGCGGGTCCCGGGGTAGCCAGGGGCCTGGCCCCCGCATGCAGCGAATTGGTGGTCATGCTTTGATAGTACCCCGGAGCGTAGCCACGCCGGCTGCGACATCCGCGCGCAGGGTTTTCCTGATGTGGCCAGGGAATAGAAGTGATTGCCCGCTTCGCATTCCCCGTAACATGATGTAACCATTGAACGGCCATACGATCACAATGGGTATTACCCCCTCTCAGGAAATCTACGACGTCCTCGTCGGACTCTGCTACGAAAGCGTGCTGGACAACACCCGCTGGCCGGCGCTGCTCGACGCGCTGGCTGCGGCCAGCGGCAGGCAGTTCGGCGCGATCGCCATCCACCGCCCCGGCGAGACCGCTGCAACCGTCACGCTGGCGGCCCGGTGCGACCCCGCCGCCATCCAGGCCTACAACGCCCACTACGGCGCCATCGATCCAATACGCGAGCTGATCGCCGCGACGAACGACGGCCAGTGGACCCACGACCGCCGCGAATTGCCGGCCGAAACCCTCCAGCATCACCCGTACTACCAGGAATTCCAGCAGGCCCAGGGCATGGACGACCGCGCGTCGATCCGGCTGGACGGCCAGGACTCCTGCGTCTATGTCGCGCTGCTGACCGCCATCGGCGTGCGGCCCGATGCCTCCCACGACGATCTGCTGGTACGCCTCGCGCCCCACCTGCAGCGCGCCGGCACGCTCTACGACACGTTGGCCGGGCTGCGCGACGGCCTCGGCCGGCGGGACCGGTTGCTGGACAGCCTGCCCACCCCGCTATGGCTGCTCGATGACGGACGGCGCGTGGCCTACCGCAATGCCGCGGCCGAACGGCATGCCGCCCGGCCCGATGGCGCCCTGTGCGAACACGACGGCCAGATACGCCCCCGCCGCGCCCCCGCCAGCCGGCTCGAAACCGCCATCCTCCAGGCCGCCGGACACGCGGGACCGCGCCGCGCCGCGCGCATCGCGCCCCCCACCGCCGGCGGCCCGGACATCCTGGTCACGCCGCTGTCCGAGGATCATCCTGACAACCCCTTGCAGCGCCCGCTCGTCGCGGTCAGCGTGATCGATCCCGAGCAACAGAACCTCAAGGTGACCGACCTCTTCCAGTTCAGCCGGGCCGAGGCGCGCCTGGCAGCCAAACTGCAGGAAGGGCTGAGCCTGTCCGAATATGCCGAGCGCCAGGGCATCGCGCTCAGCACCGCGCGCACGCAATTGCGCGCGCTCTTCACGAAGACGGGCACGCATCGGCAGGGCGAACTCGTAAGCCTGCTGCTGAGACTCGCTCGGCATTGATCGAAACCCTCGCGATACCGAGGATGGCAATGGCGGAAAGCCCATGCTATCCTGCCTCGCACCAGGAGAACGAAGCGGCGCGGCCTGCCGCTTCTACCGAAGGCGTATCCCCTGAAACGCTCAGGTCACAAGACTGGCAACCAAACAACTGGAGAGCGTCGCGCCCCCTGACGGGCGTGGCCGCCGAAGGGGCAAGCAGCGCCAATCGGCGCGCGAATCTCTCAGGCAAAAGGACAGTAGGGGCAAGCGGCAGACACCTGCCGCTTGCCCCTGTTTTTTTGCGAGAGCCTGCAATGAAAGTCATCGTCATGGGCGCCGGCATCACTGGCGTCACGTCGGCCTGGTACCTCGCCAAGGCCGGGCACGAGGTCGTCGTCCTGGAACGCAACGCGGGCGCCGCGCGCGAAACCAGCTTCGGCAACGGCGGCCAGATCTCCGTCAGCCACGCCGAGCCCTGGGCCAACCCGTCCGCCCCGCTGAAGCTCCTGCGCTGGCTCGGCCGCGAGGACGCCCCGCTGCTGTTCCGCCTGCGCGCCGATCCCGACCAATGGAAGTGGGGCCTGCAATTCCTGCGCGAGTGCACCGCGGCGCGATCGCGGCACAACATGATCCAGATCCTGAACCTGGGCACCTACAGCCGAGCCAGCCTGCAGGAACTGCGCGCCGAGACCGGCATCCGCTACGACCACCTGCAACGGGGCATCCTGCATTTCTATACCAGCCAGAAGGAATTCGACGCCGCGCTCGAGCCGGCCCGCATCATGCGCGAGATGGGTTGCGAACGGCAGGTGATCGATCGCGAGGAAGTCGTGCGCATCGAACCCGCGCTGGCGCAGATCGCGTCCCGCCTGGCGGGCGCCACCTACACCAGCGCCGACGAATCGGGCGACGTGCATCTGTTCACCACCCGCCTGGCCGAGCTGTGCGCGCAGCGCGGCGTCAGTTTCCGCTACGGCGTACGCGTGCAGGCGCTGCGCACCGAGGGAGGAGCCATGACCGGCGTCGAGATCGCCGGCGAAAACGGCGGCTACGAAACGGTCACGGGCGATGCCTACGTGCTGGCGCTGGGCAGCTTCAGCCCGCAACTGGCGCGGCAGGCGGGCGTTCCCTTGTCCATCTATCCGGCCAAGGGCTATTCGGCCACCCTGCCGGTGCTCGACCCCGCGCTGGCGCCCGAGGTCAGCCTGACCGACGACGAATACAAACTGGTGTTCTCGCGCCTGGGCGACCGGCTGCGCGTGGCCGGCACCGCTGAACTGAACGGCTACGGGCTGGCGCTGAATCCGGTGCGCTGCGAAGCGCTGGTCAAGCGCACGCTGGACATCTTTCCCGGCATGAGCCGGCCCGAGCTGGCGCAGTATTGGGCCGGCCTGCGTCCGGCCACGCCGGGCAACGTGCCCTATATCGGCGCCTCCAAGGTACGCGGCCTGTACCTGAACACCGGCCACGGCACCCTGGGCTGGACGCACGGCTGCGGCTCAGGCCGCGCGGTGGCGGAGATCATCGACGGCCGCCAGCCCGAGGTGGACTTCGCGTTCACGGGCCGGGAATCGATGCCGCCCGCACCCCGGCTGGCGGCGGCCTGATGTCCGTCAGGCCGGGATGGTCTGGCGCCCGGGCCGCGGACGCGACACCGGCGTCCCGCGCCTGTCGCGTGCCATTGGCGGCCGGCCCAGGATATGGTCGGCCGCCTTCTCCGCCATCATGATGATGGGCGCATTGGTCGGCCCCCGCACCACGCGCGGCATGGCCGACCCGTCCACCACGCGCAGGCCCTCCACGCCGCGAACCCGCAACTGTGCATCCAGCACCGCATCCGGGTCCGCATCGCTTCCCATCCTGCACGTGCCCACCGGGTGGTGCAGGGTGATGGCCGTGCGCCGGATGAAAGCATCGATGTCGGCGTCGCTCGTGGCCGCGGGGCCGGGCGCCAGCTCTTCGGCCCGGAACGGCGCCAGCGGCGGCTGTTCGCCGATGGCCCGCATGATGCGCACCATCTGGCGCACGGCGCGCCGGTCGTGGTCGGTGGACAGGAAATTCTGGCGGATCACGGCGGGCGCCGTGGGATCGCCGCTCGCCAGCGAGACGCTGCCCCGGCTCTCGGGCGTGACGAAGACGCCCTTGATGGCGAAGGCATCGACATAGGGCTTGAGCAGCGGGCCGAAATGTGGACCGGCGTCCATGGGCGCGGCGGCCAGCAGCAACTGCAGGTCGGGCAGCGGCAGCCCGGGATGGCTGCGCACCAGGCCCACGGCCGCGGCGGGCACCTTGCTGGACAGGCCCGAGCCGAACATCCAGGTACGCAACAGATCGAAGCCGATACGGTCCAGGCGCAGCGCACGGTGCAGCGGACCCGTTTGCTTGCGGCGCCAGCGGACGTCGCACACCACGTGGTCCTGCAGATTGCGTCCCACGCCGGGCAGGTCGACCCGGGCCGCGATGCCGTGCCGGCCGAGTTCTGCGGCATTGCCTATGCCCGAGAGCATCAGCAGTTGCGGCGAATTGATCACGCCCCCCGCCAGCAGCACCTCGCGTTCGCACCGTACCTGCTCGCGGCGGCCGCCGCGCAGGACTTCGACGCCCACGGCGCGACCCTGCTCCATCAGCACCTTCGTGGTCAACGCACCGGTCCACACCGTGACGTTGCCGCGCGCCACCGCCGGCCGCAGGTAGGCCGACGCGGCGCTCCAGCGGCGGCCACGGCGGATGGTGGCCTGCATGGGACCGAAGCCTTCGATGCTGGCGCCGTTGTAGTCGTCGTTGCGGCCGTGGCCGGCCAGATCCGTGGCGCGCAGGAAGGCGTCCACCAACGGGTCCTCGTAGTGCAGGCGCGTCACGGTCAGCGGACCGTCGCCGCCACGCAGGTCGCTGGCGCCCTCTTCCCACGATTCGCTGCGGCGGAAATACGGCAGCACGTCATCGTAGGACCACCCTTCCAGCCCCAGGCCGCGCGCCCAGTGGTCGTAGTCTTCCCTGGCGCCGCGCGCATAGGCCATGCCGTTGATCGAGGTCGAGCCGCCCAGCACCTTGCCGCGCGCGCACTCGATGCGGCGGTCGTCCATGCCGGGTTCGGGCTCGGTGAAATAGCCCCAGTCGTACATCCGGTGCTTGAGGATCAGGCCCCAGGTCAGCGGGATGCGGATCACGGGCGAACGGTCGGGGCCGCCGGCCTCCAGCACCAGTATCTTCAGCGCCGGGTCGGCGCCCAGCCGGTAGGCCAGCGTGCATCCCGCGGAGCCCGCGCCCACGATGATGTAGTCATAGTGATTCATGTCATTTTCCAAGCCGCCAGCGCATGTCGATCCAGGGCGCCGCGGATCCGGCTCCGCCGGTCCGCCAGCGCCGCCCCCTGGGGGGGCGCCCGGAGGGCGTAGGGGGGACTAGTTCAGTTTCAGATTGACGTTCTTGGTGTAGGTGAATTCCAGGAGTTCTTCGAAGCATTCCTCGCGCCCGATGCCCGACTGCTTCACCCCGCCGAAGGGCGCGCCGATGAAGTGCTGGCTGGTGTTGTTGATCCAGACGTAGCCGGTGTGGATGCGGCGGGCGGCCCGGTGCGCGGTGTCCAGGTCGCGGGTCCAGATCGAACCGGTCAGGCCGAAATCCACGGCGTTGACGTCGGCCCACATCGCATCCTCGTCGGACCAGCGGAACACCGACATGATGGGACCGAACACTTCCTCGCGCGCCAGCCGCATGTCCGGCCGCATGTCGGCGAAGATGGTCGGTTCGAAGAAGAACCCGTCGCGCAGCGCGGGATCCTCGGGCTGACGCCCCCCCGTCACCAACCGTCCGCCCTCGTCCAGCGCGGACTGCACGAAGCCCCGCACCTTCTCCAACTGGGCCCGGCTGACCAGCGACCCCATGGTCGTGGCCGGATCCGTCGGAATGCCGGGCCGGTGCCGCCTGGGCAGCAGTTCGGCCACGCGTGCCAGGACCTCGTCATGGATGCTTTCGTGCAGGAAGACGCGGCTGGTGGAGCCGCAGCTCTGGCCCGACCACGTGAAATTCATGCCGCCCACGATGCCGTCCACCAGCTTGTCGAGGTCCGCGTCGGGGTAGGCGATCAAGGCGTTCTTGCCGCCCAGCTCCAGCAGCACCGGCTTCAGGCCGTCGGCCGCCGTCTTCATGACGGACCTGCCCGTGGGCACGCCGCCGATCAGCGTGATCTTGCGCACCAGCGGATGCTCGGCCAGCGCCTGCCCGCACTCGCGGCTGCCGCACAGGAAATTGACCACCCCCTTGGGGAAGACGTGGCCGATCAGTTCGGCCAGCCGGATGATGGACAGCGGCGCCTGGTCGGGCGACTTCACCACCACCGTGTTGCCCGCCGCCAGCGGCGCCGCCAGGCGCATGGCGGCGAACATCAGCGGATGGTTGTAGGCGACGATGCGCGCCACGACGCCCAGCGGCTCGCGCACGGTGTAGTCGAGGTAGCCGGGTCCCATGGGCAGGGTCTCGCCCTTGACCTCGGTGGCCAGGCCGGCGAAATACTCCAGGCTGTCGGCCGCGAAGTCCGCGTCCTTGGCCAGGATGGACACCGGATTGCCGTTGTTCAGCGCATCCAGCAGCGCCAGCTCCCGGGCATGGGCGCGCAGGATGTCCGCCGCCCGGCGCAGCGTGCGGCCACGCTCCATCGGCGGCGTGGCCGCCCAGGCGGGAAAGGCGTCCTGGGCCGCGCGCACCGCGGCGTCGACGTCGCGCGCGTCGGCCACCGGCGCATCGGCCAGGTGCTCGTCATACGTGGGATTGATGGTCGGCGCGTAGACGCCGGCCAGGGGCTCGTGCCAGGCTCCCCCATAGAACAGCTGGCGGTGGGTCGGCAGGATGCCGGCGGGAATCTCGTGTGCGCGCATGGCGTCTCCGATAAATCAGTACAGTCGGTTTTCATGGCCCGGTATCCCCGGAGCCGTCCTTCCAGGACGCCGCGGATCCGGCTTCGCCGGTCCGCCAGCGTCGCCCCCCCGGGGGGGCGCCCGCAGGGCGTAGGGGGGGTCAATGCCTAAGGCGGACAGCGGCGGCGCGCAGCGCCTCGTAGTCCTTGCGGGCATCGGCCGACAGTTCCTTCATCGCGGCGGGGATCACCGCGTCCAGGTAGGCCTTGGCGTCGACCGAGGACAGCTCGACCATCTCGCCGCCGCCCTTCTCCCAGATCGCCCGAGCCTCGGCCACGCGCGCATGCACACGCGGACCGATCTCGGCATCGGTCTTGCGCGCGGCCTGGCGCAGCGGCTGCTCCAGCGGCCCCGCCGACTTCAGGAAGGTGGGACTGGCCAGCCCGACGATGGCGATGTAGGTGGACGGCAGCAGCGTCTGCGACTTGGCGACGTCGAAGTACTTCAGCGCCGACGGAATGGGCGTGCCGGAATAGACGCCGTCCAGCGTACCGTTCTGGAACGCGGGCAGCACCTCGCCCAGCGACATCGACACGGGGTTGGCGCCCAGTTGCCGCAGTTGCGCGATCAGGATCGAGGAACCGGGCACGCGGATTTTCTGCCCGGCCAGGTCCGACAGCTTGCGGACGGGCTTGCGCGAAACGATGCTGCACTGGGAATGCACGAGCGTGGTCAGCACCTCGACGCCCTTCTTCGAGGCGATGGACGCGAGCCTGGCCTTGACCTCGGGATCGGCCAGCACTTTCATGCCGTGGTCGATGCTGTCGAACACGCCGGGCACGGCCAGCGCGCCGAAGCGCGCGTCCAGGCCCTCGTACATGCCCGAGGCGTTCAGCGCCATCTCGACGGTGCCCATGCTCACGCCTTCGATCGTGCGCTGCGCGGTGCCGAGCTGGCTGGCCGGATACACCTGCCCCTTGACCTTGTTCTGCGTGGCCGCCTCCAGGTTGACCTTGTAGGCATTCAGCCAGTCGACGCCCAGGTCGTCGGACGTGGTGGTGCTGAGTTTCATGACCAGGTTCTGCGCGCGGGCGGCGGGCAGGAGCGCGAGCGCTCCCAGGCCGGCCAGATGCGCCAGGCATAGACGGCGATTCATGGTGATGTCTCCAGTGGTGGATGGCCGACGGACGGCCGTCAGTTCAACAGCAAGCGCATGCCCCAGAGGGATATGTCCGGGATATAGGTGATCAGCCCCAGCGCGATCAGGTAGATGACGACGAACGGCACGATGCCGCGGTAGATGCTTTCGAGCGGCAGCTTGAGCACGCTTTGGGCGACGAAGATGTTGATGCCGAAGGGGGGATGGAAAAGGCCGATGGACAGGTTCACCGTGACGATGATTCCGAAGTGCACGGGGTCCACGCCGATGGCGGTCACCAGCGGCATCAGCAACGGCGACAGCAACAGGATGGCGGACAGCGGATCGATGAAACACCCCACCGCCAGCAACAGGATGTTGATCGCCAGCAGCAGCGACCAGCCCGGCAGGTGCAGGTCGGTCAGCCATTGCACCAGCGCGGCGGGAACCTGGTGCACCGTCAGCAGCCAGCCGAACACGTTGGCGCAGGCCACGATGATCAGGATCTGCCCGGTGAACACCGCGGTCGTGCCGGCGCTGGCGAGAATGTCGCGCCACGACAGCTCGCGGTAGAAGTAGCGCGCCACGACGATGGCGTACAGGCAGGCCACGGCGGCCGCCTCGGTCGGCGAGAACACCCCGCCGTAGATCCCGCCCAGGATGATGACGGGCGCGCCCAGCGCCCCCAGGCCTCGCACCGCGGCCCGGCCGAAGGCCGACCACGAGAAGGGCTCGCCGCCGCCGATGCGATGGCGGCGGGCGTACCACATGACATAGGCGCACAGCATGCCGGCCAGCAGCAGCCCCGGCAACACGCCCGCGGCGTACAGCCGGGGAACCGACTGCTGCGCGGCCGCGCCGTAGACGATCATCGGGATGCTGGGCGGGATGATGATGTCGATGGCGCCCACCGCCGTCAGCAGCCCCGCCGAGAATTTCTCGGGATAGCCGCTGCGCCGCAGCGCGGGCAGCATCGCGCGCCCGATGGTCGCGACCGTGGCCGCGCTCACGCCGGAAATCGCGCCGAACAGCGCCGAGGAACCGACGGTGGTCACCGCCAGGCTGCCGCGCACCGAGCCCACGCCCGCATTGACGAAATTCACCAGCCGGTCCGCCACCGACCCGCGGCCCATCAATTCGCCGGCGAAGATGAAGAATGGAATCGCCAGCAGCGCATAGGCATCGATGGCGCCGAAAAGATTCTGGTGCAGGGCCGTGAGCGGCACATCCATGAAGAACAGCAGCGCCACGCTGACCGACGCCAGCAGCACGAGGAAGATGGGAAAGCCCAGAAGGAGCAGGCCAAGGGGGAGAAAACCCAGCGCGAAACTCATGACAACGCCTCCTCGGCCCCATCCACCGGTTCGCTCCGGCGCAGGCCGCCCCCGGCCATGCGCAGCGCCACGTCGACCAGGCCGACGAGCACCATGGCGGCGAATGCCACCGCCACCAGTGAATGCGGGATCCACATCGGGATGTGTCCGTTCTCGCTCACGCTGCCGATCTGGTGGATGCGCCAGGCGTATTCCGACGAGATGAAGCAGACGAAGCCGCACAGCGCCACGGCCGCCAGCGCCTCCATCGCGGACAGGAACCGACGCAGCTCCACCGGGAAGTAGCGGTTCAGCACGTCCATGCGCAGATGCTGCCCGCGCACCGCCGCCACGGCCGAACCGAAGAAGGCCAGCGCGGCCATCAGGTAGACCTGCAATTCGTCGGCCCCCGTGATCGAGCGGCCGAACACATAGCGCGCCACCACGTTGGCCACATTGATCGCGACGGCCGCCAACAGCGCGCTGGCCAGGGCCCGCTCCAGGCTGGTGGCGGCGTGCTCCAGGCCGCGCAGGATGCGCCGCGCGCCGCCGGGCTGGGTACTGGACATGGTGTCTCCTCTCGTTGTGGGGAGAGATCCTAGGTTGACGCCAACCATTCGTCTAATTCAAATATCTTCCTTATTACATAGTCATTCAGCTATGGATTGAATCCTCATGGCCCGCTTCGACCCCTATCTCACCTTGCAGAAACTCGAAGTCTTCTGCGTGGTGGCCGAACTCCAGAGCGTCACGCGCGCCGCGGACTACCTGTTCGTCACCCAGCCGGTCGTCACCTCGCACATCCGCAGCCTGGAGGAAAAGCTGGGCACGGCGCTGGTCCGCCGCGAAGGCCGCGGCATCGCGCTGACGGCCACTGGCCAACGCGTCTACAAATGGGCGCAGGAAGTCGTCACCCGCACGCGCGAACTGGAACGGGAACTGGGCGGCTCGACGGATCTCGCCCCGGGCCAGGCGGTGGTCGCCGCGTCCATGAGCGTGGGCACCTATCTGCTGAGCCAGTTGATCTGCGATTTCCAGGTGCTGCGGCCCGACGGCCAGGTCCATGTCTCGATCTCGAACCCGCAGGTAGCGCTGGAAGCCACGCGCACCGGCGCCTGCGACTTCGCCGTTCTCATCATCGCGCCCACGCAGAATCTGGATGGCCTGGCGGTACGCCCGCTGTGGGACGAGGACCTGCTGCTGATCAGCGCCCCGGACAGCCGCTGGGTGGGCGGCGAGGCGCGGCGCGAGGAGATCTCGCGCCTGCCCTTCATCAGCACCGCGAACAGCACCGTCATGCAGCAACTGGAGGAAGGGCAGTTGCGCGCCAACGGCATCCCGTCCCGGCGCATCGTGCTCAACCTGGGCCATCCGGAAGCGCAGAAGGAAGCCGTGCGGCGCGACCTGGGCGTGTGCTTCTTCTCCAAGACCGCGGTGGAACGCGACCTGGCGCGCGGCGAGCTGCGCTGCGTACGGACGCCCGGCCTCGCGCTCACGCTGCCGCTTTACCTGGCCAGCCGCGAGGACAAGGAATTCTCCGCCTTCCAACTGGCCCTGAAGCGGCACATCGAAGAAGCCCGGCCGCCAGGACTCAAGCCTTTTCAGGGCAAACCTGAACCCTGAATTGTTTTACATATAAGACGATGATTTATTAATGGAACGATTATGATCTAGATCAAGGCCCCGGCCGGCCGCCGTTCCTAGACTGGCAGCTCTGTTTCCCACCATGCCGCAAGCAGGAGCTGCCATGAACGATCCCGTCGATACCCTGATCGATGCCGCCAAACCCACCCTCCGGCGCCCCGAGGGCATGAGCTTCGGCGACTGGATGAACTCGCGCTGTGTTCAGCGCTCCACCCGCCAGTACGACTGGAACGCGCTGAAGTTCCAGGCCGACTACGACCCCAAGTACGGCCGCGCCCAGATGCGCTACCTCGGCACCGGCGCCACCGGCGTCGCCAGCGATTCCAATACCGTGCCGGCGGTGCACTTCACCTTCTCGACCATGATCATCCCCGCCGGCCACGTCGGCCCGCTGCATCTGCACGAGGACACCGAGGAAGTCTTCTTCGTGCTGCGCGGCAAGGTCCGCATCATGTGCGAATCGAAGGAAGGCGAATACTGGGAGATCGAGGCCGGCGAACGCGACCTGATCTCGGTCCCGCCCGGCGTCTACCGGGGCGAGGTCAACATCGGCGACGAAGAGGCGCTGATGTGCGTGATGCTGGGTTCGCCCAAGCCGCAGACGCCGACCTACAAGCCGGACGATCCCCTGTCGCGGGTCAAGCGCTGAGGACCGCGCCGTCAGCCCGGCGCCAGGCCTCCCGCCCACTCCAGGAAGGCCTTGACCGCAGGCTTGCGATAGGCCCGCTCGGTACACACCGCGTAGTAGTCCAGGCCGTCGCACGTCTCCCAGGACGTGGGGCGCGCCAGGCGGCCGGCCGCCTCGGCGTCGGCGACCAGCGAGGAACGGCTGACGGCCACGCCCAGCGACGCCTCCGCGGCCGCGAGCATGGAAGCCGAGTCGTTGAAATCGATGCGCAGGTCGCCCGGCGGGAGGCCGTCCAGCCCCTCCGCCCGCGGCGATGCGTCGTCGCGTTCGATATTGCGCAGCCATGGCACGCGCGGGCGCGCCGCGGGGTCGCGCAATTGTGCGCGGATCGCCGGCGCGCACACCGGCACGATGCGGTCCCGCGTCAGTCGCAGCGCGCGGCAGTCCAGCCAGTCCCCCGCGCCCAGCCGGATCGAGACGTCCACCCCCGAACTGGCGATGTCCGCGAAGTAGCGGTGGATATCCAGGCTCAGGTGGATGTGCGGATGGGCCTCGGTGAAACCTGCCAGGCGGGGGATCAGGACACGCAGCGCGAAGCTGCGCGCCACCGACAGCACCAGGGTCTGGCGCTCGGCCCGCAGCGTGAGCCGGCCTATCCCCGCGCCCAGCGTCTCGAAGCCGCGCCGGGTGAAGTCATACAGCAGTTCCCCCTCTTGCGTGAAGCGCAGCCCGCGGGCATGGCGCTCGAACAGGCGCACGCCCAGGTGGTCTTCGAGCGCGCGGATCTGGCGGCTGAGGGCGCCCTGCGTGATGCCGAGCTCCTCGGCCGCCCGCACCAGATTCAGGTGACGTGCCGAGACATCGAAGGCCAGCATGAGCCGCGTCGACGGCAACCTCGCGAGCAGCGAGGACGACGCGGGCGGCAAGGCGGGGGCGGTGGCCATCAGTGCAGCCGGATGTCGGCTTCCTTCAGCAAAGTCTTGTATTTGGCGATCTCGCGGCCGACGAACTCCTTGGCCTGGGCCGGGGTCGTCTGCATCGGCACGCCCGCGGTGTCCATGAGCTTCTTGGCGATATCCGGCTGCTGCATCGCTTGCTGGACCAGGGCATTGACCTTCTGGATCACTGGCTCGGGCGTCCCGCTGGCGGCGAACATGCCGAACCAGCTTTCGACGTTGAACGACGACACCTCGGGCGCTTCGCGGATGGTCGGCACCTGCGGCAGCGGCGGATAGCGTTCGGGCAGCGCCATGCCCAGCATCTTCAGTTCGCCCCGGTCGACGAAACCGCGGATCGAGCCCGGGCTGGCGTAGGTCATGGTCACCCGCCCCGTCGCCACCTCCATCGCGGCCTGGGGCGCGCCGCTGTAGGGCACGTGCCGGGCCTCGATGCCGGCCATTTTGTTGAACACCTCGCCGGTCACGTGCTGGATGGTGCCCACGCCGCTCGAGGAAAAGGTCAGTTCGCCCGGATGCTTGCGGGCGTAGGCAATCAGCTCGGAAACGCTGTTCGCCGGAAAATCCCGCTTCACGACCAGCACGTTGGGCGCGGTGGTAACCATGCTGACGGGCGTCAGGTCCCGGCTGGTGTCGTAGTCGACTTCCTTATTGATGACGGGATTGATCACGATCTCGCCCGCGGCACAGACCAGGAAGGTATAGCCATCGGCGGGAAAACCCAGCACGTGCTTGATGGCGATGATGCCCCCCGCGCCCGGCTTGTTCTCGACCACGACCTGCTGGCCCAGTTGCTCGGACACGTAGCGTCCGATCATGCGCGCGGCCACGTCCACCGCGCCGCCGGCGGCATAGGGAACGACAAAGCGCAGCGGCCGGGTGGGATAGGCGTCCGCCGCCACCGAGGGGAAGGCCGCCAGCGCGATGGCCATGGCCGGCAGCCACCGCGCCAGCCGGTAAACAGTCTTGATCGGATACATGAGGATTCCTTTGCTTTGTATGTCTATTGGAAAAGCTCGCGGCAACCGCCGCACTGCCTGACAGTGTCTCCCTGCTCTTCGATACGCGGCGGGGCCTCCTGGAGGCCCCGCCGCGCCAACTCACGCGGGCGTCCCGTAGCCTCCCGCTCCCGGCGTGCACACCCGCAGGACGTCGTTCCTGCGCAGCCGGATCTCCGCCGCCGCCGACGGCAGGCGCCGCTCTCCGGGCGTACCCGGATTCAGGATGAATTCCCCCAGCGCGCCGTCGGCCCCGCCGGCCATGCCGGCGGCCGGTACGTTCTGGCGCTCGGACGACAGGCTCAGCACCGTATCGTCGCCCAAGGCGCGGTAGTCGCGCACCACGCCGTGGCCGCCGCGGTGGTGTCCCGCGCCGCCGGAATCTCTGCGCAGCGCATAGCGTTCGATCAAGAACGGATAGGCGTGCTCCAGCGCCTCGACCGGCAGGTTGGAAGAACCCGAGGCATGCACCCGCACGGCATCGACGCCGGGCTGGTAGGCCCGCGCGCCCATGGCGCCGGCAATCGTCTCGTAGTTCACGTAATAGCCGCCCGTGCGCGGGTCGGTCCCGGCCAGCACGATCAACTGGTGCGGCCCGCAACCGGCCAGGGCCCGGTCGGGAATGGCCTGCGACAGCGCGGCCGCGATCGCATCGCCCAGCACGGCGCAGGAAATCGAACGGGCGCCCACCGCCGCGGGCGAAACCGGCCCGACCACCGAGCCGGACGGAGCACTGATGTCCATGGTGCGGAAATAGCCCGAGTTGGCGGGCACGTCGGGATCCAGCAAGCTCTTGACCACCGTGTACACCGTGGCGACCAGCGCCCGCAGCGGGATATTGCGCGCCGCCGCCAGTTGCGGCGCGGAGCCGGCGAAATCGAAGTTCAGCTTGCCGTCACCCACGGTCAGGACCAGACGTATCGCGGCCTTTTCTCCCGCCTCCACGCCATCCAGGTATTCGCAGGCTTCATAGCGGCCCGGCGGAACCTTGGCGATGGCGGCGGCAAAGCGCCGCTCGGTGAAGTCCAGGTAGGCGGCCATGATGGCCTGGGTCTGCGCCACGCCGTAGCGCTCGAACAGCGTCTGCACGCTGCGCTGGCCGACCGTGTTGGCGGCGATCTGGGCGCGCAGGTCGCCCGCCCGTTCGTCGGGCGTGCGCGAGTTCAGCATCAGGATGTCGAACACGTCCCGGTTGACCTGGCCCGCGCTGACGATGCGCACCGGCGGAATGCGCAGTCCTTCCTGGAAGATGGACTGGCAGACCGCGGCCTCGGAACCCGGCACCATGCCGCCCACGTCCGCGTGATGGGCGATGCAGGCCACATAGGCCACGATCTCCCCGTCGATGAAGACGGGCGAAATGACGTTGATGTCGGGCAGGTGCGAACCGCCGCCGTTGTAGGGATCGTTGGCCAGGAACATGTCGCCTGGCCGGATCTCCTGCCGGGGAAACCGTTCGAGCACGGCCTGTACCACGCCCACCATCGAGCCCAGGTGGATCGGCACGCGCTGGGGCAGCGCCACGACATTGCCGAGATGGTCGAACACCGCGGTCGAACAATCGCCGCGCTCCTTGATGTTGGGAGAGAACGCGGTGCGCATCAGCGCCGCGCTCATTTCCTCGGTCACGCCCAGCAGATAGCGGGCGACGACCTCGGCACGGATGGGGTCGACGGGAGTCATCAATGGGCTTCCTTGCCCGGCGCGCCGGGCGTGAGATCGATGTGCAGGCTGCCGTCCGCGCCGACGCGGGTCGACGAGCCGGGCGGAATGACCGTGGTGGTATCCATCTGCTCGACGATGGCGGGCCCGTCCAGGCAGGCGCCTGCCAGCAGGTCGTCCCGCTGCAGCACGGGCGTGTCGACGAAACCGGTCGCGGCGAACCATACGCGGCGCGTGGGCGCCCCGGCGACGGGATCGGTCCGCGCGTCCTGCCGGGCGATGGCCGCGGCCTCCAGGCGCTCGCGGGCGATGACGACCGACACGCGCAGGTTGACCACCTCCACGCCCTGGGCGCGCATGTCGTAGCCGTACAGATCGGCATGGCGGGCGTGATAGGCGTCGATGGCCAGCGCCAGCGCGGTGGCGTCGAGCTCGCCCGCGGCGATGTCCAGGATCAGTTCCGCGTTCTGGCCCAGATAGCGCAGATCGAGTTGCCAGTGCCGCGCGACGCCTCCGGCATCAAGGCCGACCCCCTCGGAGGCCAGCCAGTCATCCGCGCGGCGCGCCAGCTCGCGCAGGCCCGCGTTCAGTAGCGGCAGCCGGTCGGGCATGGCCGGAACCAGGCGGGTCAGGGAAAAATCGCCCTGCCGGTCCGACTGGAGCAGGCCCTGCGCCGACATGAGCCCGGGCCGCGGCGGAACGATGACGTGGCGCATGCCCGCCATCGTGGCGACATCGGCCGCATGCAGGGGACCCGCGCCGCCGAAGGCGACCAGCGCGTAGTCGCGCGGGTCTTCGCCCTGCTCGACGGAAATCACGCGCACCGCGCCCGTCATGTTGGCGTTGGCGATCTCCAGTATGCCGATCGCGACCTCCTCCGCGCCACGGCCCATGGCGGTGGCGACCTCGTCGCGGATGGCCCGGGCCGCCAGTTCCGGGTGCATGGACATGCGCCCGCCCAGCAGCGCGACCGGGCTCAGCCGGCCCAGCAGCACGTTGGCATCCGTGACCGTGGGCCTGGTGCCGCCGCGCCCATACGAGGCCGGGCCGGGATAGGCGCTGGCGCTCTTGGGCCCGACCTTGAGCAGCCCGCCCGCGTCCAGCCAGGCCAGGCTGCCGCCTCCCGCGCCTATGGTGTGGATGTCCAGGGTACGGGTGCGCACGGGAAAGCCCCCCATGTCGCGCTCGCTCTTCATGGCCGGCCGGCCATCGCGGATCAGGCAGACGTCGGTACTCGTGCCCCCCATGTCGAAGGTGATGAGGTTGCGCACGCCGCAGGCCTCGCCCAGCGCCGCGGTGCTGACGACCCCCCCCGCCGGGCCCGAGAAGAAAGTGTTGATGGGACGCTGCCGCACGGTCTGGGTGGTGACCGCGCCGCCGTTCGATTGCATGACGTGGGGACTCGACCGCACGCCCAGGTCCCGCACGCCCATCTCGAAGCGTTGCAGGTAATCGTCCATCACCGGCATCAGGCTGGCGTTGACGACCGTGGTGATGAAACGCTCGTACTCGCGGAACTCGGGCAGCACTTCGGACGAGACACTGACATAGGCCTCGGGCCAGTGCCGCGCCACCAGTTGGCGCGCGCGCTCCTCGTGCGCCGCGTTCTGGTAGGCATGCAGGAAGCAGATGGCGACCGTCTGCACGCCGCGCCCGCGCAACGCGTTCAGCGCGCCCAGCACGTCCTCGTCGCGCAGCGGCGTGACGACCTCGCCGTCGGCGGCGATGCGTTCGGCCACTTCGGCGCGGCAATCGTCGGGCACCGGGGGCATGGGCTTGGGCACGTCCAGGTTGAAATAGTGGGGACGGCGCTGCCGCGCGAGGCTCAGCACGTCGCCGAACCCCTGCGTGGTGATCAACCCCGTCCGCGCCCACTGCCCTTCCAGCACCGCGTTGGTCGCCAGCGTGGTGCCGAGCACCAGGAACCCGACCTGCGCGGGATCGACCGCCGCCAGACTCATGATCTCGGCGATGCCGTTCAATATCCCCTGCGCGGGGTCCGCCGTCAGCGTGGGCACCTTGTGGTAGTGCCAGCGGCCGCCGCGCGTATCGCCCAACACCAGGTCGGTGAATGTGCCGCCCGTGTCGATGCCTATCCAGTATTCGCTCATTCCTTCCTCGGCAAGGACCGCGGATCGGTCCTGTCGGCAGGACTATGAGCTTGCTAGACTGTTACGACAATTGGATATTTATTTACCATTCATAGGCGATACGTATGAATTTCAAGCTGCGGCAACTCGAAGGTTTCGTGGCCGCCGCGGAGACCGGCGCGTTCAGCAAGGCCGCGGACCGGCTGGCCATGACCCAGCCCGCCTTCTCGCAACTCATACGCGAACTCGAGGCCATGGTGGGCGTGCGCCTGTTCGAGCGAACCACGCGGCGCATGGAGCTGACCGAAGGCGGGCGCCTGCTGCTGGCGCAGGTCAAGCGCCCGCTGGACGACCTGCAGCACGCCTATGCCAACCTGCGCGAGCTGGCCGGCGGCGAAAGCGGGACCGTGACCTTCGCCGTCCTGCCTTCGTCGGCATTCGGCCTCGGAACCCGCGCGATCGCCCAGTTGCGCGAGCGCTTTCCCAAAGTCCAGGTACGCCAGATCGAGGACCAGAACGACCTCCTGATCGACAAGGTGCTCCAGCGCGAAGTGGAGTTCGGCCTGGGCATGTATTCGCACGAGATTCCGGCGCTGCGGTTCGACTTCATGTTCACCGACGAACTGGTCGCCATCCTGCCCGCCGGCCATGCCCGCGCGCGCGCCCGCCAGATCGGCTGGCCCGAGCTTGCCGCGATGCCGCTGGTGCTGCTGCCCGCGCCATCCAGCGTCAGGCGGCTGGTCGATGCGGGACTGGCGCAGGCCGGCAGCCATCGCGCGCCGGCCTTCGAGGTGGTGAACATGGTCACGGCCCTGAGCATGGTGCGCGAAGGCCTGGGCGTGACCGTGCTGCCCCGCGTCGGCCTGGAAGCCATGAACCTGGCCGGACTGGTGCACCGGCCCATCGGCCCGCCCAGGCCCCAGCGGCAGATGGGCATCCTGCGCCGGGTGGACCGCCCCCTGTCGGCCGCCGCCGAGACGCTGATCGGTTTCCTGCACGGGCAGGCCGGAGAGGTCGCCCGCACCGCGGCGCGCGGCCAACGCGGTATGTCCTGAGGTCATAGCTCGCGCACCGAAAAATCGATAGGCGCGCAAAGTCGCGCTGACTATGCTGCCGGACATTCCCCGCATTTGTCCGAGCCCGCCATGACAACCGTTACCGACATGTCCCCCTTTGCCGCCCTGCGCGCCCGCTTCCCCGGCACCGCCCAGCGCGCCCACCTGGACGTGGCCAGCCGCAGCCTGATTCCCGCCAGCAGCCTGGAGATCGCCCAGGCCCACCTGCTCGAACGCGTGAACGGCGTCATCGACAAGGACCGCTACTTCAGCCTGGTCGAGACGGTGCGCCAGTCCTTCGCGCGCCTGGTCAACGCCGATCCGATCGAGATCGCCATGACCAAGAACGTATCCGAAGGCCTGAACATCGTCGCGGCCTCCATCGACTGGCGGCCCGGGGATGAAGTCATCCTGTGCTCCGACATCGAACACCCCAACAACCTCTATACCTGGCGCAACCAGGAACGGCTGGGCGTGGTGGTGCGCGACCTGCCGTCGCCCGACGGACTGTTCCCGCTGCAGGCCGCGCTCGATCGGCTGGGCGAGGGATCGCGCGTGCGCGTGGTGACCGTTTCCGCCACCTCGTTCAAGCCGGGGCTGCGCACCGATCTGCATGCGCTCGGCCGGGCCTGCCGCGCCGCCGGCGCGCATCTGGTGGTGGATGCGGCGCAGGCGGCCGGGATCACGCACCTGGACGTCGAGGCCATGGGCATCGACGCGCTGGCGGCCAGCACGCAAAAGGGACTGTGCTCGCTGTACGGCATGGGGCTGCTGTATGTGCGCCGCGCTTTTGCCGAGTCGTTGACGCCGCCCTACCTGGCGCGCTTCGGCGTCACCATCGCCGCGACCCACGAAGCCGATTACGACAAGGGCCCCATCCACTACAAGGCCGGCGCCCAGCGCTTCGATGTGGGCAACTACAACTTCCTGGCGTCGGCGCTCGTGGCCGATACCCTGTCCATGTTGCTGGCGTGCGGCACGCCCGCGATCGACCGACACGTCACGGCACTGGCCACCTCGCTCGCCGACGGCCTGGCCGAGCGCGGCTGCGGCGTGGTGCGGCCCGCGGGGGCCATCATGGCCAACATGGTGTGCCTGCGCATCCCCGGCGGCGGTCCCGCGTCGGCCGAACTGCAACGCCATCTCCAGGAGCACCGGGTACAGGCCGCCGTCCGGCGCGACCTGCTGCGATTCTCCATCCATGCCTACAACGACCGGTCGGACATCGACCGCGCCGTGGCCGTGACCGCGCAGTGGCATGAGCGCCAGTCCCGCGCCTGATCGCGCGCCCGCCACCGGGGCCGGACGCCGCATCGACCTGCGCAGCGATACCGTCACGGAGCCCACCGAGGCCATGCGCGAGGCGATGCGCATGGCCGTCGTCGGCGACGACGGGCTGGACGGCGACCCGACCGTGGGCGAACTGGAAGCGGCGGGCGCCGCGGCCATGGGCAAGGAAGACGCCTTGTTCGTGGCCAGCGGCACCATGGGCAACCTGGTCGCGGCCCTGGTGCACGCCAGCAGAGGGGGCGAGGCGCTGGTCGATGAACACGCGCACGTGGCCCGTTCCGAGGGTGGCGGCATTTCGCGCCTGGCCGGCCTGATGTGCACGGCGGTCCGGTCGCGCGGCGGCATGATGGACCTCGACGCGCTGGCGGCGTCGATGCGCGGCGGCTATTCCCGCCATGGCGCCCCCACGGCGATGGTCGTGATCGAAACGAGCCACAATCATGCGGGCGGCCGCGCCCTGCCGCTGCCCTACCTCGCCGCCGTGAGCGGACACGCGCGGGCGGCCGGCGCGGCCGTCCATATCGACGGCGCGCGGATCTTCAATGCGGCGCTGGCGCAGGGCGTCCCGCCCGCGGCCATCGCCGCATTCGGCGACACGGTGACGTTCTGCCTGTCCAAGGGCCTGAGCGCGCCCATGGGCTCGATCCTGGCGGGTTCCCGCGACTTCGTCGTCCGCGCCCGCAGCTATCGCCGCATGGTGGGCGGCGGCCTGCGCCAGGCGGGCTGCGTCGCCGCCGCGGGCCTGGTCGCCTTGCGCGACATGGCCGGACGGCTGGCCGACGACCACCGGCGCGCGTACGCCTTATGGGCCAGCCTGCGGGCACAAGCTCCGGCGCTGGTCGGAAATGCGCCGGACACGAACATCGTGCTCATCCACCTGGGCGCCTCGAGCCCCGGCGCAGCGACCGCCTGCGCCGCGCGGCTGTCCGCCCGGGGAATACTCGTCCGCCCGCGCGATGCCGATACCCTGCGGATCGTGATCCATCGGCACATCGACGACGATGCGATTCGAGTCGCCGCAGCGCAGATCACCCTCGCCACCGGGTCCGAACACTAGGCGCGCGCGTCTTCGCCTCGCCGGCGCCGCGGCGGAACGCGCGGCGCCTCGTCCAGCGCGGGCAAATCCCCGGCCGTGGCCCGCAACAACCCCCGCAGCCAGGAAATGGCCGGATCCCGCTCCTGGTACTTGTGCCATTGCAGGTTCTCCGCGAAGCGGGGAATCTCAATCGGACAAGGCACCACCCGCAGCGCAAAACGCGCCGCCATGTGGCGCGCCAGCCGGGTCGGCAGGGTCGCGATGCGCGGCGTGCCCACCAGCAACTCCGGCACCAGCGTGAAGTTGGGGGCGATCACGTCCTGCCGGCGCTGACGCCGGCCGCGCGACAGCATCTTCGCGTCATAGGTGATCCGCCGCCCGCCGCCCCATTCCACGCCCACGTGCGCAGCCTCGAAATAGGCTTCGCTCGACAGTTCGAACGCCGGGTCGACATGCGCTTCGCACACCAGGCAGGAAAACGTGTCCTCGAACAGCGGTTCGGCCGGGTGCCCCGCCACGACCGCGAACTCCGGCGCGATCAGGAGTTCGATCCCGCCGCTGTCCAGGTGCTCGGGCGTCTGGGGGCTGATCGCCCGCAGGTCGAACTGCATCAGCGGCGCCAGCTTCGCCGCCCGCCGCACCACCTCCGCCAGCAGCACCGTGATGACATAGTCCGAGGATTCGATCGTGAAGCGGCGCGTGGCCGTGGCCGGATCGAAGGTGGGCCGGGCGCGCGTCACGGTCTGGATCTGCAGCAGCACGTCGCGCACCGGCTTGACCAGCTGCTCGGCCAGCGGGGTCGGCACCAGGGTCTTGCCCACCGGCACCAGCAGCTCGTCGTCGAAATACTCGCGCAGCCGCCCCAGCGCCAGGCTGGTCGCGGGCTGGCTCAGGAAGATGCGCTCGGCGGCGCGGCTCACGCTGCGGGTGGCCAGGAGGGCGTCGAGCACCACCAGCAGATTCAAGTCCAGCTTGTTGAAGCGCATGGCCCATCCATTTACCAAACAAATGGTTCGAATTTAAACAATTAACTTTACGTCTGTCGACGGGCTCGCCACCATGCGAGGCATGCGGCTCGAAGCCGCCTTGACGAAAAAGCTGGAGACAGACAATGCAGTGGGATGTGATCGTGGTCGGTGGCGGCCCGTCGGGGCTGACCCTGGCCGCCGAACTGGCGGGCTCGGGAGCCAGGACGCTGGTCCTGGAGCGGCGCACCGAAGGCGTGCAGTCGCGCGCCGGCACCCTGTTGCCGCGCGTGCTGGAACTGTTCGACGCGCGCGGCATCGCCGACCGCTTCATCCGGCGCACACGCGACATCAGCCCGTATCCGTTCCGCCCCTCGCACATCTGGGCTGGCTTCCACCCCATCGAATGGCATTACCTGGAAACCCGCTACGGCTTCACGCTGGGACTGCCGCAGAACCTGACCGAGGAAATCCTGTGGACCTGGGCCGAGGAAAGCGGCGCCGAGATACGGCGCGGCGCCGAAGCCCGGGCCGTGCGGCAATCGGCGGACGGGGTCGAAGTGGATGTCGGCAGCGAGGACGGCACCACGACTACCCTGCGCGCCCGCTATCTGGTCGGCGCCGACGGCGGCCGCAGCGTCGTGCGCGGCCAGGCCGGCCTGCCCTTCGACGGCCGCGGCGGCTCGTTCCGCGGCATCGTGATCGACGCCGAACTGGACGCCCCCTGGCCCGGCGGCCGCGTCAACGTCGACAACGAGATGGGCTGGGTGCGCGGCTACGCCTTCGGCGACGGCATCACCCGCTTCAACATCGTGCATCGCGACCGGCGGCATGCGGCCAAGGATGAGCCCGTCACGCTGGAAGAAGCCCTGCAATGCATCCGCGACGTGCACGGCACCGACTACGGCATCCGCGGCCACCGCTGGGCCTCGCGCTTCGACGACCAGATGCGCGCCGTGCCCACGCTGCGCAGCGGCCGCGTCTTCCTGGTGGGCGAATCGGCGCGCATCCACTACCCCGCCAGCGGCGTGGGCATGAACTTCTGCCTGCAGGACGCCTTCAACCTGGGATGGAAGCTGGCCCACGTGGTGCGGGGCCACAGCGACGCCGCCATCCTCGACAGCTATGACGAGGAACGCCTGCCGGTCATGCGCGACCTGCTCGACAGCGTCGCGGCCCAGTGTGCGCTGCAATTCAATTTCGAACCCGAAGGCGTCGCCCTGAAGCGGCGCATGCAGCGCGAGTACATTCCGCTGCCCGACGTGCAGCGCAAGCTGGTGCGCGAACTCTGCGGCCTGACCCACCCCTATCCCGCGCCGCCAGGCAGCCACCCGCTGGCCGGGCAGCACGCCCCGGACATCGACCTGATCGGACTGGACGGCCAGTCGGTGCGCCTGGCCGAACTGCTGCGCGAGCGGCGCTTCGTGCTGCTGGACCTGGAAGGCTACAGCGGCCAGTACGCGGACCTGCCGCTGGAAGGGCTGCCCGTGCGCCACGTGCAGGCGCGCCTGGGCCGGGCGCCCGCCGCGCTGGCCGGCGTCCAGGGGCTGCTGGTGCGGCCGGACGGCTACATCGCCTGGGCCGGCACCTCCGTGCAACAGGGCGGCGAAGTGCGCGCCGAGCTGGCACGCTGGCTGCGCGGAGCGCGGGCATGAGCCGTCGCACGCTCATCCGCCAGGGTTGGATCGTCAGCGTCGATCCCCAGGTGGGCGATCTGCGCCAGGGCGACCTCCTGATCGAGGACGACCGCATCGCCGCGATCGCGCCGAACCTCGCGGTCGACGATGCGGAGCAGATCGATGCCCGCGGGATGATCGTCCTGCCCGGCTTCGTCGACACGCACCGCCATACCTGGCAGACCTGCGTGCGGCACCGCTATGCCGACATCGATCCGCAGGTCTATTTTGCCGAGATGCTGGGCGCCAAGGGCGCGGCCTTCCGCGCCGAGGACGTCTACACCGGCACGCTGCTGGGCGCGGTCTCGGCGCTGGACGGCGGCATCACCACCATGATGGACTGGTCGCACGTGCAGAACAGTCCCGAGCACAGCGACGCCGCCGTCCAGGCCCTGCGGGACGCCGGCCTGCGGGCCGTGTTCGGCCACGGCTGGCCGCTGGTCGAGGGCGCGAGCTGGATGTTCGACAGCCAGCGCGGCCACCCACGCGACATCCGCCGGCTGCGCCGGGAGTTCTTTGCCTCGGACGACCAGTTGCTGACGCTGGCCATGGCGGCGCGCGGCCCCGAGATGGCCCGCCGCGAAGTCTGGCTGGACGACCTGCGCCTGGCGCGCGAACTGGGCATACGCTCCAGCATCCACATGGGCGCCTACGCGCGCAACGCGCCCATCCGCGCGATCGCGCAGATGCAGGCCGAAGGCGCGCTGGGCCCGGACCTGACCTTCGTGCACTGCTGCTTCTGCGGCCATGACGAGATCGCGATGATGGCCGACGCCGGCGTCACCGCCTCGCTGGGCGTGCATTGCGAGATGAACGCCCAGGGCATCGGCGACATCCCCTTCGACCGCCTGCTGGCCGCCGGCATCCGGCCCAGCCTGAGCGGCGATACCGAGACGAAATGCGCCGGCGACATGTTCACCCAGATGCGCCACGCTTTCGCCTATTACCGGTCCTGGATGGGCGGCGGCCACTCGCGCGTGCCGGACGCGCCGGCCACGCTCACGCTGCGCGACGTGCTGGAATTCGCCACGCTGGCCGGCGCCCGCGCCACCGGCCTGGACCACAAGACCGGCTCGCTCACGCCCGGCAAGGAGGCCGACATCGTGCTGATACGCGGCGACGACCTGAACCTGACACCGGTGTCGGACGCCGTCGGCGCCGTGGTGCTGGCGGCCCATCCCGGCAACGTCGATACCGTGTTCGTGGCCGGCCGCGCCGTCAAACGCGCGGGACAACTGCTGCACCTCGACGTCGAGGCGCTGCGGCGGCGCGCCCGGGCCTCGCAGGCGCACGTGCTGGAGCTGCCGGCATGACGGCCGCGCCTGCCGTCCCCCTGGACGCGGACCTGGCCCGCATCGTGGCCGCCCTGCGCGCGCAAGGCGCCCCCGCGCCGTTCGCCGGCGGCGCACCCGAGGCCCGCCAGCGCATGGCGCGCGCCATCCTGGCCGCGCGCGACCGCCACGGCGTGCCCGAAGTAGGCGCCGTGCGCGACCTGACCGAGGCCGAGGCCCCGGTGCCAGGCCGCGTCTATCGTCCCGCCACGGCGGGCCCGCACGCCACCGTGGTCTTCTTCCACGGCGGCGGTTTCGTGCTGGGCAGCGTCGAACTGATGGACGACATCGCGCGCAAGCTGTGCCGCGACATGGACGCGGTGGTCGTGTCGGTGGACTACCGGCTGGCGCCCGAGCATCCCTACCCGGCCGCGCACGACGACGCCCTGGCCGCCACGCAATGGGTACAGGCGCATGCCCGTGAACTGGGCGGCGACCCGGCCCGCGTAGCCGTGGCCGGAGAAAGCGCGGGCGCCAACCTGGCGGCCAGCGCCGCCCTGCTGTGCCGCGACGCCGGCCGGCCGCTGGCGGCACAACTACTGGTCGTGCCCGGCCTGGACATGGCCCGCGATACGCGGCGCCTGGAGGCGGCTGGCCGCGACTATCCCATGCTGTCCCCGGCCGACCTGCGCGACATCGCCCGCCTGTACATGGGCGAACGCGCCGGGGAAGCCGCCACCTTCCCGCCTTCGCCGCTGCGCGCCGACGACCTGGCCGGGCTGCCCCCCACCGTCATCGCGGTGGCCGGGCACGACCCGTTGCGCAGCGAAGGCCTGGCCTACGCCGACGGGCTGCGCGGCGCCGGCGTGCCCGTCACGCTACTGCGCCACGACGACATGTTCCACCCCTTCCTGGGCTTCTTCGAAGCCTCGGCCGCGGCCCGCCGCGCCAACGACGACATCTGCCGGGCGTTCCGCGACTGCCTGGCATCCCTTCCCCAGGCCGGGGCCAAGTCCCCCGGTCACGTAGCCCCCCAAGAGGACCCACGATGAGACAAGCCAAGCAACTGATCGCCGGAGCGCTGGCCGCGCTGCTCGGCCTGGCCTGCCCGCTGCAGGCAGGCGCGCAACAACCCTACCCCAACAAGCCCATCCACGTGGTCTTTCCTTATCCCACCGGATCGCCCATCGACGTCATCGGCCGCCTGATCGCCGACCGGGCGGGCAAGCTGCTGGGCCAGCCGCTGGTGTTCGAGAACCGCGGCGGCGCCAACGGCATCGTCGGCACCAGCTACGCCGCCCGCATGGCGCCCGACGGCTACAACATCCACCTGACCACCACCTCGGCCCTGCTGCTCAACAGCTACCTGCGCAAGGACCTGCCCTACGAACCGCTCAAGAGCTTCACGCCCATCACCGCCGTGGCCGACCTGCCCGTCGCGCTGATGGTCAGCGCCAAGGTGCCGGCCAACACCACGCGCGAGTTCGTCGACTACCTGAAGCGCAATCCCGGCAAGCTCAATTTCGCCAGCGTCGGCAACGGCTCGTTCAACCACCTGCTGGGCGAACAGTTCAAGGCCGCCGCCGGCGTCGACATGCTGCACGTGCCCTACCAGGGCGCGGGCCAGATCGCCATCGAACTGCTGGCCGGCCGGCTCGACGCCACCATCCTGAGCGTGGGCAGCCTGCTCGGACAGTGGAAGCAGGGACAGATCAAGGTGCTGGCCTTCATGACTCCCAGGCGCCATCCGCTGCACCCCGACGTGCCCGCCATCACCGAGGACTTCCCCGACTTCCGCCCCTTCGGCAACTGGATGGGATTCGTCGCGCCCGCTGGCACGCCCGCGCCCATCGTCGCCAGGCTGGCCGACACCTTCCGCGCCGTGTTGCAGCAGCCCGACGTGCGCGCCAAGATCGAGGAACAGCACTGGAGCGTGATCGGCAGCAGCCCCGAGGCCTTCGCCGCGTCGCTGCGCGACGACACCGCCATCCTGCGCGCCGCCGTCGACATGGCGGGCATCAAACCGGAATAGGAGCACGCCGATGCGCGCCCCAGCCTTGACGACTCACCTCGAACGCCGCGCCGCCGTGCATTCGGTGGACTGCTTCGTGTACTCGGTGCCCGACCTGGCCGAGGCCGAACGCTTCTACCTGGCCTTCGGCCTGGACGTGCGGCGCGGCGCCGGCCATCTCGAACTGCGCACGCACGGCCATCCCCATGTGTGGAGCCGCGTCCACGAGCAAGGCCAGACCAAGCGCCTGCAATACGTCCGCTACGGCATCCACGCGGCCGACCTGGACGAAATGCGCGCGCGCATCGAGGCCGCGGGCCCGCGAACCGCCCCGCACGCACTGTCGGACGGCCAGGGGCTGTGGCTGCGCGATCCGGATGGCACGCCGCTGCAACTGGTGGTGGCGGACAAGGTTTCGCCCGCCGCCAAGAGCCCGCCCTTTGCCTTCGCCCCGGTCCCGCCCGGCCAGGGCGCCGCCCCGGCCCGCAGCCGCGTGCGGCCGGTGCGGCCGCGCCACCTTTCGCACGTCCTGTTCTTCACGCCCGACGTCGCACGCATGGTGGACTTCTGCCGGACCATACTGGGGCTGCGCGTGTCGGACCATTCCGGCGACCTCATCGCCTTCATGCACGGCATCCATGGCAGCGACCATCACCTCGTGGCTTTCGCCAAATCGCACGCACGCGGCCTGCATCACTCCAGCTGGGACGTTGGCAGCCTGGACGAGGTCGGCCGCGGCTCCGAGCAGATGCGCATCGCCGGCTACGCGCAGGGCTGGGGCGTCGGCCGCCACGTGCTGGGCTCGAACTACTTCTACTACGTGCGCGACCCCTGGGGCAGCTGGGCCGAATACTCGTACGATATCGACTACGTCCCGGCCGGCCTGGACTGGCCCGCCGCCGACCACCCGCCCGAGGACTCGCTCTACGTCTGGGGTCCGCCCCTGCCGGCCGACTTCATCACCAACCAGGAATACCCCGGCTGACGGGGAAACGAGACACGCCATGAGACTGATCGCCTTCAAGAACCCCGCCGGCGCGCCCGCCCTCGGTGCCCGCCTGGGCAACGACGTGGTCGACCTGACCGCGCGCGGCCTGCCCGCCACGCTGGACGAACTGCTGCGCGACCCCGGCGGCCTGGATGCCGCCCGCGCGGCGGCCGACGCGCCGGGCGAGCGCCTGGCCCTGGCCGGCCTCGCCCTGCTGCCGCCGCTGCAACACCCCGCCAAGGCTTTCGCCATCGGCCTGAACTATGTGGACCATGCCGCCGAAAGCAATTTCGCGCCGCCCGCGCATCCGGTGCTGTTCCAGCGCTTCCCGTCGTCCTGGGTGGCCCACGGCACCGCCATCGAACGCCCCCGCGTCTCCGTGCAGTTCGACTACGAGGCCGAACTGGTCGCGGTGATCGGCAAGGGCGGCCGCTACATTCCCAAGGAACGCGCGCTCGAACACGTGGCGGGCTATTCGCTGTTCAACGAAGGGTCGATCCGCGACTACCAGTTCCGCTCCAACCAGTGGCTGTGGGGCAAGAACTTCGACCGCAGCGGCGGCTTCGGCCCGGAGTTCGTCACCGCCGACGAACTGCCGCCGGGCGCCGCCGGGCTGCGGATCCAGTGCCGCCTGAACGGCCAGGTCATGCAGGACGCCAACACCCGCGACATGATCTTCGACGTGGCCACCCTGGTGGCGGCCTGCTCGGAAGGCATGGCGCTGCAACCGGGCGACATGATCATCACCGGCACCCCGTCGGGCGTGGGCCTGGCGCGCAAGCCACCGGTCTGGCTCAAGCCCGGCGATGTGTGCGAGATCGAGGTGGAGGGCGTGGGCCTGCTGCGCAACCCGGTGATCGACGAGGCTTGAGGCCCATCGATCGTCGTACATGGCCGGCAAGGGGCCCTAGGCTGAATCGACATTCATGAATGTCTGGGATAGGGTTCTTGAACCGTCCTTGACCGGTGGGGTGGGGCGGCCCGCGGTGGGGGGCCCCACCCCACCCGTCAAGGACCAACGACAGTGA
>NZ_JBXAFV010000019.1:0-120459 GCF_058793475.1 Pigmentiphaga sp. MLSB6-MA01 | reverse complement strand
AGGAAACCGCGGATCTGGCTTTGCCAGTCCGCCGGTTTCGCCCCCTGGGGGGCGCGCGTCAGCGCGTAGGGGGGGACTCTCTCTAGGGGACTCTCTCTAGGGGACCCTCTCCAGGGGTACACTCTCTAGGCGTACACTCCTTCCATGAGCATCCCCGCAGCCCCGACCATGGACAAACCCGTGCCGCTGGATCTCTTCAAGGCGCTCGAAGCCGCCGTCACCGCTGCTCACGCGGGCGCCGCGATCCTTCAGGCCTACGCGCACAAGCGCTCGGAACTGGTCATCGACCTGAAGGCCCGCAACGATCTGGTCTCGCAGGCCGACCGCGAGGCCGAGATCGCGATCATCGAGGTCCTGCGCGCGCACACGCCGCAATACGGCATCGTGGCCGAGGAAACAGGCGGCTCGCCGTCGGGCCCCGCCAGTTGGTACATCGACCCGCTGGACGGCACCACGAACTTCGTCCACGCCATTCCCCACTACGCCGTCTCGATCGCGCTGGTCGCCCAGGAAGGCTGCGGCATCGCCTTCGAAGAGGCCCGGTCCGAGCCCGGGCCCGTGGTGGGCGTGATCTACGATCCCTGCCGCGAAGAGATGTTCACGTCGGTCCGGGGCGTGGGCGCCTGGCTCAATAGCCATCGCATCCAGTGCTCGCGCACCGGGGCCCTGGCCGACGCCCTGCTGGCCACGGGCTTTCCCTACAGCGACATGTCTTTCACCGAGAACTACCTGCCCATGCTGCGCGACGCCATGCACGGCACGCGCGGCGTGCGCCGCAACGGCGCGGCGGCGCTCGACCTGGCCTGGGTGGCCTGCGGACGCTTCGACGGCTACTGGGAACTGCGGCTCAAGCCGTGGGACGTCGCCGCCGGCACGCTGCTGGTACGCGAAGCCGGCGGACTGGCTTTCGATCCGTTCGGCCAGGCGGCGTGGCCCGAGCAGGGCAACATCGTCGCGGGCGGCCCGGGCGTGGCCAAGGCCCTGCACGACCTGATCGGCCCCAACCTCAAGGCCGCCGGCGCGGCCTGAAAACGAAAGCCGGTCAGCGCACGACCATCAGGCCGATGCGTACCTGGGACTTGGCGCGCACGTTGTAGTCCAGCAGGGTTTCACCATAGCCGTTGAAATACTGCACGTGCAGGAAACCGTTCAGGCGGCCCAGGCCCAGTTTGCGCAGCGGATAGGCCATGTCCAGTTGCAGCGATCCCTTCTCGTGGCCCTTGCGCACCAGCGCCGACACCATCAGGCCGTCGTCCTTGGCCCAGCGCAGTTGGTAGTCGACGTGGCCCCGGTAGTCGGCGATGTCCGGATTCCCCTCGCGGGTCATGTAGTACTTGATCTTGGGACCGAAGCTCAAGGTGCTGCCATCGTCCAGGCGGTAGCGCAGCGTGGGCCGCGCATACAGCGAGTTGATGGCGCGCGAGGTATCGCCGTCGCGGCCGTTGGACTCGTGCTCGAAGCCGCCATCGAAGCCGAGCGACTTGCGGCGGTCCCGCGACTCCCAGACCCGGTCCGACAGCCAGAAGACCGCCGGACGATAGCTGCTGTCGCGGAACGGCGCGGAGTTCTCGCCTATGTCCCACAGCGAGGTCTGGCTATAGCCCAGGTACAGGTTGTTGAGGAAACCGGTTTCCTCGCCGTCGCGGGGCTGGAACAGCCGGAACTTCAGGCTGATCTGGAAGCGCGCGTTCAGGTTGGGCCGGGTGCCCAGGCTGAAGTACACGGGCTCGTAGGGCGACAAGGCGCTGCGGAAGCGGCTCAGCACATCGTGCTCGTCGTTGCCCGGGGCGGCGGCTTGCGCCGGCGCCGGCCCCGACAGCGCGGTGCTGCCCGGCCCCGACCCGGCCGAAATGCCACTGACCGCGGCCAGCACGCCGTCGTCCGGCACTTGCGGCACGGCGCCGGGCGCGCGCGGGTCGATGATGGGACCGATCGCGGGCGAGCCGACGATGGCGCCTTTCTCGGCGGGCGTCGCGTCCAGCGCCAACAGCACGGGCTCGCCCTCGACCGCGATGGCCTGCAGGCCGCGCGCCTGCTCCGGCACCACCGCCGACCAGGTCGCGCGCGAGAACTGGCCCACGGGAATTTGCAGCACGGCGGCGCCGCCGTCGAGCCGCGCGGGCGCCCGCACGACGCGGCCGGTCGCGTCCCGCCACTGCAGCACCAGTTCACGCGGCGCGTCCCAGGTCGCCGTGGCATTGCCGTCGTTGAAGAACATGGCCTCGATGCGCACGGTTTCGCCGGGCCCGGCCTGGATGCGGTCCAGCTTGAAGGTCACGCCCGCATTCGCCGGCAACGGCGCGATGGCCATCAAGGCGAGCAGGCTCGCCGGCGCGAATGCACGGCGCAGAAAGCCATGCTGCGCATGGCGACGATGACCAGCCATCCGACCCGGCATGTGGACTCCCGAACGATGCCCGCGACGGGGCAGACGCCGCCATTGTAGGGGCAGGCGGAAGCCGGCGAGCGCCCGGCCCCAGGCCCCGGTGCCCCGGTGCCCCGGACAAGACCGGGTCAAGAACATGAAGGTCGATTCAGCCTAGTGCGATGGCTCGGCAGGCGCCCTCAACTCCCGCCGCAGGATCTTGCCCACGTTGGTCTTGGGCAGCTCCGACCGGAACTCCACGTAGCGCGGCCGCTTGTAGCCGGTCAGGCGATCACGGCAGAAGGCCTTCAGGTCCTGCTCGGTCAGTGCCGGATCGCGCTTGACCACGACCACCTTCACCGCTTCGCCGGAATGCTCGTCGGGCACGCCGATGGCGGCGCACTCCAGCACCCCCGGATGCTGCGACACCACGGCCTCGACCTCGTTGGGGTACACGTTGAAGCCCGACACCAGGATCATGTCCTTCTTGCGATCAACGATACGGATGTAGCCACGCTCGTCCATGATGCCGATGTCGCCGGTCTTGAAGAATCCGTCCGCCGTCATGACGCGGGCGGTCTCCTCGGGCATGTTCCAGTAGCCCGGCATGACCTGCGGCCCCCGCAGCGCGATCTCGCCGCGCTCGCCGATGGGCAGCGGCGCGCCGTCATCGTCCAGTATCGCCGCCTCGGTCGACGGCAGCGGAATGCCGATGGTGCCGGAATATTCCTTGATGTCGATGGGCGTGCAGCAGGCCACCGGCGAAGTCTCGGACAGGCCGTAGCCCTCGCACAGGGGCGACTTGGTCACCTCGACCCAGCGGTCGGCCACCGCCTTCTGCACCGCCATGCCGCCGCCCACGCTCACGCGCAGGCACGAGAAATCGAGCGACCGGAATTTCTCGTTGTGCAGCAGGGCGTTGAACAGCGTGTTGACCCCGGGAAACAGCGTGAAGCGGTAGCCCGACAACGTCCGGACCAGGTCGGGAATGTCGCGCGGGTTGGGCACCATCACGTTGAGCCCGCCCGCCCGCATGCCCAGCAGCCCGCACACCGTCAGGCCGAAGATGTGATAGAGCGGCAGCGCGCAGACAAAGATGTGCGGACTGTGCCGCGCCTCCTTTCCCGCGGGCCGTTCGTCCGTCAGCAGCCAGGCATCGCATTGCAGGACGTTGGCGACGAGATTCCGGTGCAGCAGGACGGCCCCCTTGGCCACGCCCGTCGTGCCGCCGGTGTACTGCAGGAAGGCGACGTCCTCGGGGCCGACCTCGGGGCGCGCCAGTTCCCGCGCCGCCCCTTGCGCCAGCGCGCGCCGGAAACCCACGGCGCCCGGCAGGCTGAACGGCGGGACCAGTTTCTTGACATGGCGCACCACCGCATTGACGATGGCGCCCTTCACGCCGCCCATCAGGTCGCCCATGGACGCCACCACGATGTGGCGGATGGCCGTCTCGGGCAACACCTTCTGCAGGGTGGAGGCGAAGTTCTCGAGGATGACGATGGCCTCGGCGCCGCTGTCCTTGAGCTGGTGCTGGAGCTCCGGGGCGGTATAGAGGGGATTGACGTTGACCACCGTGTAGCCGGCCCGCAGCACCGCCGCGATGGCGACGGGATATTGCAGGACGTTGGGCATCATCAGCGCCACGCGCGCGCCGCGCGGCAGTCCGCGGGATTGCAGCCAGGCCCCCAGCTTGCGCGACATGGCGTCGATGTCGGCGTAGGCAAGCGTCTTGCCCATGCAGACGAAGGCCGGGCGCTCGGCGAACTGCTCGAACGACTCCTCCAGCAACTGGACCAGGGACCGATAGCGTCCGGGGTCGATGTCGGCGGGAATGCCCGGCGGGTAGTGCGCCAGCCACGGTCTTTGCATGCACGTCTCCTGGTCTAGTCTGCGCCGCGCGGTGTCGGCTTATTGCGCCGATGATAGCCCAGCGGCCTGCGCGTGTTCGGTTTCCGCGAGCAAGCGCCGCCGGCGCTCGGCATACGGCAGCCGCGCCAACTCGCGCGCTTCGTCCAGGAACGGCGCGAGGCTGCCGTCGCGGCAACTCTCGCAGCGGCGCGCCATGGCCAGCAGCGCCGGCACCCACTGGTGGTAGGCCCCCATGGCCGCGAATTGCGCGTTGTTCAACGTCTGCGCGAACCAGGCATCATAGCCGGCGTAGCCATTCCACCGCTCGCGCTTCATCTGCTCGTAGCGGGACCTCAGGCCGGCGATGATTTCGGTCTTGCGCGCGCGCCGCCGCTCGATCTCGTCCGGCCCCAGGCCCACCGGATCGGGCGTGGTGGGCGCCGGCCCCTGGCGGGTGCCGGTCTCGCCGTAGGCCTGCGCCAGTTGCCGCCGTGTCTCCAGCAGCAGCGCGACGAAGTCGCGCCGGCGCGCGTCGAAGGCCTCATAGGCGGGCCGCAGCGATTGGTTCTGCGGTTCCCGCAGCCAGCGCTCGACGCCGATCTGCTCCACCGCCGTGGCCAGCGACTCGTTGAATGTCGTGTCGTTCTTCGCGTAGACCGCCTGATGGGTCAGTTCGTGGAAAACCAGGCGCGCGACCTCGGCCGGCGGCAGGCGGATGAAGGTGTTGACGAAAGGATCGGGATACCAGCCCAGGGTGGAATAGGCGGGCACGCCCCCCACGTGCACGTCCCAGCCCTGGTCCCGCAGCTCGCCGGCCATCCGCCTCGCGTCGGCCTCGCTGTAGTAGCCGCGGTAGTCTATGCAACCCACCACCGGGAAGCAGGACTGCTTGAGCCGCAAGGACAACGCCGGCGTGGCGAATACATTCCAGACGACGTAGGGCCGCTTGAGGTCGGCGTATTCGGTGTAGCTGCGGTTGTCGGGCAGGCCCAGCACCTGGCTGGCGTAACGGCGCGCGTCCTGCGCGTAGCGCAAACGCTCGCGCAAATCCACCGGCGTGGAAGGATCGGCCAGGACCTGGTCCACCGGCCGCGCGGCCTGCAGCAGCGACGAATGTCCGGCGACGGATTGCGCGTAATAGCGCAGGTCGGCGCATCCGGCCAGCGCCCCGGCCAGGACCAGGACGCCCCAGGCCGTCCGGCCCCTTGTCATTACACTCGCCATAGACAAGCTCATTGGAGATAATGGCTATGGTAACCGCCGGCCCTCGGGCAACCGACACCCGGCCGGCGACGCCGGACACGGCGCGGCACATCGGCCCTTCCCGCCTTCGCGACCGCCTGGACAAGGCGCGGCGCGCTCCCGCCCGCGGGGGGGCAACGCTACGGAGCTTCCACATGAATCTGCTCGAACCCATCGTCGCCTTCCAGAGCGACCTGAAGACGATACGGCGCGATCTCCACGCCCACCCCGAGTTGTGCTACGAGGAACACCGCACGTCGGACACCATCGCCCGCCTGCTGGAAGACTGGGGCATCCCCGTCGTGCGCGGGCTGGGCGGCACCGGCCTGGTCGGCGTCCTGGAAGGCGCGGACAGGAACGGCCCGGCCATCGGCCTGCGGGCCGACATGGACGCCCTGCCCCTGCAGGAACTCAACACCTTCGAACATGCCAGCGTGCATCCCGGGAAGATGCACGCCTGCGGGCACGACGGCCACTGCGCCATGCTGCTGGGCGCCGCCCGCCACCTGGCGGCGCACCGCGACTTCCCCGGCACCGTCTACCTGATCTTCCAGCCGGCCGAGGAAGGCGGCGGCGGCGGCAAGGCCATGGTCGACGACGGGCTGTTCACGCGCTTTCCCATGGAAGCCGTGTTCGGCATGCACAACTGGCCCGGCATCCCCGTCGGCAGCTTCGCCGTCACCCCCGGCCCGATGATGGCCTCCAGCAACGACTTCCGCATCGTGGTCAAGGGCAAGGGCACCCACGCCGCCTTGCCTCACCTGGGCATCGACCCGGTCATGATCGCGGTGCAGCTGGCGCAATCGCTGCAGACCATCCTGACCCGCAACAAGAAACCCATCGACACCGCGGTGCTCAGCATCACCCAGATCCACGCGGGCACGACCACCAACATCGTCCCGGATGAAGCCGAAATGGTGGGCACGGTGCGCACTTTCACCATCGACGTGCTGGATCTGATCGAGCAGCGCATGCGGGAAATCGCGCAGGGCATGGAACTGGCCCACGGCGCCCGGATCGAGGTCGACTTCCAGCGCAAGTACCCGCCGCTGATCAACCACCCCGACGAGACCCGATTCGTGGCGGACGTGCTGCGATCGCTGGTCGGGCCGGACCAGGTCGACGCCGCCACCGAACCCACGATGGGCGCCGAAGACTTTGCCTTCATGTTGCAGGAAAAGCCCGGCTGCTACGTCTTCATCGGCAATGGCGACGGCGCGCACCGCGAGTCCGGCCACGGGCTGGGGCCGTGCACCCTGCACAACGGCAGCTACGATTTCAACGACGACCTGCTGCCGCTGGGGGCCAGCTTCTGGGTGAAGCTGGTCAGCGACTGGTTCGCTCGGCCTCGATCAGTATGACGCGGTAGTCGTTGACATTGGTCAGCGTGGGACCGGTCATGACCAGGGTGTCGAGCTCCCTGAAATAACCCCAGGCGTCGTTGGCGTCCAGCCACGGGCCCGGCGTGACGCCCCGGGCCGCCGCCCGGCGCAAGCGCTCGCTGTCCCACCATGCGCCGGCATTGTCCTCGCTGCCGTCTATGCCGTCGGTATCGCAGGCCAGGGCCGAGACCCTGGCTTCGCCGCACAGCTCGGCGGCCAGCGACAGCAGGAACTCGGTGCAGCGGCCGCCGCGGCCGCCCCCACGCACCGTGACCGTGCATTCGCCCCCCGACACCAGCGCCACCGGCGCATCGAAAGGTTCGCCGTGCCGCAATACCTGGCGTGCCAGCGCGGCATAGACCTTTGCCACCTCGCGGGCCTCGCCGGTGACGGTATCTCCCAGCACCACCGCCTGGATGCCCGCGCGCCGAAGGACGCGCGCGCCGGCCTGCAGGCTTTGCTGGGCGGTCGCGATGACGCGGTTCTCCACCCGCTCGAACACGGGATCGCCGGCCTTGGGTGTCTCGGGATGATGCCCCGCGGCCCCGCCCTCCAGCCAGTCGAGCACCGGTTGCGGCGCCTGCACGCCGTGGCGGCGCAGGATGTCGAGCGCGTCGGCATAGGTGCTGGGATCGGCCACGGTGGGGCCGGAGGCGATGGCGGACGGATCGTCGCCCGCGACGTCGGACACGATCAGGCCCAGGACCCGGGCCCGCGTGCATGCGGCCAGGCGTCCGCCCTGCAATTGCGACAGGTGCTTGCGCACCACGTTCATCGACTCGATGGGTGCGCCGCTGCGCAGCAGCGACTGGGTGACCTCCCGCAGCGCGGCCATGGGCACCGCCGGCACCGGCAGCGACAACAGGCTGGAACCTCCGCCGGACACGAGCACGATCAACAGGTCATCGTCGCCCAGTTCCGAGGCCAGCCGCAGGATGTCGCCGGCGGCCCGTTCACCGGCCGCGTCGGGCACCGGATGGCCGGCCTCGACGCAGGCGATGCGCTCCAGCGGCATGCCGTGCCCGTAGCGGGTCACGACCAGTCCTTCCAGCTGGGCGTCGGCGGGCCAGGCGGCCTCGACGGCGCGGGCCATGCTGGCGGCGGCCTTGCCCGCGCCGACGACGACCGTGCGGCCCCTGGGTGGGGCCGGAAGGTGGCGGGCGGTGATGTGCAGGGGGTCGGCCGCGGCGACGGCGGCTTGAAACGATTCCAGGAGGAGCTGATGCATACGCGGGGAACGGCTGATGTCTCTTTTCGTGGTGGTAGCCATTATGGCGACCCGCCGTGGCTTGGCTAGCTGGATGAAATCCCTATTCCACCCGCCGCGCCGGCATGCACCCCCGCCCCGCGTAGCACCTTGTTGCAATCGCCGTCAGGCGGACGGCGCGGCCGGAATCTGCAAGCCCCGCTGCACGGCGGGACGCGCCACGAAAGCGTCCAGCACCCGCTTCACATTGGGAAAATCGCCGAATCCCACCAGGTCGCCCGCGCCGTAGAAACCGACCAGGTTGCGCACCCACGGGAAGGTCGCGATATCGGCAATACCGTAGCCGTCGCCCAGGATCCAGGCCTTGCCGTCCAGTTGCCGCTCCAGCACGCCCAGCAGCCGGCGCGATTCAGCCACGTAGCGGTCGCGGGGACGCTTGTCCTCGTAGTCCTTGCCGGCGAATTTGTGGAAAAACCCCACCTGGCCGAACATGGGGCCGATGCCCCCCATCTGGAACATCACCCACTGCATGGCCTGGTAGCGGCCGGCGGGATCCTGCGGAATGAACTGGCCCGATTTCTCGGCCAGGTAGATCAGGATGGCGCCCGATTCGAACAACGGCAACGGCTTGCCGCCCGGGCCGTCGGGATCGAGGATGGCGGGGATCTTGTTGTTCGGGTTGAGCGACAGGAACTCCGGCGACATCTGGTCCTGGGTATCGAACGCCACCCGGTGCGGCTCGTACGGCAGGCCGGTTTCTTCCAGCATGATCGAGGCCTTCACGCCGTTGGGGGTGGGCAGCGAGTAGAGCTGGATGCGGTCCGGATGTTGCGCGGGCCACTTGCGGGTGATCGGGAAAGCGGACAGATCCGTCATGGGGAATCCTTGCTCGATGAATGGGTCGATCCGCCGGACTATACCAGCCGCGAACGGCGGCGATACCAAGGGCCGGGCCGTAGAATATTGATGAAGATCGATCAACCTTGAAGACCATGCCGCACAAGGACTATCTCAGCGCCAAGGAAGCCGTGGAGTTGCTGGGCATACGCATGCAGACGCTCTACGCCTACGTCAGCAAGGGCTGGATACGCAGCGTCAAGCAGCCGGACACGCGACAGCGCCTGTACCTTCACGAGGACGTGCTGCGGGTCAAGGCGCGCTCCAGCGCCCGCTCGGGACACGGGGCGGTGGCCGCCTCCGCCATGAACTGGGGCGAGCCCATCATCCCCACCTCGATCACCGAGATCCGGTCCGACGGCCCCCACTACCGCGGCCACTCCGCCGTGCGGCTGGCTCGCGGGCATGCCAGCTACGAAGCGGTGTGCGAACTGTTGTGGACCGGCGTCTGGCACGATGCGCCGCGCCGCTGGGACACGGGCATCACGCCCAGGCTCCAGGAAACCCTGCTGGAATCGCTCGCGCCGCCCAAATCCAACAGCGGGTTGCTGGAAATCATGGCCATCGTCACCCTGCGCCTGGGCATGTCGCGCGGGTCGGTGGAGGATCGCATGCGCGGCGGCCACATGCACGAAGCGGCGCGGCAATTGATCAAGACCCTGGCCGGCTGCATGGGCCTGGTGTCCCGCCGGCGGCGCTTCCATGCCATCCCCGACGAGGCATCCATGGCCGAAGGCCTGCTGGCGGCCCTGGACCTGCCGGCCAGCGCCGCCAACCTGCAGGCGATGGAAGCCTTCCTGGTGCTGTTCGCCGACCACGAGCTTTCTCCCAGCACCTTTGCCGCGCGCGTCGCGGCCTCGGGGGGCTCGACCCTGCACAGTTGCATCGCCTCGGCCATCTGCAGCTCGGCCGGCGTCCACCTGGGCCGGATGTACGACCGGATCGAGGACTTCCTGCGCGGCGCCGGCAACGCCGCGGGCCTGATGCAGCAGGCTCGCGCGCAGCACGGGCGCGGCGCCAGCGTGCCCGGTTTCGGCCACCCGCTCTACCCCAAGGGCGACGAACGCGCCGAGCTGCTGATCGAACTGGCGCGCGGGCGGCCGCGCCAGAAGGCGGCCCTCGAACAGATCCATCGTTTCATCGACGACGTGCGCGGCGAGTTCGGCCTGCATCCCCGGCATGAACTCGGGGGCATCGTCCTGGCCATGGCCATGGGCGTACCGCGCCAATCGGTGGGCACGCTGTTCACGCTCGCGCGCATGGCGGGCTGGGTCGCGCACGTGCAGGAGCAGCGCCTGAGCGGCATGCTGCTGCGGCCCCGCGCCAAATTCGTGGGCGCCGGCGGCGAACCCTGAGCCTCAAGCGCCCGACGGCCAGAACGACTCGATCTCGGCCCACAGGGCGTCGGGCGCTTCCTCGGCGATGTAGTGGCCGCAGTCCAGCGCCCGGCCCTCGACCTGCGAGGCCTGCCTGCGCCACAGGTCCAGCACATCGAAATAGCGCCCCACCACCCCGCGCCCGCCCCACAGGACCCGCAGCGGGCAATCCACGCGGCTGCCCTGGCCGCGGTCGGCCCGGTCGTGCTCCAGGTCCACGGTGGCGGCCGCGCGATAGTCCTCGCAGATCGCATGCGCCCAGTGCGGATGGCGCGCGCAGCGCTCGTACTCGGCCATCGCCCGGTCGGTGAAGGGGGCCAGGCCCGCATGGCGGCCGCCCATGATGGAACGCAGGTAAAAGACCGGATCGGCCCCGATCAGTTGCTCGGGAAAAGGTGCCGGCTGGATCAGCCAGAACCAGTGGTAATAGGCCTGCGCGAAGCCGCGCGTGGTGCCCTCGTACATATCCAGCGTCGGCGCGATGTCCAGCAGCATCATCCGCTCGACCCGCTCGGCATGGTCCAGCGCCAGCCGGTGCGCGACACGCGCCCCGCGGTCGTGGGCCAGCACGCCGAAGGTCTCGTAGCCGATGCAGCGCATCACCTCCACCGCGTCCACCGCCATCGTCCGCTTGGAGAAGGCCTCGTGGCCGGCCGGTTCGTCCGCTGGCACGCCGCTGTCGCCGTAGCCGCGCAGGTCGATGGCGACGCAGGTGTAGCGGTTGGTGAGCCGGGCCCAGAGCTTGTGCCACATGGCGTGGGACTGGGGATGGCCATGCATCAGCAGCAGCGCCGGCCCGGTGCCGCCCACGCGCGCGGCGATGTCCACGCCATTCACGTGGAAGTGCTGCAGCCGGTCGTTGAAGAGGGATATCTCGGACATGGCGGCCCTAGCCTCTGGCGACGATTTCCGCCACCGCCTTGCCGACATCCGACGTGACCGCCTTGCCCCCCATGTCGGGCGTGCGCGGCCCGTCGGACAGCACGGTCTCGATGGCCGACAGGATGGCGTCGTGCGCCGCCTTGTGGCCCAGGAACTCCAGCATCAGCGCGCCCGACCAGATCTGCGCGATGGGATTGGCCACGCCCTTGCCGGCAATGTCGGGCGCCGAGCCGTGCACCGGCTCGAACAGCGATGGGAAGCGGCGGTCGGGATTCAGGTTGGCCGAGGGCGCGATGCCGATGGTGCCGGTGCAGGCGGGCCCCAGGTCGGACAGGATGTCGCCGAACAGGTTGGACGCCACCACCACGTCGAACCAGTCGGGATGCAGCACGAAATTGGCGGTCAGGATGTCGATGTGGAACTTGTCCACGCGCACATCGCCATACTTGCCCGCCATCGCCTCCACCCGCTCGTCCCAGTAGGGCATGCTGATGGCGATGCCGTTGGACTTGGTGGCCGAGGTCAGGTGCTTGCGGGGCCGCGACGCCGCCAGGTCGAAGGCGAACTTCAGCACCCGGTCGACCCCGGTGCGCGTCATGACTGTTTCCTGCAGCACGACCTCGCGATCGGTGCCTTCGAACATGCGGCCGCCCACGCTGGAATACTCGCCTTCGGTGTTCTCGCGCACCACGTAGAAATCGATGTCGCCCGGCTTGCGGTTGGCCAGCGGCGAGGGCACGCCGGGCATCAGCCGCACCGGACGCAGATTCACGTACTGGTCGAACTCGCGGCGGAACTTCAGCAGCGAACCCCACAGCGAGACGTGGTCCGGCACCGTGGCCGGCCAGCCCACCGCGCCGAAGAAGATCGCGTCATGGCCGCCGATCTGCTCTTTCCAGTCGTCCGGCAGCATCGAGCCATGCCGGGCGTAGTACGCGCACGAGGCGAAGTCGAAGCGGTCGAACGACAGCCCGATGCCGAAGCGCGACGCCGCCGCCTCCAGGACACGCAAACCTTCTGGAACGACCTCGGTGCCGATGCCGTCGCCGGGTATCACTGCAATGCGGTGGGCCATGGATGAAACGTCCTCGTCGTGGTGGCGCCGGCGCGCAAGCCTGTCGCGAAACCGGTGCGGGATGGAATGGATCAAGTGTATCTCGCGCTTGCCCTTCATAATTGAACGAGATAAAAACCATTGTTGAACTCAAATTAACAATGGACACCATCTCCGACCTCGCCTTTTTCTCGCTCCTGCTCCGCCACGGCAGCCTGTCGGCCGCCGCCCGCGAACTGGGCCTGTCCACCCCCGCCGTCAGCAAGCGCCTGCAGCGGCTGGAACGGCGCCTGGGCGTACGCCTGCTCAACCGCACCACCCGCCGCATCGCGCTGACCCACGAGGGCGACATCTACCTGCGCGAAGGCAGCCGCATCCTGGCCGATGTCGAGGAACTCGAGCACACCGTGGGCCGCAGCCGCGACGAACCCCGCGGCCTGCTGCGCATCAACGCCACCCTGGGCTTCGGCCGCCACCATATTGCCCCCGCCGTCTCCGACTTCATCAAACGCTTCCCCGCCGTCCAGGCGCAACTGCACCTGACCGACCGCCCCGCCAGCCTGCTGGACGAATCCTTCGACGTCTGCATCCGCATCGGCGACCTGCCCGACGCCCGGCTGACCGCGCGCAAGCTCGCCTCCAACCGGCGCCTGCTCTGCGCCTCGCCGCGCTACCTCAAGCACCACGCGCCGCCGCAGTCCCCTCGCGACCTCGCCCATCATCCCTGCATCGTGATCCGCGAAAGCGACACCGCCTACGGAACCTGGCATCTGCATTCGGGCCACCGCAAGGAGTCGGTCAAGGTCCGCGGCCCGCTCAGCGCCAACGACGGCGAAAGCGCGCTGCTATGGGCGCTGGAGGGCCACGGCATCATCATGCGTTCGGAATGGGAGGTCAGCGCCTACCTGCGCTCGGGCAGGCTCGCGACCGTGCTGGCAGACTGGCACACGCCTTCGGCCGACATCTTCGCGCTCTATCCGGAGCGGCAGAACCTGTCGGCCAAGACAACGGCCTTCGTCCAGTTCCTGGCGGACCGGTTTTCGAATCGGCTGCGCGACAAAGAGGGAGGCTTGCTCTGGTAGGCCGGCTCACGCAACGGCAACCACGGCCGGCGAACCATCAAGAGCGACGGTGGAACATCGTCGAACACCGCGGCGCCCCCGGAGCGGGCCGCCCCGCCCCACCGGCCAAGGACGGGTCAAGAGCTCAATCCCTGGCCATCCAGCAGCCATGATGGCGGGCCAGCCTAATACTGCAGGATCTTCGACAAGAACAGCCGCGCCCGCTCCGACCGCTGGCTGGCCGGATCGAAAAACTCGTCCTTGCCCGTATCCTCGATAATACGGCCGCCGTCCATGAACACCACGCGGTGCGCCACCTTGCGGGCAAAACCCATCTCGTGCGTCACCACCATCATGGTCATGCCTTCCCTGGCCAGGTCCACCATCACGTCCAGCACTTCGTTGACCATCTCCGGATCCAGCGCCGACGTCGGTTCGTCGAACAGCATGGCCACCGGATCCATGGACAGGGCGCGCGCGATCGCCACCCGCTGCTGCTGGCCGCCCGACAACTGACCCGGAAACTTGTCCTGTTGCGATCTCAGGCCAACGCGATCCAGCAGCTTCACCGCGCGCACGACGGCTTCATCCTTGCTTCGCCCCAGCACCTTGACCTGCGCCAGCGTCAGGTTATCGAGGACCGACAGATGCGGGAACAGCTCGAAATGCTGGAACACCATACCGACTTTGGACCGCAGCCTGGGCAGGTCGGTCGCGGGGTCGCCCACCGACACGCCATTGACGGTGATCTCGCCTTCCTGGAACGGCTCCAGCGCATTGACGGTCTTGATCAACGTCGACTTTCCCGAGCCCGACGGACCGCACACCACGACGACTTCGCCGGCGGCGATGGAGGTCGTGCAATCCGCCAGGACCTGGAAGGATCCGTACCACTTGTTGACATGCTTGATCTCGATCATCGAGCATTCCCTGGAGAAGAATCCTGCGCCCCGCCGCCACCCGGCGAGGCCACCCATCAGCGGACGATCGCCACCCGCCGCTGCAATACCCTGACCAGCCGCGACGCGGAGAAGCAGATGACGAAGTAGACCACCGCCGCGAACACGTACATTTCGACCAGCCGCCCGTCGCGCTGCGCCACCTTGGACGCCGCGCCCAGGAAATCCGTGATCGACAGCACATAGACCAGCGACGTGTCCTGGAACAGCACGATGGTCTGCGTCAGCAACACCGGAATCATGTTGCGGAAAGCCTGCGGCAGGATCACGCTGCCCATGGTCTGCCAGTAGTTCAGGCCCAGCGCGTAGGCGGCGTAGGTCTGCCCGCGCGAAATGGACTGGATGCCGGCCCGCATGATCTCGCAGAAAAAGGCCGCCTCGAACATCGTGAAGGTGATGACCGAGGACCAGTAGGCGCCGACCTTGATAGGCGTGGACGATCCGATGACCCACGCGCCGATATAGGGCACGAGGAAATAGAACCAGAAGATCACCAGCAGGAGCGGCAAGGAGCGCATCAGGTTCACATAGGTGCCCGCCACCGCGGACAGCCAGCGGAAGCGCGACAGCCGCATCATCGCCAGCAGCGTGCCGAAGACGATGCCCCCCGCGGTGGCCATCGCGGTCAGCGTCAGGGTAAAAGTCATGCCCTCCTTGAACAGGTAGGGCAGCGTGCGCCAGATGACGTCGAAATCGAAATTGCCGAACATGTCCGCCTCCGTTCAGTGCGAACCGTCGCGCACCGGCCCGATGAACCCGGGCACGGCCACGCGCCGCTCGACCCAGCGCATGAAGACGACGACGACCAGGCTGACGATCAGGTACAGCACCGTGGCCGCGGCGAAGGCCTCGAACACCTGGAAGCTGAACTCCTGCATCGACCGGGCGCGGCCCGTCAGCTCCAGCAGGCCGATGGTCAGGGCGACCGACGAATTCTTGATGATGTTCATGAACTCGGAGGTGAGCGGCGGCAGCATCACCCGGTAGGCGATAGGCAGCAGCACATGGCGATAGACCTGCGCGCCGCGCAGCCCCAGCGCCGTCGCCGCCATGCGCTGCCCGCGCGGCAGCGACTCGATGCCCGCCCGCACCTGCTCGGCGACCCGCGCCGAGGTGAAGAATCCCAGGCACAGCACCGCCGGCCAGTACGCGCCCCAGGGAGGCGCGATCTGCTTGACGGCGTTGCCCAGCGCTTCGGGCAGCAGCTCCGGCAGCACGAAGTACCACAGGAACAGTTGCACCAGCAGCGGGATATTGCGGAACAGCTCCACATAGGCCCCGGCCAGGCGGACGGCCCACTTGGCCTGCGTGGTCCGCACCACGCCGACGAGGGATCCCAGCACGAAGGCGATCACCCACGCCGCCAACGCCGTGGCGAGCGTCCATTGCAAGCCCGACAGCAGCGTATCCATGTAGGTACCCTGGCCGTCGGGCGACAGCTCCCAGAATATCTTCCAGTTCCAGTTGTAGTTCATCGCGGCTCCGCCGTGCTTACCCGGTCCGGTGCAAGGCCGGCCCCATGGAAACAGGGGACCGCTCGGGTCCCCTGAAATCCTGCTTGGTCATCCACGGCGCATGGCCGGCATGCCTGACGGGCCTCGCATCAGCGATAAGCCGCCGGATCCCCCGAATCGGTCGGGTTGGCGATGACCTTCTTCAGCGCATCGCTCATCGGCACCTTCAGGTTGACGTTGCGAGGCGGGATCGGCGAGTTGAACCACTTCTGGTAGAGCTTCTCGACCTCGCCAGACTTCATCAGCGCCACGACCGCATCGTCCACCACCTTCTTGAAGGCCGGATCGTCCTTGGGCTCGATCATGCCGTAGGGCTCCACGGTATAGGCCTTGCTGCTGACCATCCACTGGTCCGGGCTCTTGGCGTTGGCCACCAGCCCATACAGCAGGATGTCATCCATGAAGAACGCCACGGCGCGCCCGCTGTCGACCATCAGGAAGGCATCGGCATGATCCTTGGCCGGGATGATCTGCATGCCCAGGTTTTCCTTGCCGTTGGCCTCGGTCAGCCACTTCAGGTTGCTGGTGCCGGCCGTCGACACGACGGTCTTGCCCTTGAAGTCTGAAAGATCGTTCAGTTTCGAGCTTTTCTTGGCGACGAAACGCGTGGCCGTCACGAACGTGGTCGGCGCGAACGACACCTGCTGCTGACGTTCGATGTTGTTCGTGGTGGATCCGCACTCAAGATCGACCGTGCCGTTGGCGATGAGGGGAATACGGGTCGCCGAGGTGACCGGCGAAAGCGCGATATTGAGCTTGGGCAGCTTCAGGTGACTCTTGACCGCGTCGGCGATCTTGTAGCAGATGTCCATCGAGTAGCCGATGGATTTCTGGTTGTCGTCGAGGTAGGAGAAAGGAATGGAGGAATCGCGATAACCGAGCGTCAGCGTCCCCGTGTCCTTGATCTTCTTGAGCCGGCCAGTCAGATCTTGCGCCGAGACAGACGACACGGCGACCAGCGTCAGCGCGGCGGAGAGCAGCACGAGCTTCTTCATGGAATCCCCCTTCCGTAGACTATGTCGGCCGAGTGTAGCAATAAATGGGGCTCCCCCCTACGCGCTTCGCGCGCCCCCCCAGGGGGCGGCACGGGCGGACCGGCGGAGCCGGATCCGCCGTGCCCTGGATGGCACAACATTTTCCCTGGGTCGGCGGAATTCCTTTCGATGCGATGATCGTGGCCATGCGGCCATCAAATCGCCACCTTCTTGAACCGGTAGGGCCGCGTCAGCACCTCCGGCTTGAGCACCTGCTCCAGGGTCTCCGCATCCAGCAGCCCCGCCTCCAGCACCAGATCCGCCACCGGCCGCCCCGTCCGCATCGCATCGCGCGCGATCCGTGTCGCCGCCTCGTACCCCAGCACCGGATTCAGCGCCGTCGCCAGCCCCGCCGAACGCCTGACGGCCTGCGCCAGCCGCTCGCGGTTCGCCGTGATGCCCTTGACGCAATTGTGCGTCAACGTGGTGCATGCCGCCTCCAGGTGCGAAATGCTCTTGACCAGGCTCCACGCGATGATGGGCTCGAAGGCGTTGAGCTGCAGCTGGCCGCCCTCGGACGCCATCGTGATCGTCATGTCGTTGCCGATGACCTCGAACGCCACCTGGTTCACCACTTCGGGAATGATGGGATTGACCTTGCCCGGCATGATGGAACTGCCCGCCGCGCGCTCGGGCAGATTGATCTCGTTCAGCCCCGACTGCGGGCCGGACGACAGCAGGCGCAGGTCATTGCAGGTCTTGGAAAGCTTGCAGGCCACGCGCTTCAGGACACCGGACAACTGCACGAACGCGCCCGTGTCCTGCGTCGCCTCGATCATGTTGGCGGCGCGCACCAGCGGCAGCCCGGTGATCTCGGCCAGGTACTGCACGGCCAGCGGGCTGTAGTCGGGATCGGTATTGATGCCGGTGCCGATGGCGGTCGCGCCCAGGTTGACCTCCACCATCAGCGTCCTGGCCTCGCCCAGCCTCGCCTCGTCCTCGCCCAGCATGACCGCGTAGGTCAGGAACTCCTGGCCCAGCGTCATGGGCACGGCGTCCTGCAACTGCGTGCGCCCCATCTTCAGCACGTCGTCGAACTCCAGCGCCTTGGCCTCGAAGGCCCCGCGCAGTTCCGCCATCGCCACCAAGAGGCGCTGCAGCGAAAAACACATGGCGATCCGCAGCGCGGTGGGATAGACATCGTTGGTGCTTTGCGAGGCATTCACGTCCTGGATGGGATGCAGGGCGTCGTACTGGCCCTTCTCCGCGCCCAGCAGCTCCAGCGCGCGGTTGGCGATGACCTCGTTGGCGTTCATGTTGGTCGAGGTGCCTGCCCCACCCTGGATCACGTCGACGATGAACTGGTCGTGCAGCGCGCCCTCGATGATTTCCTGGCAGGCCTGGGCAATCACGCCGGCCCGGTCGGCGGGCAGCACGCCCAGGTCCCGGTTGGCGCGGGCCGCCGCCAGCTTGACGCAGGCCAGCGCCCGCACCAGGTCGGCCTGGCCGCCTATGGTCGAGCCGGAAATCGGAAAATTCTCGCGGGCGCGCAGGGAGTGGATGCCCCAGTAGGCGCCAGCGGGAATCTCGCGCTCGCCAAGCAGGTCGTGTTCGATGCGGAAGAGGCCGGAAGCGGCATTGCTGCTCATGTGGATGTCCATCGGAAAGGCCGCCGCACCATGCGGCGCACTATGGAAAACACTATAGGCAGGCGCCCCGCGATAGCGCCAATGCCGTGTTCGCATTGGCCAATGTTTTTTTTGCATTGCCAGGAAACCGCCGGAGACCGGGAAACGTCAGCGCGTCCTGGACAGGTAGTCCCACAGGGCATCGACCAACGGCTTGGCGGGCGCGCCGGCCGGCACGCGCTCGCGATAGAGGCGGATTTCCATGGTCTCGGTATAGGCCTCGCCCGCGCAGGCCAGGCGGCGCGAGGCAACCTCGCGGCTGACGGCGCTCTCTGGCAGGAAGGCCACGCCGTGCCCTTCGAGCGCCATGGCCTTCAGGCCCTCGGCCATGTCGGTCTCGTAGCGTTCGTCCAGCGGCGGCCGGGGTTGGGCGCCGGCCAGGATCAGGTCGACGATGCGGCCCAGGTAGGCATTGGGCGCGTAGGCCAGGTAGGGCGCCGGGCCGCCCTCCCCCAGCACGTGCTCCGGGGTGCCGTCGGGCTTGCTGCGGGCGTAGGGATAGACCGCCTCGCTGCCCAGCACCAGCATGTCGTAGTGGCGCGGATCGAGCTGGACCGGCTGGCGGGGATGGTAATAGACCATGACCAGGTCGCTGCCGCCCTGGACCAGGCTGATGGCGGCGTCATGGACGTTCAGCGCCATCAGGCGGGTCGTGAAGTCCGGCAGGCCGGCCTCGGCCCGGATGCGGCTCAGCCAGCGCGGAAAAAACGTCAGCGACAGGGTATGGGGCACGGCGAAATCGATCACCGCCTGCGACGCGGGGCGCATGCCGCGCAGCATGGCCCGGGTCTCGTCCAGCTTGGCCAGCATGGCGATGGCTTCGGCCCGGAACGTCTCGCCGGCGGGCGTCAGGCGGGTGGGATAGACGGCGCGATCGACCAGATCGGTGCCGACCCAGGCCTCCAGGGCCTGGATGCGGCGCGAAAAGGCGGGCTGCGTGATGTGCCTCAGCTCGGCCGCCCGCGAAAACGACCGGGTTTCAGCCAGCGCGATGAAATCTTCGAGCCACTTGGCTTCCATGCTTGCAACCGGGAAGGATCCGGCGGAAATTGTACCGTGGGCCCGTGGCGCCCCCCCGGTCGGGCATACACTTCCCGCATGGCCCCGCGCCGCACCGTCGATCTTCCCTGGAGTCCAGCGTGACCGCTTCGCTACCTTATCCGCCCCCCGCCCCCAACTCCCTGCCCGCCGGCCAGATGCCGGTGCTGCGCGTCATCCCCATGCCGGCCGACTCCAACCCGTCGGGCGACGTGTTCGGGGGCTGGATCATGGCCCAGGTCGACCTGGCCGGATCGGTGCCCGCCCAGGGCCGCGCCAACGGCCGTGTCGCCACCGTGGCCGTCACCTCGTTCGTGTTCAAGGAACCGGTATTCGTGGGCGACCTGCTCAGCTTCTACGCCCACATCGTCAAGACCGGCCGCACGTCGATCACCGTCGCGGTCGAGGTCTACGCCGAGCGCATCCGGCTCAATTCGGAAGTCGTCAAGGTCACCGAGGCCACCCTGGTCTACGTGGCGACCGACCACCAGCGGCGCCCCCGCACCCTGCCGGACTTGCGCGCCGGCTGACCCTGTCTGGACACCCATGGCGATTAGTGGCACATTGACCACAAGGACGTCACCGCCCCAGCCCTGCCGGCACAGACCGGCCGGCCAGCCAACACGGCAGGCACGCAGGCCCTGCCCCCAAAGGCGAAGGAGACTCACCATGGACATATCCGGCTCGCGCCTGATTCCAGCGTCCCAGGATCGCACCTGGAACAAACTCGTCGCTCCCGAGACCCTCAAGGTCTGTATCAGCGGATGCGAAAAGGTCGAGCGCATTTCCGACAACGAATACCGGGTCAACCTGCGGGCCGAAGTCGGGCCCCTGTCGGCCCGCTTCCACGGCCGGCTGCAACTGACCGACATCCAGCCCCAGGATTCCTATCACCTCACCTTCGAAGGCGAAGGCGGCATGGCCGGATCGGCCAAGGGCCACGCCGACATCCGGTTGACGCCCGAAGGCGACGGCACCCGCGTCTCGTACACCGCGCACGCCGACCTGGAAGGCAAGCTCAGCCAGCTGCGCACCGACCAGGCCGAGAAGATCGCGCGCAAGATGATGGACAATTTCTTCGCGCTGTTCTCGGTGTGCGCGTGCCGGGCGCTGGAACGCCCCGCGCCCCGGCCGCCGCGCATGGCCAGGCCGGCGGCCGCGGGCGGCGCACATGCCCTGCACCTGCCTGCGCAATGGGTCAACCGGCTGTCGTGGCTGGTCGCGGCGGGCGTGATCGCCGGGCTGGTCGTCTACCACACCTTCCTGCGCTGACGCCCGGCACGCCGTGCGCCGCCGCGCTCAGCGGCGCACGTTCTTCATCTTGATGCGCTGGGACAGGACCATCATCGCGGCGCAGAACACGATGGCCATCACCATGCCGGCCTCGATGCCGGTATTGACCGACGTGCGGGCGATGACCAGCCCTACCAGCGCGGTGCCGATCGCGCTGCCCAGGGTGCGCGTGGTCTGGATCAACGCCGACGCCACCCCCACGTCGCGGCGCTCGGCGATCATCTGCATGAACAGCGTCAGGTTGGGAATGATGAAACCCATGCCCATGCCGCTGAGGCCGAACGAAACGACGGCAAAGGCCATGGACGACCCCCGCTCCAGGAACATCACCCCGAGGCAGCCCAGGGCCAGCAGCAGCGCGCCGAACACCATCAATCGCTGAGGCTGGCTCTGTTGCGGGAACAGCCGCCCGTTGATGACACTGCCCACCGGAATGCAGGCCACCAGTGGCGCGAGGATCATGCCCGCCTGGGCGGGACTCAGCCCTACCTCCACCTGCAACAGCAGCGGACCGTAGTAGATCAGGATGAACATCACCGCGCCGGTCATCACGCCGACCACGTTCAACAGGCGCGACTCGCTGCGTTCCAGCACGCGCAGCGGAAACATGGGCTGCTCCAGCCGCCGCTCGTACCAGACGAGCAGGCAGACCGACGCGATCGCCACCGCCAGGAACACCAGGCCCAGCACGGGGCGTGGATGGGTCGAGAATCCCAGCTCGAGCGCCGCCATGGGCGTACCCACGGCCAGCGCCAGCAGCACCCCGCCCAGCCAGTCGATGCGGGGCGGCCTGTCATGCCTGGGTTTGAGCGACGGAAAATATCGCCACAGCATCACGAAGGCGATCACCCCCATCACCGGACTGACGAAGAACGCCGCACGCCAGCCAAAAGCCTCGGTAATGGCCCCGCCCAGCAGCGGACCCACGCCGCTCGCCACCGCGAACGAGGTGGAGATCAGGGCCTGCCAGCGCACGCGCCGCATGGCGTCGGGAAAAAGATCGGCGGGCGCCGCGAAGGCGGTGGCGATCATCATGCCGCCGCCCACGCCCTGCAGGGTGCGGGCGGCGATCAATTGCGGCATCGACTGGCTGATGCCGCACAGCACCGAGCCCAGTGACACCAGGCCCAGCGACACCAGGATGAAATGCTTGCGGCCGAACAGGTCGCCCAGGCGGCCGAAGATGGGAATGACGATGGCCGAGGCCAGCAGGTATCCCGTGCCGACCCAGGCATACAGCGGCATGCCGCCGAGCTCGGCCACCACGCGCGGCAGCGTGGTGCCGACGATGGTCGAGTCCAGGGCCACCAGCATCACGACGGCGCAGATCCCGATCAGCGCCAGGATGAGTTGGCGCGGGTCTTCTACCGGTGAAGCGAGGTCGGGCGATGGATGGGGGCCGGGGCGCCCGGGCGGATAGGGCGGGTGCGGGGGAGTCTCGGACATTTGCGCATAATCATATACCCAAGGGTATACCCCTATAAACCTCCACCGCCTACATGTCGATGTCGCGCAGGCTGGCATCCAGGCACCAGCGCTCGTCCATCTTGACATCCCCCCACCTGAATCCGGGTATGTGCCCCGCGCGGCGGCCGCCGACTGCCCCTATACTTGCCGCGACCGGGCAAGAACAGGTGTGTTGCCGTATGAATGTAACCCTGCGCCAGATGCGCGCGTTCGTCGAAGTCGTGCATTGCGGCGGGTTCACCGCGGCCTCGCGGCGGCTGCACCTGACCCAGTCCGCCACCAGCCTGCTGGTGCGCGAACTCGAAGGCCAGCTGGGATTGCAGTTGCTGGACCGGTCCACGCGCAAGCTGGCGGTCACCGAGGCCGGCGCGGAGTTCCTCCAGCACGCGGAACGCATCCTGGGCGAGGTCGAGCAAGCCATCCGCCGCACCCAGGACCTGGTGCAGATGCGCCGCGGGCGCGTCACCGTGGCGACCACCCCGGTCATGGCGGCCACGCTGCTGCCCGACGCCATCGCCACGTTCCAGGCCGCCCATCCCGCCATCGAGGTCAAGATGTCCGACGCCCCGCTGGACGTCATCCTGCAACAAGTGCAGCAGGGCGAGGCAGACCTGGGCGTGGGCGTATTCACCGGCAACGAGGTGGAACTGAACCGCAGCCTGCTGATGCGGCATCCGCTGGGCGCCATGATTCCCAGCGCCTGGCCGCTGGCGCGCCGGCGGCGGGATCTGGCGTGGGCCGACCTGGCCAGCCAGCCCATGATCGTCGTGCCGCAGTCCAGCGGATCCTTGCCGCAGATCGACCGTGTGCTGCACCAATCCGGCATCGCGGCCCAACCGCGCTTCGAGGTGCACTACCTGTGGTCGGCCATCGGCCTGGTCGAGGCCGGCCTGGGCATCGCGGTCCTGCCGTCCTACGCGGGACTGCTGGCCCGCTCGAAGCGGGCGCGCTTCCGCGTGCTGCACGACCCCGTGGTGTACCGCAAGATCGAACTGGTCACGCAACCCGGCCGCTCGCTGTCGCCGGCGGCCGCGTCCTTCCGCGCCCATCTGGCGGCCCACTGCAAGGCATTCGAGGAACGGGGCTGACGCCGCGCCGGCCAGGCGGCCGGCGCGCGTTCACCGGGCGGCCACTTCGCGCACGGATTGCGCCGCGTCGCGCACGATCTGCGCGGGGTCGCAGGCGGTCCACTGTCCGCGCCGGCGCAACACCCGTCCGTCGACGATGACGGTATCGACGTTGGCCGGCTGGCCCGAATAGACCAGCGAGAAGGCGGGATCCACCACCGGCGCCATGTTCAGGTCCGTGGCACGGACCAGGATGATGTCGGCCCGCTTGCCCGCCTCGAGCGAACCGACCTGGTCCGCGATGCCCAGGTCGCGCGCGCCGTCCAGCGTGGCCAGCCGCAGCAGGCGGCGCGCCGTCAGCGCGACCTCGGCGCCGAAGCGCTGGCGATGCGACCACAGCAAGGTACGCATGCAGGAGAAGAAATCGGCATTGGCCGAGGCCGACGAACTGTCCACCGACAGGCTCTGCCGCACGCAGGCGCACTCCAGTTCGTGGAACTGGATCACGCCGCGCGATGCCTGGGCGTACAGCACCTCGATCACCGGCGAACACGAGAACGAGACGCCGCAGGCGGCCACCCGCTCCCGCTCTTGCGGCGATACGCCCTGGGGGTGCACCAGTTGCAGGTCGGGGCCCAGCAGGCCGTGCGCATCCAGCACCGACACCACGCCAGGGCGGGCATGCATGGTGATCGGCAGGCCCAGGCGCCGCACGCCCGCGAACTCGGCCCGCACGACCTCGATGGGCACGGTGCCGCGCGGATTGGAAACCGGCGTCCTGAGCGCCGCGCCCACGTGGATCATCGGATCGCCACGCTCGGCCCGGGCGATTTCCTCCAGGCCCGCCAGGTCCATCGCCCGGTCCAGTGGCAGTTCCTGGCCCCAGCCGTAGGCCAGCCGGCCCCGTATGCCCAGGCTGCGCATGGCCGCCAGCTCCGCCCGCGCGTGATCGGGCGTACGGGTGTTGTGCGACCAGTTGTGGACCGTCGTGATACCGCCCGCCAATCCCTCGGCCAGCCCCAGCCGTACCGAGTGATAGGAATCGTCCGGCGTGAAGCGCGGCCCCATGGACAAGGTCACCGGAAAGTAGCCGCGCGCCGCCTCGTCGCCGCTGATCAGCGCCCGCAGCGAGCAATTCCACAGGTGCCAGTGCGTATCCACGAACCCCGGCATCACGATCATGCCGCGCGCATCCAGCTCCCGCGCGCCCGGCACGCTCAGCCCCCGGCCGATCGCCACCAGCGTCCCGTCGCGGACGTGGATATCGGCGTCCGGCAGGTCTTCCATGCCGTCGGCCATGGTCATCACATGGCCGCCCCGTATCAAGAACTCGTCGCGCGCGGGCAGTCCGGCCACGTGTCCGGCCGCCTCGCGCCACCTTGCTGCCTGCATGCCCATCCCCTAGTCGGCCTTGGCACCGGTCAGGCGGATCAGGCGTTCCTTGTGGCGCATCTCGTCGCGCAGCGCGGCGCTGAACTCCGCCGGCGACGAAAACACGGGATCGAAACCGCGCGCGGCCACGAAGCGCTGCTGGAATTCCGGATCGGCGGCGATCGCCTTCACGTCGGCATGGATGCGCTGGATCACGGCATCGGGTGTGCCGCCGGTGACGAAAAGGCCGAACCAGGACTCACGCGGATCGATATCGGCATAGCCCGCTTCCGCCAGGGTGGGCACGTTCGGTTCGGCCGGAAGCCGGCTGGCGCGCGCGATGGCCAGCGGCTTCATCTTGCCCGCGCGGATATGGGGCTCGGCGATGGCCGTGCCCACCATGGCCAGTTGCACCTCGCCGCCGATCAGCGCCGTCACGGCCGGCATGATGCCCTTGTACGGTATCTGGGTGATCTGTATGCCCGTCTTGTGCCGCAGCCCCTCGAACAGCAGGTGGGGCAGGCTGCCCGACCCCATCGAGGCGTAGTTCAATTCGTTGGGCCTGGCCTTGGCCTGCGCCACCAGCTCGTCGAGCGAATTGGCTTTCACGGAAGGGTGCGCCAGCACCATCTGCGGCAGGCTGACCAGTTGCGAGATCGGCGCCAGGTCGCGCACGGCATCGTAGGGCAGCTTGTCGTACAGGAAGGGATTGCTGGTGATGGTCGATTCGCTCGTGACCAGCAGCGTGTGGCCGTCGGGCGCGGCCTTGGCGACCGCCTCGGCGCCGATGATCGACGCGGCGCCCAGCTTGTTCTCGACGATGACGGGCCTGCCCCACTTCTGCCCCAGGCGCTCGGCCAGGGCACGGGCGATCACGTCCACGCCGCCCCCGGGCGCATAGGGCACCACGATGCGCACCGGCCGCGCCGGCCAGGCCGGCTGCCCCATCGCCGGCACCGCGGCCACGACGCCCAGGGCCGCGGCGCATGCCGCCAGCCACCGGCGGCGGCCCGTGGCCGCTCCTGCACTTCCTTGCCTCATCTCGTCTCCTTCGCGCCGGGCGGCCCGGGAAGCAGGCCCGCCTTCCGATGCCCCACGGCGACATGGCAAACATTTCACCCGCGGGAGGCGGGACAGGCAAACGAGAAAAAGTTGTAGTTCTATCAGTTCGCCATCTGAATCGCGGTCCCGCCGCGCTTACACGCTGTCATGAAAAATGGCGCGAAATCTGCAAGAATCGGGCGCTCCGCCTCCGCCGGCCGCACCCCGCCCGGCCCTCCCCTGCGAGTCCCCATGGCCTACATGCTGCTCATCGTCGAACCCACCGGCCAGCGCGCCGAACGCAGCGAGGAGGCCGGCCGCGAACTCTACGATCGCATGGCCGCCTTCGGCGCCGACCTGAAGGCCCGCGGCCGGCTGCTGGCCGCCGAGTCGCTGGCCTCGCAGGACAGCGCCGTGCGCGTGCAACAGCGGGACGGGCGCGCCCGGCTGATGGACGGGCCGTTCGCCGAAGCCAAGGAAATGATAGGCGGCTTTTTCCTGCTGGACTGCGCCACGCGCGAGGAAGCCGTGGCCATCGCCCAAACCTGCCCGGCGGCGCAATGGTGCACGGTCGAGGTCCGGGAAGTGGCGCCCTGCTACCGCTGAGCCGCCCGGCCAGGTAGTTTCCCTAGGCCGCGTCCATCATGTCGATTCCGGCCCGCGCCGATCGTCGTAGGAACAGAAGCCCGCGTCCGGGCTTGCAACCACCGGAGAAACCGCCATGCGATTCATGATCATCGTCCGCGCCACCGCCGACACCGAGGCCGGCGTCATGCCCGAGGAACCCCTGCTTGCCGCGATGACGTCCTACCACGAGGAACTGGCCAAGGCGGGCGTGCTGCTGGACGCCAACGGCCTGAAACCCTCGTCGCGAGGCTGGCGCGTCCGCTACCGCGCCGGCAAGGGCTCGGTCATCGACGGCCCCTTCGCCGAAACCAAGGAGCTGATCGCCGGCTACACGCTGATCCAGGTCCGCTCGCGCGAGGAAGCCATGGAATGGGCCCGGCGCTTTCCCTCGCCCATGGCCGAGGCCGACGGCGAGATCGAGGTACGCGAGCTCTTCGAGCTGGATGACCTCGGCCCGAGCGAAGCGGTGGACCGCTTCCGGAAGCTGGAAACAGCCAGCCGATAACGCGCCGCGCCCCCTCTCTTCCCAAGGAATCCATCATGCACAAGCAGATCTTCGTCAACCTGCCCGTCGCCGACCTGCCGCGCACCCAGGCCTTCTTCGGCCAGCTCGGCTTCACCTTCAACGCCCAGTTCACCAACGACAAGGCCGCCTGCATGGTCATCGGCGAGAACATCTACGCCATGCTGCTCACCACGGATTTTTTCCGCGGTTTCGCCAGCAAGCCGATCAGCGATGCCCGGCAAAGCACCGAAGTCCTGGTGGCCCTGACCTGCGACAGCCGGGAAGCCGTCGACGACATGGTGCGCAAGGCCCTGGCCGCCGGCGGCACGGCGCCGCGGCCTCCGCAAGACCACGGCTTCATGTACAGCCATGGCTTCGACGACCCGGACGGCCATGCATGGGAGGTCTTCTACATGGACCCGGCCACGGTCGAGCAGGGCTGAGCCTGTGACGCAGGCCGCCACCCACCGGGCCATCGAAGCCGTCTGGCGGATCGAATCGGCCCGCATCATCGCGGGCGTCGCGCGGCTGGTGCGCGACGTCGGCCTGGCCGAGGAACTGGCGCAGGACGCGCTGGTGGCCGCGCTGGAGCGATGGCCCGGGGATGGCGTGCCGGACAATCCCGGAGCCTGGCTGATGACCACCGCGAAGAACCGGGCGCTGGACCGCCTGCGCCAGGCCGCCCTGCATGCGCGCAAGCACGAGGAATACGGCCACGAGACCGAAGTGCTGGGCGCCGGCCACGCGCCGGACCCGGCGGCCCTGGTCGAGGCGGCGCGCGACGACGACGTGGGCGACGACCTGCTGCGCCTGATCTTCACCGCCTGCCATCCCGTCCTCTCCACCGACGCCCGCGTCGCGCTGACGCTGCGCCTGCTGGGCGGGCTGACCGCCGGCGAGATCGCGCGCGCCTTCCTGGTGCCCGAAGCCACCATCGCCCAGCGCATCGTGCGCGCCAAGCGCACCCTGTCGGCGGCCAAGGTGCCGTTCGAGGTGCCCCGCGCGCAGGAGCGCGAGGCGCGGCTCGAATCGGTGCTGGAAGTGATCTACCTCGTCTTCAACGAAGGCTATTCGGCCACGGCCGGTGACGACTGGATGCGGCCGGCGCTGTGCGGCGAGGCGCTGCGGCTGGCGCGCGTGCTGGCCGGGCTGGCGCCGGACGACGGCGAGGTGCATGGCCTGTGCGCGCTGCTGGAGGTCCAGGCCTCGCGCCTGCCCGCCCGCACCGACGCCGACGGCCGCCCCGTGCTGCTGATGGAGCAGGACCGCGCGCGCTGGGACCCGCTGCTGATACGGCGCGGCCTGGCGGCCCTGGCCCGCGCCGAAGCCCTGGGCGGGGCCCACGGCCCCTATGCGCTGCAGGCCGCGCTGGCCGCCTGCCATGCCCGGGCCCGCACGCCGGACGAGACCGACTGGGAACGCATCGTGGCCTTGTACGACGCCCTGGCCCAGGTCGCCCCTTCGCCCGTGGTCGAGCTGAACCGCGCCGTGGCGGTCGGCATGGCGTTCGGCCCCGCCGCCGGGCTGGCGCTGGCGGACGCGCTGCGTTCGGAACCGGCCCTGGCGAATTATCACTGGCTGCCCAGCGTGCGCGGCGACCTGCTGCACAAGCTCGGACGCCACGCCGAGGCGCGCGAGGAATTCCTGCGCGCCGCCGCCATGACCCGCAACCTGCGGGAACAGGAACTTCTGATGGCCAGGGCAGCCCAAGCCCTCCCCTCTCATTGACCCCTCCATGACCTCATCCCCGTCTCTCAAGGCCACCCGCAAGGAATGGATAGGGCTGGCCGTCATCGCGCTGCCCTGCATGGTCTACGCGATGGACCTGACCGTGCTCAACCTCGCCCTGCCCGCCATCAGCGCCCAGTTGAACCCGTCCAGCTCGCAACTCTTGTGGATCATCGACATCTACGGCTTCCTGGTCGCGGGCCTGCTCATCACCATGGGCACCCTGGGCGACCGCATCGGGCGGCGCCGGCTGCTGCTGATCGGCGCCGCGGCGTTCGGCCTCGCCTCGGCCATCGCGGCCTTCTCCGACAGCGCGGGCATGCTGATCGCCATGCGGGCCCTGCTGGGCATCGCGGGCGCCACCCTGGCGCCGTCGACCATGTCCCTGATCCGCAACATGTTCCACGACGAGCACGAACGCCAGTTCGCCATCGGCGTCTGGATCGCCAGCTTCTCGCTGGGCAGCGCCATCGGGCCGCTGGTGGGCGGGGTGCTGCTGCAATTCTTCTGGTGGGGATCGGTCTTCCTGGTCGCGGTGCCGGTGATGCTGCTCCTGCTGGCGCTCGGCCCGGTGCTGCTGCCGGAATACCGCGATCCGGACGCCGGGCGCATCGACCCGCCCAGCGTGGCGCAATCGCTGTTCGCCGTGCTGGCGATGATCTACGGACTCAAGCAGATCGCCCAGCACGGCGCGTCGTGGACCGCCGGCGCCATCATCGCGGCGGGATTCGCGGTGGGCGTGGCCTTCGTGCGGCGGCAGCGGCGCCTGCCCTATCCGCTGCTGGACCTGAACCTGTTCATGCGGCCGGCCTTCAGCGCGGCCATCGCCGCCTACGCGCTGTCCTGCCTCGCCATGTTCGGCGTCTACATCTTCATCACGCAGTACCTGCAACTGGTGCTGGGCCTGGATCCGCTGCGGGCGGGCCTGGTCACCGTACCCTGGGCGCTCGGCTTCGTCGCGGGTTCGCTGCTCGCGCCGCGCTTGGCGCGGCGCGTGTCGCCGCTCTCCATCTTCGTGGGCGGCCTGCTCGCGGCCACCGCCGGCTTCCTCATGGTGCTGCTGGCCGACCGCCCGTACGGGCTGGAGGCGATCATGGCGGGCCTGATCGTGATGAGCCTGGGCATGGCGCCGGTGTTCACCATCGGCAACGAGATGATCATCACCTCGGCGCCGCCGCAGCGGGCGGGCTCGGCTTCCGCCATTTCCGAAACCAGCGCCGAGTTCAGCGGCGCGCTCGGCATCGCGGTATTCGGCAGCATGGGCACGATGATCTACCGCTCCGGCCTATCGGCGGGCATGCCGGACGGCATTCCGGCACAAGTGGCCGAGGCCGCCTCGTCGACGCTGGGCGCCGCGGTGGCGGCGGCGCATGCGCTGCCCACGCCGCAGGCCGACGCCATGCTGGCGGTGGCACGCGCGGCGTTCGTGGATGCGCTGCAACTCTCGGCGGCCGTCGGCGCGGTGCTGACCCTGTGCGCGGCCGTGGCCGCGGCCTGCATCCTGCGCGGCGGATCCGCCCGCGCCCAGGCGTGGCGCGACGACCCGGCGTAGGCGCCCGGAAACCAGGACTTGTTCAAGATAATGAAACACTTCCGCTGACGGTCGCGCATCCGCCCATACAGTTTCCGTAAAGGAGACAACGATGCTGACCGCCCGCGATAACGACCTGCTGACGCAAACCGGCCCCGGCACGCCCATGGGCGACCTCTTCAGGCGTTTCTGGATTCCGGTCCTGCTTGCCGAGGAGCTTCCCGGGCCCGACTGTCCTCCCGTCCGCGTCAAGCTCATGAACGAGGAACTGCTGGCCTTCCGCGACACGGAAGGCCGCATCGGCCTCATCGATCCCGTCTGTCCCCACCGCGGCGCCCATTTGTTCTTCGGCCGGAACGAACATTCGGGGATCCGCTGCGCCTATCACGGGTGGAAGTTCGACGTATCCGGCGCCTGCGTCGACATGCCCTCCTCGCCAGCCGGCGCCCAGTCACAGGCCCGCATCCATGTGAAATCCTATCCGGCGCGGGACTGGGCCGGCCTGATCTGGGCCTACCTGGGAAAACGGGATGCGCAGACACCGCTCCCCGCCCTGCCGTCCATGGAATTCGGATTGCTGCCGGCCGAACACCGCTTCGTTTCCAAGAAACTCCAGGAGTGCAACTGGGCGCAGGCGTGCGAGGGCGGACTGGACACGGCGCACTTCAGCTTCCTGCACATGGACACGAGCGAGGACGAAGAGCAGGTGATGCGGGCCATGTCGAACGCGGAAGCGGGCACCCACGAGAACCTGGTCCGCTGGCTGAGGAACGACGGGGCGCCGGTCTTCACCATCCAGGAGCATCCCGCCGGCCTCCTGCTGGGCGCGGCCCGCCGCGCGGATGGAGACGATCTCTACTGGCGCATCAGCCAATTCCTGATGCCTTGCCACGGACTCACGCCCAACGCCTTTCCCGGCCAGAACTACCACGGCCAGACCTGGGTGCCGATCGACGACCACCACTGTTGGGTGTACTGCTACAGCTGGAATCCCGAACGCCCCATCAGCGAGCAGGAACGGCAACGCTTCCGGCAGGGATTCTCGATCTACCCCCGCCTGGACGACGACTGGCGTCCCCTGGCGCGGCGCGATAACGACTACCTGATCGACCGGGCCGCCCAGAAGAAAGGCAGCTTCACGGGTATATCGGGCGTTTCCGAACAGGACGCCTGCATCCAGGACAGCCAGGGCAGCATCGCCGACCGCACGCGGGAAAACCTGGGACCGACGGACCTGGGCATCGTCCGCTTTCGCCGGGTGATGCTCAACGCGGCCCGCCAGGTTGCCGAGAACCAGCCGCTGGAAGCATGGCGGCGGCCCGACGCCTACGCCGTGCGCTCCGGCGGAGCCGTGGCCCCCCGCAATCGGTCACTCGGCCAGGTAATGGAAGAGCGGTTTGGCCACCCGTACGGCTATGTCGGAAACCTCTACGGCTTGCCGTCCGACGGAAAGTCATGACGATATCGATGCGGGCCGGCGTCACCCTCTCCGGCACCGCGCGGCCCAACAAGACCCAGAACTCAGGAGACAGGCATGCATCGATACACACGCGTCCTGGCGGGGATGTTTCTCGCCACCATCGTTTGCCACGGCGGACCTGCCCGGGCCCAGTCCGCCTACCCCGCCAAGCCGATACGCATCATCGTCCCGTATGCCGCGGGCGGGCTGGCCGACGTCTTCGTGCGCAACGTCGGCCAGGGGCTGGCGGCGCGCCTGGGCCAGCCGGTCATCGTCGAGAACAAGCCCGGGGCCAATACGCTGATAGGCGCCGAAGCCGCCGCCCACGCACCGGCGGACGGATACACGCTCTTGTTCTGCAGCATGTCCACGCTGGCGCTGAACGTAGGCACCTACAAGAAGCTGCCCTACGACCCGATCAAGGATTTCGCGCCGATCTCGCTCGGTTTCTATTCGCCGTTGTACCTGGCGATCAACGCCTCGGTCCCGGCACACTCGGTCAAGGACCTGGTGCGCCTGGCCCGACAGCGGCCGGCCCCCTTCGCCTACGCCTCCACCGGCAACGGCGGCGCCATGCACGTGGTGACGGAACAATTCGCCCGCGCCAACGGCATCCAGCTCATTCACGTTCCCTACAAAGGCAGCGGCCCCGGACTCAACGACCTCATGGCCGGCCAAGTCCAGTTGATGTTCGATGTGGGCGCCAACTCCCTGGAGCAGGCCAAGGCCGGCAGGCTGCGGGTCCTGGCCGTGACCGGCCCCAATCGCACCTCCGGCGCCCCCGACGTCCCCACCATGGCCGAAGCGGGCATGCCCGATTTCGACATGACGGTATGGTTCGGCTTCGTGTCTCCGGCCGGTACGCCACCGGCCATCGTGGAACGGCTGGCCCGTGAAATCGGCGATCTATTGAAAGAACCTTCGTTCCAGCAGGCGGCGCGCACGGGCGGCTACGAACTCTCGCCCAATACGCCCGCACAGTTCCGCCACCTGATCGAGGCCGACATCGAGAAGTGGGTCGCCATGGTCAAAGCCGCAGGAGTCGTCCCCGAATGAAACAACCATTCCATGAAGCGATACGCCAGGACGGCCTGCGGTTCGGATTGTTCGTCAGCCTGAACTCGGCCATCGCCGCCGAGGCGCTGGCACCGTCCGGTTTCGACTATGTCGTCATCGACGCCGAACATTCGCCCCTTACCCCCGCCGGCCTGCACGGCATGTTGACCGCGTTCGGAACCGCGGGCCCGGAAGCGATCGTCCGCGCCGCCTCGCATGACACGCCCCCCATCCAGCAGTACCTGGACCTGGGTGTGCGGACGCTGATCTTTCCGAATGTGCGCGACGCCGCCGACGCGCGGCGGGTCGTCGCCGCCACCCGCTATCCGCCCCAGGGCCATCGCGGCGTGGCGGGCACCATCCGCGCCAGCCGCTATGGGCGCGACAAGTCCTATCTCGGGCAGGCCAATGACCACATCGTCGCCCTGGCCCAGATAGAAAGCCGGGCCGGCCTGGCGAATCTCGACGAGATCATCGCGACCGACGGCGTCGACGGCATCTATTTCGGCCCCAACGACATGGCGGCGGACCATGGGGACCTCGGCCAACCGATGGCGGCCGCCAACGTCGAGCGGTTGACGCACGCCATCCGCCGTGTCCGGGAGCTGGGCAAGATCGCCGGCATCCTGTGCGCGGAAACCCAGCTCGAACTGTACGCGAGCGCCGGCGCCACCCTGTTCGCGTTCGCCTCCGACGCCAGCCTGCTGGTCAAGGCCGCCGACGAACTCGCCGCCAGGCATGCCGGCCGCCATCCGGGAGAACGGCGCCATGCCTAGCGCGCCTTCGACCGATACCGAGGTGTCCGCGGCCACGGGCTGGGCCGTCTCGCAAAGCGTGCTGAGGTTTTATCTCGACTTCGACAACTGGCGGTATGACCGCATGGCGCAGGCCTTCCTTCCCACGGGCACCTGGGATCGCAACGGCCTGTTGCTGCGCGGCCGGGAAGCCATCGTCGACGAACTGAGCCGCCGGCCGCGCACGGCGGCGGTCCGGCATGTCATCACCAACATCGTCGTCGCGCCCGCGGCCTCGCCGCCGTCCGGCGTGCCGTGCTGCGGCGCCTCCTTCTACGTCACGGCCTATCGCAGCCCCCATGCGCAAGCGGGCGGCGAGCCGCCGGTCATCAAGTCGCCCTACCTGATTCTCGAGGGAACGGCGGAACTTCGGCTAGACGAAGGACGATGGCGGTTCACGCACCAGTCCTTGAAGCGACTGTTCGAATTCCCCGCCTGACAGGAGAAACGTCCATGCATCAGATCGACCGAGACCCGCTCTCCCGCGTCCGGAGCGAAGTGTCCGAAGAGGAATGGCAGGCGCGGGTGGACCTGGCCGCCTGCTACCGCCTCATCGCGGCATTCGGCATGAGCGACCTCATCTACAACCACGCGACCGTCCGCATCCCGGGCACCGCGGACCATCTGCTGATCAATCCGTATGGCTATATGTACGAGGAGATCACGGCGTCCAGCCTGATCCGGATCGATCTCGACGGCCGCGTGGTCTACAACCCGCACGGCGGCTACGACATCAACTACGCGGGATACGTCGTGCACAGCGCCGTGCATGCGGCGCGCCCGGACGCCCACTGCGTCATCCATACCCACAGCCGTGCCGGCATGGCCATATCCGCCCTCAAATGCGGGCTGCTGCCCCTGACCCAGACCGCCATGCGCTTCGGGCAGGTCGCCTACCACGACTATGAAAGCGTGGCCGTCGATCTCGACGAACGTCGGCGCCTGGCCCGCGACCTGGGCGACGCGCCGGTCATGATTCTGCGCAACCATGGCCTGCTTGCGCTGGGCCCCAGCGTTGGCGAAGCCTTCAACGCCCTCTACTGGCTGGAGCTGGCGTGCAAGGTGCAGGTGGACGCCATGGCATGCAACGGCGAACTGAACCTGCCCTCCCGGCAGATCCAGGAAAAGACCGCGCATCTCTACCGGCCGGACACCCGCCGTCCATTCGGCGTGCTCGAATGGCCCACCATGCTGCGCTACCTCGACCGGCGCGACCCCGGCTACCGCGACTGACGCCCCGCCAGGAGATCTCCATGCATCCCCGCACCTCCGGCCAATGCCGCTTTCTCCATGCCATGCTGCGCGTGGGCGACCTGCGGCGGTCCATCGATTTCTATACCGGCGTTCTCGGCATGCGGCTCTTGCGCACCGTCGAAAGAGCGGAACAGGGATATACGCTCGCGTTCGTCGGCTATGGCGGGAATCCGGATCAGGCCGAACTCGAGCTCACCTACAACCACGGCGTCGACCGCTACGAGGCGGGCACGGCCTACGGCCACATTGCCCTCGGCATGCCGGACGTACAGGCCGCCTGCTCCGCCATCCGCGCCCGCGGCGGTGCCATCCTGCGCGAGCCGGGACCGGTCAAGGGCGGCACGTCGATCATCGCGTTCGTGGCCGATCCCGACGGCTACCGGATCGAGTTGATAGAACAGCCGCCGCGATGATCCCGGCGCCGCCCGGTCCGGCCAATGCCAGCCGCCAGCCGCACGTGTACAGTACGCCTCGACACCACCATGGAGGGCGGGCGATGACACGCATCAAGATGGAGGCGGACGCCACGCCAGCCAGGAACCGTCCCCCTCGTGCCATCGACACCCAGGCACCGCAAGCGCTGCCTCAGGTCCCCGCCTACGCCGACACGCTGGACGATGGCCAGTTCGCCACCACCCTCGCGCGGGGACTCGAGATCCTGCGCTGCTTCACGCCCCAGGACACCCTGCTGGGCAACAAGGACCTGGCCTTGCGCACGGGGCTTCCCAAACCTACCGTATCGAGGCTGACCTACACCTTGTCCCGCCTGGGATACCTCCGCGCCGGCCCCAGGCAGCGCAAGTATCAACTGGGATCCGCCGTCCTGTCGCTGAGCTATCCGCTGCTGGCCTCGATCTCCTTGCGGCAGTTGGCGCGGCCCGCCATGAACGCCCTGGCGGACACGATAGGAGGATCGGTATCGATGGGCATACGCGATCGCCTGAACGTCGTGTACATCGAGACCAGCCGCAGCCGATTGCCCGCCGCGCCGCAGTTCTCCGACGTCGGACTCGCCCACCCCATGGCCGGCACATCGATAGGCAGGGCATATCTGGCCGCCTGCGACACCTCCGAGCGCAACGCGATTCTGAACGAGATCCGCGTCAAGACGCCGGAACAATACGCCCGCTACGCGGACGCGCTTCGGCGCAGCTTCGATGACCACGACCGCCTGGGGTTCTGCGTGTGCTACGACTACACCCTTCCCGGCATCTACGGCGTCGGCGCTCCCATGAAGCGCAGGGTGAACGGCGAGATCGTCGTGTTCAACTGCGTGGTCAGTTGCCTGTCGACGCGGCGCGCCAGAATGGAAAAAGACATCGGCCCGCAGTTGACGGCGATGCTCGCCATGCTGGAGACGACCCTGTCCAGGGCGGAATTCACACAGGACTGAAGGGAGCCTCTCATGGTTCGAGAAACGGGCGGCACCATGCGGGGAGTGGACATTCCCCGCTACGGCGAAGCCGAGGTCATGCAAATACGGGATCTTCCCCGCCCCGAGCCGGCGGCGGGCGAAGTGCTGATCCAGATCGCGGCCGCGGGCATCAACCATGGAGACCTCGTCCAGCGGCGCGGGAACTATCCTCCACCACCCGGCGCGTCTTCGATACCCGGCCTGGAGGTCGCGGGAACGATCGTGGCATGCGCGCCCGACGTGACCCGCTGGCAACCTGGCGACGAGGTCTGCGCGATCCTCGCGGGGGGCGGATATGCCTCGTACTGCACGGCCCCGGCCGACCAATGCCTGCCCATCCCCCCCGGCATCTCGCTGATCGATGCCGCCTCGCTGCCTGAAACCTTCTGCACCGTCTGGGATGCCGTCTGGGGCCAGGCGCGCCTGGGGCGCGCGGAATCGCTGCTGGTCCATGGCGGGTCGAGCGGCATCGGCGTCACCGCGATCCAGCTCGCCCGCGCGCTGGGCCATCCGGTCTATGCGACCGCGGGCTCGCCGGAGAAATGCTCGGCCTGCCTGTCCCTGGGCGCCACCGCCGCGATCAACTACAAGCGGCAGGACTTCGTGGAGGAAGTCCTGCAAGCCACGGCAGGACAAGGCGTCGACGTGATCCTGGACATGGTGGGCGGCGGTTACCTGCCTCGGAACATGTCGGTGCTGGCCATCCATGGCCGCCAGGTTTCCATAGGCGTCCAGGACGGGCCAGACGCCCGGATCGACGTGCGCGAGATGATGCGCAAGCGGCTGACACTCATCGGCACCACGCTCCGGTCGCGCGACCTCGCCTACAAGGCCCGGATCTGCCGGGAACTGGAGGCGCATGTCTGGCCGCTGTTCGCGGCGGGCAAGGTCCGGCCGGTCGTCCATCGCCGCTTTCCGCTCGATGCGGTCGCGCAGGCCCATCGCGCGCTGGAGCAAGGCGGCCACGTCGGCAAGATGCTGCTGATTCCCTAGCCTGGAAACCGCCCTCAACCCGCCATGCCGTCGAGCATGCGCGCAAACGGAGCGAACTATCTTCACCTTCATGCCACTCATTGGCAACCGGCCCCCGTGGCCGCAGACCTCTCGCCCGCCATGAACCCCATTCACCCCTTCGCTGCGCAAGCGCCGCTGCCGTCCGGAACCCCCGCTCCCGCGCGCGAAACCCTTCCCTCCGCGCCCCTCCCACCGCCGTCCGCCGGCCACCCCTCGGGCGTCCGCAACGACAGCAACCAACGCGCCGCGCACCCCGGCATCCGCGCCTACGAACAAGCGGACGATCCAAGGTCCGCCAAGCGGCAAAAGAACACGCCCCACCTGCCGCCGGAGCTGCTGCCCGTGCAAGCGGCATTTCCGCGCAAGGAGAACGAGACAAACGCCGCGTATGCGAGACGGCTGAACCTGGCCAGCCAGCAGGGTCAAGCCCACGCCCGCGTCCAAGGCCAGCCACTGACCCTCAAGCAGCTCTCCCTCCTGTCCTGCGCGATGGAGAACAACCTGCGCCAGGATCCCCAACTCGCGCCCCTGCCCGCGGAACTGCTGCCCGTGCGTCTGGCGCTCCCGCGCCAGAAAGGCGAAACGAACATCGCCTATGCCCGGCGCCTGAACCTGGCCAGCCAGCAGGACCGCCCCGGTGGCCGCGTCCAAGGCCAGCCACTGACCGTCGATCAACTCGCCAGCCTATCCGGAGCGACGGAAGGCAACCTGCGCCTGGATCCCCAACTCGTGCCGCTGCCACCGGAACTGCTGCCCGTGCGACTGGCGTTTCCACGCGGGGAAAACGAAAAGGCCCTCCCCTATGCCCGGCGACTGAACCTGGCCAGCCAGCAGGACCTCTCCGGCGCCCGCATCCAGGGCCGGCCATTGACCATCGACCAGCTCGCCAGCCTCTCCGGGACAACGACGTCCGTCCTGCTCCAGGACTCCCAGTTCACCGCCCTGCCACCGGAGCTGGTATCCGTGCGCCTGGCATTTCCGCGCGGGCACAACGAAAAGAACGTTCCCTATGCCCGGCGGCTGAACCTGGCCAGCCAGCAGGACCTCCCCGGCGCCCGCGTCCAAGGCCGGCCACTGACCATCGACCAGCTCGCCAGCCTATCCGGGGCAATGGCAACAGTCTTGCGCCAGGACCCCCAGCTCGCCCCCCTGCCACCGGAACTGCTACCCGTGCGTCTGGCGTTTCCGCGCCAGTCCAACGAAAAGAACGTTCCCTATGCCCGGCGGCTGGACCTGGCCAGCCGGCAGGACCTCCCCGGCGCCCGCGTCCAGGGCCAGCCACTGACCATCGACCAGCTCGCCAGCCTCTCCGGCGCAAGCAAGACTCACCTGCGCCAAGACCCCCGGCTCGCGCCCCTGCCTCCGGAACTGCTACCCGTGCGTCTGGCGTTTCCGCGCCAGCCCGACGAGAAGAACGTCTCCTATGCGCAGCGACTGTATCTGGCCAGCCAGCAAGACCTCCCCGGCGCCCGCGTCCAGGGCCGGGCACTCACACTCAAACAGCTCTCCGGCCTGTCCGGCGCGACGGAGAGTACCCTGCGCCAGCATCTCCAGATGGCGCCGCCGGAGCCGCTGCCGGATCGCACGGCGCTCCCGCGCAACGCCATGCGTCCCTGACCAAGGCCCTGACCTGGCGCCCAACGGCGACCATCGCGAATGGCGGCGCCAAACCCCAGGCGGGGTGGCAGCGAGGCCGGGGCCGGCCGCCGCTCACCCGCCGAAGGCCAGTACCAGCGCGTGCAGGGCGATCCCGATCAGCCCGCCCACCAGCGTGCCGTTGTAGCGGATGTATTGCAGGTCGGGCCCCACGCTCAGTTCCAGCGCCTGCACCAGCCGCCCTTGGTCCCACCCCTTGACGGTCTGGGCGATATGCTCGGTGACGCCCTCGCGCAGCCGGGCCGCCAGGCTGCGCGCGCCGGTCATGACATGTTCGTTGATCGCCTCGCGCAGGGCGGGATTGGCGGCCAGCTGGCGGCCCAATCCCAACAGGCTCTGCTCCAGGTGCCGGGCCAGCGGCGAGTCCTGGCTGTCCAGGTTGCGGCGCAGGGCGGCGTGGATCTCGGCCCACAAGCCCTGCACATATTCCTGCACCGACGGATGGTCGATCAGCCTCGCCTTGATGCGGTCGATCTGCTCGCGCAATGGCTCATCGTCGCGCAGCCGCGCCACGTAGTCCGCCACCCAGGCCTCGTAGTCCTGGCGCAGCGGATGATCGGGCCGCGACAGCACCTCGTGCAATTCGTCCAGCAGCGCGCGCGCCAGCCGGTCCGCCAGGTTATCGGCGATCCCGTCGATCGGCTTCACCAGGTTTACCGTCCCGACGATCCTGGGCCATTCCTTGCGAGCGTACTTCACCATCAGGTCCGACACGCGTTCCTTGACGCCTTCGTCGTCCAGGTAGCCGCCCAGGCGCCGCAACGCCTCGTCCAGCAGTTGATGATGGCGGCCGTCGCGCGTCAGCAGGCCCAGTACGTCGCCCGCGGTGGCCCCGGCATCCCAGGCGCGCAGGCGCGCGACGACGAAGGACTGGATGGCCTCGCGCACGGCCCGTTCGTCCAGCAGGTCCAGCGCCTGGGACATCCACGTGCGCGCCATGGTGGCGGCCAGGCGAGCCTGGGCCGGTTCGCTCAGCCATGCGCCCAGCCGGGTGGCGGGGTCGAATACCTGGAGCCTGGCCAGCAGCGCGTCGGGCGCCAGGAAATGATCGCGCACGAATACGGCCAGGTTGTCCCCCAGGCGCGCCTGGTTGGCGGGAATGATGGCGGTATGGGGAATCGGCAGCCCCAGGGGCCGCTTGAACAGCGCCACCACCGCGAACCAGTCGGCCAGCGCGCCGACCGTGGCGGCCTCGCAGAAGGCCCGGACCCAGGCCCAGGCACCCTGCCCGCCCATGGCATGGCTGAGCCCGAATCCCGCCAGCGACGCGGCAAGCAGGCCCAGCGCGCCCAGTTTCATGCGGCGCAACCGGCGTAGACGAGGATCGGCGGATGGGGAAGGATTCAAGACGGCGGTGCTTCGGTGGGCAAGCCTCCACTTTACCCACGGGCGCGGCGCGCTTCCAGCCGCGGGGGTCGCGGGCGATAGAATCTCGGGTCACGACTCGCTTCCGGAGCTCGACCGCCATGACCGTCCGCCGCATCGTCGCCAATCTCTCCACGCCCGATCCCGCCCGCGCGCGGGAGTTCTACGGCAGGCTGCTGGGCCTGGACGTGGTCATGGACCACGGCTGGCTCATGACCTTCGCGTCCGGCGGCACCCAGACGCCCCAGGTCAGCGTGGCCAGCGAGGGCGGCTCGGGCACACCCGTGCCGGCGCTATCCATCGAGGTCGACGACGTGGACGAGGTGCTGGCCCGCGCCCGCACGCACGGGGCCGAGATCGTCTACGGGCCCTGCGACGAGGCCTGGGGCGTGCGGCGCTTCTACATGCGCGACCCGTTCGGCAATCTGGTCAACATCCTGACGCATCGTTCGTAGGCCGGAACCCGGCCGAAAAGGCCGCCCGTCCCGCAACGCCCCTATGTTCTAATCTGCCGGCAGGGCCGTGCCGGCCGCCGACTCACAGGAAGCAAACCATGGCATCCCAGATCCACATCCTTTCTTCGATGGCAACCAAGCAGTTGCTTGCCGACCTCGTCGCCCAGTGCCCGCAATCGCAAGCCCGGGACGCCCTGGTGGAATCCGTCGGCGGCGTCGATGCCGCCCGGCGCGTGCAGTCCGGCGAAGCCTTCGACGCCATCGTGCTGGCCGCCAACGTCATCGATCAGATGACCGAAGCCGGACACATCGTGGCGGGCAGCCGCGTGGACCTGGTCGAATCGGGCGTCTACGTCGCCGTGCGCGCTGGTGCGCCGCGACCGGACATCGGCTCCGAGGCCGCGCTCAAGCAGGCCGTGCTTGCTGGAGGCACCATCGGCTACTCCACCGGCCCCAGCGGCGTCTACCTGTCCAAGCTGTTCGAACGCTGGGGCATCGCCGACCAGATCAAGGACCGCACCGTCCAGTCCAAGCCCGGCGTCCCGGTCGGCACGCTGATCGCCAAGGGCGAAGTCGATCTCGGCTTCCAGCAATTGAGCGAGATGATGAACGTGCCGGGCATCGACATCGTGGGGCCCCTGCCTCCCGGCCTGCAGATCATGACCACGTTCTCCGCCGGCGTGGCCGCCACCTCGGCCCAGCCGGACACGGTACGCGAGCTGCTGGCCTTCATGGCCAGCGCCGAGGCCGCCGGGATCAAGCGCAAGAACGGCATGGAACCTGTCTAAGGCCGCCATGAACGCGGCGGCGTCCCTGTTCCAGGCCGACCGGCTGACGCTGGGACTGGCCCTGCCCTGGGTCGACGCCGCCGAACATGCCGGCCGGCGGGAAGTCGATTTCCCCCACCAACTGGAACTCGCGGCGCAGGCCGAGGCCGCGGGCTTCGCCGCGCTGTGGGTGCGCGACGTGCCGCTGAACCATCCCGGCTATCCCGAGGCCATCGGCCATCTCGACCCCTGGACATGGCTGGGCGCCTTGGCCGCCCGCACCCGGCGCATCCATCTCGTGACCGGCGCCATCGTGCTGACGCTGCGCCATCCGCTGCACGTCGCCAAGGGCGCCGTCTCGGTCGCCTCGCTGGCGCCGGGGCGATTCGTGCTGGGACTGGGATCGGGCGACCGCCCGCCTGAATACCTGGCGTTCGGCCGGGACTCCGCCACGCGGCGCGAGGATTTCCGGGCCCGCTGGGAGCAGTTGTCGGCCGCGCTGGACACCCCGCCGCGCGTCATGCCCGACGCACAGGACGACCCGCCCGTGGCCTTCAGCCTGCGGCCGCGCCCCGCCAGCCCCGTGCCCATGCTGGCCGTCGGCTCGGCCGGCCAGAGCCTGGACTGGATCGCCCGCCACGCGGTGGGCTGGACCACCTACCATCGCCCGCCCGAGGTCCAGCGCGGCCGTCACGCCATGTGGCGCCAGGCGGTGGAGCGCGCCGCGCCGGGCCAGTTCCGCGCGTTCGGCGTCGCCATGCGCGTGGAGCTGCTGGACCGCCCCGATGCGCCCGCCGAAGCCATCGAACTGGGCTACCGCACCGGCGTGCGAGCGCTGGCCGGCATCCTCGCGCGCATGCGCGAAGCCGGCACCCCCACCACGTCAGCCTGAACCTGCCCGCCGGTGCCCGGCCGCTGCCGGACGTCATCGCCGAACTGGCCCCGTTGAACGCCGGGCTGGCCTGAACCGCGGCGTCAGGACAAGCCGGTCACCGGCACCACCGCGCCGTGGATGGCGCGGGCCGCCGGCGAGGCCAGGAAGCGGATCACTTCGGCCAGGTCGGCCGGCGCCACCCAGCGCGCGGGATCGGCATCCGGCATGTCGCGCCGGTTCTCCGGCGTATCGATGATGGTGGGCATGACGCCATTGACGTTGATGCCCCGTTCGCGCAATTCCGCGGCCATGGACTCGGTCAACCGCATGACCGCGCTTTTCGAGGCGCAATAGGCGCCCATGCCCGCCACCCCGCGCTGGGCCGCATAGGCCGCGACGTTGACGATCCGGCCTTCGCCCCGCTCCACCATGCCGGGCACGACCGCGCGCGCGGTATGGATGACGCTGCGGGCGTTCAGGTCCAGCAGGAAATCCCAGGTGGCGTCGCCGGTCTCGTGCACGGCCTCGCCCATGCGGAAACCGCCCGCGATGTTGCACAGCACATCGATCGCGCCGAAACGGGCGCGCGCGCGGCCGGCGGCATCCTCGACCTGCCCGGCGTCCAGCAGGTCCACCTGCGCGGCCAGGCACGAAACCGCGTCCAGTCCGGCCGGCGGCTGGGCCTCGCGGCGGTCCAGCAGCACCAGATTGGCGCCTTCGGCGGCGAAGGCCGCGGCAACGGCGCCGCCCAACGTCCCGGCCGCGCCGGTGATCAGCACCGTACGCCGGCCCGTGTGTGGAAATGCCATGTCAGTTCTCTCCGGTCCGGGCGGCGTGGTAGGCGCCGGTGCCCCGGGTCATGATGTCGTCTCCCGGCAGCAGGACGCCGGGCTCCAGCTCGGCTTGCTGGCGGATGCGCTCGTAGATGGGCGCGAAATCGACCCGCGCGAGCTCCAGCAGTTCTTCCAGGTCGTGCAACACGAAATAGGTTTCCTGGAAATCGTCGATGCGATAGCGCGTCCGCATCACGCGCTCCAGTTCGAAGCGGACCCGGTTGGGCGAGGGGTCGTCCAGCGCGAACAGGCTTTCCGCGTACGACGAGATGATGCCCGAGCCGTAGATGCGCAGGCCCTCGGTCTGCTGCACCAGGCCGAACTCCACCGTGTACCAGTACACGCGGGCCAGGTTGGGCAGGACGCCCATGCGCTGGGCCCGCAGCCCGCCTTCGCCGTAGGCCTGCACGAAATCCGCCAGGATGGGATTCATCAGCATGGGTACGTGGCCGAAGACGTCGTGGAAGACATCGGGTTCTTCCAGGTAGTCGAGCTGATCGGCGCGGCGGATGAACTGCCCGGCGGGAAAGCGCCGGTTGGCCAGGTGCTCGAAGAACACGTCATCGGGCACCAGGCCCGGCACCGCCACCACCTGCCAGCCGGTGCGCCGGGACAGCACGTCGCTCAGGCGGCGGAAATCCGGAATCTGGTCCGCGCCTATGGGCAGGTCGCGCATGCCCGCCTCGAATTCCCGGCAGGCTCGGCCCGGCACCAGCCTGGACTGCCGCTCGAACAGGAATTTCCAGACGGCGTGCTCTTCCTGGCTGTAGTGCTCCCAACCCTGATCGATGGTCCAGTCCGCCCGTTCCGGCCGGACCGAATCGCCGGCGGCAAGACCGTGCTTGGGTGCGGTCGATGGCTGCTTCATCCTGGCCTCTTACCTGCAATGGACGCGCGCGGCCTCGTCGGCATGGCGCGCCAGGTCGATATCGCGCTGCGTCAGGCCGTTGGCGTCGTGGGTGGTCAGCGTGACGTCCACCCGGTTGTAGACGTTCGACCACTCCGGATGGTGGTCGTTCTTTTCCGCGTACAGGGCGATGCGCGTCATGAACGCGAAAGCCTGGCTGAAATCCTCGAACTGGAACCGGCGCCGGATGGCGCCCCGCTGCGCGTCCAGTTGCCAGTCGGGCAACCCCGCCATCGCCTGCTCGATGTCCTGCGCACTCAATTTCTGCATGGCCTGCTCCTCGCGCCGGGAGATCGCACCGCTCCGCCGCGCCCCGGCTATCCGCGCGGCCTGCGTCCCCAGCAAATCTTATTCCGTTGCCTTGAAACCGGAAACCCGCATCCGGTCGCGCCATCGTCCGCGCTCGCGCTCCAACCTGGGCCCAAGCCCGGCCGTGGGCTGGGCCGGCAAGGCGTAGCCCAGGTCGGCGATCGCTTTGCGGTAGGCCGGACTGGCCAGTACCGCCTCGGCCCGCGCCTTCCACTCCGCCATCCGGTCGGCCGACGTTCCCGCCTTGGCGAAAAGACCGAACCAATCCACGGCCTCCAGCTGCGGCAGCCCCGCTTCGCGCGCGGTCGGCACGCCGGGCAGCTTGGCATTGCGCCGCGGCGAGGTGATCAGCACCGCGCGCAACTTGCCCTGGGCCTGGTAGGGCACGAGCAGTTGCTCGGTCGTGATCAGCGCCGCCACCTGCCCGCCCAGCACGTCGGTCACGGCGTTGGCACCCCCGCGGTAAGGCACATGCGTGAGCGGCGCGCCGGCCTGCCTGGCCAGCTCCGCGCCCAGGAAATGCTGCGGCGTGCCCAGCCCGGGCGTCGCGTAGTTGGCCTGCCCGGCATGGCCCTTGGCCCAGGCCATGAATTCCGCCAGGGTCGCGCCCTGCGCGGCGGGTCCCAGCGCCACGCCGAAACCGTATTCGGCCAGCGCGGACACCGGCGCGAAATCGCGGACCGCATCGTAGTTGGCGGACGTCAGCACCATGGGCGTCAGCAGCAGCGAACTGGCCGGCATCACCATCAGTGTCTGGCCGTCGGCGGGCGCTGCCTGCACGGCATCGATGGCCAGCTTGCCGGTCGCGCCGGCGCGGTTCTCTACCACCACCGGGATGCCGGCGACCTGCCGCAGGTGCTCCGCGAACACCCGCGCCACGGCATCGGGCGCGCCGCCGGCGGGATAGCCCACCAGCAGGCGCACGCCGGCCGGCTGCGCCTGCGCCACGCCGGCCGCGGCGGCCAGCATGGCCGCGAGCAGTCCGCGCAGGACCTTGGAATACGTCATGTCATGTCTCCTGCCTGTTCGTTCTGTCGATGGCGCGGCGCCTCGCGCCGCGACGAAAGCCATCCGTCACGCCGACACCGGCGTGTATCCCCCTATGCCCGCGCCCGCCCGGATCGCCGCGTCGCCGCCATAACGGCGGATCAGTTCGGCCTGCCGGGCCTTGGCGCGGCGATCGACCGCGTCGGGGTCGCAGAACCCGGCCAGCCGCTCGCGCCAGGCCCCTACCCGTCCCGGCGACTGCGCGGCGATGTCGCGCAGCTCGTCCGGATCGTCGTCCAGGTCGAACAACTGGGGAGGATGGTCGCAATAGTGGACGTACTTGGTGTGGGCATCGCGCAGCATGAAGACGCCGGCCCGCGAGCCCACGGTATGGTATTCAGACAGCACCGCGCGGCCCGCGGGCAGCTCCCGCAGCAGCGAACGGGCCGTTGGCGATGCCCGTCCGGCGTCGGCCGGCACCCCCACGGCGTCGAGCACGGTGTCGTAGACATCGGTCTGGCCGACGGGCGTGTGCTCGACGCGCCCGGCCGCGATGCCCGGCCCGGACAGGATCATCGGGATGCCCACCGACTCGGCGTACATGGTGCTCTTGCCCCACAGCCCCCGGGCACCCACGTTGTCGCCGTGGTCGCTCAAGTACATGACGCGGGTGCTGCCATCCAGCCCGCCGGCCTTGAGCGCCCGCACCAGCGCGCCGACCTTGGCGTCCAGGAAGCTGACCAGGCCGTAGTAGCCGGCCAGCGCCCGCCTGACGTCCGACTCGTCGCGGAAATGGACGTTGTAGCCGGTCTCGCGCGCATATTGCCGGATGAAGGGATGGGCCTCGTCGTCGATGCCGAACCGATAGGCCTTGGGCAGGCGCAGCGGCTGCCCGGCGTAGCGGTCAAAGAAGGGCGCGGGCACGGTCAGCGGAAAATGCGGCGCGACCAGCGACACCATCAGCACCCAGGGCTTGTCCGGGGCGGGCGCCGCCGCCTTGCGCCGCAGCCATTCGACCGCCGTGTCGCAGATACGGTCGTCGTAGCGGTTGTAGTCCGACTCTCCCGCGCGCGCCGAGGCCAGCATGTTGGCACCATCGCCCAGCGAAGTGGGCGGATTGCGCAGCAGCATCTTGACCTCGCCCCGGCCGCCGTGGATGTGCATGGGCAGCAGGCTCTCGGAAAAGCCGTAGTCGTCGCCCTCGGCGCCGCGGTAGTGGAGCTTGCCGATGGACGCCACCTCGTGGCCGCGCCCGCGCAAGACGTGGTGCCAGCCGGGCACCGCCCCGTCGTAGGCATCGACGTTGTCCCAATACCCGGCCTCGTGCACGGCCCGCCCGGTGGCGAGCGCGGCGCGGGTCGGCACGCAGATGGGACTGGCGCACACGGCGTTGGCGAAACGTGTGCCGGACGCGGCCAGCGCGTCCAGATTGGGGGTCGACACCTCGCCATGGCCGGCGCAGCCCATGACGCCGGGGCTGTGTTCGTCCGACAGGATGATCAGGAGATTGGAAACCATTGAACGGAGCGGTGAACGATGCGGGGGAGACGATGCGCGCTTTTCGTTGTGTTGTCAATGATGTTTTGACAACAAATTGGCGGCCGGCGCGCGCTTCTGTCAACATGGCGCCTGTCCGTTCCACTCTCGTCCCGGCCGATGCCCATGACCGCCCTCTCCCGATCCTCGTCCCGCCGGCGCGGGCCCGCGCCGGTGGATTTCGAACTGGCCTCGCTGCTGGGCTTCGTCATCTTCCGCCTGTCGTCCAGCCTGGGCGGCCTGGCCGAACGGGATGCGCAGGAGGTGGCCGGCCTCACACTGCCCGAGTACCGCTGCCTGGTAGTGCTGGCCACGCGCGGCGACATGGGCGTCACGCCGCTGTGCCAGGTCATGCACATCGACAAGGCCTGGATCAGCCGCACGCTGGCCAAGCTGGCGCAGGCGGGACTGGTCAGCTCGATCCCCGATCCCGCCGATGCCCGCCGCACCATCTTCAGCGTGACGCCGCGGGGCCGGCAGACCAGCCAGGCGCTGATCGCCCGGGCCATGGACAGGCAGGCCAGGATGCTGGAAGGATTCGACGGGGAAGACGTGGAACGGTTGCTGGAACTCCTGCGCCGGATGCAGGAGAACGCCGATCGCGCAAAAGGCCCGTAGGCGTCCGGCTTATGTTTCGCCGGCCGGCGTCCCGCAGTCCATGCACTTCATGGGACCTCGGCGGGGCGGGAAGATGACGCTGCTCCAGCATAGCGTCACCAGCGCCAGCGCCACCTGCGGCCAGTTCACGTCGCGCGCGAACCGCGCGCCGCCGCAGGCCTCGCACCGCGCGGCGATGGGCTGGTCGAACACTTCCTGTTGATACTCCCCGCTGTTGCGACGCGCCAGCACGGCCTGCGCGCGCGGCAGCGACGAAGCGGGAACCTGCACCTGCACACCGCCCAGGGCCAGCGAGAAGGGCCAGTTGGCCCATACCTGGTGCTCGTTCTGCAACAGCACCGGGATTCCCTCGCTTTCCAGCAGCCCGCGGGTGATGTGCGCATCCCAGGGGTTGGTATGGACTTCCAGGGTGACGAACTCTGCCATGCCGCGTCCCTCCCGTCGCCGCGCGGCCTTCCCCGGGGAGGAAGCGCCGCGCCCGGCCCTCAGACCCGCTCGAAAATCCCGGCGGCGCCCATGCCCGTGCCCACGCACATCGTGACCATGCCGTACTTCAGGTTCCTGCGCCGCAGCGCATGCACCACGGTCGAGGCACGGATCGCGCCGGTCGCCCCCAGCGGGTGGCCCAGGGCGATCGCGCCGCCCATGGGATTGACCTTGGACGGATCCAGGCCCAGGTCGCGGATCACCGCCAGCGACTGCGCGGCAAATGCCTCGTTGAGCTCGATCCAGTCGAGATCCGCCAGCGACAGGCCGGCCTGCCGCAGCGCGGCGGGCACCGCCTCCTTGGGACCGATGCCCATGATCTCGGGCGGCACGCCCCGCACCGTGGCGGTCACGAAACGCGCCAGCGGCACCAGGTTGAATTCCTTCAGCACCTTCTCGGACACCAGCACCAGCGCGCCCGCGCCGTCCGAGGTCTGGGAACTGTTGCCCGCGGTCACGCTGCCCTTGGCGGCGAACACCGGCCGCAGGCGGCCCAGCGCCTCGGCGCTGGTATCGGCGCGCGGCCCTTCGTCCAGCGACATCGTGCGCTTGCGCACCGCCACCTTCTCCGCCCCCAGGTCGGGAAAACGCGTCACCACCTCGATGGGCGCGATCTCGTCCTTGAACTCGCCCGCCTGCTGGGCCGCCAGCGCCTTCTGGTGCGAGGCCAGCGCGAACGCGTCTTGGTCTTCCCGCGACACCTTCCACTGGGCGGCAACCTTCTCGGCGGTCAGGCCCATGCCGTAGGCAATGCCGATATTCTCGTCGCCCTCGAACACCCGCGGGTTGAGCGACGGATTGACGCCCATCATCGGCACCATGCTCATCGACTCGGCGCCGCCGGCGATCATCACATCGGCCTCGCCCACCCGGATCCGGTCGGCGGCCATCGCGATGGCGGTCAGCCCCGAGGCGCAGAAACGGTTCACCGTGACCGCGCCCACGCTTTGCGGCAGGCCGGCCAGCAGGGTGGAAATCCTGGCCACGTTCATCCCCTGCGCGCCCTCGGGCATGGCGCAGCCGATGATCGCATCCTGGATCCGCCGCGGATCCAGCCCCGGCACCTGCGCCAGCGCCGCGCGCAGCGCATGGATCAACAAATCATCCGGCCGCACCGTCCGCAACGCCCCCCGCGGCGCCTTCCCGATCGGCGTCCGCGACGCGGCAACGACATACGCATCCTGAACCTGACGTGACATCCCCATCTCCTTCAATTCATTGGTAGCGCAATGGCGCCCCCACTATTCCAGATTCCCGCCCCACCCAGGATGCGGTGGATCCGGCTCCGCCGGTCCACCCGCATCGCCCCCTGGGGGGCGCGCGTCAGCGCGTAGGGGGGGGCCACATCAATTCCTCACAGGTTTCCCGGTCTGCATCATGCCCATCAGGCGCTCCTGGGTCTTGGGTTCGCCCAGCAGCGACATGAACGTCTGGCGTTCCAGCGCCATGATCCACTGTTCGTCCACCAGCGATCCCGCCTCGATTTCGCCGCCGCACAGGATCTCGGCGATGGCATGGCCCAGGCGGTAGTCGTAGTCCGAGATGAAACCGCCGTCGCGCATGTTCACCAGTTGCGCGCTCAGCATGGCGATGCCCTCGCTGCCGGCGGCCGCGAAAGGCTCCTTCCACGGCGCGCGCCAGCCCGTATCGTGCAGCGACTGCGCCTCGCGGATGGCGGCGTACAGCACCTCGTGCACGTTGAAGACGATGGGATCGTCGTCCAGCAGGTAGCCCATGCGCCGGGCCTCGACCGCGGACTTGGAAACCTGCGCCGTGGCGGCCTGGAAGGCGTATTTCTTCAGGAAGGCCATCAGCGGCATGTCGGGCGCCAGCGCCCGCTCCTGCGCCGCGCGCCGGGCCAGGTAGGTCAGCCCGCCGCCGCCCGGGATCAGGCCCACGCCCACCTCGACCAGGCCCAGGTAGGTCTCGACATGCGCCACGCGGCGCGCGCAATACACCGACAGCTCGCAGCCGCCGCCCAGCGCCAGGCCCGCCAGCGCGGCCACCGTGGGCACCTGGGCGTAGCGCAGCCGCAGCATCAGTTGCTGCAGGCGCTCCTCTTCGGGCGCGACGGCCTGCACGCCGCCGCTCATGAACAGCGGCACGATGGCCTGCAGGTCGGCGCCGGCCGAGAACGGCTCGCCCGGATTCCAGACCACCAGCCCGCGGTAGCTTTCCTCGGCCAGGTCCACCGCGCGCAGCAGCCCCAGCGTCACGGCGGGGCTGATGGTGTGCATCTTGGTCTTGAACGAGGCGATCAGCACGTCGTCCAGGCCGGTGCGGTCCAGCGTCCACAGACGGACGGCCTCGTCCTCGAAAACCGTCTTGCCGGCGGCCAGCGGCACGATGCCCTCGCCCGCCAGCGGCGCGCGGAAGATCTGGCGCGCATAGACCGGCAGGCTGGAGCGCGGCTCGAACCTGCCCGCCGCCGGATTCCACGACCCTTCCGGCGTGTGCACGCCACCGCGCTCGGCCACCGGGCCACTGGTCACCCAGGCCGGCAGCGGCGCGCTGGACAACGTCTTGCCGGCCGCGATGTCCGCCTGCACCCACTCCGCGACCTTCAGCCAGCCCGCCTGTTGCCACAGCTCGAACGGACCCACGCCCTGGCCGAAGCCCCAGCGCATGGCGAAATCCACGTCACGCGCGGTGCCGGCGATGTCGGCCAGGTGCACGGCGATGTACTGGAAAGTGTCGCGCAGGATGGCCCACAGGAACTGGGCTTGCGGATGCTCGCTGTCGCGCAGCGCCTGCAGGCGCTGCCCCGCATCCTTGTTCTTCAGGATGCGCGCGACCGCGTCGTCGGCCTTGCCGTCGGCCGGCACGTACTCGCCCTTGGCCGGATCCAGCCGCAGGATGGCCTTGCCCTGCTTGCGGAAGAACCCCGCGCCGGTCTTCTGCCCCAGCGCGCCCTGCTTGATCAGCCCGGCCAGCACCGGCGGCGTGCCGTAGTGGGCGGCGAACGGATCGTCGGGCAGATAGTCCTCCATGGTCTTGATGACGTGCGCCAGCGTGTCCAGGCCGACCACGTCGCCGGTGCGGAAAGTGCCCGATTTGGCGCGGCCCAGCTTGGCGCCCGTCAGGTCGTCCACCACGTCGTAGGTCAGTCCGAAGCGCTCGGCCTCGATCATCGCGGACAACAGGCCGAACACCCCCACCCGGTTGCCGATGAAGTTGGGCGTGTCCTTGGCGCGCACCACCCCCTTGCCCAGCACCGTGGTCAGGAAGGCCTCGAGACGGTCCAGGATGGCGGGTTCGGTGTGGGCGGTGGGAATCAGCTCCACCAGGTGCATGTAGCGCGGCGGATTGAAGAAGTGCACGCCGCAGAAGCGCGGCAGCAGCGCCGGGGCCATGCCCTTGGACAGCTCGGTGATCGACAGGCCCGAGGTATTGGTGGCGAAGATGGCCTGCGGACCGATCGCCGACGCGACCTTCGCGTACAGGTCGTGCTTCCAGTCCATGCGCTCGGCAATGGCCTCGATCACGAGGTCGCATTCCTTCAGCCTGGCCAGGTCGTCTTCGTAATTGGCGGGCTCGATCAGCCCGGCCAGTTCCGGCACGGCCAGCGGGGCGGGGCTGAGCTTGCGCAGATTGTCGATGGCCTTCAGGACGATGCCGTTCTTGGGACCTTCCTTGGCGGGCAGATCGAACAGCACCACCGGCACCTTGGCGTTGACGCAGTGGGCGGCGATCTGGGCGCCCATGACGCCGGCTCCCAGCACGGCGACTTTGCGGACGATGAAATTCGACATGGTCTTCCTGGCGGTAAGCGGACCGGCATGGCCGGTCCAATCTACGGGAACATGCGCGGCAACGGCGCATGGACGGCTTCAGAACACTCGGCTTGCGGCAGCCCCTCGCGCACTGGGTGGCCCGTCACACCAGATAGTCTACCGCCACACGGCCCTCCCCACGACGATGAGAACTCTTCGCCTCCTGGCGGCCACTCATGCGAGGCGAACGACTTTCGCCCGTCCCGCAAGGACGCCTTCTTGGGAAACACGATGGGAATAACCGTTACCTCGACCGAAACCGGCTATATCGCCAGCAACCTGCCCGACCAGATCTACGACTCGCGCAAGAATGCCGGCAAAGCCGCCAGTCAATATGCCAAGACGCGGACCATCCGTGAAATCGGCCTCGTCCGGCAACAGGCCGCCCTGGACAGAAACCGGTTCGAGCACGGCCTGGAACGGCAATCGACGGATGAAACAGCCCGCCCCGAAGCCTCCCGCGCGCGCCAGGACGAGACGGCAGGCTCCGATTTCAGAAGCTACATCCTGGCAAGGCTCGAAAGCCGCGAGAAGAAAAGAGGATGGGAAATCTGTTACTTGACCAGCACCGTCGATTTCGTGATCGAGTGGGCGGAAAATCTCCACGCGACGACCAAAAGGAAGAGCAAGGACAAAGGAGACGCCTTGACTTTCGACGTTCGTCGGGACTATGCGGTGGCGGCACTGAAATATCTTCAGCACGCCCTGGAAAACGGGAAGGATGTTCAGCCCGCCTCCTTGAAAACCATGGGCTTTGGCTGGGACCTGAGCAACCTGGGCCGCACCGAACTCCAGCGCATCTCGAAATTTCGCGACTATTGCCTCTGGGCACGCTGACACGGCCCGCTTCCGAGCGGACGACTCCCAACCACTCTCTGCGCCAGGAACCTGCCATGCGCCACAAGAATGCCTGCGTCCTTTCCCTCCCTCTTTTGCTGTTGGCCGCCTGCACGACGCCCCCCGCCAGCCTCAACCTGATGCCCCTCGAAGACGGCAGCTACCGTGGCCTCGCGGTTGCCGCGAATGAAACGCAAGCCTTGCGCGGCTCGCTGCGGCTGGCCGAATCCACCTGCCTCGAACGCCAGCTTCGCCATGCGGTGATCCGTGCCGATACCCGCTTTCGCGGCCCTCCCCTGAGAACCGCCGAACGGCGCGACCTGGCGGCCGGATTGGCCACCTACGTCAACACACCGCCGTTTCCCTGGCTCGACGCGAACGACGACTACGAGGCCGATCTCCACTTCAAGTGCGTCTAGGGCCTGTTCCCGCTAAAAGGAGGCTCCCATGCCAAGGGAGCCCGCGGACGATGCCCGGCCCGGCTACTCGGCCGCCAGCCGCCTCGCACCGTCGCACGCATCGCGCAGCCTGCCAGCCAGCGCGCCGCCCCGTCGCACCCGGTACTCGACCGCCCCGCGCTGCCATACCGCCGACGGCAACGACACCATGGCCTGGCCGATCGCCTTCAGCGCGGCCGTCGTCTGGCCGAGCTGGAATCCCACCCGCGACGGCGCCTTCCGCATCCCGGCCCGCTGCCAGATCTTGGTGTTGGTCGCGGCCCCGGCCGAGAACGCGCCGAACAGGCCGATGACCGCCAGCCCCGCGCCGGTCCAGTAGCGCGCCTGGGGTGCCACCATCGGCTCCTTGCCGGCTTCGGCGTTGACCGCGTTCAGGTAGCGAATCAACGCCGATACGACCAATGGCGTGCTGCCCCCGCCCACCAGCATGGCGAACTGCGAACCGACGCGCTGCGCGATATGCGGGATCACCTCGGCGGGTACCCGCATCCGCACCCACGCGGTCCGCAGGCTGAGCAGCCACGGCCGATCGTTGCCAACCGCATCGAGCAGGAGCCGTTTGCTGTCCGGCGACAGCGCCAGCCAGTCGTCCTCCTTGATACACGCCAGCTCATGGCGCGCCATATCGAGGCGTTCGCCGGCGGCGCTCAGCGACTCATAGGCCTGGCCGTCGCCCGGGCCGATCCGCCTCGCGCTCCCCCGCAGGCTGGCAAGCTCTTCCTGTTCCTGGGATGACAGCGCCTCTTCCGACTCCTGCTTTTCCCTCAGGGCCTGCAAGCGCCGGAATCCCGTGACGTCCATCTCCAGGATGTCCGCCAACGTCTGCTCCGCGTAGGCGCGTTCCAGCTCCAGGCTTTCCTTGAACTGGCCCAGCGCGACCGAGATCGGCCCTTTCCACTGCCTGGGCAGGTCGTCCAGGCTTCCCAGGTCATCGGTCCGCAGTGCGTCGACCGGCTTGTCGCGCGCCGCTTCCTTCAGCAACCGGGTCGTCGCGATCGTGGCCATCAGCGTATCGTCCTGCTTGCGGCGCTGGTCCTCCGGAGCCGCCCAGAACTGATGCAGCCCCATCGCGGCCAGCGTACCGCCCACCTGCACGTAGTAGCCCACCGGGGGACTGTGCGCGGCCACCGCGCCAACCTGGGCGGCCAGATTCACCATGACGCGCAAGGCGCGCGTGAACGCCTGGCGCTGCTGGCTGGTGTAGTTCAGATTGATCACGCCCTTGCGGACCTGGAACCGGTTGTCCAATTCGGCGAACTGCCCCACCAGGGCGAGCGCCTCGTCCCCGTCGCGCTCCATGCGCGCCTTGCGCGCGCACCACTCGGCGCCGCCCGGTTCGAGCCGCCGGAGTTCGCGCTGGTGCGCCAGCATGGTCTCGGTGGACGCCTCCATCCTCGGCATCAACGCCTCGATGTCGCCGCGGGTCGTCTCGTAGGCCGGTGCATCCATTTCCGCGCATCGCCCGGACTGGCCGATGGCGCGCATGAGCTCCTGGCGCGCAGCCAGCACGATGTACAAGGCCGAATTGACGAACGGCGTCGCCAGCAGGATCGACGCCTGGGCGCCAAGATTGGCCCTGGCATGGCTGACCGGCGCCGCGGCGAGCCGGTCCGCGGATACCGTCATCATGTAGATCGACGGCACCAGCGACGCCAGGGTCATGAGATGCCCGGTCAAGGCATACAAGCTGCCCGACCCCACCCAGCCGCCCGAGAAATGGCCGCCGACGACCCGCTTCATGGCTTGGTCGTCGACGCCGAACACATCGAGATACAAGCGGCGCGCACGTGTCCAATCGCGCGCGGCCTCCGGCAGGGCCAGTTGCATCCGCTGCTCCTTGACGAACGCCAGCAATTTCTCGCGATCGAAGACCCGGTTCTTCTCGGTCTCCAGGTAGGTCCGCAGAATCTCCCCCAGCCGGACATCCGCCGCCGGCGCGGACGAGGGCCCCGGCAGGACCTCCTCGCCGCGCCGCATGTCATGGAGTTCCAGCGATACGCGCTCACCCGGTTCCCCGCGAGCCGCCTGGAGCAGGACGGGACTGGGCGGCACCGACAGGATCCGCACGGCCAGCCGGGACTGCGCGGTGGCGGTAGATGGTCCGGCGGCCTCCCGGGGCACATCGGCGATGACGGGGGAGGCGTGTGTGTGGTGTAGGTTCATGCACGTGTTCCTTGCTGCGCCGCCCGTCGGTACGCCGTCGACCGGGCCGGCATGGGGTGGCGGCGGCGCCCTTCGCCGCCGCGATCGCGAAATAGGTCGTGCAAGGGGATTCGATGTTCCATGAACTTTTCATGACAGCCTTGGCCAGGGACACCCCGGAACCGCGCGCGGGGGCGCCACGACTCATTTCTTGCGGCCGACGGGCGGCGCCCGCCGGCGACCGCGACAAGACACGATGGGGTGCTGAACGCCGTTCAGCCTCCGAACCATTACCAAGATTCAAGAAGGTACGTTGACATGACCATCTCCCCCAGACTAGGCGGGAATCCCGAACTTCAGAATGTCGCCCCCCAGTTGCACGGCGCGGTTTCCTCTCCCGCCCCCCGCGCCGGCCGATTGGCCTGGCTCAGGGCCAGCCGCGGCACGCCGCATGAAACCGGCGCCGGCCGCGCCCGGGCCCAGGAATTGCAGGACATGGGCAGGCACCGCAATGCGCTGAACGCGATGACGGGCAACGACTCCGCGCAGGCGGAGGCGAACTACGATCTGCTGACGACCCGGCTGGGTGCCGACTTCCTGCACATCATGAGCGGTCCTGGCGTTGCCGGCCTGGTCAAGGACGTCAAGCTGGAGAACCACCTCCAGATCCAAAGCCGCCAGGACCCCGAGGCGGTCACCCGCCTGGCGAACCTCGCCACGGAGCCCATGCCCGCCAACATCGGCCGTGGCGAATTCTGCATCTGCCCGCTGGACATCATGTTGTACGACTCCCCGACGTTCAAATTCGGTGCGACGCTGCTGGAAATGAATGGCACCGGCTACGGCGACATCACGACGATGGCGCCCAACATGCTGGCAATGGCCATGGCGGCCATGGGCGACGTGGCCCACGTGCTGGACGAAACGCCCAACGCACTGTTCGTGATCGCCTGCTCGGGCCGCGAAGATCCGCCCGCGTTTCCGCAAAGCAAGAAAATCCATGAAAAGCTGATGATCGCGCAAGCCATGAACGAAGCGATCAGGATGCGCCAGGGTGCCGACGCGCAGATCGTCGGCCTCGACAGTTTCGACGCCGATGCGCTGGAACGCGACAGCACGGGGCAAGCCATCGTCGAACGCGGCATCGCGAAGGAAAAACCGGGACGCGACAAGGACGGCATCGCCAACCTGTACCAGGCGCTGGATGGACTGGGCGACTGGCATGCCCCCGGCAAACCCACCATCGTCGTCGGCTATACCGGGCAGCTGGCCCAGGCGATCGACATCGACGCCAACGGCACGCCTTGCCTGAATGGCCGCAAGGTCAACGTCATCAACAATGACCGCCTGATCCAGAACATCGACGCACTCGGCGAAAAAAGCGGGAAGAAACTCGACCTCGGCACCTTCCTGGCGAGCAATGTCAGCTACGTGCCCGCCGCGTCGAAATCCGATGCCTACGCCTTTGCCAACGAATACAACGCACGCCCGGACATCGCCGGAAAATTCCCGCAATGCGCGCGCCCTATCATCAACCAGCAGGCGCACAGCATCGAGGAACTCCACGAGAAAGTCATGGCGCTGCTCGAACAAGGCATTCGTGTGATCATCAAGCCACGCGGCACCGGCCATTGCGACGGGGTACGGGCTTTCGACATTCCCGAGCGTGCTGATCCCGAGCGGGTCCTGGAGGAAATCCGCGGCTCATTGAATGAAGTCGAGGGTAAATACGCCGACCGCGGAGGCCTGCCATACACGGTTTCCGAATACCTGTCCGCGCGGCGCATCGACCAGCCTGGCCATCCCATGCATACGATGAAGTACGAACTGCGCCTTCCCGTCCTGGCCGATACCACGGATCCGAAAAACCGCCTCCTGAAAGCCATCCACGGCGCGGTCATCAAGATCGACGCGTCCTCGCAGCTGAAAGAGGGCGAAGACGGCAACTTCTCCAAGAAATTCGCCGGCGTGTCGGCGCAAGTCCTGGATACCGGGCTGCCAGCGGAACACTTCATGCTGCCGCTGTCCAACCCGGAAACCCTGGCCCTCCTGGGCCTGACCGAGGAAGATGTCATACCGTTGCTGCAATGGACCGTGGGCTACGTCGCGCACGTCCTGCGGAATATCGACAGGGTGGGGGCGGTTCAGGACGAACCGCCCGCCTGATCCCCGGCGCCGCCGACCTTCACACTCGAACGGTCGGCGGCGGGCTGGCGTGCGGCCACTGCGAGCCCAGATCCTCCGCGATCTGGCGTCGATTCGCCAGCCCGGTGCAATCCTCCAGGCTGACATCCCTCAGCGCCGGGTTGCTCGAAAGATCCGACAGCCCCGTCACGCCCGGGCACTCGGCCAACCAGAGTTCCTGCAACTTCGGGTTCCGCGAAACATCCAGGAAGCCCCTTGCGCCCTCCCAGCAGGATAGATTGAGCGTCACCAGCTCCGGATTTTTCGACAGATCCCAGATGCCATTGAACGCCGGGCACGCCGCCAGACGGAGATCTCTCAACTTCGGATTCGCGGCAGGATCCGACAAGCCGGTCAGCGCCCCGCAGACTCTCAAGTCGAGAACCTCCAGATTCGGGCACCGGGAAAGATCCAGGTTGCTCGCCAAGGCAGCGCACGACTCGAGCGTGACGACCTCCAGCCGGGTATTTCCCGCAAGATCCGACAGCTCCGTCAACGCAAAGCAGCCGGCCAATCCGAGCTGCCTCAGTTCCCTGTTCTGCGACACGTCCAGCCGGCCCTCCATGCGCGAGCAACCGGACAGATCGACCTGCGTCAAGTTGGGCAGCAGCGGTAGATCCGGCGGATCGGCACGGTCCGGGTCGGAACTGGAGCACTTGAAGGCGAACGAGGCATTCCGGCACCGCGCCATACCCTTGAGCTCGCTGATCGCCCGATTGATGGCGACCACCGACTCCATGGGCATGGCGTCCAGGTCGGCTTCGAACCGGAAGGAATGGAACGCCCTGCCCGGCGCGCTCCCCGCGCTGTGCAGCGAGTACAGCACCATGGCAACCTGGGCTTCCTGCAAGCTCGAAAAATCCACGTCGATATCGACATGGTTCTCGAGCAGCCGGCCCACCCCCTTTGTGAACGCATCAAAGGGTTGGGTGGAAAGATGCCCGATGGTTTCTTTCGTCACGTAGCGCCCCAGTTCCTTGTTGTGCGGCGCCGGCAGGATGGCTTTGTCAAGCTCGAGGAAAACCCGGCACACCTGGATGAATCGCCCTCGGGCCGCGGCCGCCTGCCGCACCTGCCACTGCGGATCCGCGGCAGGGGAGCGCGGCGCCGGCCCGTCCGCCGGACCGGGTTGTTTTACGTCGATCAGATGCTGATAGACAAGGCCGGCGACTTCTGTCGGTAGCGAAGCAATGGGAAACGTCATGAGTCACTCCCGCTACGACAAGGCGAGACGGCCCAGGTCGGGACCCCGCCGCGCCGCGTCGCGATCCGCCTCGTCCGTCTGCTCGACCTCCCTGGCGATGGCGGACTCGTTCTCAGAGATATAGTTGGTCACGCTGTCGAGCGCCTCGCGCAACTCCTTGGCCCTGGCATTGCTTGCCGACACCCCGGATTGGACCGCCCGCCGCTCCCATACCGACGCCGGCAACGCGAACATGGCCGTGCCGATCGATTTCAATGCGGTGGCGGTCTCTCCAAGCTGGAAACCCACCCGGGGAATCGATTTGCGCAGTTCGGCACGCTGCGAGATCTTCTTGTTGACCGCGGGTCCGCCGGATCCATAGGCCCCCAGCGCGCCCAGCACCGCCAGCAAGGTCGCGGCCACATAGCGCCCCGTGTCCGGCACCGCCTGACCGTCGCCTGCCGCCTTGCTGCGTTCGTTCAGATAACGCATCAGCCCCATCACGATCAACGGCATGTTGCTGCCGCCCACCACCATGGCGAACTGCGAGCCGAACCGCTGCGCGACCTGCGAAATGATGTCGGCCGGCATCCGCAGGCGCACCCAGGCCGTGCGCAGGCTGAGCAGCCAGGGCTTGTCATTGCTGACGGCATCGAGCAGGAGCCGCTTGCTGTCGGTCGACAACGCCAGCCAGTCGTCGTTCTTGATACACGCAAGCTCCTGGCACGCCATGTCGAGGCGCTCGCGCGCGGCGACCAGGGCTTCATACGCCTCGCCGTCGCCGGGACCGATCTGGCGCGCGCTGCCCCGCAACCGGGCATGCTCTTGCGTTTCCGCCGGGGAAAGCGCGGTGCCCGCATCCTGCTTCTCCTGCAGGGCCTGCATGCGGCGGAACCCCGTCACATCCATCTTCAGCATATCGCCCAGTTCCTGCTCGGCATAGGCGCGCTCCAGCTCCAGGCTTTCCTTGAACTGCCCCAGCGACACCGAGACCGGCCCCTTCCATTGGCCCTTCAGATCGCGCAGATCGCCCAGGTCCTCGATCCCCAGCGCATCGGCGGGCTTGTCCCGCGCCTCGGCCTTGAGCAGGCGTGTCGTCGCCAGGGTCGCCATCAACGTCCGGTTCTGCTTGTCGAACTGGTCCGCGGGAGCCGCCAGGAACTGCTGGATCGCCATCACCCCCAGCGTGCCGCCCACCTGGATGTAGCCGCCGACATGCACATTGTGCGTGGCCACCGCGCTGACCTGCGCGGCCAGCGTGACCGCCACCCGCAGCGCGCGCGCGTGGGACTGGCGCAGGGCGTAGTTCAGGTCGATCACATCCTTGCGGACATGGAACTGCCGGTCCACCGTGGCCGCCTGTCCAAGCAGCTCCGTCGCCTCGGCGCCGTCCGACTCGATCTGTGCCACGCGCTCGCTCCATTCGGCGCTGCCGGGCGCGAGCGTCCTGAGCGCCCGTTCGTGCGCCTCCATTTTTTCGTTGGAGGCCACCAGCTTCTTCGCCAACTCCCTCGCCGCCGCCTCGGTCTTCGGGTAGCCGGGTGCCTTCATTTCCGCCGAGCGCGCCGACTGGCCCGCCGCGCGCATGAGCTCCTGGCGCGCCACCAGCACGATCTGCAGGGCCGAATTGACGAACGGCGTGGCCAGCGAAATCGCGGCCTGCGCGCCCAGCGAAACGGCGGCGTAGTGGACCGGACTTTCCCGCAGCCGGTCCTTGGAGACGGTCAGTGTGTAGAGCGACGGCACCGCGGAGGCAAAGGCCATCAGGTGCCCGGCCACGGAATAGAGGCTGCCCGACCCGATCCAGCCTCCTGAAAAACGGCCACCCTCGATCTGCTTGATCTTCGCGTCGTCGACGCCATGGATGGCGAGGTATAACCGCCGCGCCTGGGTCCAGTCGCGCTTGTCCTCCGGCCTGGCCAGTTGGCGCTGCTGTTCCTGGACGAACGCCAGCACCGCGCCATCGTCGATCGTGCGATGCTTCTCCGTGCGCTGGTACGTCTGCAGAATCGTCGTCAGCCTGGTATCGACTTCCGGGACCGTCGGCTCCGCCGCGCCGGCCTCCCCGCTGCCGCGCATTGCCTGCAGCTCCAGCGACGCGGCCTCGCCGCGCCCCGCCTGGGCCGCCGCGCGCAACGCGGGGCTGGGCGGGGTCGACGACAGGCGCACCGACCGCTGCGCCGCTCCAGAAGAAGACGGATCCGCAACCGGTTCCCCGGCCGTCGGTGCGGCACTCGATGGAGTGGGATGATTGATGTGAGTCATGTCACGTTCCTGCTGTCCTAGTTCGCCAGCGGCACGCGCAGGCGATGTTGTTGGTTGCCCGAAGGCTTGTTCTGTCCTTCGAGGAAATAAGTCTGCTGCCAGGACCTGGCCTGGTTCGCGTACTGCGCGAATGCATTGAGCAGACGCTGCGCGTCGATTTCCGCCAGATGGGCACGGCCCATGAGCACGACGCGCGAAGTTTCGAAGTTGACGGCGAAAGTGGGCGCGCCCGTGCCGCACATCAGAAGATTGGCCTCCAGCAGCCGCTGGAGAATATCGGCGCGCTGAGTGGTTTCCGGAACCGCGCCGAAATCGCAGAAGTACACCAGCGTTCCCTGATCGGGCTCGACTCCCTCGATCACGGTGAAGCCTATGCCCTCCACGTCGAGCTGCGCGTTGTCGCGCGGCCCCAGCGGCGTCGTCACCCCTGAAAGAACCGCCAACTCCTGCAAAAGCGTCGTGAAGGTCTGACCCTCGGGTCGGTTGAATGCGTTCATGTGCGTAGGGGTCCGATCGAGTTGGGCCCGCGGAACGCGGGCGGGCATCTCAAGGCGGCAACGGCTGTCGCCACCCACATCGGTAAGTGATGGCAGGTAGGGCTTGGTTCCACGGCCCGACGGAACCGGCTGCCGATTTCGTCCTACTCATGGGAGCGGATGACGAGCTACCTCGGCATCCGCGCAGTACCCCCCGCCGGCTACAGCGATGCGACACGCCACGACGCGATTTTTCTCATGACGCGCAGGTGTGGCCCGCTCCTGTCGACCCATCCGGCCCTCCAGACAACCGAAAAGCATTCAAGGTTTTTGACATGACCACCCCTCCCCTGAGCACCTCCCTCTCCACCGACGCCCTGGCGGCAGCACTGCATGACGCCGCCAACACGCAGGTCGCCCGGCAAGGCCAGCGAACCGCGCCGGCCCCCACCACCACCGGCGGCACTCCGCGCATGGGCAGCAGCGCCAACACACGCGCCGGCGAGCTGCGCGACATGAGCGTGCTGAACAAGATCCTGCGTGGTATCACCGGCCGCAGCGCCGAACTCGCGGAAAGCAACTACAACCTGCTGCGGCAGCGCCTTCAAGCCGGATTCAGCCACATCATGGCCGGCTACGGCGTGGCCGACATGGTCAAGGACGTCAAGCTGGAGAACAACCTGTCCACCCAGGAAAAACAGGACTCGGCGGCGGTCGCGCGCCTGGCCGACCTCTCGGCCCGCCCCATGCCGGCCAACGTCAAGCGCGGCGAGTTCGGCGTGGCCCCGCTGGACATCATGCCTTACGTCGATCCCAAGACGAAGAAGTTCGCCGCCACCATCCTGGAGATGAACGGCTCCGGCTACGGCAACATCACCACGATGGAAGCCGGCATGCTGGACAAGACCATGAAGGCGATGGGCGACGTCGCCCACGTGCTCGAAAGCGAACCCAATGCATTGTTCGTCGTCGCCTGCTCCGGCCGGGAAGATCCGCCGGCATTCGGGCAAAGCAAGAAGATCCATGAAAAGCTGATGATCGCCAACGCCATCGATACGGCCATCCGCCAACATCACCTTGAAGGCCAGCTGGCCGAGGCCATGACCGAGAACGGCGGCGCCTCTCCCGGCGCGCCGAGCGGCGGCGCCCGGATCATCGGCCTGGACAGCTTCGACGCCGATGCCCTGGAGCGCAATGACAAGGGCGAGGTCGTCATCGAGAACAGCGTGGCCAAGGAAAAGCCGGGCCGCGACAAGGACGGCATTGCCAATCTGAACAAGATCCTGTCGGAGCAAGGCGACTGGAACAATCCCAAGGAGCCCGCCATCGTCGTCGGCTACACCGCGCAACTGGCCAAGGCCATCCAGATCGGCGATGACGGCGCTCCCTACCTGAACGGCCGCAAGGTCAACGTCATCAACAACGACCGCCTGATACTGAACATCAACTCCCTGAACGAAGCGCAGGGCAAGAAGCTCGACACCGACCAGTTCATCGCCAGCAACGCTTCCTACTTGCCGGCCGCGTCGAAAGGCCATGCCTACGCCTTCGCCAACCAATACAACAAGCAGCCGGAAGTTGCCGCGGAGTTTCCGCAGTTCTCCCGCCCCATCGTCAACGAACAAGCGCACAGTGTCGAGGAGATCCACACGAAGGTCCTGGACCTGCTCAAGGAAGGCAAGCGCGCGATCATCAAGCCGCACGGCACCGGGCACGGCGACGGCATCCGCGCTTTCGACATGCCGGAACTGGCTGACCCGGCGAAGATCCTTGCCGAGATCGAAGAATCGCTGGCCCAGGTCAAGGGCACGTACGGCGATCGCGGCGGCCTGCCCTACACCATCTCGGAATACCTGACCGCGGCGCGTATCGACCAGCCCGGCCATCCGCTGCATACGATGAAGTACGAACTGCGCATCCCCGTCCTGGCCGACGTCACGGATCCGGAACAACGCCTGCTCAAGGCCACCCACGGCGCCATCATCAAGATCGACGGCGGCTCGAAACTGCGCGAAGGCGAGAGCGGGGATTTCTCCAAGAGTTTTGCCAGCGTATCGGCACAGGTCCTGGCAACCGGCCTGTCCGCCGACAACTTCATGAAACCGCTGTCCGATCCCGAAACGCTGAAACTGCTGAACCTGACCGAGGATGACATCGCGCCGCTGCTGAAATGGGCAACCGGCTATGTCGCGCACACCCTGGAAAACATCGACCAGGCCGAGACCATTCTCGACAAGAAATGATCCGGATGCCCGCGGCTCCCACGCATCGATGATCGACAGGAACGCCGCCGTCTTGGAAACGGTGGCGTTTTTTCAAGCAACACGTATCGAAAAGGCAATGAACATGCCACACAGCCCTCGTCTCAGCACCGACTTCAGTCCCGCCGACATGGCGCGGGCACTGGAAGATGCGATGCAGACCCCGGCCCCCACGCGGATCGACAAGCAAGTCCCGTCCGTTCCCTGGGGTCCGACACTGCAATTCGACACCACCCATGTCTACCCCGCCCTGTCCGAATCACTGGAACGAACCGCGACCCTGGGCAGTTCGGTCAGCGCCGACAGCGCCGCCCGCGCCCGCGTCACCACGTCCGGCATTCCCGACCACAAGGCGCCGCTGCCCAAGCTGCGCTATTTCGCCCCCGTGGGGGTCGCCGGCGGGATGGGTCCCCTGGCCACCGTCGACCTCCAGAAGAAGCTCTTCGAGGCCGGCGAACGCAAGCTCAATGAATTGGCCGCGCAAACCGGCCGGCAGGTGACCGACCAGGACCACATGGGCGTCATCAGCTTCAACCTGGGCCACATGATCCAGGACCGCACCGCCTACATCAAATCCTTCAAGGGCGATCCCGACGACCCCCAGGCCGTGCGCGAGCACCTGCTCAAGGACGTCGCCGAGAATCCCTTCTGGGGCGCGCTGCATGTCTGCATGGCGCTCAAGAACGCGGGCGCGCACGTCATCATGTTTCCCTGCAACACCTTCCACGCCTGGTTCGACCTCCTCGCGGAGCACGTCAAGCTGCCCATGCTGCATATCGCCGAAGCCACCGTGCTGTCGCTGCAGCAAGCCAAGGACGAACTGCCCGAGAATCCGCAAATCGGCCTGATCGCCACCACCGGCACCGTCGACAGCAGGCTGTACCAGGCCGCGGGCGAACGCATGGAGAAATTCGGCGGCCCCAAGATCACCTGGCGCCATCCGACGCCCGGCACCCAGGACAAGGCCATGCGGGGGATCTACGATGGCGTCAAGGCCGGCGACATGCCGCTGGGCGCAGCCCTGCTCAACGAAGTCGTCCTGGAACTCATCAAAGATGGCGTCCATGCCTTCGTCGACGGCTGTACCGAAGTCCATCCCGCCATTGGAGACATCACCTATCCGGTGCCCCAGGTCGATGCCGCCACCGCACTGGCCGAAACCGCCGTCCGCCTTTCCATGGTCCTGGCGAGACTCGAACGCAAGTTCTCGTAGCCCCGAACGGCGGCCGGCCGCGTGGCCGGCCCATACACCAGCAAGGAAGAAAAATGACCTCCCCTGACACAAACCACGCTTTCAAACAGAAGTACGAAACGCTGATCCATGCCTTCTGCAAGCTGTGCGGCATCGAAGGCGAAGCCGACAGCATCATCAAAGGCGGTCCGCTGGCCGTGAACGACGTGGCGCTTTCCCTCAGCCACAACGCCGAGATCAGTCCGCATACGGTGCTGGTGTACTGCGATTTCGGCGAGGTGGAAGAAGGACGCGAAGCCGAAGCCTATCGCGCGCTGCTCGAGGCCAACATGGTGATGTACTCGGCCAACGGCCCCATGTACACGGTATCCCCGCTGACGGGGCGCGTCGTGTTCGCCAACAACTATCCGCTGGAAGCGCTCGACGCCCGATCCCTGCGCAACGCGCTGGCGCGCCTGGCCAGCATGGCGCAGGCCTGGACCAAATCGCAGTTCCTGCAAACCCCCCCCCTGCGCGCCAGGGCCTTGCAGGCCGGCAATCTCATGCAGCGCCAGTTCGGCAGCGCGCCGTTGGAATCGGATCCGGACTTCGATGCCTAGGAACCGGTCGGTTCACGCGCCCATGAAAAAAGCCGTCCAGCCTGGGGCCGGACGGCTTTTCATGGCGACGATGCCCAGCGCCGGAAAGAGGCCTTACAGGGCAATATGCCCGACCTCATCCCGGATGACGATCTCGGTGCCATAGGCGCGGGACAATCGCTGCAGGCGCTCCAGAATGCGCAGGGCGTCTTCCCCCCGGGCCAGACGCGGAATGCCGCGGTCCGCATCCCGCGCGCCTGCCCAGTGCATCTCGATGGGATGCAGCTCGACCCGGGCGAGTTCGCCCTTGCCGCGATAGTGGTTCACCGCTACCACGCTTTCGTACCAGATCTGTTCCTTGAACACGCCATGCACGCGGCGGTGCTCCATGAACTCTGCCTCGGTCATGGACATGGGCTCGACCTTGTCCTTCTCGTACTCGTCGCGCGTGATCGGCTGCTGCTGGTTCTCCATGAAGAAGAAATTGCCGAGCGAATAGTAGATCGGCCGCCCCCGGTAGATCTCGATGCCGCGCAATTGGTGCGGACCGTGCCCGATGAAGGCATCCGCGCCGTTGTCGATGGCCTGCCGGGCGATCGTCGGCATGAAGTCCGGCGGCGTCTGGCAATAGTTGCCCGGCTCGTGGGTGTGCATGGAGACGATCGAGAAATCCGAGGTCTGCTTGGCCTGCCGGATATTGTGCAGGATTCCCTTGCGGTCCCGTTCATCCATGCTGAAGGTGAACTCGACCGCGTCCTCGCCCAGCCCGTCACGGGCGCGGTACTTCACGTCGAACAGCGTGACGGTGCCGTTCTTGCGGTCCGCCTCCAGGATGGACCGGCGCATCATGCCCTTGGGCAGCGCATCGCGGATACCCGCCAGCACCTTGAGGCGCTCCGGCGACACCAGCACGAACCGCGTGGTGCGCAAGGCATTCAGGCCGGGACGGCCGGGGATCTGCCCCAGCGGGTCGATGGCGCGCGCGTTGGCCTCGAAGCGCGACGCCAGCGCCACCAGCGACACCCGTCCCGCCCCCGTGGCGAGGAAAGACGGTGCGCGCGCCTGCGATAGCGACTCGCCCGTGCCAGCGTGGACCACCCCGGCCCGCTCGAACAGCATGGACGTGTAGCGCATGCCTTCCACGCCCCAATCGGTGGAATGGTTGTTCGCCAGGCTGACCAGACCGAAGCCCATTTTCCCGAGATCGGCCGGGACCGCCGGCGCGCTGACCAGCCAGGAGCCGCCGGACAGCGCCGATGGATAGCCGCCGAACTTGCGCAAGTCGATGGCGGTACCCTCGAAATTGCCGAACGCGACATCGGCGCCCCGGATCAAGGCAAGCAGGTCGGGCGCGGCCTGCTCCAGGCGCGCGCACAGCGCATCGGACAGGATCAGGTCGCCGACCGCCGCCACCGTGAATCCGTCGCGCACGTTGGCCGACATCCAGGACGGCGCCAAGGCCCCTTCCTCGTGCGGCAGCGCCCCCGTGGCATGTTCTTCCTGCGTCATTCGCACTTTCCTCAATCCTGGGCCGGCGCGCCGGGGATGCCATCCCAGCAGGCACGCGCCAGCCTGCCCAGCGTATTGAATGCCGAGACATACCCGGGCATGCCGTCGGGCATGGTCACTGGCACCTGATCGGTATAGCCGGTAATGATGAACAAAGGATGGCCGTCGCGGAACACGATGCCGCCATCCATGCGCCCGCGCTTGCCGGTCCCGCCCTTGTGGGCCACCTTGGCATCGGCCGGCAGCAGCGAAGCGATCTTGGTCCGCAGCTTCTGCCAGCTCAGCACGTCGATGGCGAATGCGCACTGCTCCACGGAGCAGCCCATCCTGCGTGCCACCGCCGGATCCGTGCTGCCCTGCAGGATCAGATCGTACAACAGGCCCTGGTCGCAGGCGCTGGTGACGGTGACTTCGTCGAGCCGGTGGTCGGCGCGCATGTCCGGCCGTGGCACCGAGGTCCGATGCACCGTGTCCTGCATGCCGAGCGCATGGCAGAAATCATTGACCTCGTCCAGGCCGATACGCTCCATCACCATGCGCGTGCACACGTTGTCGCTGACGATGATCATCTGCACCAGGGCATCGCGCAGCGTAATGGTGAAGCCCGGCGTCAAGAACTTGAACGTCCCGGAAACCACGCCCTCGCGCAGGCGCTCCTCATACAAGATGGGCTCGCTCAGGTCCAGCCTGCCGCGGTTCACCTCGCGCAACACCGCCATCATGATCGCGACCTTGCGGGTGCTGCCCGTGGGGAAGGCGACATGCCCGCCGCGGTCGGCCTCTTCGCCCGTGACCAGGTTCTTCACGTACCAGGAGGTGGCATACGGCTGCTCATCGCAGATGGCGTTCAAACGCACCACAAGTGCTTTCATTCGACATTCCTATCACAATCGGATCGTTCTACGGGTCCACCCGCGCCGGTGCCAGGGCCTGTCCACGCGACATCCCCGCCCGCGCCCAAGGCATGGGCCCTAGTCCAGCCGTTCCGTCACATACGTCGCCAGCTCTTCCAGGAACGCGCCGATATCGCGCCGCAGCACGTCGAACCCTTCGGTCTTCTCGAAGGCCTGCTCGTCCATGTAGACCCGGCGGTTGATCTCGACCTGCACACTGTGGCGCCCCTGCTCCGGCGCGCCGTAGTTGGCGATGATGTAGCCGCCCTGGTAGGGCGTGTTGACCTGCACGCGGTATCCCTTGGACACGAAACGCGCCGCGACCCATTCGGTGAATTCCGGCGCGGCCGCGGCGCCGTTGCGATCGCTCACGACGATATCCGGCCGCGCCGCCCCGTCGTCGACGTTCATCGCGTTGCCCACCGATTTCATCGAATGGCAATCGATGTGCCAGACCCGGCCGAACCGCGCATGGGCCGCATCGAGCCTGGCCTTGAGCACCCCGTGATACGGCAGATAATACTGCTCCAGGCGGTGCCGGATCTCCCGTGCGCCCAGCCTGCCCGCATACATGGGTACGCCCGGCAGGGCATTGAGCCGGATCAGCCCCATTCCGCGGCGGCACGCGGCGGAAGGCGACAGCGGCGTGGGCCAGGGCTCGTCAAGGAGGCTGTCGTCGATATCGTCGGGCGCCCGGTTGGGATCGATGTAGGCGCGCGGGAACTGCGCCGCCAGCAGCGGCACGCCCAGTTGGGGTGCCGCATCCCACAGTTCCTCGATGAAGGCGTCCCAGGTGGTCTTGAGCGCTTGCAAAGGCGCGACGATGCCGCTGTTGGGGGGATAGGCCGTGCCGCTGTGCGGGGAGTCGACCACGATGGGAAGCAGGCTGTCCATGAGACTGGGCCGGGTCAGCGCATAGACCCGATTGGTGGACCTGATCATTGCATTTCTTGAAACGTGAGTGGGTGGGAATTGACCGCATCGTTGAGATGACACGCGGACCAGTGTCCGTCCTCCAGCTCCACCAGCGCCGGCCGCTCGCTGGAGCAGCGCGCCATGGCGCGTGGACAGCGCGGATGAAAGGCGCAGCCCGTGGGAGGATGGAGCGGACTCGGCAGTTCGCCCTGGATGGGACGGTGCTCGACGACCTTGGCGTTCAGGCGCGGCGCATCGGCGATGAGGGCCTGGGTATAGGGATGATTGGGACGGCTGAACACGGAGCGCGTATCCGCCAGCTCGACGATGCGGCCCAGGTACATGATGGCGACACGGTCGGCGATATATTCCACCACCGCCAGGTTGTGGCTGATGAAGAGATAGGTCAGCCCCTTGGACGCGCGCAGATCCATGAACAGATTGAGGATCTGTGCCTGCACCGACACGTCCAGGGCCGACACGGCCTCGTCGCAGACCACGAACTTCGGATCGAGGGCCAGGGCGCGGGCGATCGCGATACGCTGCCGCTGCCCCCCCGAGAACTGGTGCGGATAGCGGCTGGCGTAGCTCGGATCGAGGCCGACCTGCGCAAGCAGCGAGGCGACGAAGGCAGGCGCCTGCTTCTTTTCCACCAGGCCGTGGTAGACGGCCGCCTCGCTGATGACCCGGTCGATGCGCTGGCGCGGATTGAGCGATGCATAAGGGTTCTGGAAAACCATCTGGATGTTCAGATGCGTGTCCACCGTGGGCCGGGTCATGTCCTGGCCGTTGAACGACAGGCTGCCGCTGGTGGCCGGCAGCAGGCCCGCGATCATCCTTCCCACGGTCGACTTCCCACAGCCCGACTCGCCGACCAGGCCCAGGACCTCTCCACTCTTCACGCTGAGCGAGACATCGCTCACCGCGTGAACCTTCTGCTGTTCCTTCGCCGGCAGCCCCAGTTTTCCCGCCACGCGCGACAAGCTGCCTTGCTTGTAACTGAAGCTCTTGCTGAGATGGGTGGTTTGCAGCATGGTAGTCATGATCAGCCCAGGGGATGAAAACATCGATGGTCCCGGCGGCCGTCCGTGACGACCGGCGGTATCTGATTGCATATGCGTCCGGCCCGCGAGCAGCGAGGCGCGAACGAGCAGCCCGCCGGCAACGCCAGCAAGGGGGGCGTCGCCCCGGGGATCGAGTACAGGCGCCGGCCATGGTTCTCGGCATGCGGCAGCGAATCGATCAACCCCCGGGTGTACGGGTGCTGCGGGTCGGCGATCACCTCGTCCACCGGACCGCGCTCGATGATGCGCCCGGCATACATCACGCACAGGTCGTCGGCCAGGTCCTTGACCACGCTGATGTCATGCGTGATCCAGATCAGCGCGGTACCGCTCTCGCGCGCCAGGTTCTGCATTTCGTACAGGATCTGGGCCTGGATGGTGACGTCCAGCGCGGTCGTGGGCTCGTCGGCAATGATGAGGTCCGGATTGTTGATGATGGCGTTTGCGATCGCCACGCGCTGCCTCATCCCGCCCGAAAGCTCGTGCGGGTAGGACTTCATGCGTTCGCGCGGCGCCGGAATGCCCACGCGCTTCAGGGCCTGGTACACCCTTTCATCGATGTCGGCACGCGTCGCCTTCGTATGGATGGCGACGGTTTCAGCCAGTTGCGAACCGATCTTCATGACCGGGTTCAGCGACATCATGGGATCCTGGAACACCATCGCCATGCGCGTGCCACGCAGTTCGCTCCATCGCCGCGCCGAGGCGCCGCGCAACTCTTCGCCATCGAACAGGATCTGCCCACCCGCCACCTTGCCCGGCGGGTCGATCAGGTTCATCAGCGAGAACGCCGTCACCGACTTTCCAGAACCGGACTCGCCCACGATGCCCAGCACCTTGCCGCGCTCCAGCGTGAACGAGACGTTGTCGAGAGCCCGGGCCACGCCTTCTTCGGTGTGGAACTCGGTGACCAGGTCGTTTACTTCCAGCAGTGCCATGATGTCGCCTCAGGAATCGAGCTTGGGGTTGAGCGCCACACGCAGGCGATCTCCGACCAGGCTGACCGAGACGACCAGCAGCACCAGCGCGACGCCGGGAAAGACACTGATCCAGTACTGGTTGGAGAGCATGTAGTCAAAACCGTTGGAGATGAGCAGCCCCAGCGACGGCTGGGTTTGCGGCAGGCCGATGCCGAGGAAGCTCATGGTGGCCTCGAGCGTGATGGCATTGGCCATCTGGTTGGTGGTGGTCACGATGAGCGGCGCCATGCAGTTCGGCAGCACGTGGCGGAACATGATCCGCCGCGCCGGCAGCCCCTGGCCAAGCGCCGCCTCGATGTATTCCTTGCCCCGCTCGACCAGGGCGGCGCCACGGACGTTGCGCGCGAAGATCGCCCATTGGACCAGCACCAGTGCCATCAGGGTCTTGTCCACCCCCTGGCCGAGCACCGCCAGCAGGATCAGTGCCACCAGGATGGTCGGCAGGCTGAGCTGCACGTCGACCACCCGCATGATGACGGCGTCGACCCTGCCACCGAAGTGGGCGGCCAGCAGCCCCATGAAGGTGCCGATCCCGAGCGCGGCCAGCGCGCTGATCACGCCTATGCCCAGGCTGATGCGCAGGCCGTAGAAAATGGCGCTCAACATGTCGCGGCCGGCGCCGTCCGTCCCCAGCAGATAGAGCGTCCGACCATCGGCGCTGGACTCCCCGGGCCGGCGCTCGGCCTCCATGATCGACACTTTCGTCAGGTCGTAGGGATCCTGGGGCGCGATCACGGGAGCGAATATCGCGATCAGGGTGATCAGCAGCAGCAGGATCGCCGCGCCCGTTCCGACCCGGCTTTTCAGATAGCGGCGCGCCAACAGGCGCATCGGATGCTCGGGCGCCGCCAGTGGCGGCTCCCCCCGCTCCGGCGGGATGGCTTTGGCGTCGATATCATTCATCATCATCTTGGTCCGGCGGTGTAGCCCGCCCCGTTTCAATACAGCCTGGTTCATCTTTCCGGTCATCCCGCTCAAGCGGCCTTCGTACGCAGCCTGGGGTCCAGCACCAGGTAGAGCATGTCGACCACGAAATTGATGATCACGAACAACAACAGCGCGACCATCAGATAGGCCACCACCACGGGGCGGTCCAGTTGCAGGACGGAGTCGATGATCAGCTTGCCCATGCCGGGCCAGGCGAAGATGGTTTCGGTGATCAGGGAAAAGGCGATCAGGTGGCCGAACTCGATGCCCATCGCGGTGACGACGGGGATCAGCACGTTCGGCAGGATATGGCGCGTCATCAGGCGCGTCGGCCCGACCCCCTTGGCCCGCGCGAACTTGACATACTCCTGGACCGCCACCTCGCGGGTGCCCGCTTCGGTGATACGCATGATCAGCGCAATGTTGTTCAGGGCAAGCGTACAGGCGGGAAGCAGCATGAACTTGAGGCCGTCCCAGGTCAGGAAGCTCACCTGTATGCCCAGCAGCGAGGTCGTTTCACCGCGCCCGCCCGACGGCAGCCAGCCGAGGTTGACGGAGAACACCAGGATCAGGATCAGGCCCAGCCAGAACACCGGCATGGTGACCCCGAATATCGAGAAGCTCATCGCGAACTTGTGGAGCCGGCTGCCGGGCCGCAACCCCGCCCACAGGCCCAGCGGGACACCCACCAGCGCCGTGAGCAGCAGCGCCATGGTGGCGAGCTCGAACGTGGCCGGCATGCGTTCGAAAATGAGTCCGACGGCGGGACGATTGAACACGAACGAGTTGCCCAGGTCGCCCCGCAGTGCGTTGCCCAGGAAGCGCACGTACTGCTCGTGGACCGGCAAGTCCAGGCCAAGCTCCTGGGACGCGAGCTGGATTTCCTCGTGCGAGGCATCGGGCGCCACCAGCAAATGGATGGGATCTCCCACCAGGTTGATGCCGACGAACGCCAGCACCGACATCACGAATATCACCAGCACGCTTTGCAGTGCCCGCTGCATCATCATTTCAAACATCGTTGCACTCCGCTTCCTTCTTGCGGCCTGTCAGCCCCGTAGCCACCGGGCCCGCGACAGGCTCGTTCCATCGCTTCGTTTCATTGCACTACGTGCAACGCTGTATCATCAAACGATACTCTATCTCACTTATCGACACGATGTCAAAGAAAATCTGAATATTTCGCGCCGCCCCCGGAGAGGGAAAAGGCCGAAAAAAAGCGACGCCACGAGTGACGTCGCAAATACTCACCGCTGCCTGGAGAACAGCTGCACTGCTTGTCCGCCACGAGTGGAAGCGAGACCCGGACTCCTCCACCGTGGCGTCTTCTTATTTGGAACGAATATCCATGGCCATCGTGAATCCGTCCGCGCGGGGGGTCAGCGTGAAATTCTTCTTCATGGCCCAGGATGCATTCAGATGCAGCAAGGGAATGATGGCGCCGTCATTCAAGGCCAGCGATGCCGCCTTTTTCTGCAGATCCTCGCGTGTCTTGTTGTCCGGCGTGGCGGCCGCCGTGTCGATCAGTTCATCGACTTCCTTGTTGCCATACCGGCCATAGTTGCTCGCACCGGTCATGGCGGGCTTGTTGAACGAGTGAATGGTGGAGACCAGGCCCGTCAGGGAGTCGCCCGTGACGGCCCCGTTGCCGACCAGGAACACGCTGAATTCAGGCTCGCCATTCGGGCCGCCACCGAATGCGCGGGTCTGGAACACCGCGTAGGGCATCGCGGACACATCGGTCTTGACGCCAATCTGGCTGAACGACTGCGCCACGGCCTCGCACAGCCTGGCATCGTTGATGTAGCGGTTGTTCGGGCAATGGATGGTGAGCTGGAACCCGGACGGATAGCCGGCTTCCGCCAGCAGGGCCTTCGCTTTCGCCTGGTCGTGCGGCGGCAGCTTGAGATTGGCGTCATAGCCGAAGAAGCCCTTCGGAACCAGTTGCTCGGATGCCGTCGCGTCGCTCTTCATCAGGAACTTGATGATGCCGTCGCGATTGACGGCGGACATCAAGGCCTGCCGGACCTTCACGTTCTTCAGCGGATTGTTCGCCAGCGGCGCGCCATCCGGCCCCTTCACAAAGGGCGAGCTGTCGCGTGCCTGGTCCAGCGCCAGATAGTTGAGCATGTAGGAGGTCACCGACGTGACCTGGTAGTTCTTGAACGCGTCCCCCATGTTGGAAGCGAAGTCATTGATCAGGTCGACGGAACCCGACAGCAGCGCGGCGGCGCGCGCGGGCTCGCGCGGGATGAACTGGAACGTGACGGTATCCCACGGCTCCTTCGCCCCCCAGTAGTCGGCGTTCTTGCTCAGAACCAGCCTCTGGCCGTGCGCCCAGCTCGTGAATTTGTAGGGACCGCTGCCGATGGCCGACTTGCCGGTGGCAAAGCTGTCTTCACTGACGTTCTCGCCCAGGGACCTGGGAAGGATGCCTATCAGGCCGACGTTCTCGGGCAGCGTCGGGCTGACGCGCTTGCTCTTGATCTGGACGGTCAACGGCGCGGTGACCGACACCGAGTCCACATCCCTGAGATAGGAGCGGTAGGTACGCGGCCCGGTCAGTTGCATGGCCCGCTCGATGGAGTACTTCACGTCCTCGGCCGCCATCGTTTCGCCGTTCTGGAACTTCACGTCCGGACGCAGCTTGAACTCCCAGGTGGTCGGATTGACCAGGCTCCAGGAAAGCGCAAGGCTGGGCTTGGGCCGCAGGTTGTGATCCTGGGCCACCAGCGTCTCGTAGACGTGCGCCCACAAGTTGCGATTGGCGCCATTCAGCACATGTGGATCGGCAGAAGTGACTTCCGACTTGAACCCTATTTTCAGGTCGGCGGCATTCGCCGCCCCACCCGCACCCAGGAATCCGGCCAGACACAGCAGGCCCAGCCTTCTTCTTGCAACGTCCCACATAGCTTCACCTCTCGATTCGTTTCACTAGAAAAGACAATATATTGGCGGCCGACACGGGTCAAGAACTCGATTTCCCGGACGGCCGCCGGGCGGAAGCCCCTCCCTCGATCACAGGAAAAAAGGGAGAAAAAGCGGTACTCGCGGATCAGAAGCGGTGCAGGACGCCCGCCATCATGGCCATCTGGGAGTTGTCCACCCCCGGCGCGCCGTTGGCGGTCAGGCCGGGGCTGTACATATCCGACGCCTTCATCACGCCGGCCATGCCGTACAGCAGCGTGCGCCGCGTCAGGTTGTAGTCCGCCCCCGCGGCAAGCACGGTCAGCTTGCCGGAGTTGCTGGCGCCGATGAAGTCATAGCGCGAATGGATGACGGCCCCCTTCAGCAGCCATTGCCCCAGCTTGTAGTCCACGCCGAGGTCGAAAACGTTGGCTTTGCGGTTGTTGATGCCCCCGGCGGTGAACGCGGCGCTGCCCGCGCTGGCGGAGAAGATGGTGGCGAAGTTCGGCGCCGCACCCGACGACGCATTCACCAACGGCTGCGAGACGTGCGAGTACTGGCCCCGCAGCAGCGCATCGCCCAGCTTGTAGCTGGCACCCACCACGATGACTTTCAGGCAGGTATCGCCGCTGCTGCCCAAGGCGGCGGTGTTGCAACCCGCGCCGCTGGTCGCGCCATCGTCGCTGCTGCTGTTGGACGCGGGGGTGGTACCTGCCGCTGCCACGACATTGCCCTTGTGCGACTGCCAGTAGGCGGCACCGATGGCGAACGGCCCGTTCTTGTAGGTGCCGCCGAATCCGAACGCCCGTCCGTTCCGGAAGTCGCCCGCCCGCTCGCCGAAGGCATAGGCCAGGTTGCCCTGGAAGCCGTTCCACTCCGGGGTCAGGTAGAAGGCCATGTTGTTGCCGCGTGACCCGGTGGCGCGATCCAGGTTGTTGGCATGCGCCTTCGCCGTGAACGGCAGCATGCGGGTCGTCGTGGCGAACTGGACCGCGATGATGTCGGTGTAGTCCTTGCGACGGCCCAGCTCGATCGTGCCCGCCGAACCGGTCAGCCCGATCGTGGTGCGGCGGCCGAAGGTCGCCCCGCCCTGGCCGGAGGCACCGTTGTCGATGGTCAGGCCGCCTTCGAGCACGAAGTTGGCCTTGAGGCCACCGCCCAGGTCCTCGGTTCCGCGCATACCAAACCGGGATTGGGTGTACTGGCCCGAGTCCACCCCCCAACGGCTACCGGTCTGGCGCGCGCTGGCAGGCGTTAACCCAATCTTGTTCACATAGCCCACCCCACCCGTGACCACCCCATAAAGCGTGACATTGTTCTGAGCATGCGCGGCCCCCGCCGCCCCCAGACACAGCACCAATAATGCCGACTTCTTCATGTACTTCTCCCTTTTTTCGTCAGCCATCCGGCCCCTGGCCGTAGGTCTTTCGGTCGAACTCAAGTCGTTTCGATGTGCAATCCTCTGTAACGACTGACGACATCTTATTTGCGTGCTTCGCAAGCGTCAACATGTTTCTTATATCGATATAGTGTTTTATTAGATGAGACATTTGCGAACCATCGTGGGGCGGAGAAAGGAAATTCCACTCGGATATTGTGCGCAGGCGCACCGTGAAAATGCACGCCACACAAGGCTCCGCACCAAATCGGCCCACTCCCGGAGCCCGTATTTGCGGCAATGCGAAAGCCATAGAGATCCGCGCCAAAGAAGGCGGAAAAAGAAAAACCCCCGGCATGGACCGAGGGTTTGTCAGTAGTTCCGGCAACCGCCAGGCTGCCCGGGATATCGGGAAAGGCTATCCGCCCTGATAGCCGAGCGAGGCTGAAAACCGCGCGGCGGCGAACTTGATGATGTCGACATACTTGCCCAGCTTGTTCCTGGGCACGCGCGTGACCGGCGCCGTCATCGACAGCGAGGCGATGACCGAACCGCTGGCATCGCGGATGGGGGCGGCCACCGCCACCATGTCGTCGCTTTTTTCGAGCAGGGAGGTGCTGTAGCCTTCGGCCAGGATTTTCTTCAATTCGCGCCTGAGCTCGGTGCGCTTGACGATGGTGTTGGGCGTGAAACGTTCCAGCTTGCCGCTCAACACGCCTTCCTGGATGTCCTCTGGCGCGTGCGCCAGCAGCAGCTTGCCCGATGCGCCCACGAACAACGGCCGGCGGTCCCCCAACTGACTGTGCACGCGCAGCGCGTGCGGAGCATCCCACCAGGCCACGCAGACCGTCTCGGCGCCGTCGCGGATGCGCACCAGCACGCTCTCGTTGCATTCCCGCCCGATGGGTTCGAGGATGTCCTTGGCCACGCTGATCAGGCTCAGCTGCGCCTGCGCCGCGCTGCCTATGATGAGCGCCCGATACCCCAGGCTGTAGGTGGCCATGGGGGTCTGCCTGCGCACCAGCCCGCTTTCCTCCAGCGTGGTCAACAAGCGGAACGCGCGGGCCTTCGTATTGCCCGACAGCCGCGCCAGTTCGGTCACGCCCTTCCCGCCTTCTTCGGCCACCAGGAAAAGCAACTCGATCGCCTTGCTTACCGCATCGACGGTGTAACTCATGGATATTCCCTTTGGCTGCCCGCCTCGGCCAGCCTCGAACGCCGGAAACGGCGCGGATTCATTCATGATACATCGTTTTGCTTGAGGAAACAACGGACCGGAGCACCTTGGACTTCTCTTCATCCCCGGCAGCCGCCCATCCAGCGGATAGCAGACGCTCACAATCGATGGCCGCGCGCGCCGCATCTCGCCATGCCGGCTTCATCAATCACGAATTTGATGAGTATGCGCGGCGGTTTTCCTCTACTATATCCACTCGCCGGCCAACGGCCCGGTGGCTTCGTTTCCCACCACCCTGGTCGCCCGCACGGCACGGCATGCCACGTGCAGCAGCAGGTGTCATGACTCCGGCCACGCCCATCGAATGAACATTGCATGCTATATCCGCAACCCCACCGTCTATGACCAGGTAAGAGGCGCACTGGTCGGGGCGGGCTTCCATCCCACGCGGTTCGATTCGGAAGTCACGCTGCTGCGCACCTTGAAGCGCCAGCCCTTTGATTTCGTCATCATCGACATCGGCGGCGACGTGGAAGACGGCATTTTCTTTTGGCTGGGCATGCGCAGCGGCGACCACACCCCCGCGCTGATTCTCTCGCCCGCCTGCGGCGGGGGCGTCGCGGCCCATGCGCTGGACAGCGGCGCCGATGACTTCCTGCGCCGCCCGTTCGATGCCGTCGAATTGATCGCGCGCATCCATGCCGTCAGGCGCCGCTGCGCGCCGCAGAAACCCCGGCGGATGATCGAGTACGCGGGCTTTCAACTGGACCGCGATGCCGGCAGGTTCACCTACCAGGGCGACGCCATTGCGCTGACGCCGCGCGAGTTCAGCATGGCCTGGCTGTTCTTTTCATCGCCGGGTGTCTACATCTCGCGCGAGACACTGGGCTCGGTCATCTGGAGCGCGGGCAGCGAGATCGCGGGGCGCACGATCGAACAGCATGTCTACAAGCTGCGCAGGAAGCTGCAGGTCGACGGCCGCCAGGTGGTCGTGATACGCACCGCCTACAACCAGGGCTACCGGCTCGACCCGGTCGGCGGCAGTACCGCTGAAGACCTTCCGCTCGACTATAGGGAAGCTTGATCCGTTCCAGACGGATCCCCCGGAAGCTACCGTGCGATATCGGCAGGAAGCGCCCGATCTTTACCTGTTTATTTTTTCCGCCCGGTATTGACGCAAAAAAAAACCGCGTCATATAGTGACCCGACGCGCTTGGCAGTACCCGCGTACGCAAGCCGCTTCTACCCGGAAGAGGCCCACAGCGCCTCATAACCAGTCTCACCGATAGCTAGGCATGCCGCGTGCCCCCGCCGCAGCATGCCGCAGAACCGTGGCTGCTCGCTTCATGGCGCCACGACTCCAGCCTCCCGCCCGGCGACGACGGTGCGGCCATGCAGCGGCAGCAGGAAACAGACGGACCACATGATGAACGCAGGGACACGGCACTCTTGCATCGACGTCGAGATGCGCATCCACGGCGGCGACCGGATCGGATGGGTCTGGCTGGACAGGACATCCGACGCGAACGCGATCGACCGCGACACGGCCCACGCGCTGACACGCACAGTCGGCCGCCTGGCCAGGAGCGGCGAAGCCAGGGCGATCGTACTCGCGGCCAAGGGGGACATTTTTTCCTGTGGCACCGAGATCGGCTGGCTGCGCGACCAGGCCAGCGCTCCCCTCAACACCGCCATGGCAGACATGCGCAAACTCGCGCAGATGCTACAGACGCTGGCCGAGTGCGGGGTTCCCACCATCGCTCGCGTACAGGGCCTGGCGATGGGCATGGCCGTGGGCCTGGCGGCCGCCTGCGACATCTGCGTCGCCGCCGAAGATGCGGTATTCCATATCACCGACAGCCGGGTGGGCATGCTGCCTACCGTGATCAGCCCCTATCTGGTGCGTGCGATCGGCGAGCGGCAATGCCGCCGCTACTTCCAGACCACCGAAGGTTTCGGTGCCGCACGCGCCCGTGAGCTGGGGCTGGCCCACGAGGTCGTGCCGCGCTCCGAACTCGATCGGCATATCGAGTCCCTGATCACGTCCCTGCTTGCCTGTGACCCGATGTCGCAAGCCTCGGCCTCGAGCCTGATCCGCCTGCTTGCCGTCCAGGCACCGAGACAGGACAGCGCCGAGGCGCTGCTGCGGGCCGGTGCCAAGCTGCGCGCCCGCCCTTCCCTGGACACCCGGCCGTCCCCCTTGCCCGCCGTCCACTTGCCCCCCGAGCCGTTTTTCGACAGCTTGCCGCAAGAGATCGGATGACACGCGGGCATCGGGTCAACGGCGGTCGGCGGGCGGGTCGGCAAGGAAGTCATCCATCGCCCCCGCCGCATGCGGCTCTTGCAGGAATTCCGTCAACCGCCCCTGCAAGGCCGCCTGGCGGGCACCGTACTTGTAGCCCGCGGCCGCCTCGGCCGCCCCATGCCTTGCCCCGGCGGCGAGATGCCGGTCTTCGTGGCCATCCTTGACGCTGGCCCGCCAGTATGCGGTCATGCCCGCCCCGCCATGCATATGGATGGACGCGAGCGTTCCGGTATTGGCGACCCCCACGACAAACCGCATCATGCGTCCCGCCCGGGGGGCCGGCGGCGCCCCGCCCTCCCCCTCGACCTGGCCGGCGGCTTGCGCCTTGCCGCGGTAGTAAGCGTCGATACGGCGCTCCAGCATGCGCGTCTGCGGCGGCTTGACGCCATGCTGGACATCCCGCACCAGGTAGCCATGCTCAGCCTGGGTATCCAGGCGCTGCTGCGCCGAGGCCCGCTGCGCATCGACCGCCAGGCCAAAGGCGGCATTCAGGGCGCTCCTGCCCTGTAGCGACGACCGCAGCATGTCGCGCGCGCCGGTCGCGCGCTCGGCCGAGGCCGCCATGCGGGCGCGCGACCCCTCGTCCAGCAACTTGCTGTTCGACAGCCCCCGCGCGGCCGCCCCCTGGACATACCGGGCGGCCGCTTCCACCCCGACCAGCGCGTGCTGCGCGGTACTGCGCGCGGCGGCGGCCGCTCCACTCGACCCACGGTCGTACGCGGCGCTGACCGACGACGCCACCATCCGCGCCAGCAAGGGGGGACGATCCGCATTGATACGGATGCGGTGGCCATCGACGGACGAAACCAGGTACTGGCTTTGCTCCCGATCCAGCCCGGTCTTGGACAGGCTCCCCGTGGCCTCGGTGTACCCACGATCGCGCAACGCGGCCCGCTGGTATTCATTGGCGATCGGCACGGCATCGTCGAGCTTGCCCTGGCGCGCCGCGACCGACAGCTCCTGCTTGGCAGCCAGCCGGTCGTCCTTGATTTCCAGGTCGTGAACCCTGGCGTCCAGGCGATCCCGCCTACCCACGGACTTCTCGTCCGTTCCCGCCGAGGCGGCCTCCTGCCCCATCTTTTCGATCCGGGCACGTGCGCTGTCGAGCTGGCGGGTATTGATGGACCGCCTCAGCCCCAGGTCGAAGGCGCGCACCGCATTGACGAAGCCGGCGGCGCGCGGATGGCCGCTGCGCGCGAGCATGTTGGTCAGCTTGTCGTTGACACCGGGCCTGAAGTCGGCCCGTTTCGCGGTGACCACACCGGTGTGGTCGTCCGGCCGATACAGGTAGCCCGCCTGGATGTCCGGCGGATTGTTGATTCTGCTCATCTTCGCCGTCCTACGCCAGCGACGCTTCGAGAAAATGGTCGGTGCGCCAGTCCTTGGCCTGGCCGGCCAGCTTTTGCAGGATCCCGATCAGTTGGTTCGCCCTGACGTCGGCCAGCCGGCATTGGTAGCCGAAGGTCACGCGCTTGTCCGGCCCCAGCATGAAAGCGGGGGAACTGGCGCCGTAGACGATCATGTTCGTTTCCAGCAGCGCTTCGTAGACGTCCAGCAACCGCTCTTCGGGCGGAACGCCGAAGTCGCAGTACAGCATCACATGCTCGGGGGCATATTCCTCGTCGTACTGGAAGATGAAGTCGACGCCGTCGACCTCGACGGCATGCCCCTCTGCCAGTTGCGCCGGCTGGTCGAGCCGAGCCAGCGCGCAGAACTCGTTGACGAGATCGATGAAGCGGTTTCTGGACATGGGTGCCCCTTCTTGTCTAGGTTACCCATGAGTACCGAGCGACGCGGGACAGGTTCCCCGCGACGGGCAAGCTTGAGGATTCTCAGCGTTTCGCGCTGTTGAGCATCTCGTGCAGTTCCAGCCGGTTGTACGCCACGCGCAGCGCGTCGCGCGCCGAGACGCTTTTCCTTTGCACCAGTTGCACCAGGACTTCGTTCAGGCTGCGCGACATGTTGTCTTCCTTGCGCTTCATGAAGTCGCCCACCATCGGCAGTTTGTCGGGATCGGCGATGAACGAGGCGATCTGCTGGTTGTTGTTGAAGACCATTTCGCTGGCCATCACATGATGCTCGCCGTCCTCGGAGGGCAGCAGGCTCTGGAAGACCACGCCGACCAGGGTCTCGGCCAGGGTGGCCGCGCGCTGCGCGCGCTGGTCCTGCGGAAAGAAGCCCAGCAGCTTGCTGATGGCGCGCACCGCGTTGCTGGTATGCAGCGTGGCCAGCACCAGGTGCCCGGACTCGCCCGCGTGCAGCACCGTGGCGGCGGTATCGAAATCGCGGATTTCCCCCACCATCAGCACGTCGGGCTTCTGCCGCAGCGCCTCGCGCAGGCCCGACGAGAAGCTGGGCGTATCGGTCGGCACTTCCTTCTGCGAGACCATCGACAGCTTGCGCCGCAGCTCGTACTCGATGGGTTCCTCGATGGTGATGATGTGCCCGTGCCGCGTGGCATTGATGTGGTCCAGCATGGAAGCGATGGTGGTGGTCTTGCCCGCCCCCGTCGGCCCGGTCACCAGGATGATGCCCTTGGTGGCCTCCAGCACGGTCTTCACGTAGGCGGGCAGCCCGGTGCGTTCAAGCGGCAGCGGCTGGAGCGGGAAGCGGCGGATGGACACCGCCACCTTGCTGCCGCGCGCCATGCGGTAGACATTGCAGCGCAGGCGCCATTCGCCCAGCACCAGGGGCCGGTCTATCGCACCGTCGATGATCTTGTCTTCCCAGTCCTCGTCGATGGCGGACAACAGGGGCGCCAGGTAGTCGATCGACACCGGGACGTCATTGGCCGGCGTCCACCCGCGCGGCGTCTTGAGCATGAGCGGCTGGTCCTGCTCGATGTGCACGTCCGAGAACGTCTGCGAGGAATTGACCAGGGCGAGCAATTCCTGTTGGATATCGCGGGTGAAGAAATGCTCGTTGGACATTCAGCCACCTGAAATGTAAGCACTTTTTTTCGTGAAAGGAGGGAAATGCACGCCTTGCCGGTTCTTCCTGAAATGTCCGATGGTTCACATTCCATGCACCAATGTGCCACGGTGCCATTGGAGGAAATGGCAGCCCGCGGGCCGGTTCGACGGCGGCATCTTGCGGAGGAAGTCTACTATACATGCCAGGACCGCTGGGAATACTCAACAAAGCTCACTGGACCGATTTGTCCATGCGGCACGGCAGGTTAAAGCCACTCCCGGCAATGTCCCAGCATTGCGAATGTGTGACGCGCCGGCGGTCATTGGGATGCCTGTTCGAGGATCTCCCTCGGTATATTCTTGTACACCTTTTGTGCGTACCTGACACGCAGTTGTGGATTGCGGGCGTTGTAGGCGCCCACCGCCTCCCACGTCACGCCCATGCGCTGCATGTTCTGCGCCAGGATCCACGCCCCTACCTGGAGGTTGACGCAGGGATCCTTCAATTTCTCCTCGCTGACCCCGTGCTTGCGCAACGTCGGCAGCCAGCTGCTGTTGATCTGCATCAGGCCGATGTCGTAGGAGCCGTTCTTGTTGCCTTTGTTGATGGCGTTGGGATTCAGGTTGGATTCAGTCTTGGCAATGGCATAAAGCAGGTGCACATTGATGCCATACCATGAGGCGACCTCATGCCAGCACGCCTGCGCCGGCGAGCTGGCCAGGCAGGCCAGGGCCAGCGCGGCGGACCGTAGCAGCGGGCCGGCGCGGCGGCGGTAACGTTCAAGGCGTATAGGTTCCATTGGCGTATCTCATCGTGCTGTCCGCACCGCAAATCAGCGGTACGCGGTTGGCGTCCGTCACGACCGTTCCGTGCGGATACCTGATGCGCACGGCGTCATCGAAGGGATCGGAAGCTAGATAGTTGCAGGGCTGTCCGGGCACGAAGGAATTGGTGCCGATGGTAATGGCCGGGGTCGATGCCCAGCGGTTCACCTGCAAGCCCTGGGTGATCACATCGCGGCTGGCAGTGACATCTTGCCCGGCCTGGATATCGACCGTGGCGCGGATGTTGCGAGCGGCAAATACGTCGCGGGCGATCACGTCATGGCCTGCCACCAGGTCCAGCCCGGCGCCGACCGATCCGTCCGCGGTGATGTTGCCCACGGCATGGATGTTGCCTCCGGCCCGGATGTTCTGGGTCGTGGTGACATTGGCCGCGGTCAGCGCCGCCGGCACGTTCATGTTGCCGTTCTGGTCCACCGCCAGCGCCACCCAGGCGCTGCCATTGAAGGTGAAGGCGCGCGACAGGCCGGTCACCATGCGCACGTCTCCGGCCAGGTTGCCCGAGGACGGCAGGCCGGCATAGGTGGCGACCGGCTCTTTCCACTGCGAAGGCGACGACCAGACCCCGCTGCCGCCGCAGGTCAGGATGACGCGGGTGGCGGAATCGATGGCCATGCCCGCCTCGGCCACGCCCGCGGCGTTCAGGCAGGACGAACCCATCGTCACCAGCGCGGCGCCGCCCATGCGGACCGGCGTGTTCATGCGATTGAGCTCGGGCCGGCCGGGCACCGCGTTGCGGTAGAGAAAGTCCGCGCCGAACTGGTCCGGGCCGTCGTGGAACAGGTTGGAGGCCAGGCGGCCGCCGTCGCCCGCGCCGCCGTTCAGCGCGGCGGTGCCGCCGCAGGTGGCCGAACGAAAACTGGCGGTGCTGCTGCTCCAGGTGGAACCCCTGGCTGTCGCGGTGGCGCGGATGCTGATGTAGCCGCCTCCGGGTCCGGCATTGGCGGCGACCACGGCCAGGATGCCATCGGGAATCTGCTGACCGCCACGCGTGACCGCCAGCGCGTCGAACCGGTCCGGATTGCCGGCGGGATCGGGCCGGCGGATCAGCACGCACGGCGTCTGTCCATAGATATTCTCGGTGGCGAAACCCGCGGGCAGGAACCGGCCCGTGACCAGTTGGGGGACCCCGACGGCCACCAGCGACCCGGCGGCCGGCAGCGCGGCCTGGAGACTGGCGCTGTTGGCCGCGATGTATTTCTGGCCGGCCGCCGCGACCTGGGACTGATGGTGCGAGGCCTGCTGCCCTTTCATGTCTTCCAGCGACGTCTCCACCATCGCGGCAAGCCCCAGCAGCAGCACCGCGCCGATGGCCAGCGCGCCGAGGATTTCCAGCAGGGCGACACCTTGCTGGCGGGGGTGCCGGGCAACCGCGCGGCGCGGCATCTTGGTCGGTATCTTGGTCATTTTGTCATCGCGATCCAGACAGGCGCGCCGTCCGGTATCGACCTTCCTGAAAGAACGGAAATCGGGATGCCGGTATTGCCATGGACCGGCGACTGCAAGGTGGGTGATGCGCGCTCATAGATACCCAGCAGCACCGAATGGCGGGCCAGTTGCGCCAGTTCGCCCGCCAGGTTCCTGTCCGGCACGGCCAGCGCGTAGACGTAGATCACGCCATTGGCGTCGCGGTAGTTGCTCCAGGCCAGCGCGCCCGCCTGTTGGTACAGGCGGCTCCAGGCCGGCAGGTGGCCGCCGCTTTTCAGCGTGGCAGCCGCCACGCTCGTCCCCCGCAGGTCGTTCACGCTGAAGTAGTCGATCACGGCCTGGCGGTAGATGCCCATCTCGGCGGCATCGCTGGCGGCCAGGCTACCCTGGGCGGCGTCCAGCGACTGGAGATTCCGGGTGGCGTAGACCCCCGCCAGCGAGATCAGGACGACCAGCACGGCGACATTCCACATACGCGGCTCCTCGGGTTGGGTCCCGGGGGGGGGGGGGGGGGGGGGGGGGGGGGGGGGGGGGGGGGGGACCCCGCCCCCCCCCCCCCCCCCCCCCCCCCCCCCCCCCCCCCCCCCCCCCCCCCACGCCCAGGGGTCGAAACGGATCAGGTCGAGCCAAAGATGATGGTGTTGTCGTTCGTGTCACACCTGGTGGTAGCTTCGCTGGCGGTGACCGGAATGAGAGCGACGTCCGTCTCATTGACGATGATCGAGAACCAACCATGAGCGCCGGACAGCATGCCGACGCACACTTCCTTGGGTACCGCCGGATAGGTGATGGAAAAACCGTTGCTGGAGGCGGCAATGGTCACCGAACCGCGCCAGCTGTTGGTCAGGGTGTTGGTCGTCGTGTTCACCGCCAGCGTGCCGGGCACCGCCTTGGCGGCGATCAGCGTCTGGACCACGCCAGTGGTGGGATAGGCCTGCCCCAGGTACAGCTTGCGTACCGCCGTGCGCAGGCTGATCACTTCCTCGATGGACTGGTTGGACTTGGCGCTGCCGAACGCCCCCGTCAACAGGGAAATGGCGCCCACCACCACGATGGCGGCGATGCCCAGGTAGGCGATGCCTTCCAGCAGCGACGCGCCGCGCTGGCGCTGCCGCGCATTGTCGGAGCGGATGGGCTGGCCGTGCAGATTGCTTATTTTTTCGACATGCATGATTGACCTCTAGTCAAAGTTGAACGATTAACGTGCGCGGGCAAGCGCCGCGATTTCCTGCTGGATGCCGAAGAAGCCGACCACCAGCCAGCCGATGACCACAGCCATGGTCACGATGGCAAAGCCGTTGAGCGTCTTCATACGAAGAGAGACGACCTCCACCCCCCGCTCCACCCACTCATCCGCCATCAGCTTCACAGCCTGGGCGAATCCCTTGTATTCCGCGTACACGCAGAGGTCGTCGATGACCTCCCGCGACGGGAATCCATATCCTGTGTTGCGCAAAGCCTCGCCGCAGTTCAATCCCGAGCGCACGCCCAGGAGCGCGCCGTCCAGGCGCTCCCGCAGCCACGGCTGCGCCGTGTGGGACAGGCGCATCAAGGCTTTCTCCACCGTCACGCCGGCGCCCTGCAAGGCCGAGAAGGCCATCAGGAAACCGCTGCCCACCATCAGCCGGTAGATCGAATACGGCGGGAGGTTGTCGGCCCAGACCCGCAGCGTGCCGCGCCAGCGCGGCATGGAGACGAACAGCAGCACCAGCAGCAGGACCAGCGCCGCCAGCGTGTAGCCCATCCAGTTCTGGACCCATATCGACATCAGGTACAACGACCGCGCCGCGCCTTTCCAGGTGGCCGGATCCATCATCATCGCGAACTGCGGGATCACCTTGGTGCCGAACAGGTACACGTAGACCAGCACCAGCCCCAGGATGGCCAGCGGATACGCCATGCCGCCCACGATGACCGCCTGGATCTTCTTGCGCGCCTGCACCACGGTCACGACCGCGAGCAGCGTCTGCTCCAGCTGGCCGGACTGCTCGCCGGCCATCAATATCATCTGCTCGGACCTGGGCACCCAGCCTTCCAGCGTTTCCGAGAACAGGCGGCCGTTCTGCACGCCCCGCCGGCAGTCGTCCAGGATGACCGCCAACGGTTCCCGGGGCCGCTTGCCCTCGCGCGATTCGCGGTAGCGCAATTCCTCCAGCACCCGCAGCAAGGGCAGGCCGTTGGCCAGCATCGTGGACATCTTGCGATACAGGCGCAGCCGCGCCGTATCGGTGAACTGGGTCCTGGCCCACAACCGGTTGATATCAAGTCGCATGGGCACCCTCCACGACGCTCAGGAATGGCTGGGCGCGGCCGCGCTCCAGGACCAGGTGGCCGACCACCTTCTCGGCCATGCGCGGATCCAGTTCGCCGGCGGCGACTTTTCCGATGGCGTGTTCCAGCATGGTCTGCCCCCCCAGTTCGCCCATCCAGTAGGCCAGCGCCTCGGTTTTTTCGCCCTGGCGCACCAGCCGGAAAAAGCGGTCGTCGGGGATGATGATCTCGGCCACGACGGTGCGGCCCACGGTGCCGTGTCCCGTGCAGGCGTCGCAGCCCGCGCCCGTCACGCACACGCCTTCCAGCGTGGACGACACCGCCTGCCGGACCCGCGCCAGCATGGCCGCGGGAATGGCGTCCGGATGCCGCGCCAGCGGCCGCTTGCAGCTGGGGCAGAGCTTCTTGACCAGGCGCTGGCTGATCAGGCCGGTCACCACCGTGTGGTCGGCCACCAGGCTGACGGGCAGCCCGAGGTCGAGCAGGCGGTCGACGATGGCCAGCGCGCCATTGGCGTGCACCGTGGTCCACACCTGGTGGCCGGTCATCGCGCCGCGCAGGGCGTTCTGGGCGGAGGCGCGGTCGCGCACCTCGCCGATCATGAGGGTGTCCGGATCCAGCCGCATGGCGTTGGAAATGGCGGCGGCGAAAGCCCGCGAACGCTCTTCCTCGTTTCCGGCATTGGTCACCGCGGTCTGCACCGCGCCTTCGATCGGGTACTCCACGGGGTCTTCGACCGTCAGCACGTGCAGCCGCCCTTCGGCTTCGAGGATTTCGCCGGAAAGAATGCGTTGCAGCGTGGTCGATTTTCCCGAACCCGTGGGCCCGCTGATGATGTTCATGCCCACCGGCTGTTCCTTGAGTTTCTGCAGCGCGGCGGCGTGCGCCTCGCCAAAGCCCAGCGGACGCAGGTCGATGTTGTCGCCCGCATCGTTATAGAGAAGACGCAGCACCATCAGCGAACCGTCGCTGGTGGGTACGGTGGCGATGCGCACGCCATACAGCGCCGGCGGCAGCTTGTCGCGGTCGGCGATGGCCGCGTCCTGCCGCTCGGTGGGTTTGTAGGAACTGTCAGACACCGAGGTCATCGCGCCATACAGGGTCGCCAGCAGCCGTTCGCCGTACTCGCGCGTCTGTCCGCCCACCGGCACCAGGTCGTTGTGGATGCGGAAATAGATTTCGGTGGCGTTCTTGCGCACACGCAGGTGGATATCCGACGCGCGCGAGCGGCAGGCCTTGTTGAGCAGGTCCTTGGCGACGACCTGCATCATGGTGTGTTCCTGGTGCCGGGCCTCGGACGAAACGCCGCCCAGCCGGTTCAGGCGGCGGATCACGTCCATGCTGCTGGGCACCAGCTCGAAGTGCCGGCCCAGCCGCCCCAGGCGCCCGGCGTAGGACAGCACGTGCGGATTGAGCTCCTGTCCGGCGGCCACCAGCAGCCGGCCATCGGCCAGCAGGCACAACAGCTTGCGCTCTTCCTCGCCGGCTTCCAGCACGCCGGCATGGCTCAGGATCTCGGCGCCGCCGAAACCCGGCACATCGCCGGCCACGCCGGCGGCCGGCAACGCCTGCGCCTGTTCGCGCCGCCTGACGAGGCCCAGTTTCATCTTCCCGCCCCCGGCCGCGCCACGCCCGGCCCGGACATGACGGCGGCGGGATTCAAGCCCGCCTGGCCCGGCGCATACGCGGCCAGGCGGATTTTCCTGCCGCCCGACTGGACCATGACTTCGCGCGGGGCGATCGACAGGACCTTCATGCCGCCCGGCAACGTGTCGCCCTGCTGGACGTCGGCGATGCTGCCATCGCTCATCTGGAGCGTGGCGTACAGGCGTCCGCCCACCCCCTCGATGGCCCGCACCACCGGATCGCCGATCACCTCGGCCTGGTTCAGCGTCGCCATGATGCTCTGCCTGGCGGCGATCTCGTTCTGCTTGCCGAGGATGCTGGCCTGCACCTCCAGCAGCCGTTCGCGCGCCTTCAGGACCATGGTCTCGGCCTCGAGGCGGGTCAGGCTGTCCGAGGTACTCTCGGCCCGCGCCGGCTGCGCGGCCCAGGCCGCCAGCATCAGCAGCGCGCTAAGGTATTTACTCCGCATAGATCATTCCCTCCATGGTCCAATGGGACCCTTGATAGACCACCCGGTCGACCCTCACGCCGGGCCGGTCGAGTATTCGCGCGATTTCCCAAGGTTCGACGCCGGCGTTCTGCAGCGTGAACCGATAGCCGCGCCAGCTCGGCGGCGGCTGCTGCTGGCTTCCCTGCGCGATGGGCTGCGGCGCGACCGTGACCTGGATGGGCACGCCCATCATCTGCATGTGCGACAACACCGGTTCCAGGGCGCGGCGGCGATCCAGCAGGTCCTCGGCGGGTCCGGGCGGCAGTTGCAGCGGGCGCACGTAGCTCGCGCGCTCGCCGGATGGATCCACCTCGACCTCGGGCACCCGCTCGCGCAGCATGGCGACGGAGGAGTCGCCGCGCCGCCAGGCATAGGCCTGTTGCTGCTGCGTGCAGGTATAGGACTCCAGTTGCCAGCCGCCCGCGGTCGGATGGCGGAACTCCTGCATGCAGGCGCGCACCAGGGCCGGCGGCACGGGACGCTTGTCCCAGGGCCTGGCCACGGGGGGCGCCTCGCGCAGGATGCGCTCGCGCACCTGCTGCATGGCGAGCTCACGTTCGCGTTCGGCCACATCGCGCTGATAGAGCATCCAGGCATAGCCGCCGGCCACCGCCAGGGCCGCCACGCCGGCCGCGACCAGGTGCATCCGGGACAGGCGTCCGCCGACCCGCCGCAGGGCGGCCCGGCGCTGGACCCGCAGGCTGCCGTCCGCCCGCTGGGGAATGAAGCTGCGGACCTCCCGCACCTGGAAGTTGTGGAATCCGAAGGCCCGCAACTCCTCGTCGCCGACCACCACGTTCCAGCCGCCCAGGGCGTAGTCGCTCTGCAGGCGCTCCAGCACTTCCTCCTTGCTGCCGGCGAAATCGCCATTGGGCAGGAAGTTGGCATCGCGCACCGCGAAGTACACCCACTGGCCGTCCGGCAAGCGGAACGCGCCCAGCCAGTTATGCACGGGCTGCTGTTCGCCATCGTAGAAGGCGCCCTCGCTGGCCATGGTCCGGGAGACCACCGCCGCCAGCGAATACATGCCGCGCCTGGCGCCGTCCCGGGTCTGCGCGAAACCCGCCTGGGCGGTGGTGTGATCCATGCGGACCACCATCAGGTCGGCATCGATCTTGCGCCCGAGGTCGATGGCTTCCCGCTCGAGTTCGCGCGGCTTGGACAGCGACTGCCAGAACAGGCCGCAGACGTATCGGTGCTTGTCCAGGTTGGTGATGTGGAGGGTCATGTCGGCTTGGCCTTCAGGAGGCGGACATGGCCACGGGCGTGATCAGGACCACGATCACTTCCTTGCTGGAGGCGGCCGACAGGCCGCCGCCCAGGGCTGGATTCCTCGCATCGCCCAGGCCCGCGCGGTCCAGGTGGTCGTCGGTCTGCTCGAAGCCGCTGATGATCAGCGTCTCGTTCGACTTCATCGCCACGCGTTGCAGGAAATTGCGGGTATCCAGTTCGGGCGACTCGATCTGCGAGGTCACCCCGCCGGTGGCACTGGTGGTGCCGACGATGGTGCGGATGCGCCGCAGGGTCGAGATATCCGTGGAAAACTGCAGCATGACCGTGCCGTTGGCCAGCACGTGCGGCAGGATGCTCATGTTGAAACCGGACGTCACCACCCCGGGCGTCAGCGAGGTCGTGGTGCCGACCTGCGCCACCAGCGAGCTCTGCAGCGATTGCAGGTAGCTGGTCTGGCGCGCCACCTGCACCGGCACCGGCTGGTTGTTCAGCGTGACGACCGACGCGGTGGTCTGCCGGCGCACCTTGCCCTGCTCGGACAAGGCCTGGATCACCGCCTGGCTGCCGGCCATCCTGGACGTACTGGTGAGGGGGATCCCGGCGGTCAGCGAGATCAGGCCGGTACTGGTGGCGCCTTCATATACATTGGAAATGCCGAACCTGCGGTTCAGGCTCTGGTAGACGGCATTCCAGTTGATGCCGTATTGATCGGAATCCCTGAGCGTGACCGACAGCACGGTCACATTGATGGCGATCTGGCGCGACAGCGACTTGTTCTCGCGGTCGATGTAGGTCGCGATGCGGTCCAGCGAATCGGGCGTATCGACCACCGTGATGGAGCCCGTGGCCGGCGACGCCAACACCTTGCCGTAGGGCGACAGCATGACCTTGATCGCTTCCTCGATGCTGGTGTAGACCGACAGCCTGGATGCCACGGCGGTGTTCTGCGTATTGCTGACGTTCACGCCGGTGCGGCCCGCCCCGCCACCGCCGCCCCCGCCGCCCCCGCCGCTGCCACCGCCCCCGCTGCTGGCGGCGCCCCCGGTGCTGGTGGCGCCGCTGGTCACGCTGGCGGAGAAGCTCGAGTCGCCGGGGATGGCGCTGATCTGGAAACTGCGGGCTTCGGTGTGAAAGAACTGGATGACGCCTTCGGCGTACTTCCACGACACGCCGAAACGCGCCGACACGGTGTCCAGCAAGCCCTTGAGCGAGCCCCCGTTGTAGGCGATACGCACGCCGCTGGCCATGTCGCCGAAAGCCGGCTGGACCGGGCTGGTGGCCGCACCCGCAGCCGGACCGCGGCCGGGCTGCGCCCCGCCAGCCGGCGTGTCGCCAGGCAGGCCCGCCGGCAGCGGCAGCATGGCGGCGCCCTGGGCGGCGCGCCCCGGCTGGCCCGCCGGGGAACGGGTGCGGAACGCCGCCGACGATACCTCCAGCGCATCGGGCGACACCTTGCTCGGCACGCCCGAGCGCAGCGTGATGCGTTCGGCCAGCTCGGTCAATGAACCGATGGTGCGGTCGAACGTGGTGGGCTCATGGAAAATCTGCGGCAGCGTAGCCTGCCCTCGCTTGATCGCGGTCTTGCCCAGCCAGATCCCGCTTTCATGCACCACCAGCGGCTTGGCCGGCAAGACGGCGCCGGGCGCGGTGCTGCCCACGTCGCGCGTCAGCTGGCTGGCCTTGGAGGACTCCTGGTCGACCAGGCTTTCGATCCGTTCGGACAGTCCGCTGCATCCCGCGATCAGCGCGCCCAGCGGCAACAGCGACAGCAGTCGGGTGGAACCGTTCATCATCACTCGCTCCCCTTGGCCATGATGCGCAGGACCTTGTTGCCCTGGTAGAAAACCGCCTTCATCGGAATCTCGGCCGCCTCCATGCTGCGCGCCACGACGGCGACGGCTTCCTCGAAGGTGCCGTGCAGGCGGGTATGCGCCTCCACCGCGTAGTCGACGGGCAGCTCCCACAGCAACTGCCAGCCGGTCGAGGCGGCCCAGCGCGCCAGCGTGTTGTTGAGAGTTTTGTCGGCGATATTGATTTCCCAGTCGCGGCCGGCCGGCAACGCGACAGGCACGGCCACGGCGGCCTGCGGCGCGGCCTCGACCAGCGCGACGCTACCGGCCCGCGGCGCGGCGCGGACACTACGCGCGCCTGCCAGGTCGGTATCGGCTCTGGCCAGCAACAACTCGCCTCCCGGAGCGGAAGCGGCTGAAGGCAGCGGATCGCAGTCCTCCTCCGCGCCAAGCCCGCCGGCCGCCGTCTGAAGCAGACGCAGATGGGAGTGCAGATCGACGGGGGCCAGGTTCGCGCCTGCAGGCACGGTTGCCGGCAGCACGTCGGCGGCCGCTTGCATCCAGCCATAGCCGAGAGAGAGCACAAGAACGCAGGCCAGAGTCCGACTCCGCGTGCCACGGCGTTCATCCCTGAGATATGAGCAATACATGAGTGCTTCCCATGAACATCGTTGAAAAAAGCAAACAGCGTCCCCTGCGCGCTCCGATGCGAACGGAGGCACATGGCGTGAAACCGGACGAGATCCGTCCTCGTCAGGGTTTCACCTGCATCTCAAAAATGTGCTGTTGCCCGAACTGCTGATGCCGCTTGGATACTGCAAACCACCCCTATTTCTTCCCCGTCGCATCACCTGCCGTTGCAGCAGGCGATGTGCCAAATGGTAACGAATGCCGGCGGGGAGAATTCTCAACAAATATGACCACTTCCATGCGCCCGGCCATCGCGGCGCCGATCGCCAGGATCGGCCTGCGGAGCCAGTTGATCATGAGTGAAAACGGGCATCGTGGCGGTTCCATGCGCGATGGAAAAAATCCCTGGCCCCTGTGAAAACGGGAGCACCTTGGTGCTCCCGCTCCTGGACGACTCAAGCGCTCCCGGCTAGGCCCCTGATGGTCTCGCACAGCGAAGCTTGGCTTTGTGCGGCGACGCCCCGCTCATCGGCGCGGCGCTCCCTCCCGGCAATGGCAGCGGCGCCGGCGGCATGCCCGCCGAGGCCGAGGTAGCGGCCACCGCCGAAGGCGGCAAGGCCCGGGGGCCCGTTCCTGCCGGGGGTACCGGAATATCGGGCATGCCAGCCGGCTCCCTGGCAGCCGCGGACGCATTCAGCGCCATCCGCGTGCCGTCGAAATCCGTAATGCGGGGCGTGATCAGGAACAGGCGCTCGCGCGTGCTGTTGGAGCGCGACTCGCTCCGGAACAGCCCCCCCACCACCGGGAGGTCTCCCAGCAGCGGCACCTTCTGCCTGTGGCGGACCAGCGACTCGGCCCGGTAGCCGCCGATCATCAGCGTTTGCTGGGCGTCGATGATGGCCTGGGTATTGATCGTGGAGCGCGTCACGTTGGCAGCCGTGCTCGTGCCGACGCCGCCACTGCCGCCGCGGTTCGCCGCCAAGCCGGAGGAATTGTCCAGCGAACCGTCTTCAATATCCACCTCCAGCCGGACCCGGGTATTGCCGCCGTCCTCGATGATGCGGGGAATGACGCGCAGCATGGTGCCGGCGGTGATATCCGACAGATCGGCCACACGCTCGCCCACCAGAGATACGTAGGCGCTCTGGCTCAAATCCAGCACCGCCGCGACATTGTCCAGCGTCAGCACGGTGGGCGTGGCCAGGACCCGCGCCTCGCCGTTCGAATCCATCGCCTTCAGCCGGGCATAGAAGCGGGCGGCGTCGCTGATCAGCAGCGTGGCGCCCGGCAGCGGCAGATCGGTACCGTTGGAATCAGCGGTGGTGCCGTTGACCCGGGTCGTGACCGAGCCGGTCCGCACGCCCCACTCCACCCCCATCTCGGCCAGCTTGCTGCGATCGATATCCACGATTACCGCCTCGATCTCGATCTGCCGCGGCTTGACGTCCAGCTGGGCGATCAACGACTCGTACATGCCCCGCTTGGCGACATCGTCGTAGATCATGATGGCGTTCAAGGCGGGATCGGCTTCGATACGCGGCGGCTCCTTGCGGCTTTCCCTGGAGCGCTCCTTCTCGCTTTGCTCTCCGTCGTCACCGCTGCTGCCCGAGGACATGATGGCGTTGCGCGCGCCGGCGTCGGGAGCAGCGAACAGCGGCACGAAGCCGCCGCCCTGGGCGATCTCGCGCGCCTCCCCTGGCCCATTCTTGCCCGTGCGCGCGCGCGTCCTGCTGCCGGCGTCAAAACGATCCGGTCCGGTCAACTTTTCCGCGCTGTACGAACCCAGCATCAGGTTGGAAAGAATGGTGCGAATACCGGGAATGGTTTCGACCTTGCCCCGCGAATTGATGGTCCGGTCCATGGCCGAAGCGTACTTCAGGCGAAACACCATCACGTGCCGTCCGCGCAACCGTTCCGGCCTGCCGGCCGGCATGAGGATATCGCGCGCCAGATCGACGTAGGCACGCGGGCCGCTGACGATCACAACCCCTTCGTCGGGCAACTCGCCCCAACCGAACCGTTCGTCATACAGGCCCAGGCCGACCAGTGCCGCCTTGGCATCCTGCACCGCGTTTTCGCCCACCTGCATGCGCGCCGAGGTGTTGTCGTCGGCAGGCACCACATGCAAGGTATCGTTATAGACGAACCAGCGGAATTTATGAGGGCCGGCCAACCGATTCAGGAAATCGACGCCGTTGTCGGCCTTCAGGCGCCCCTGGACCAGACGGTCTCCCCTGGCGGTCAGTTGCAGCCGTACGCCGTAAGTACGGCTGAACTCCTCCAGCACGCTGCGCACCGTCATGCCGTTGGCATTCATGGAAAAGCCGCCGCTTTTCCAGGCAGCGGGCACGGCTGCCTGCAACGTGGTGCCCCACAACAACAGAACGGCCAGCAACAGGCCCATGCCCCACGACTTGATTTCTTCCCACCATTTCATGACCGCCCCCTGTTCAGCATCCGCCTGACATGCGACTCCGCTCGTCGCATGACCTCGTTGCGGTTTCCGGACCCCGCCATGGCCGCGCGGCACAGGGCCGCATGATTGAGGATTTCCTCCAGCGCCTCGGCCACGTCGCCCCACGCCTCGACGCCGTCCAGCCAACGATTCAGCACCAGCCCGCCGCCGTCAGGCGCCAGCGCCAATCCGGCTTCGAATTGCAGCGCCCCCTGGAAACCGGTGCGCATGGCCTCGCCGATCTGCGCCTCGGACGGGTGCGAAATGAGCAGCAGACCGAGCTCGGCTCCGTCGCTGCCCAGCCGGAGATAGACGCGCTCCCCGTCGATGTCGCACAGCTCATCCAGCGGCAGGCCGAGCAACCAACGCTCCAGCTCTTCCGCGGCCATGGCTATCGAGTCTCGTTCAGCACGGTTTTCAACGGCTTCTGCAGCAGACCGAACTGAGCGCTGAGCGCGCTGTGGGTCACCGACTTCTTCTTGAGCAGCTCGATGAACTCCGCAGGGTCGGGGTGTTCGCCGTCGGCCTGGCGCCGGCTGAAGTCGTCAAAACGTTGTCCCAGATCGTCGAAACGCTGGGTCATATGACGGATGCTCTGGATGACGGGATTGTTGTTGCCGGACATGGCGAGTGCTCCTGTCTGATTGAACGAGTCATCATGTGTGGCGCGAAGCGGTCCAGGGTTCGGCGCGACCGCCTATGAATGTCTCAACTTTCATCAATCCCGGCGGCACCCGGCGCAAAAGCCGCGGCCCGCGCTGCCAGGGCCTGCCTCAGCGCCGCGGCGGCCAATTCGAAGCTGGCGCGCCATTCGCCGCTGGATGCCTCCAGGCGACAGGATCCCCGCTCGAGCCGGGCATCGCAGCGGATTTCCCACGGCGGGTTTTCCAGCATGGCCTCGTCATCCGGATGCACCCAGGCAATCGCCTCATGCAACTTGACGGGTGCCTCTTCACGCACACGCCGCACAGCCGCCGCAATCCGTTCGGCGGGCGCCATATCAGCCACCAGCCGCTCGAAAGCCCGGCCGGCCAGTTCCAGCGCCAGCCTCTCGACGCCGTCCAGCAACCGCTCTTGCGCGGCACTCAGGCCATCCAGCAGCAGCGCCGCCTGCTCCACCACGCGCTGCCCCTCGTCCAGCGCGATGGCCGCGGCATCCGAGCGAGCCTTCTCAAGCAAGGCATCGGCCGCTTCCTGCGCCGAATGCGCCACCAGACCGGCGGCACGTTCGGCATCGTCGCAGACGGCCAACGCCTGCGACCGCAGCAGGCCATGCCGCGCACGCAGGCGTGGCGAGATCGACATGCGCTCGACACAGAATGAGTCCATTTACACCTCTGGTTGCACCGGCTGATCCTGGTTGTCCCGCGCCATGCACAGCAGCCAGCAGCGTCGATCGCGCTCGTGCACGGGCCCCTCGGTCGCCGGATCATGCTCGGCCAGGATCCGCGCCAACGGCGTATCCAGGTCCCGAGGCAGCAGCAGCCTCAGGCGCGACCACATCCCGGGGAAGACACGCTCCAGCCTCAGCGCCAGCTCCGCCAGGCCGCGTCCGCGCGCATTGCGCAACGCGTCGGGCAATTCGCCCGACCAATCCGCCAACGGCTGGGTCAAGGCCACGCTCAGACACCAGCGGCGCCGCGCGGGTGCCAGTGCGGCCAACTCCGCCAACCGTTGGCGACGGGCCGCGAGCAGGCCGCCATACAGTTCGGCCGCCTGCAACAGGCGAGCGCCATTGCTGCACGCGGCATCCTGCCAGCGCAGATCTGCCTCGGGCGGCAGTTGCGCCCGGATGCCCGTCTCGGCACACCAGTGGCGGTACACGTCCCGGTAGGCCAGTACGCTGGCACAGCCCGCGGGCAAGGCCGGGCCGCCGTACGTCCAGGGCGCGAACCACCACTGGGCGAAGCTTTCGGACAACGGCGGGGCTTGTGTCATGTCCCCTGGCGCGCCGGCGCGGCGTCCTCGTTCTTGGCCTGATCCTTCGCGGCGCGACGCATCGCCAGCTTCATCAGCACCTGCGCCGCGCGCGGATTGCGCAGGGCGGCCTGAAAGGCGATGTAGCCGCACGCGGCCAGCGCCACCAGGAACGGCAGCGTCATCGACAGCACCAAACCGGCCGCCGAATCGGCGGCCACCCGAAACGGCCCCAGCGTCGTCCATTCGATGCCCTGAACGGGCGGCTCGCCCGGTGTCATCACCACCGACACCTTGCTGCGCCCGTCATCGCTCGACAGACCGGGAATGCTGGATGCCACGAGTCTGCGCACACGCGGCACGATGACATCCTCGTCCAGCGGCGGGCGATACTTGATGAATACCGCGGCCGAAGACGGCTGAACCGGTTCTCCCGGAGCGATACGCTCGGGCAGCACGACATGCACGCGCGCGACCACGACCTTGTCGAACTGCAGCATGGTCGACTCCAACTCCGCCGACAGGCCGTGGAGATAGCGCACGCGCTCCTCCATGGGCGATGAGATCATGCCCTGCTTCTTGAACACCTCGCCCAGGTTGGACAGGCTGCGGCGCGGCAAACCGGCCGCGTTCATGGTCTCGGTGGCGCGCGACAGCTCGCTGTCCTTGACCAGCAGGGTGACGCCTTCCTTGCTCTTTTGTTTGTCGACCTGGATGCCCTTGCGATTGAGTGCCAGGACGATCTCGTTGGCATCCATATCGGTCAATCCGGCCTGCAGCGTCACCATCTTGGAACAGGCGGCAAGCAGCATCAGCAAGAGGAAAACGCAAGCCACGCGCAACAGATTTCCGGAGCGAGGCAAGCTCGATGGGATGGGCATGTGGCGCTCCGCCTTACTGCAACTTGGTCAGGGAATCGACCGACGAGGAGGCCTTGGAAACCGTCTTGGAAATAGTCTGCACGCGCAGTTGATAGTCGTTCAGGGCCATCATGGCTTTCATCAGTTGCAGGGAATCCCCGGTTCGGGAAGCCTGCTCCAGCAGCTTGGATACGTACAACTGGTCCTGCTTGACCTGCGAGGCAAGATTCGTCGTACGCTGAGCCAGCGCGCTGCCCAGGGAATCGGTATTGGGCTTCATGCGCATGGCGTCCCGTTTCAGATGCTGCTCGAACATGGCCTTGAACTGCTCGATATCGGCGTGATTGGGCTGGATGTCCACGTGCACGCCCGCGCCACGCGGAGAGATCGCGGACGGCGCGCCCGCGGAAGCGCCTGCCTGTATGGCTGCCTGCATGGTTCCGGCTCCATCTTGGTCTGACTGGATAATGTGTGGGTGGATGTGCGAGCCGCTTCGGTTCCCGCCGCGCTACAGCGACTCGCGCATGACAGCATTACCGCAATATTCGCCACCACAGCCCAGATCGGACGCAGGATCGCAGAAGCCTCCCCTGCCGCAGCGGCGCCGGCACTCCGCGCGTGACTGAGGACGCAGCGGCAGCACCAGCGGTTCGCGGCCGTGCACCGGCGGCACCGTTTCGCTCCGCGCTGCGCCGGGCGCCAGCGCCAGATGATGGGCGCGGTCGCCACTGCCCACGATACGGCGGCTCGACACATCGCCCTCTTCCAACAGAAAATCCACGCTCCGCGACGCGCTCGCGCCAAGCGCACCGCCCAGCAACGCCTCGGGTTCGTCCGCGCTGTCGAATGCCAGCTTGTTGCGTCCGCCCGGATGCAAGCGGGATTCGGTCTCATGGCGGGCCCGCTTGCCCGCCCTGGCTTCGGCCGGAGGCCCATGCTCGGGTCGCGGGCGCCTATCTTCCAGCAGTGGACTTTTCATTGTCGGTTCGCTTCCGGGATCTGGCATCTATTCTTTCGGTTGCTCGCCAAAGGCCTCCAGTTCCACCTCGCGCTGCACCTCTCCCCTGGCGACCAGCTCATGCACGACGGCATACACCTGGGCCACCGCCTGGTAGCTCGAGCGCGGAATCGCGGTATCTTCGCGGCAGGTCGCATATAGCGTGCGCGCCAGCCAGACGTGGCGGATGACCGGAATGCCGCGTTCGTGCGCGCGCCGGATCATGGCCTGGGCCACCTCGTCCTTGCCCTTGGCCAGCACGACCGGCACCATGGCCTCGTCGGTGTCGTAGAACATCGCCACCGCGAAGTGCGTGGGGTTGACCACCACGGCATTCGCATCCTCGGTCCTGGCCGCCGGCGTCTCGTTGGCCCACTGGCGCGCCAGACGCTTGCGCTGGCCTTTGATCAGCGGGTCGCCTTCGGATTCCTTGTGCTCCCGCTTGATCTCTTCCATGTCCATCATCAGTTCCTTCTTGTGGAAGTACTTCTGGACGGCAAAGTCGATGATCCCCAGCACCAGGCACACGACGACGAAGACATGGAAAATCGCGCGCAGCAGCGCGACGAAGGCCTCGTAGACATCCTTGGGCTCGCCTCCGGCCAGCGAGACGATACTGGCCAGATGGCCACGAATCAGGCTGTAGGACAAAAGTCCGATCAAGGTTGCCTTGCCTACCGTGATCAACAGCTCTACCAATTTCTTCTTCGAGATGATCTGCTTGAAGCCGTTGACCGGGTTCAGTTTGTCGAACTTGGGTTCCAGTGCCTCGGTGGCGACCAGCGCACCGAACTGGCCCCAGTGGGCGGCCACGGCCACCACCGGGCAGATGATAAAGACGACGAAGAACACCACCGCCAGCAAGGTCAACGCCGCCATCAACTGGTTCTGCATGGCCGTGGAGAAATCCTGGCCGACGGCGCCGACGCCGGCATCCATCAGCCCGAAGATGGCGCCGCGCCACAGTCCTTCGGTGGCAAAGGCGATTTCCGCCACCACCAACAACATGGCCAGCCGGGCGAGATCGCGACTGACGGCGATCTGGCCTTTTTTCTTGGCGTCCTCGATTTTCTTGTCGGTCGGTTCTTCGTTCTTTTCCTCGCTCATGCGGGTTCCTCCTGGCCAGCCCGCGGACTAGCGGGTCTCCATCAAACTGGCGGCCAAATCCAGCAGGCGCGCGAAGTCGCCCGCCACGTAGTGCGAAAAGGTCGACCAGTACAGCAGCAAGATCAGCAGTCCCACCAGGCTCTTGACCGGCGACGAGGCGAACGACACCTGCAGATTGGGCGCGAACACGCCGACGATTGCGAAGCAGAACTCGATCAGCACCAGCGGAATCAGCACCGGCGCGCCGTACACCACGATGTACCAGAACAATTGGCCGAAACGCTTGACGACGACGTCGAAATGGCCAGGCTCGAACGGCGGCGTCAAGGCATGGGCCGGCCATGCCGCATAGCTTTCGATCAGGATGCGCGCCATGGCCGAGAACATTCCGGCCTGCACCATCACCAGGACCATGGCCTGCACGAGCAGCGCGCCGGTGGCGCTGGCGTCCCGGTCGACGCTGGCGTTGTTGGCCTGGATCTGGATGGGTGAACGCTGGCTGTCGAAAATCGAACCGACCGACTGCACCACCCACAACGGAATCGCCATCATCAGGCCGAACATCAGCCCGATCATGGCCTCCTTGAATACCAGCACGCCCGACGTCAGGAAGTCCGGCGCGCTGCGCTGTACGAATTGAAAGGTCGGCAGCGCGGCGGGCAGCGCGATGGCCATGGCGGCCGCGTTCCTGGCCATGCCGGTCAGCACGTTCAGGCCGAAGCCTGGCAGGATCACCAGGCAGACCAGCACACGCGGCGTCACCAGCGCCATGGTGACCAGTACCGCCTGGATGTCGAGCAGCAGCGAAGCGTGCATGACCGACTCAGCGACCGACGTCCGGCACCATGATGAAAGCCAGTTCGGCCAGGCGGATCATCTCCACGCCGATCCAGCGCCCCATGGCGGTCAGCGTGACGGCCACGGCTGCCAGCTTGACCACATAAGGCAGCGTCTGGTCCTGGATCTGCGTCACCGCCTGGACCAGCGACACGCACAGGCCGAGCAAGGTCGCGATCAGGAGCGGCGGGGCGGACATCATCACCGCCATCCACAGGCCCTGCTGGAAAAAATTGATGGTATTGGCCATGGCCGTTTCCTTTGCGAGCCGCGTTACAGATAGGACATCGCCAGGGCGTTGAGCAGCTTGGCCCATCCGTCCACCAGCGTGAACAACAACAGCTTGAGCGGAATGGTGATGGTCTGGGGACTGACCTGCTGCATGCCCAGCGCCATGAGCAGGTTGGAGATCAACAGATCGATCACCACGAATGGGATGTAGATCAGAAAGCCGATCTCGTATCCGGTCTGCAGTTCGGACACCACGAAAGCCGGGATCAGGATCAACGCATCGCTCGCCTGGGCGTCCTTGGACGCCTCCTTGGGCCACAGCTTCTTGGCCGAGGCCAGAAACATCTCGCGCTGATCGGGTTTGCTGACCTTGAGCATGAACGCCCGCATCGGCTCGAAGGCGTCCTGTGCCCGCTGCAGCAGCGGGGTCGTGCGCGCGGCCGCCGGATGGCTGCTGTCGACGGCCAGCGCACGTTTGCCGACTTCCTGCACCGTGGGCGCCATGACAAAGATCGACAGCGCCAACGCGATGCCGTAGATCGCCATGGTGGGCGGCACCTGCTGCACCCCCACGGCGTTGCGTAGTACCAGCAGCACCAGCGCGATCTTCAGGAACGAGGTCGTGGTCACCACCATCAGCGGCACCAATGCCATCATTGCCAGCAGGACCGAAAACGAAATGACGTCGAACTGGCCGCTCAGCATGCCAGGCCCCAATGGGTGATGCGCACGCCCAGCCGCCCCTCCACGTCCACCGCTTCGCCACGGCCCACTTGCCCGCCGCCGCAGACGATGGCGATCTCATGGGGAGAACCACCGCGCAGTTCCAGCACGACCCCCGGGCCCAGGGACCGCAGGCGGTCCAGGCTCACATGCAGGCGGCCCAGCTCGAAACGCAGGGGCAGCTCCAGGCTTCCCGGCACCCGCGGAAGTGAATCGCCATCGACGCCGTCCTTGCCGTCCTCTTCGGTGTCGGTTCGTGCGGCCGGGCCGTCCGGATCCATCGGGCCGTCCGCTTCCATCGGCCCGCCCAGGCCGGTGTCCAGCATTTCGTCATCCATCGAATCGCCCATCACATCACTCTCCTCGTTCAGTATGTGCAAATGCCCCGGCCCGGCATGGCGCACCCGCCAGCGGCTTCCGGCCAGCGTCAGCCTTCCGCGGCCGGCGGTATCGAAATACGGTGTGGAGGGCAGAATCAGGTCGCCGGCCGCAAGCTCGCGCACGAGATCGACCGGCAAGCGATGTTCGGCCAGCGGCACCGGCCAGCCCAGGACCAGCGGCAACCAATCCCGCAAGGGCATGCTCAGCGCCTGGGTTCGCCCGTCGGCCTCGGCCAGCATCGCCAGCCATACCTGCGGCGCGGCCACCGCTGTCCCGCACAGCGCGTGGCCGCCGTCGCGCAGGCGCAACAGCTGCGGGACGCCCTCGGCCTCGTCCGGAGCGGGAACCGGCCGCACGGCAATCAGCGTGGCCAGCGGCGTACCCTGCAGGCGACCGGCCACCGCGGCGGCCAGCCACGGCGGCCAGGCCTGGGCGCTGCCTTCGTCAACGCCGTCCAGACCGCTCAATGCGGCCAGCATGCGGGCGCCGTCTTCCAGCCAAAGCGGCCCGGCGGCGGTCTCCAGCCGCAGCCACCGCCCCTCCTCGCATGGACGAACGGCGCCAGCAGCGGGCAGCAGCAGGCATTCGACAGCGGGATCGGGCAGCGCCAGGCGCACGCCGCGCCCTATTGAACGGCTCAATGCGGCACCGGCCCGGCTCACTGCCGGCGCGTGCCGCAGCAAGCGGCACGGGGTGGCGCCCGCGGGCGCAGCTCCAAGGGAAGATTCGGACATGGGTGCATGATCGGTGGCTGGTTTCACGTTCCAGGCGGCGGCCCTTCGGCCAGGCCGTATCACATCGCTGCGATACGCCGCCGGCCTCCCCCTTCTCTCTACAGCACCGCCAACCTGACGTGTCTGTCCATACGTTGCGCCAGCCCCTCCTCCAGTTCCACGCGCTGACGATTGAGCAAGGCTCGCAGCCGATCGCTGGAAGGTGTAAGCAGAAAGCAGGCCTGGCGGGCGCCGATATCGGCCGCCACCGCCAGGCGGTCGCCACCGGGCAGCAGCAGCTCGAAAATACCGTTTTCCTCTCCCTCCGCCAGCCACCCCAGCAGCATCTCGCGATCGAGGCCGCCGTCGGCAGCATCGTTCTTCGCGAAAACCGCGCCCTCGGGACTGCCGTCATGTCCGCCAGCGCCACCGCCCTCGCCCCGGCCAAAAGCCACCGACGTCGCCGGCTCCGATTCGGAGGACGCTTGCTCGACGGCCATCACCGCCGGCTGGCGCGCATCGCGTTCGACCTGTTGCCTGGACAGCAGCCCCCCTTGCAACTGACGGGCCTGGCGAGCCTGCGCGTGTTGCACAACCTGGTGTTGACGGTGCTCCGCCTCGTTGCGCGCGGCCTCGGTGCGTGCAGTCTGCTGTTCCTGCAGCTTGCGCGACAATGCGGCGGTGCCCCGGCGGATAAGCGGTGCATCGTGCCGGACTGGTGGGTCCGATGACAGCGGGACGATCCGGGCCCAGTCCATGGGTCAAGCTTCGACGTTGCGGGCGGCCTCGGCCGCGCGCAGTTCATCGCGCAGCACGCCGAGTTTTTCCTGCTGGCGATCGGCCTGCATCACCCGCCGCCTGGCCTCGAAAAAATCGGTACCGGCGGCACGGCAGGCCTGCAGCGCCTGCTGGCAATCGACACGCAGCTGACTGGCTTCTTTCTTCATCCGCTCGTAGACCGCCCTGGCCTTGCGGAACTCGCCGCTGGTGATGCTCATCCCGGAGAATGCCGCGCGTGCCGCCATCCATTGCGCCTGCGCCTGCTCACGGGCATCACGCCAACGCTGCTTGAGCGCGCGCTGGCCGTGCCGCTGTTCTCGCCACGCCTGGCGCGCCTCGTTGCGCTCGCGCTCCAGCCGCCCCAGGCGCTGCTTGCGCACATGCAGCAACTGGTCCAGCCGGCGGTCGGGCGCGCGGGGTTCGGGTAGATCCGCGACCTCGCGCCGCGCACCGCGCCGCCCCAGGCCGGCATCCGCACGCGCGGTCATCCCTGCATCCCCATCAACTTGTCGATGGTTTCGTCATAGGCAGATCCCGTGGTCGTATCCTGGCGCAGGAAGGCCAACTGCTCGGGGCGCAGTTGCATGGCGCGGTCGGCGACCGGATCGGCGCCCGATTTGTATTCGCCCAGGCGTATCAACAACTCCATTTCCTGGTAGCGCGCCATCAACTCGCGAAAATGCGACGCCGCCTGGCGGTGCTCGCGCGTGGTCACGTTGCTCATGACCCGGCTGATGCTGGCCAGCACGTCGATGGCCGGATAGTGACCTTGCTCGGCCAGCTTGCGCGTCAACAGGATGTGTCCGTCCAGCAGCGACTTGGCTTCGTCGCCGATGGGGTCAGAGGTCGACTCGCCATCCACCAGCACGGTGTACATGGCGGTAATCGATCCCTCCGGGGTGCCGCCGGCGCGCTCGATCAGGCGCGGCAGCATGGTGTAGACCGAGGGGGTAAAACCGCCGCGCGCCGGTGGCTCGCCGGCAGCCAGGCCGATCTCGCGCTGAGCGCGGGCGAACCGGGTCAGCGAATCGATCAGCAGCAGCACCCGCTTGCCGCGGTCGCGGAAAGCTTCGGCGATGGCAGTGGCGGTAAAAGCCGCGCGCGAACGCTCCATCGATGTGCGGTCGGATGTGGCGCATACCACCACGGTCTTGCGGATCAGTTCATCGTCCAGCTCGTGCTGGAGGAACTCGTTGAGCTCGCGTCCACGTTCGCCGATCAGGCCGAACACGATGGCGTCGGCCTCGCATCCGCGCGCGATGGCAGCCATCAGCGTGGTCTTGCCGCAGCCGGGCCCGGCGAACACCCCGATGCGCTGGCCCACGCCCATCGTCAGCAGGCCGTCGATGGCGCGCACACCAGTGGCCAGCGGCGTGGCGATGCGCGGACGGTCGGTGGCCACCGGGGCATCGCGCATGACCGGAGACATCCCGCGCCAGGTAGCGGCATTCCCGCGCGCCGCCGGCGCCCGGAACATCCCGCGTCCGAAACCATCCAGCACACAACCGAACAGGTGGTCGCCCACCTCGATGGAATGGGCACGCCGAAGCGGCTCGATGGCCGTGCGGGTCGAAACACCCTCCAGCGGACTCAAGGCCGACAGGATGGCGGCCTTATCGGTAAAGCCCACCACTTCGGCCAGCATGTCCCTGCCCGGGTCGTCGGGATTACGCAGCGTGCACAGTTCGCCTATGCGCACCGGCGGCATATGGGCCTCGACCAGCGTGCCCAGCACCTGTGCCACCCGACCCTCGCTCGTAAAACCGGGACGCGGCGGCAGTCCGGCCGCGGCATTCTCCAGGCGAACACGCGCTTGCCCCAGGCGCTGTTCCAGCGATTGCCCGAAGTCCGTGGCAGGCATCGACGCGCTCGTCACCATGCGACGTTCAGCGTCTGCTTGCCCGTGAATTTGAGCTGGTTGCCAGCCATCGCCGCCAGCCGCACCCCGCGGTACTCATCTCCCACGTACAAACGCCGGCCGTCGTCGATGACGATGCTGGGATCGTCGCCGGCGATCACCTGGACAATCCGGAAAGGCAGCATGGCCTCGGCGCTCCCTATCTTCACATGAACCGGAAAATCGACCACATATCTGTCAGAGAACGCGCGCAGCGCGCGCTGCAGGCGCTCGGCGTCGTCGTCGCTCAAGGCGCCGCGTATCGTCCACTCCTGGTCCCGCAGGTCGATCGCGAGGCGGGACAACAAGTCGATCTCCGCCAGACGCTTGCGCAGGGCGGCCTGCAACTCGTCGGGCGGCAGCCGACGCGGCATGGCCACAAGGCGACCCGCCTCGGCCGCCTCGCGCACGGCCGTTTCGCCATCTGCGGCCGGATGGCCGGTCAAGGCGTAGGCGGCCGCTGCCGACAGCACTGCCATGGCGGTCACAGGAATCAGCACCACGCGCAATCCGCGTGAAGGGCGGACCGGCGGAGCCACCTCGGTAGCGGCTGACTCCGCGGGCTGCGCCTGCATGTTTGTTGCGGCTCCCCCCTCCGCCGGCTCCTCGTCCGGGCCAGTCGCATTCCGATCGGCCTCCTGCGACGGCCCATCGACGGGCTCGGCGGGGGGATCCTGCCAGGGCGCGTCGCTGTCGCATATCGCCAGCCAGATGGCACCCACACGGGCGAATGCCCCGTCAGCCAGGAGCACCCGATCCCGAGCGATATTGCTGTCCTGGCCCCGCACCTCGCCATCGGCCGGCTCCAGCATCCAGGCTCCCACATCGCAAGACAAGCGCGCATGGCGCCCCGCGATCCCGGGATCGGCCAGCACCACGTCGGCATCTTCCTCAGCCCCGATGGCCAGGGTCGCGCCCTCGTCCAGCGGCAAAGTGGCGCCGCGATGGTATCCGCTCAGTATTCGCAGTTCCTGCATGATTGCTCCTTCATCGACGGCAGGCCCTATTCCACCCATTTCCTGGTGGTTTTCAGCAAGGCCATCAGCAACCCGCCGCGGTCGGTTTCGTACGTAGCCGGATCCAGCGGATCCCAATCCGGATTGCCGCTGTTGAACAACGCTCCCATCACCACCGCCTCGGCCAGCTCGCGCCGTTCGCGAGCGCGCTGCTCGCGGTGCGCGGCGGCGCTGCGCAGCGAAATGGCGGACTCCTCCCGGTTGCGCAGCAGGACGGGAATCTTGCGCTCCTTCGCCGCGATTTCCTGGCCAACCTCGTGCATCAGGTCGCCAATGAACTGGCCGCACTTCTCACGCAGTTCATCCACCTCTCGCGCGAGGTATTTATCCCGCTGCGCACGCTCGATGATCTCCAGCGCCCGCTCATGCGTCATCGACATCACCTTGCGCGGCAAGGCCGCTTTCTTTTCCGGTAGGTTCATGGCTACGCTCCGATGTCACTGCGTCATGCATACAAGAATGCGGCCGGTCCACTGTCCATGCCGCATTCGTCCTTCTTCGCGCCTGGCGCGCCGGTTCAATGGGTCAATCTCAAGGCGTGCCGGCGCCCATCGTCCTTGGTCTGCGTCTCGGCCTGGACGTTGGCGCGCAGCTCGCCGGAAAAATCCGCCGCGTATTGGTTCCGCACGTGATCGCTGGTGCCGGCAGCCAGTCCCGGTGTGTTTCCGGCGGCCTGCGGGGAAGCCTGCCTGGGTGGGGGAGGAGGAGGCCGCCGGCGGCGCGAGAACGAGGGGCCCTCGTCGCTGAAGCGGCCATCGTCGGTATCGTGCTCCGAGACCGACGTGTCCATGCTTCTACGGTCCCATTCGGCGCGCCGTTCCCGAGGGTCGGCGGCTTGCGTTTGCGAAGACCCGTCCGGCCGGGGCGGAAGCGGCGGCGGAGCGGAGGGCCTCATTCCCGACGCGGGGCTCCTGTCCCCTGTCGCCACGTCCTTCCTTCGTATCCGCGGCGGTGGAGAATGGCGCACGGCGTCTTCCGCCTGGGGCCTCGCTCCCGGCATGGCCGGCACGAAGCGGTCGATTCTTGCCTCCATTGCGGAAAGACGTTGGTCCACGGACCGCTCGAAATCGGCGAATCGAGTCAAGATGTGGCCGAACATCTGCCGGAGCTCCTGTACCATCGGATCTTCCGGCCCTCCCATCGCGGGGGCATGCGGGGGCATGCCTTGGGCGGCGGGGTAGGCGGGATAGCCATGAGGGGAAGGGGGTCGGGAGTACGGCCCGGCCTGGCTGTCCATGTGCTGCCTGCGTCCTGCCAGGTAGGCATTCATGCTGGTGAAATAGTCCACTTTCTGTTCCGCCTTGCCGGTGACATAGTCATCGACTTTGACCATCAGGCGTTCAGCCCATCCGAAGGGGTTTCGCGGCGGCTGGGAGACGTAAGGGGCGCCCTGCTGGTGGGCAGGACCGCCGAAGCCGTAACCCTGGCTCCCGGTGGGTGGCATGTTGTAGCGGTTGTCGATGGGCATGATGTCGTCCTTGCAAAGGGCCCGGACCGGCGGCGGTTTGGCACAAGCCGCCTCTGTGTCGTCTATTCCATGAATGTCCCGCCAAGCCCCTTGGTTCCCGCGCCCCGGCGCTTCAGACCTCGATCATCCCCACCGGCTTGACCTTGGCATGCTGGGTCAACTCCGAGAAGGCGAATACCGGCACCGGAAAGAACTCTTCCTCGATCAACTTGCGCACCGAGCGTCGGATGTCGGCTGCCGTCACCAGGACCGGCGGGGTGATTGGCGTACATACGTTGGTACAAAGATCGTTCAGGCGGTCCAGCAAGGTCTGCTCGACTTCCGAATCGATGTCGAGATAGCTGCCCTGGCTGGTCTGGCGCATGGCGTTGCGCAGCATGTCCTCCAACTCCGGCGACAGCAGGATGACCTCGATCAAGCCGTCGCGCGAGGCCTCGAAACACAATTGGCGCTTGAAGGCCAGCCGCACGTAGTCGGCGATCACGTCCGGATCGCGCTCCTTGGGCGCCCAGTCCAGCGTGGTTTCCAGCAGCAGCCGCGCGTTGCGCAGCGCGACGCCTTCGCGCGCGAGACGCTGCACCACCTCCGTCAGGCGCGGCAGGGTGACCGACTTGAGCACCTCCTTGCCCAGTTCGGGATAGCGGCGTTCGGCCCACATGGTGAAGCGGATCACCTCGTTGACGCCGACGAACATCTGGCAATTGCGCAGCATCTCGACCTCTATGTCGGCGGCGAACACGATTTCCCAGCGCTGGCATTGGATACCAGCCTCGGACAGCCTGGCCTCGTCGTCCATCTTGACCCAGACGCGGCGCCGGCGCGAACCCGCGATGTTGCGCTCGAACGCCTGGAAACCCAGCTCCTGCACCCGCTCCAACGACTCGCGGGTGGCCCCCCAGCCAAGCATGATCTCGTCGTCCACCAGCGGCACCTCGGCCATCAGGAAATGCGCCCGGTCAGCCGGCATCGCCTGGCTGTACTCGAGTTCCACGGGTTTGATATCGGGAATGCCCCGCCGCTCCAGCATGCCGTTGCGCATCACGCGCACAGCGGTACGGATCGTCTCGGCCTCGACCGTGTTGCGCAAGGATTCCGGCAGACGCAGGATGAACGGTGTCGTGGCGGAGAAGTTGGTCAAATCGACGATGCGCGCGTTCTTTCTTTCCTGCTCCTCGGCCTCGCGCCGCATCTCGGCATCGGCCAGCGGCTTGAGCAGACCGGTCACGCCGGCGATGCCCAACCCGGCCGCCAGCACCACGAATACCGCCGACGGCATGCCGGGGACCAGGCCGAACAACAACACGATGGCCGCGGTGGTCAGCAAGGCCTTGGGTTCGGCGAACAGCTCGGCCGCGATGTCGCGTCCGATATTGGTCTCTTCGCCTTCCTCCTTGTTGTCGTTGTTCACGCGCGTGGTGATGATGCCCGCGCCGAGCGCGATCAGGAGCGCCGGAATCTGTCCGATCAAGGCATCGCCGATGGACAGGATCGAGTAGACGTGCATGGCCTCGCCCGCGTCCATGCCGCGCTGGACGATACCGATGGTGATGCCGCCGATAAGGTTGATCGCCGTGATGCACAGGCTGGCGATGGCATCCCCCTTGACGAATTTCATGGCACCGTCCATGGCCCCGTGAAGCTGGCTCTCCTGGCCCAGGTGCGCCCGCTTGGCCCGGGCTTCGTCGGCGGTCAGGATGCCCGCGCGCAGGTCGCTGTCGATCGACATCTGCTTGCCCGGCATCGCATCCAGCGAGAATCGCGCCGACACTTCCGACACACGCTCCGATCCTTTGGTGATGACGATGAACTGCACCACGGTCAGTATCAGGAAAATCACCAGGCCCACCGCCAGGTTGCCGCCCACCACGAAGTTGCCGAAGGTCTCGACGATATGGCCGGCCTCGGCCTCCAGCAGGATCAGGCGCGTGGTGGATACCGAAATGGCAAGCCGGAACAGCGTCGTCAGCAGCAACACTGCCGGAAAGGTGGAAAAGGCGGTCGGCCCGGGCATGTACATGGCCACGATCACGATCAGGCCTGAAGCGCTCAAGCTGAACGCGATCATCATGTCCAGCAGCCACAGCGGCATGGGCAGCACCAGCATGAAGACGATGCCGATCACCAACGCTGCCGCCAACAGTTCGGCGCGCTTGGCCAACTGGCCCGCGAACCGGTTGAGCAGCAGGACGATCCACATGGCCTTCATGATTTTCCTGCCCCTCCCATGCCCGGCGGCGGAAGACGCCGCAGCACCAGATCCACCCATGCCCCGTTTTCGGTGGTGCGCAACGCGCGCAACCGTTTATCGTCGACCGGCTCCATCAGTTCGGCGGCGGCGTAGTCGCACATCAGCTGCAGCCAGGAGTCCCCCGGCCAGAGCTGCAGGCAGCCCATGGCCAGGTCATACGCCGGTTCGTACTGGTAGGCATTGAGATGCCCCCAAACCAGGCCGATGGCCAGTTGCAGTTCCTGAGACGTGGCATCACTCGATCGGGGACGTCGCATGATCTTCCTGCTGTGGTTGGATGAGTTGACTTTCCGCATCGCTGCGCTTCATTTGCAGCCAGCGCAGCCTCCAGGCCACCGCCAGTTCGACGGTGCGGATGGCGCGCATCGCGGGTTCCCTGCGATCTTCCGGAAGGTTCAACGCATGTTCCACCAGCCGCTTCTGCAGGCTGCGCATGACAGCCACCGGATTACCGCGCCAGGCGAGGTTGTCGGTGCAGAGACGCGCGCCCATCAAGCGACCCAGCAGTTGCAGCGCCGGGTCGGGCGTGAAGGCGGGCGACGGCAGGGACAGGGCCTCTTCCGCGGGGAGCAGGGTCGATCGGGTCCTGGCCGCGGGCAGCGCATCGGCGGCATTGTGGATCTGCCCCGCGTCACCGACATCCACGGGATACGGCAGGCGCGCATCCCCGCTGACACCCGGCGTCAATTGAGTATCTCCAGCGCCAGCCTGAGCTGCGATGCCAATGCGTCGCCGCCCTCTTCCTCTTGCGCGCTCAGGCGACGCACCAGGTAAAGACTGCCATCATTGAACATCGACGGCAGCCAGCCGCCGGTTTCCCGCAGACGCGCGGCGCGGCGCGACAGCAGTTCCCCCGCGGTAAGCGCGGCGTCGGGCCCCACGCCCAGGGCCAGCAGGATCCGCTGTTCGGACAGGGGGTAGGCGAAGAGCTGCACGCCGCTTTCCAACGTGCTCATCGCCACCGCCTGCTGCATGCGGCACTCCCCGGCAAGCCGCAGTACCAGTTCTTCCATGGTGCCTTCCTTTCGTGACAGGGCCGGCGCGTTTCAACCGCGCTGGCGCGTTTCGCTCTTGCGCTGGCCGGTCACTGCTTCGCGCCAGAGCCGCTCGCGCAATTCCTCGCGCGAGGGATGAGCGGTCATCTCGATCTGGTATTGGTTGAGCTGACGCGTCAGTTCTTCCAGCAGATCTCGACGCGCGGCCTGTTTTTCCTGCGGCCAGAGCACCAGCGGCAACCTGGCCATGGTGTCGCGCACCAGCAGATAGACGCGGCCGCGCAAGTGCTGCGCCGGCCCGGAAAGATCGACGATCTGCCCCACCAATTGAGTAGCCTTGCCCTTGCCCCAGCCCGATTCGGCCGCGGTCAGCAGCACGACCGCGAGTTCGGCGCTGCTCTGGCGAGTCGCCAGTCGAGCCTGGTCGGCCAGGTCATTGCGCAGCGACTCGGCGGCCCAGACAGCCGAACGAACCAGGGTAAAGGCCGAGCTGTCGGCCATGGTCAACCAGTAGCGTCCCATGCTGCGCAGGGGATTGTTGCGCAAGTCCGATTTCACGGCGCCCGCCTCCTGAAATCCACGTCAGAACCCCGACATCATGCGAGAGCGCAGCGTGCCCATGGCCTGCACGCACTTGTCGGCCCCGAAATTCCTGATCAACGCCTTGAGCATCGTCAAGGGCGTCAAGGGCGTGTCCATGTTGCCCCTGGCCTTGGCGCCGATCAGGAATCGCAGATCGCGCACCGACGTCGGCATGTCCTCCGACATGGCATCGACCGCGGACACCAGCTCGTCGCTTTCCTGTAGCGCCTTGCGCAGTTCGTGCGGATGCTTTTGCACCAACTCGCTCATCATGCCGTCGAGCGTACGGCGCATGGCCTTCTTCTTGCGAGGCGGCAAGTCTTCGTTTTCCAGCGCGTGGAACGCCTCGAACAGCACGTGGTACTGCTGCAGCGGCTCGAAGTGGCGCCGCAAGTGGGACTCCAGCGCCTCCTTGCCACCGTCCCCTTCGTCGCGGGACAAAAGATCCAGCGCATCCTCCAGCGGAGCCAGGAAGGCGCCATCGCTGCCATCTTCTTTCTTGCGTCCGGTCTTGCCCGAACGCGCATTCCGTGGCGACACATAGCGCTGCGGCAGCATGGGCACAGGCACTTCCAGGCGCTGGGCCAGGCTGCGGTTGCGGTTTCCCAACCCCTCTCGCACACCGGCCTGATTGTTGATGGCATCGGGAGAGGTGAACTCGACATACCCCTGGCCGGGGGTGAAAGACTGCCACGACACCGGCCTGGACGGCTGCGGCGGCTTGGGGACCGGCGCATGTTCAGGATGATGGCTGTTCAGAGAAATGCGGGTGATCTGGTTCATGGCCTTGGGTGGCGTACATCGAAAGCCGGGTTCCATTGCCAACGCCGCACACCGGCCCTTCGGCGCGGTTCCACGCGATCGGCGCCGATTCCTCAAAAACTTTCAAAGTCTCACGAATGTTCAAGGAATGCTTTCAAGCGCCGGACACGTCGCTATCGTGCGTCCATGCCCCTCAACACACACTCATCGAACGAGTGCTTCCGAAAGGAGAACCGCATGAACATGCCCACCGATGATGCCGGCCACGATGCCCCCCACACCCGCAGCCATGAGCAGGCGGAACAGACGTCTCCGGGCGCGGCGATCGACGTCGTCGCGCTGTACTCACAGCATCGCGGCCACCTTCTGCGTTTCGTGCATCGCTATGTCGGCAACCATGAAGACGCGGAAGACGTGGTGCAGAACACCTTCATCGAGGCTGTCCGGTGTGCCCATCGGTTCTCGGGTCTGTCCAAGCCTTCGACCTGGCTGTTCGGGATCGCGCTGAACCTGGCTCGCAACCAGGTACGCCGCAATGTGGCCGATCGCTATGAGATGGTCGACGAGAACTTCATGGAGCAGTTGGTTGACGCCAATGCCGATCCCGCCATGCAGTACGAGCGGCGCCAGATCGCGCAGAAAGTGGATGACCTGCTGGATGCATTGCCGGCAAAGATCCGTTCGACCTTCGAAGCGGTGCTTGACGGCGACTCTACCTACGAGGAGGCGGCCCGGCAGCTGCAGATCCCGATCGGCACGGTTCGCTCGCGCGTGTCGCGGGTGCGCGCCGCGGTGCGCAGCGAGTACGGCGACACGCCGCCGTCCGCCGCATGACCACCCTCAGCCCGCTACTTGCCCGCGATTTCCCGCAGGCAGCCTTGCGCCAGATCGGCGGTATTGAGAATCTCGTCCATGACGCCCCGCTCCCCGCTGAGCATCCGCAAGGGGATTCTGCGCACCACGATGTAGCGGCCCTGGTCCGCATGCCACAGCAGCTCATAACCGGCGCGCTCGCGCCCGGCCAGCGCCGAAGGCGGCAAGGTGCATTCGCACGGCGGCAGCAGGCCTGTCACGCACAGGTAGAGATCGAGTCCGGCCGGCTCGACCGAGGTACGGGTCAGGATGTCGCCGATCAGCAGTTCCAATGCCGGGCGCTCCGCCGCAGCCTGCCCCGACAGGTTTGCCAGGTCCGCCAGCAGGTCCTTGACCCCCTGCCCCGTCATATCGTCCGGCCGGTCTTCTTCCAAGTTTCCTTTCCTGTTGAAAACGGGTCTTTGCAAGCCACTCTGGCGCAGTTGCACGACGGCCAGCAGGCCGCTGCACGCAGCGACTAACGTCATTTTAACCTCGGCTTGAACATGTGAATGGCGCAGCGCTCTCCCCCGGGGAGGCGCCGGATGCCGGAGAAGGGGAACCCCGGTGCGCTACTTGCGAAGCATCGCCCGGGTTCGATGCGAAGGCAGGCCGTCCTCGGGCGCGGCCCACGTGCGCGGGTCGGCATGGGCAAGCACCTGGGGCTTTAAAAAGGCCGGGTCAAGAAAATCCTGTTCTCGGTTCACGGTACTCGCCTTGACTGAAAAGAAGGCGGAAACAGCGGCGTCCGCCCGTTGCGCCGCAGGAGGACGTCAGACCGCCACCTGACCGGCCGATTCCGGCTGGCGAAACAACCACGCACAGGCACGGTCGCGTCCGAGCATGGCCTGCCGCGCCGCAACCGCAACCACGGCCTGCGCACGGCCCTGCATGGTCGGCACGCTCCTGCGGGTGGGAGCATGTCCACTCGACCGCTGAAGCGCCATGCGCCGGCCATGCACGGGTTCGGAACGCACCGCGACGCCCATCAGATCGTTGCTCGGAATCGGGCCCGCCATGCGATCGCCCGCCTCCATGCGGGGCCAACGAGCCAGCTCGGCCTCGTCGCCTGTATCCGCGCGAGCCAGGTCCCGGCGGGACGCCGACTTGCGGGCCCCCTTGTCGCCATGCGCCGGACCGCCGGTCTTCAGGAAGGCCGGACGCCGGGCCGGATGTGGCAGCGCCCGCGACAGCGGCTGCGCCGGATCGTGCCGGACGACCGCGTTGCCGACGCGCGCCTTGTTGGCGTCGCGCTGGTCATGCAGTCCCACATGGGCATGGATCATGTCCACGAGGGCCGCGCCCGACGAACCGGGCATGACGCGTTGAATACTCATGAAATCACTCCTTCATTTTCCAGCCGTGGACCCAGGTGGGCCACGGCTGGAAGACTCGCCCGGACATGCCCGCGGCAGAGGTCCGGTTCGATGCGCCAGGGATCAGGCGTGGAGCCATCCCTTGTCGCGTGCCGCACCGTAGTCGCCAACCCCCAGGGTGCCGTCGCGCTCGCCTGTCTTGGCGGACTCCAGGACATCGAATATCGCGCCATCGTTGTCCATGAAGACACGCGCGGCCAGCTTGACGTCGGGCGGAACCTCCACTCCCTTGAACGTGCCTTTCTCGGCGATCTCCTTCATCTGCTCGCGAGAGATATTTCCGCCGATCAGCGGAAGCTTCTGGAAAGCTTCCATGGTTCCGATCGCAGTATCCGCGCTCATGCCGATCCGGCCTTTCTCACGCGCCTTGGCGGCATCGTCGGCGCTCAACAGGTTGTCGTTCTTGCCGTTGACCGCGGTCTCGATCTTGTCGAACAAGCGCCCGCCATCGGCCACATAGGCCTGCGCGGCCTGCTGCACGTCGGCGGGAACCCGCTTGCCGTCCAGCGTGCCCTTCGTGGCCATCTCCGTCATCTGGTCAAAGGAGATCAGGCCGATACCATTGGTCCGCTGATACTGTTCGATGGTTTCGACCGCCTGGGTATCGCTCTTGGCGCTCCCCGACTGTCCGGGCGGCGTCCAGATCACGCCATTGAGCGACTGCCTCGGATCGCCGACGCACAAACGGCCGTCGCAGCCCGCTACCTTCCCGAACAGTTCGCCGCGGTTGGCCGTATAAATGCGGGCCGCGTCGCGCAGGTCTTCCCGCTCGTCCTGGCTACCCGGAAGCTCCCTGCCGTTCAGCGTGCCGCGGTGGGCGATTTCCTTCATCTGCAGATAGGAAAGGGGACCGATGCCATAGTCCTGCTGGAATTTCTCCACAGTCTTGACGGCGAAAAACTCTTCCGGCCGGGTCGGCGAGATCCGGTTGTTGGCGCACGAATCCATGAAGCATCCAGGCCCGACGGAAGCCAGGGTAGGTTTCTGCGACAGTTTCGAACGATCGTAGTAGTCCGGGTCGGTGGAGCCCAGCTTGCCGTCGCGCTCGCCAGTGCGAGCCTGTTCCATTCGGTCGAACAGCGAACCGCCGTTGGCCATGTAGGTCTTGGCAGCGTCACGCACCGCCTCGGGATTGCTGCCGGGAATAGGCTTGCCGTCCAGCGTCCCTTTGGTGGCCATTTCCTTCATCTGGTCATACGACAGCAGGCCGATGTTGTTGTCCTTCTGGAACCGCTGAATGGTGCCGACCGCGCTCGCCTCCGACGGCAGCATTTCGGTCTGCGGGCTCGACTTCATCGTCAGGCGGATGAGATCCTTGATGGCTTCGGGGACATTCATGTTGTTGAGCACCGAGTCCCAACCCTGGTTCCCACCCGGTTGCCCGCCGCCCTGGTAGCCGATGTCGCAGTTATCCTGCCACGGCGGACGCTGGCCCCCGCAATGGCGGGGGGCGTCGTGGCTGTCGCCGCCGCAGGGATCGCCGGCGTTGAAGGTCACACTGCTGAAGGTCACGGTTGACATAGGGAAGTTCTCCAATAGATGCAAGGTCGATCGAAATGAAGCCTTGCGGTTCAGACAAAAAAGCAGCCGCGTGCCGCGGCTGCCGGACCACGGCGACATGACCTCACAAGGAGGCCTGGGCACTTTCCTCCGCCTTCTTGATCATCCCGGTGAAGATGGAGACGTTGTCAACATTGGCCTTGGCGTCATCGGCGCTCCGAATCGACATGAGCGCGTCGCTGACGCCTCGCCTGAGCCCGGCGTTGATCGAACTTCCCGTTATCGACATCACTGCTCCTTGAAGTTGCGAGCACCGTTCTCGATGGGCCCCCCTCCCAAAGACGGCGTGACAATGGTCACTCAAGACCGGTAAAACCAAACTCGGCGAATGTCCTATTGCTGGTCGTTGATGTTCTTGGCCATCGTGGCGAAGATTTTCAGCTTCGCCAGCGAAGTCGCCTGCTGCGAGACCCACAATTGGAATTCGGTGGCATGCTGGGCACCCGCTTTCGCCGCCAAGGCGGTCGAATTCAGCACACCGTCGCGCTCATAGGAATTGCCGAGACTGCGCGTGGAAGCAGCCCATGGCTCTGGAAATGTAGACATATTCGCTCCTGAGACAGGAACGACCCCGAGGGGCCGTCCGCGCTGCACCAACGCTCAATCAACCACCGGTAAGTTGGACGCTGTGGTCGCGGCCTCCTTTCTTCAGATTGGTGTCAGCTTTCATGTTATCGACGACGGTCTTGGACGCATCGGCCGCGTAGCCATTGCTGACCGCATCCGCGGTACCAGAAGCCAAACCAGGAAGCAGACTTGCCATGATGAACCTCCATATAGAGTAGAAAAGTAGGAACCGCCGCTACCAGCAGGCGTGCGGTCCTCCATGGGTAGCGCACGTGCGCTGGGCGGTTCCACGCGCATTGGCGAAAATTTCATGCCGCGACGGCCGCACCGCATGCGGGTTCCCTGCCAGCCGCCGGGGAACCGGCGATGCCGCCGGCACCACTCATCCGCGTAGAACCGCCCCGCCTGGATGACTCCAAGGCTCCGGCGCGCGGTCGGTGCTATCCACACTCCCCCACTCTTCAAAGGAAATAGCGTGAGCGTCAATAGCGTTTCTGGCATAGGCGGCGCCGGCGGTATCCCGTCCGCAGGCGAAATGCAGGACTACTCCAACAAGCTCGGCAAGATGGATACGCAGGACTTGTTCAAGGAGCTAGGCAAGAATCTCGAACCCTGGCAGCGCGACATGGTGGCGAAGGAACTGGTCGACAGGGCCATGGGGACGAATCCGTCGCAAGGCGGTGGAGGTCCTCAGGGTGCCGGAGGTGCGCAAGGCGCCGGCGGAGCGGAGGACAGCGGCGACGAAGACGAGATCAAGAAACTGCTCAAGAAACTGATGAATGGCAGCATCTCACCCGAAGAGCTGCACAAGCTGGCCGGCATGATGGGCGTCAAGCCCGAGGACCTGGAAGCGGTCAAGGGCAAGGGCGGAGGCGACGCAGGTGGCGACGGCACCCGCTTCGACATCCAGGGCGGCTGACGCCGCTTCGTCCGGGCAATCGCCGGCGCCGCCGGCGATTGCCTTCGCTTGAACCGGAAGCGGTCGCGCGCGCGGCGAGTTGGCTGCCGAAGAAACAAGAATGGAACCAGATGCCCGGTACGGACATTCATCTGCATGGCATCCGCGACAACGACCGCCCCTCCGCCGAGCGGCGTCTCCGCGGTGGAATTCCCCCCGTTGCGCCGCGGTCGACGACCGCGTCTCCCGCCGAACAGCCCTGTTCACCGGCGCTCCGCCCGGCGACGGGCCGGCCGTTGCAGTGGTGCCTGGTCAGGCGACCGACCTAAATGGCGCGGCTGGCCGCGGCGGAACATCGCCGCGGCCGGTTTTCCGTTCCCGGCTTCGCGCCGATACGTACCGAGAGACCGGCCCCTTGCGTTGCAAGGCTCGGGGAACAAGACGGCCGGACCAATTCAACGTTCGTCAGTCCACGCGAAACGCGTCACGATGCGATTTCGTGCTGTAGAGCGATGCATCGAGCTTGCGCAACTGCGGCAGGCCATTGCCGGCCTTGGACTGGGCCGCGATGTATTCCAGGAACACATCGGCATCCAGCACGCCCACGTCCAGGCGCCGCGACGCCGGCACCGCGGCCAGCGTGGCGTAGCCGTCGCCGCCGTTGGCGTTGAAGCTCAACACGAACAGCTTGTAGGTGCGGGTGCCGTTGCCCAGGTCCAGCAGCGCCCAGTTGCCCGTGGCGCTGTCGCGCAGCTCGATGTTGGCGATGCGGCTGCCCTTGGGCCGGGTCGCGTCCACGTCCCAGCGCAATCCACCGGTGTAGGGATAAGGCCCGGTAGCGCCGGTGCCGCCATAGGTGGCCTCGATGCCATCCTCCAGCAGGTTCTTGATCTCCGTCGCGGTCACCTCCAGGCGGTACAACTGGTTGCCGAAAGGCACGACCTCGATCGCCCGGCCCGCGGTGATGTCGCCTTGCAGGGGCACCCGCACGCCGCCGCCGCTCTGCAGCGTCAGGTCGGCGCCGCCATAGGATTTCTGCGCGATCTCCAGGAAGGCCTGCGCGACGATCTGCTGGATATCGCCGCCGCGCCGGGTCACGTCGCCCTGCGCATTGCAGGCCGCGCTCGAACGGCCGTAGTCGTTCCAGCCCGCGGTCTGCGTGGGCGAACCGCCCGGCACGCGGCGCGAGCACAGTTCGTCGGGTGCCTGTGCCACGACGGTCTTGTTGAACTCGTCCACTTTCAGCTTGAACGGTTGCAACCGTTGTGCCGCCGCGGCGTTGGAAGCGGTCACCCGCAGGAAGCCGCTGGCCTGCACGTCGGCCAGGATCGCGGCCTTGTCGGACGCCCCCGCCGCCGCGCCGCCGATGGCGAAGTCATCGCCGATCAGGACATGGGGAGTCCCTTCGCACTTGCTGACCTCGCCCTTGGCATCGAACTCGACTTTCAACTCCCCCACCACGCGGCTGTATTCCCATGCCTGGACCAGGCATACCGGCTTGCCCTGCTTGTCGGTGACCCGCGTCGGATACGCGCCGCCCGGCGTCGCGCCCATGCCATAGGTGGCCGCCATCGCGTCGGGGCCGAGCAGCGTATGCGAGTCCCCGCCCACCATCACGTCCACGCCGTCGAGCTTGGCGATGATCTGCTTGTCGTAGCCGTAGCCGGTATGGCTGAGCAGGATGATCTTGTCGATGCCCTGCTTGCGCAGCGCGTCGATCTCGCGCTGGGCCGCCACCGCCTCGTCCTCGAAGACGGTGCCTTTGTCGGGGCTGGAAGAGGCCTGGGTCTTGGCGGCGATCGTCAGGCCGATGATGCCGATCTTCTGGCCGTCGCGTTCGACGATCGCCGACGGCGACACGGCGCCCGCCGCCCGCGAGGGGTGCAGCGCGGAGGCCGCGGCGAAGCTGACATTGGCGCTCAGGACGGGCGTCTTGCAGCTGCCGGCGTGGAGCTGGTCGATGAAGCCCTTCAAGCCGCTGTCGCCCTTGTCGAACTCGTGGTTGCCCAGTGCGAAGGCATCGAAGCACACGGTGTTCATCATGGCGGCATCGGGCTCGCCCACCGCGCCCGCCCGGTTGAAATACAGCGTGCCCGTCAGCGCGTCGCCGGCGTGCAGTTTCAACACGTGGGGCGACTTCGCCGCCAGTTCGTCGATCGCGCTCTTGACACGGGGAAAGCCGCCGGCCGATACCGAGACCGCCTTGCGCGAACCATCGGCCACTTTCAGTTGCAGCGTGGACGACGTGGCGTCCAGGTGGGAATGGTGATCGTTGATGTGCAGGATGGTCAGCGCCAGCGGCCTGCCGTCCGGCGCCGGGGTGACGGGAACGGGATCGTCATCGCTCGACGACAGGCAGCCCGCTGTCAGCAACACCGCAGCCAGCCCCGCGCCGGCTCCCAGGATTTTTTTCATGATCGTTGTCCGCATGTCCACAAAGGAGCACGCAGCATGGCGACCTGCCATGAAACGGTCGTGAAATTTTCATGAACTTTTTGTTTCGTCTGTAGATACCTGGTTTCATTTTATAAATTAAACCAAGCGTCAGCGACGCCAGGCGGAATCGACATTCATGTTCTTTACCCGGTCTTGTCCGGGGTGCCGGGGCCGGGGGGCGGGCGGGGCGCAGCGGAGCCGGTCCCGCTGCGCGGGACTTCCCGGTGGGGACAGGGTGGACGGGGCGGGCGCAGAACTCGGGCGGGAACAGTC
>NZ_JBXAFV010000018.1:94913-137548 GCF_058793475.1 Pigmentiphaga sp. MLSB6-MA01 | reverse complement strand
CCAGGAAACCGCGGATCTGGCTTTGCCAGTCCGCCGGTTTCGCCCCCTGGGGGGCGCCCGAAGGGCGTAGGGGGGGGACCTCTACGCTCTGAACAGCTCGTGCACCTGCGCCCGCAGCCACATATTGCCGGCGTCCTTGTGGAAGCGGCGCGGCCAGAACTGGTGGACCTCGATGGTGGGCACCTTCAGCGGCACGTCCACCATGCGGATGTCGGCGTGCTGCACGCAGACGGTGGCCATGTCGTGCGGCACGGTGGCGATCAGGTCCGAGCTCTCGATGATGGGCAGCAGGCTGGTGAAATGCGAGGTCTCCAGCAGGATCCTGCGCCGTAGCCCCTTGCGCTGGAGATATTCCTCGAACAGGTGTTCCCGTCCCGGCCTGACCGCCGCGTGCGGCAGGGCCAGGTATTGCTTGAGCGTGAGCGCATCGCCCACGTCCGGATGGCCTTTGCGCACGATGCAGACGTAGGGATTGCGGAACAGCAGTTGCTGGAACATGCCCGCCTTGTGCAGGTCGGGAAAATAGCCGATGGCCAGCTCGGCCTCGCCCGATTCCAGCGCCTCGGCCGCCGCGTGGCGCGGCATGGCCAGGGTGCGCAGGTTCAGCCCTGGTCCGGCCTGGACGAAACGCGCCAGCAGCTTGGGCACGAAGTTGATCTCGCCGATGTCGGGCGTGATCAGCGTGAAGGTGCGTTCGCTGGTGGCGGGGTCGAAGGTATGGGCCTGCAGGATCTCGCTCTTGACCGTCTCCATGACGCGGCGCACCGCCGGGGCCAGCGCCAGCGCGCGCGGCGTCGGCTGCATCTGCGCCCCGGTCCGCACGAACAGGGCATCGTTGAACAGCGCGCGCAGGCGGGCCACGGCGGCGCTCATGGCCGGCTGGCTCAGGCCGATGGCCTCGGCCGCGCGCGACACGCTGCGATGCTCCAGCATGGCGTCGAACACGCGCAGCAGGTTCAAATCCACATGACGAATATCCATGGCCTGGATTTTAACTATTCGCCCAATCGTCTGGATAGATATTCGGTCGCCCCGTAGACTGCCCCCATCACTCATACCGACGGAGACGCCTCCGGCCCGCGGACAAGTTGACGCGGCAGACCGCACGGAGCAATCACCCCATGGCCTCTTCCACCATACAAGGGCTGCGCAGCGTGGCCCTGGAAGTCCCCGACCTCGACAAGGCGGAAGACTTCTACACTCGCATCTGGCATCTGGACGTGGCTGCCCGCGAGCCTGACGCGCTCTATTTCCGCGGCACCGGCACGGACCACCACCTGCTGTCGCTGCACCGCGGCCCGCGCACGGCCATCCGCCACGTCACGCTGCGGGCGCACGGCGAGGACGCCCTGCACGCGATCGCCCGCGCCGGCATCGAAGCGGGAGGAACCCTGGCCACCCCCATCGGCCCGGTGGCCGATCCCGCGGGCGGCCGCGGGCTGATGCTGCGCGACCCCGACGGCCGGCTGATCCAGGTCCTGGCCGGCGACACCCGGCGCGCCCCGATGGCCAACGTGCCCGACCGGCCCGTGCGCCTGGCGCATGCGGTCCTCAACAGCGCCGATGTCGCCGCCACCCGGCGGTTCTTCCAACAGGCGCTGGATTTCCGGCTGGCCGACCTCACCCGCATCATGGCATTCATGAACTGCAATGCCGACCATCACACGATCGCGGTGGGAATCACCGACAACAATGCGCTGAACCACATCGCCTTCGTCATGCCGGACCTGGAGTCGGTCATGCGCGGCGGCGGCCGGATGAAAGACGCCGGCTACGCGATCGAGTGGGGCCCGGGCCGCCACGGCCCCGGCGACAATGCCTTCAACTATTTCATCGGCCCCTTCGGCGAAGTGATCGAGTACACCGCGGAAGTGGAGCAGATCGGCGACGACTACGCCGCGGGCGGCCCCGACGACTGGAAATGGCCGCCGGGGCGCGTGGACCAGTGGGGCATCTCGCCACCGCCGTCGGCCCGCCTGAAAGCAGCGCAAAGCGACGTGTTCTTCGTTCCCTCGTCCGCCTGACGCCACGTTCCCGAATCACCGATCCATCATGCGACATCTATACGCCCGGTTGCCGGGCACGGGCCATCGCGCCCTGAAGAAACACGCCGCTTGCGGAGGCCGGCCATGAATGCCTCCGCGCCTCCCCTCTACGACGTCGCCATCGTCGGCTTCGGCCCTTCCGGAGCGGTGGCCGCCGGACTGCTGGGCAACCAGGGGTTCAAGGTCTACGTCTGCGACCGGCAGCACGATGTCTACGACAAGCCGCGCGCGATCGCGGTCGATCACGAGATCATGCGGGTCTTCCAGCAACTGGGGCTGGTCGATCGTATCTCCCCACATGTGGAACCGTTCACGCCATCCGAGTACTTCGGCGTGGACGGCCAGTTGATCAAACGGCTGACGATGGTGGAACCGCCCTACCCCCTGGGCTATACACCCTCGAACGTCTTCACCCAGCCACCGGTGGAGCGCGTCCTGCGCGACCATGTCCAGCAATTGCCCAACGTGCGCGTCGACCTGGACACGACCCTGGTCGGCATGGAGCAGGATGCCTCGGGCGTCCGGCTGGACCTGGCTCACGCGGACGGCCGCCGCGCCGCCCTGCGGGCGAAATACATCATCGGCTGCGACGGGGCCTCCAGCACGGTGCGAGAGCTGGCGGGCATCGAACTGGAAGACCTGGAATTCGACGAACCCTGGCTGGTGGTGGACGTCCTGGCCAACGAACGGGGACTGGCCAAGCTGCCGCGCACCAGCGTGCAGTACTGCGAGCCCGACCGTCCGTGTACGCTGGTCATCGGTCCGGGCAATCACCGCCGCTGGGAAATCTCCCTCAAACCCGGCGAAGACCCCGCCACCGTCACGCAGCCCGACGAAACCTGGAAACTCCTGTCGCGCTGGCTGACCCCGGAAGACGGCGAGCTATGGCGCCAGGCCAGCTATCGCTTCCATGCGCTGGTGGCGCGTGACTGGCGCCGCGGCCGTGTGTTCATCGCCGGCGACGCCGCCCATCAGCAGCCCCCCTTCCTGGGCCAGGGCATGTGCCAGGGCATACGCGACGTCGCCAACCTGAACTGGAAGCTTGCCGCGGTCCTGCGGCAAGCGGTGGCGGGCGCCGCGGCCGACGCGCTGCTGGACAGCTATGGCGTCGAGCGCAAGCAGCACGTGCGCAGCCTGACCGGACGCATCAAGGCCATAGGCGCGGTGATCTGCGAACGCGACGAGGCCCTGGCCCGCGCCCGCGATGCCCGGTTGCTGGACGAATGCGGCGGCACGGTGCGCGACGTGCCGCGCCAGGAAGTCATTCCGCCATTGGAGCAAGGCCTGCTGGCGCTTACCGGCACCCCTGCCCGGGGCACCTTGTTCCCCCAACCCTGGATCAGGCAGGCGAACGCCGTCGTCCGGCTGGACCGCCTGGCGGGTGACGGCTGGTGGCTGGTACTGGACGCCCGCCATGCGGGGGCCGCTCCCGTCCTGGCTCCCGAATGGGACATGACCACTCTGGATCTGGGCCGCGATCTGGCCGAGACCGAAAGTGTGTGCGCGGCATGGTTCGAGCATCACCGCTGCACGGCGGCAGTGGTGCGTCCCGACCGCTATGTCTACGGCGTCGCGGCCGATGCGCGCGAACTGGACGCCTTGCTGGACGAACTACGCAGCGCGCTGCACTGACCGATTACGCGAGGAGACAACGATGAACAGAAGACACGCCATCCAGGCCCTGGCCAGCCTGGCCGCCATCCCGGCGCTTTCCCCCCTGCGGCCGGCGCTGGCGCAGGCCTGGCCGGACAAACCCGTGCGGCTGCTGCTGTCGCAGCCGCCGGGCTCCGGCCCGGACAACATCGCCCGGCTGCTGTCCGAACGGCTATATCCGCGCTGGGGCCAGGCCGTCGTGATCGAGAACAAGCCCGGCGGCCAGAACACGGTGGGCGCGCAAGCGGCCGCTCGGTCGCCCGCCGACGGCTACAACTTCTATTTCGCGACGACCGCGGCGCTGGTCACCAACCCTTTCCTGTTCAAGCAGCTTCCCTATGACCCCGCCAGGGATTTCGTGCCGGTGGCCTTCGTCGCCCGCAGCCCGTTCGGCATCCTGGTCAAGGCCGACTCGCCCATACGTACCCTGGAGGAGTTGATCGCCAGATCCAAGGCCGCACCGGGCACGTTCACCCTGGGCAACGAAGGGCCGCGCACCTTCGGCGGCATGATCGCCCGCCTGTTCAATGCCCGCTCTGGCGCACAGGCCAACCTCGTGCCCTACGTCTCGGTAGGCGTCTCGGCGCAGAATCTGATGGGCGGGCACGTGGATGCGATCGTGGCCGACGTGGCCTCGACGGCGCAGCTCGCCAAGCAGGGACGCCTGAGGCTGCTGGCGGTGACCTCGGACAAGCGCCTGGCCGACTGGCCACAGGTACCGGCGGCATCCGAACTCCTGCCCGATTTCGACATGGTCGGCTGGTTCGCCATCGTCGCGCCCGCCGGCACGCCGGTAGCGGCGGTCGAACGGGTCAATCGCGACATCAATGCGCTGTTGGCCGATGAGGAAGTGGCCGGGCGCATCGCCGCCATCGGGCCCATCGCCGCGCCGGGACATAGCCCTGCCCAGACCGGCGATTTTCTCAAGCGCGAGCATGCGCGGTGGGCGCAGATCACGAAGGAAATAGACATCCTGCCCGAATGAGAAGAAAGGCGCTCGGATAGAGCGCCTTTCCGCACTACTTCTTCAGGTCGTCGGGAACCTTGCCGCCGTTGTCCGCCAGCTTCTGCATCACCTGCTTGTGCAGCCAGATATTCATCGAGGCGGAATCATTCGTGTCGCCGCTGTAGTGCAGTTCGGTCGCGAGCTGCTTGCGGGCCGCCAGGCTGCTGTCCAGGCCCAGCAGCTTCATCAGGTCGACAATGGACGTCTTCCAGTTCAGCTTCTCGGGACTCTTGGCCGCCAGGCCGTTCAGGATGGACTCCACATCCACGGCCGGAATGGCCTGGACCGGCGCGCCGCCCGCGGGTGCCGGTGCTGCCGTGGAAGATGCCTCCCGAGCCACCGCCGGGTGGCTGGACGGGAAAATCTTGTCGAGTATGGCTTTGAAAATGCTCATATCGTCCCCTAATCGTCGTCGTTTCGGCAAATGCCTGCGGTCGATTGTATAGATCGCCACAGGGCGCCCCGCCCTGGGATGTAACGGGATGCAATATCTGAGAAACTCCGGGAAACCCCGGCCGCTACAGCTTGAACCAGCGGTCGTTCTCGATCTCGTCGGCGATACGGATCTCGGCTTCGTCCAGGCACTCCTGCTCGGACAAGGCAGGAATGTCGCGCAGCGCCAGCGTCGGACCGAGCAACAATCGCCGGCCATCGCTCTGCTCGTAGATCTTGCAATTGGCATCCCACATGCCCGGGCCACGCTGCAGCGGGTCTATCTCCACTTCCAGCACACGGGAAGTGCGATTCGGGCAATATTGGAAAGAGAACATGGCTGGCCCCGCTCCGGTCAGTTCGACGGGCCCACTATAGCGCCAGAAACCGCGGTTGGCCTCATGCAGTGCAGCATGCCCCCTTGTACGTGCCCAGGTGCCGTCAGGAAGCCCAGGACACCAAGGACAACAGCAGCAACAGCGCCATCCAGAGCACCACGGCCCGCCACAGCAGCCCCACCGCTGCATGCAGCGTGGCCGGATCGGGCAGCCGGGCCGGCTCCTCGGGAGCCTCGGCGGCGGCGGTGAACTCGCTGGCGGCGGAAGCCGGCAGGACCGGCCCGACCAGATCAGGATCGACGAACTCGACCGGCGGCTGCCACTTGCCCGACACGGGGGCCAGGCGCACGCCCAGCGCGCCCGCCGCGCTCTCGACCACCACCCCGCGCTGGGGATCGTCCCAACTGGCGGCGCGCTGGCGCCAGCCGTACAGGGCATCCTCGAAATTGCCGACGATGGCGAAGCCGACCGCCGTCATCCGGGCGGGTATCCAATCCAGCAGATAGAACGCGCGGCGGGCCACTTCGCCGTAGGCATCGGCGCGATCGCCCCATTCCTGGCGGGCAATGCCCGCCAGCTTGTACAGCACGGCGCCAGACGGACCGGGCAGCAGCGCATACCAGAACAGGACCCCGTAGACGTTGCGGTGCGAGGCAACCACGCCTTCTTCGATCGCGGTGCGGCAGATTTCCGGCACGGTCATGGTTTCGGCGGACATGCTGCCGCCGGATGCCCGTAGCCACTCCTGCAAGTGGCTGCGCGCCAACGTGACATCGCCGCGGGCCAGCGCGAACTGGATTTCGGTGAAATGGTGGCTGAACTGCCTGAACCCCAGCGTGAACCACAGGACGACGACGTGGAAGACCAGTGAAAAAACAGGATGCACCGACCATGCCAGCGACCCGATCAGCCATATGGCCAGGGTGGGGACCACCACCACCAGCAGCCAACCCAGCATGGCGTAGCCGCGGCTGCCCGCATCCAGCGCATGGCCGGCCCATCGGCACGCGCCGCGGGCGGCTTCATGGACGGCGTTGGAACGCGGCAAGGGCCGGACTTGCTCGGCAAGAAAGGCGAGGAGGAGTGCGAAGAAGCTCATGAGCGCATTCTAGATTGCATAGCCATGATTTTGCATCATCCCCCGCATGCGCGAGCAGGACACGCGGATCATGCGCGCAGAAATTGATAGAGGTTGCGCAGCATGCCCGCCGTCGCACCCCAGATAAAGAACTGCTGCCAGGGCATCGAGTAGTAGGAACGCAGGCCTCCCGCCGGCAGCGCGGTGCTGTGCAAGCGGTGATTGGCCGGATCCATCAGGAAGCGCAGCGGCACCTCGAACACCTCGGCTACCTCGAAGGGATCCGGACGCGGCGCGAAATCCGGACGCACCAGCCCGACCAGCGGCACGACACGGAAACCAGTGCCCGTGAAGTAATCCGGCAACTGGCCGATGACCTCCACCAGCCTGCGCGGCAACCCGGTCTCTTCCTCGGTCTCGCGCAGCGCGGCGTCCGCCACCGACGTATCGCTGGGCTCGACCCGCCCGCCCGGGAAACTGACCTGGCCGGCATGGTCGTGCAAATGCGCGGTGCGCTGCGTCAGCATGATCCGGATGCCATCGGGCCGCAGCATCATCGGCACCAGCACCGATGCCAGCCGCAGGGCCCGGTCCGCGGCGCGCGCCGGGTTGATGTCCTGCGCATCCGGCGTCCAGGCGGGCGGCGCGGCGAAGCGCTCGCGCAGCGCCGTGGGAGTCAGGTGTGTCTCGGGCACCGCGGCCAGCCCGCCCGGATTGGCGACCCAGGGTTGCGTGACGGGATCGAAGGCCGGACGCTGCGGCGGACGCCGGGCCCCCGGCGCAACAATATCGGGCTGGACTTCCTCTGGCGTGTCGTCGGTCTCGTCAGCCGGAGCGTCGCCAGATTGTTCGGTCGGAATGGATGATGACATGTGAAACGGAAATCCCGGCGGAAACGCCGTCGTTGTCGGCATGGCTAAAGCATACTCCCGCCGGCGGCCTCCAGCCCCTCCGCGAGCGCGCGCCACCCGGCGTCCGCCATTGCCGCGCCGATAAAAAAAGCGCCCCACACGGGGGCGCTTCGTCTTGCCGTACCGAAAGAATCAAGCCTTGGCAACCGGCGTATTGCGGACCAGCTTTTCCTTGATCCGGGCCGACTTGCCCGAACGGAAACGCAGGTAGTAGAGCTTGGCGCGGCGCACATCGCCACGGCGCTTGACTTCGATCGACGCGATGGTCGGGGCGTACAGTTGGAACGTACGCTCCACGCCTTCGCCCGACGAAATCTTGCGGACGATGAACGACGAGTTCAGGCCACGATTGCGCTTGGCGATGACCACGCCTTCGTACGCCTGCACGCGCTTGCGGGTGCCTTCGACCACGTTGACGTTGACCACCACGGTGTCGCCAGGGGCGAATTCGGGAATGGTTTTGTTGGCCGTCAAGCGGGCCAGCTCTTCTTGCTCGAGGACTTGGATCAGGTCCATTTCTATCTCCAATGACCATCATGCGTAGCGGTTCTGCTTTTGATGGCACCGCTACCAGAGGATGGGAACTCCCACCGGACTCATGCCCGGCAGGCTTGCTGCACGCCAACCGCCGAAGCGGTCAGCGCTTGTCCGTCCCTTGCAGGCTGGACAGAAACTTCTCGTCGTCGCGGCTCAACCAGCCGCGCTCGCGTGCCGCCTCGATCAGCTCGGGGCGCTTCGCCAGCGTCGCCTCCAGCGACTGCCGGCGCCGCCAACGCTCGATGTTGGCATGATGCCCGGACAGCAATACGTCGGGCACCGGACGGCCATCATAGACTTCCGGCCGAGTATAGTGCGGACAGTCCAACAGGCCGGACAATCGTTCGTTGAACGAATCCTGCACGGCGGACTCGTCGTCGTTCAACACCCCTGGCAACAGCCTGACCGCCGCGTCCATCATCGCCATCGCGGCGATCTCGCCGCCGGACAGCACGAAATCGCCCAGCGACACTTCCTGCGTCACCCAACGATCGATGAATCGCTGGTCGATGCCTTCATAGCGGCCGCACACCAGGATGGCGCCCGTTCCGCCGGCCAGCTCATGCGCCCGGGCCTGATCGAAACGCCGTCCCTGCGGCGACAACAACACCACCGGCGCCTCGGGCAAGCCGGCCTGCGCGCGCTGGTCGCGCGCGGCACGCACCGCTTTCTCCAGAGGCTCGACCCGCATCACCATGCCGGGTCCGCCGCCGTAGGGCCTGTCGTCCACCGTCCGATGCACGTCCACCGTGAAATCGCGCGGATTCCACGCCTGCAACTGCCACCGGCCCTGCGCATGCGCCCGGCCGGTCACGCCCTGCTGGCTGATGGCCTCGAACATCGGGCCGAACAGCGTGATCACATCGAACCGCAGCATCTCGTCCATGGCCCGGACCGAAGTCCCCCGTATCACACCCGGCGGGTCAGAAACCCTCGGGCCAATCGCTGTCTATGCGCCGGGCATCGAGGTCGACGCCGCGGATATACGCTTCCACGAAGGGCACCAGGGTCTCGCGCTGCCTGCCGCGCGCATCGAGCAACGGCTGCGTCGGCTGGCCGGGAGCCACGGGTTCGACACAGGCCACGTGCAGAATGGCATGCACCCCGTTGTCGCTGACTTCCGACACCGTCCCCAGGACCACTTCCCGGTCCGTCGCATCCTTGCCCGTCAATTCGCAGCCGACCAGGTCCACCCAGTAGAACTCGCCTTCGGCGAGCCGGGGGAACTGGCTGCGCGGCACCAAGACCGTCCAGCCCTTCCAGGCCAGGGCCTGATCCCGGTCGGACACGTCCGGCCAGGTGGCCGTCACCGCCGCGCCATGGCGCTTGGCTTCGACCACCTCGATACGGCGCACTTCCGGGCCCTTGCGCAACCACCACGTACGGCTGCCCAGCAAGGCTTCTGACTGGGCCGAATACGGCTGGATCTTCAGGCCGCCACGAACACCGAAGGCCTCCGCCACATGCCCGACTTCGACAAGGTCGGCGGGAAAGGCGGGATCGCTACCAGACCCCGTGGACGCAGCGGACACCACGGAATCAGGCAGCCGGCGCGACCTTGGCGCCGTATTCCTTGACGAGGCGGGCCACGGCCGGCGACAACTGGGCGCCGTTCTTGGTCCAGTGCTCGACGCGGTCGAGCGCGATGCGCAGGCCTTCTTCACCCTCGGAAGCGACGGGGTTGTAGAAACCCACGCGCTCGATGAAACGGCCATCGCGGCGATTGCGCGAATCGGCTGCAACGAGGTTGTAGAAGGGGCGCTTCTTCGAGCCGCCGCGGGACATACGAATCACCACCATAGGTAATTCCTTGGAAAAAGTTGAACTTAGAAAAGCCCTAAAGTATAGCCCGCCCTGCTAGGCCTAGCAAGCAAGGATGCGGTAAAGTCCTTGAAAATCAAGGTCTTCTACGATGGATTCCCACCACATGCCCTCCCATTCCGCTGACGATACATCCCATTCACTTCCTCCGGCCAAGGGATTCCGCCACAAAACCGTGGCGGGACTGCTGGCCGCCGTGCTGGGCTGGGCCGGCGCGCACTGGTGGTACCTGGGCCGCCGGCACGGCTGGGTCGTCCTGCTGTTCTCGCTGATCATGATAGGCACGGCGCTGCGCAGCGAAACGTGGTATTTCCATCCCGCCTTCTTCTTGTTCCTCATTCCGGCCGTAGCGGGCTTCATCGAGGCCATCGTCCTGTGCCTGACCTCCGATGCCCGGTTCGATGCCAGGTACAACCCGGGCCAGGCACGGCAATCGAACACCGGCTGGGGACCGGTACTGGTGGCCGGCATCACGCTGGCCGTGGGTACGGCCATCCTGATGCTAGGCATCGTGCTGCTGTTCCAGAGCCTGTTCGAAGGCATCCCGGCCTGAGGGCCGGCAACCCGGACCTGTTCACCCTCCGCGCCCGCGCCACTAGCCGAACAGCGGCATCTGGCGGCTTTCGACGGGCGCCCCGCTCCGGGGCTCGCGGGCCGGCGGCCTGAACAGCCCCATCTCCAATTCGATGCGCCGGTCCGCCAGCCCGAGCTTGCGCGCGGCACGCGCGAAGCGCTGGGCAATCAGGTCGGCCCAGACGCCCTGGCCGCGCATGCGGCTGCCAAAGCGCGCATCGTTGAGCCTGCCGCCGCGCAGGTCCTCCAGGCAATGCAGCACTCTGGCCTTGCGGTCGGGAAAATGCGCGTCGAGCCAGTCCGAGAAGACGTCCTTGACCTCCCAGGGCAGGCGCAGCATGGTGTAGAAGGCCGCTCGCGCGCCCGCGTCCTTGGCCGCCTCCAGGACGTGTTCCAGCCGGTCGTCGGTGATGAACGGAATGACGGGGGCGAGCGAGACACCCACCGGCACGCCGGCGCCGGACAGTTCGCGGACGGCATCCAGCCGGCGCCTCGGCGCCGCTGCGCGCGGCTCGAGCGTGCGGGCCACGCGCCCGTCCAACGTGGCGACCGAGACATAGACAGCGACCAGATTCAGTTCCGCCAGCCTCGCCAGCAGGTCGACATCCCGCGCGACCAGCCCGCCCTTGGTGACCAGCGATACGGGGTGGCGGGTTTCCAGCAATAGCTCCAGCAAGCCTCGCGTCAGCTTCCACTGGCGTTCGATGGGTTGGTAGGCATCGGTGGCCGAGCCGATGTTGATGACGTCCATCCGATAGCCAGGACGGCCCAGTTCGGCCCTCAGCGCCTCGACCGCGTTGGCCTTGGCGACCAGCCGGGTTTCGAAGTCCAGGCCGGGCGACCAGCCCAGGTAGGCGTGCGTAGGCCGCGCGAAACAATAGACGCAGCCGTGCTCGCATCCCCGGTAGGGATTGATGGCCCGATCGAAGGGGATGTCCGGAGAATCGTTGCGGGACAGGATCTTGCGCGCGCGCTCGACGGCGACCTCGGTCCTGAGCGCGGGCGGCGCTGCTTCCGGCGCGGCCCAGCCGTCGTCGACGGCATCGCGCTGGTCGCCCTCGAACCGGTGCCTGACGTTGAGCACGGCGCCGCGCCCGCGCTGTGGGACGGGAGGTGCCTGGGGGTAGCCGTCTTGCGGCAGATCATCGCTGTTCACCATCGGCACTGTATATCCATACAGCACCGATGGACAACTTGCTATCTTCCACACAACAAAAAATATTTTCTCAAAAATATATAATTTATATAATTAATTAGAAATTAAAAATGAGCCATGGACCACGCCACACTTCCCCCGCAACCTCCCCTGCCTTTCTCCGCCGCGCAGCGCTACGAAGACATCGTGCTGGAATGGGCCCGCGGCCTGGACGCCGGCTCCCTGCGCGCCCGGGACCAGGCCTATGGGCCCGATCCGCAGCACCGCTACGACGTGTTCGCCGCCGATGGCACGCGCGGTGCGCCGGTGCTGGTGTTCTGGCACGGCGGAGGCTGGACCAATGGCTACAAGGAATACGTGCACTTCATGGCCGAGGCCGTCATCCGGCGGGGACTGGTGTTGGTCGCGCCCACCTACCGGCTGGCGCCCCGCCACCGGCTGCCCGCCGCCTTCGACGACGCGGCCCTGCTGCTGGGCGAGCTGCGTCGGACCGTGGACAAGTGGGGGGGCGATTGCCGGAATCTTTACCTGTCGGGACATTCGGCCGGCGGCGGGACAGCCGCGATGGCGGCCCTGCGCAAACCGGCGCTGGAACAGGCGGGCGTGCCGCCCGGCGACATCCGTGGCTGCCTGCCCATCAGCGGCGTCATGGACCTGCATCACCCCTGCCCCGAACCCGGCAGCCTGGAGGAACGGGTCTACGCCACCCTGCTGGAACAGCAGTGCGAGGATGCGCTGATGAGCGCCATCAGTTGGACTGCCGGCAATCTCGTTCCGATGGCCTCGAGCTACGGGGAACGGGACAGCGCTCGCGTGATCGGCGCCAATACGCGCATGCACGAACTGTTGAAGCGCCAGCCCGCCGACGCCGACCTGCGCGCCTGGAAGGGCCTCGATCACTTCGACACGCACCTGATGCTGGCCGATCCGGCCCACGACTGGTACGGACAGCTGGAGTCGCTGGTGGCGCGGACCTGCCGCTAGGCCTATTCGGCGAAACGCTCGCCCAGCACCTGCGCGGTCCGCATCAGGTGGCTGCGCAGCAATTCGCTGGCCAGCCCGGCGTTGCGGGCCAGGGCGGCCTCCATCAACTGCGCGTGTTCGCTCATCACGTCATCCTCGAGCTGTTGCGCCGAGGACGTGTAGGCCAGGCGGATCCGGCGGTAACGCTCGGAATGATCGATCAATTGTTCGTCGATGCGCATCAGCCACTTGGACCGCGCGGCGGCCAGCAGCGCGGCGTGGAATCCTCGGTGGGCCGCTTCCCACAGTTCCACCGCCACGAGGTCGTTGGGGTCCTGGGGCAGGCGCGCCCGCGTCAGCTTGTAGTAGGCGGCCGTGATGCTGGCGCCCCAGTCGTCGTCGCCGTGCTCGATCGCGTCCTGGAGCAGCAGCGTCTCGACCGAGGTGCGCGCATGCATCAGGTCGAGCATGTCCTCCTTGGACAGCGGAGACACGCTGAAGCCGCGCTGGCCGTCGTTGCTGACCAGGCCTTCGCCGGAGAGCTGCATGAGGGCTTCGCGTATGGGGCTGATGCCCAGTTCGTAGCGCTGCTGCAAGGCCTGCAGCCTGAGCTTCTGGCCAGGCGCCAGCGCGCCGGCGATCACGTCGGCGCGCAGGTGCTGGTACGCCCTTTCGGACATGGTCTCCGAAGGCGCCTTGGAGACGGGCGTCCGGGCCTTGGCGGGCGTTTCGGCTGATCGCATGGGGTACCGCTCCGACGACGGTTGAATATATACAAAAGCTGTTATTCATAAATTTTAGCGCATGCCCGTTTCATCGGTGACACGCACGAAGGACAGGGTTTTTCCCTAAATTCACACAACCCCAAATAATTTATATTTTCTTCACTTCTTATATTTTAAGACGTTCATATAAATTAGCCTCGGGAGGCTTCCAGGGATATCCATGATCGATCTCGCAAGACGCACCACGCTCGCCGCCATCGCCGCGGCAGCCTCCTTCGCCACGCCGGCCGCCACGGCGGCCGGCTATCCCGACAAGCCGGTCAAGATCATCGTCGCCTATCCCGCGGGCGGCGATACCGACGTGCTGGCGCGCTGGATAGGCGAAAAGCTCGGCGCCAGATGGGGCCAGCCCGTCGTGGTCGAGAACCGCAGCGGCGCGGCCGGATCGATAGGCAGCGCCTACGTGGCCCGGGCCGCCGCCGACGGTTATACGCTGCTGCTGGCGCCCAACACACTGGCCATCGTGCCCCACGTCCTCAAGCCCGGCACTGGCGCCGACTACGACGCCCAGGCCGACTTCACGCCCATCGCCGAAATCGGCACCCAGTCGCTGTTCCTGGCCAGTTCCCAGCAATCCGGCGTGAAGTCCGTGAAGGAAGTCGTGGCCGGTGTGAAAGCGGGCACGCTACAAAGCTACGCCAGCCCCGGCGCGGGATCGCCCATGCACATCCTGGCAGAGCTTTTCGACAAGGCCGCCGGCACACGGATCAACCAGATCCCGTACCGGGGCAGCGCGCCGGCCATCGTCGACCTGGTGGGCGGACAGGTCCCGCTGATGTACACCACCCTCGGCCCCATCACCTCGTACGTCGCCAACGGCAAGCTGCGCCTGCTGGCCGTGGCCGACCCGCAGCGCTCGCCCTTCGCGCCCGAGGTCCCCACCTTCGCCGAGCTGGGCTACAAGAACGTCGAGGTCGGCGCCTGGCAAGCCCTGCTCGGGCCACGCGGTCTGCCGGCCGAGGTCGTGCAGAAGTTGAACGCGGCCGTGAACGAGATCATCAGGATGCCCGACATCGTTTCCCGCGCGGCGGTGATGGGGCTCACGCCCACGGGCGGCGCGCCCGAAGCGCTGGCCCGGCGCATCGCCGCCGAGGACACGCGCTACGCCCGCATCATCAAGGAATTCGGCATCCAGGCCAACTGAGCTTTCTTCGCGCGCGGCACTGCCGGGGGGCAGGCCGCGCGCGCCCCTCCCCTTCCGTGCTCCCGCGCGGACACGCTTTCTCCTCTGGAAGACAACAATGTTCAAGGTCGGTCATACCACCATGAAGCGGTACGCGTTCGCCTGCCTGCTGGCGGGCGCGGGCTCCGCCCACGCCCAGACCACGGGCGTCACCCTGTACGGCATCGCCGATATGGGCTTCGTCCATGAAAGCGGCGCGGCCGACGGCTCGCGCAACAAGCTCACCAGCGGCATGATGTCCGGCTCGCGGCTGGGCTTTCGCGGCCAGGAGAATCTGGGCTCGGGCATGAGCGCGTTCTTCGCGCTGGAGGCCGGCATCCTGATGGACACCGGCATGTCCGGCCAGGGCGGCACGCTGTTCGGCCGGCAGGCGCTGGTCGGGCTGGGCACGCCCTATGGCCGCCTCACGCTGGGCCGGCAATACACCACGCTCGCCGTGGCCCAGGCGGAACTCGATCCGTTCTCGACCGGCATGGCGGGCACGTCCGCGAACCTGATCTCGGCCGGCGGACGCGGCGGCAGCAACCGCTTCGACAACGCGGTGAAGTACAACTCGCCGTCCTTGCACGGACTGGAACTGGAAGCCTCCTACGCGCCGGGCGAGACCACGAACGGCGGCCAGAACGACCAGTACGGGGCCGCGCTGGGCTACGTGCGCGGACCGTTCCGGGGCAAGATCGCCTACGCCAACGCCAAGGACGCGAACGGCCCGGGCAAGGACGCGAAGGAAACCTTCCTGGGCATCCGCTACGACTTCGGCCCGGTGATCGGCTACCTGAACTACGTCATCAACCGCGGCGCCATCGTGCCTGGCACGCCCAACTACAAATCCCAGGACATCCTGGTGGGCGCCGTGGTCCCGATCGGCCAGGGGCGGCTGATCCTTTCCTACATCAACAAGAACGACCGGTCGGCCGACGACTTCGACGCGCGGCAATACGCGATCGGCTATGTCTATTCGCTGTCCAGGCGCACCAGCCTGTACACGTCCTACGCGTATATCCACAACAAGGCCTCCAACACCTCGCCCACGGGGTTCTACCGGGTGTGGAACGCCAACGACATCGGCAACGTGACGGCGGGCAACCGCGCGTTCAGCGTCGGTATCAACCACCAGTTCTGAGCGCCGCGGCGCGACGAGAAAACAGGACGCGTGGCCGACGTGCGCGACCGCCGGTCCGTGGCCGGCATCATGGATGGCGAAGGCCGGGGGTTTACACTTCCGGCCATGAGTTCCCTATTGCTGACGCCGGAGCAACGGCAGATCGTCTCGCAAGCCGGCCAATTCCTGCTGATCGACGCGGTGGCCGGCTCGGGCAAGACCACCACCCTGGCCCAATGCGTGGCCTACCGCGAGCGCCAGGGCACGCCGGCCGACGGCATCCTCGCGCTGGTATTCACCGAGGCCGCCCGGCAGGTCTTCCTCCAGCGCCTGGCGCAAGCCGGCGCCTCGCGCTCGGTCCGGGTCGCCACCTACGCGGAATTCGCGCGCGGGCTGCTGTCCGACTGGCAGGCCCAGGGCCTGATCGACGGTGCCCAGGACTACCACCCCGACGCCGAGGCCATGCGGCCCTGCGTGTTCGAGGCCATCGAGGAAGCCGCCGCCGATCCGCAGGCGGACCGGGAATACGGCTACGACCTGAACAACCTGCATGCCGAGATCGTGATCAACCAGTTGTCCCGGCTCAAGGGCACGCTGGCCCTTGCCCGCTTCGAGGACGCCTCGGACGCGGAACTGGCCGACGAACTCGACCTGCCGCGCGGACTCCTGTCGATCTGCCGCGCCTACGAACGGCTGCGCCGGATCGACGCGGGTCATTTCGCGTTCCAGAGCGAGCACGATCTCGTCACCGACGTGCTGGCCATTGCCGATGAGCTGGGCGAGATCGTGCCCCTGCCCTGCCCCGCGCTGGTCGTGGCGGACGAATGGCACGACGCCAACGCCGCCCAGATCAACCTGCTGCGCAGACTGACCGGCCCGCGCACCCGCATCATCGCCGCTGGCGACAAAGAGCAGGTCGTCCACTCGTGGAACGGCGCCGACCCCCGCTACATGGGCGAAGCATTCGAGCACCTTTTCCCCGGAACCCGGCGCCTGCCGCTGACCAACTCGTTCCGCTGCGGCCCGACGCTGGGCGCCTGCGCCCAGGCCTTGACGGCCCAGGTCTTCCAATCCGGACGGGCGCAAGACACCGAGGTCGAAGTCGTGCGCTACGGCACGGGACCGGAGGACGATTGCTGCCGCCAGGTGGTGGACACGATCGCCGGCCTGGTCGAATCGGGCGCCGCGCGCAGCCTGGCCGACTGCGCCGTGGTGCTGCGCGACGCGCACCAGAGCATCGCGCTGGAGAACGCGCTGATCGCGCGCGACCTGCCCTATGCCACGGACGGCTGCCAGAGCTACCTCGATCGCATCGAGATCCTGATGCTGCGCGGCATCCTGCACATCGCCCGGCTGTCGATGGCACCCGTGCGCGACCGCGGCGACGTCAAGGCGATCCTGCGGGCGCTGGGCCTGTTCGCGGGGCTGGCCTATACGGAAAGCGAATGGGCTGACGCCGAACGCACCATCGCCACCGATCCCGACACCATCCGCTACTTCTACAGCGGCCGGCTCAGCCGTACCGCGGACGCGCAGGAAACGGTGGATCCCGCCACCCGCCGCTGGCGTGCCCGCTTCGCCGAGGTCTGCGACCATCTGATCGCCCAGGCCTCCTCGCTGTCCGCCGGCGAACTGCTGGCCCATGCGGCGGCGGAGCTGCAATTGGCCGACGTCACGCGGCGTCTGTTCGTGCACCGGCTGGACGCCCAGGCCGTCACCCGCTCCATCGACGGCTTCATCGCCTACGCCAACGCCACCGGCCTGGACGCCGCCGGCCTGCTGGCCCACCTGCACCAGGCCCAGCGCCGCAGCGGTGCGCTGAAAAAGGACAGACACCCGCTCGTCGTGACCACCGCGCGCGCCGCCAAGGGCAAGGAATGGCGCTTCGTACACATGCCCTTCGTCGTGGACGGCGAGTTCCCGCAGGCACACGCCGACCCGGCAGAGGAACGCCGGCTGTTCTATGTGGCGATGACCCGAACCAGCGAAAAACTGTTCCTGTACACCCCGCAGGGGCACGACAGCCATTTCATCCGTGCGATGAACCTGCCCGCGGCGCGCGCGGCCGCCCGCGCCCGGCCCGCCGCTCCCGTTGCGCCTGCCGCGCCGCCCCGGGTCTACCTGGACGTGCCCTACGGCGACAAGGACGCGGCCAAGCAACTGGGCGCGCAGTGGGACAACGTACAGCGGAAATGGTGGATCTCGCCCGCCATGCCGCGCCGGCTCTTCGCCAAGTGGCTGCCCGCCGATGACGGCCCGGGCCGGCCGTGAAACAATGACACGGGCCTGTCCCCCGTCGCCCCGCCCATGCAGGAAAAACCCGCTTCCGGTCCTGGTATCGTCGTCCGCAGCCTGATGCTGCTGGCGGCCCTGCTGTGCCTGGCACTGGGCATCGTGGGCATCTTCGTGCCGGGCCTGCCGACCACGGTATTCATCCTGATGGCAGCCTGGTTCGCGGCCCGCGGATCCCCCCGCCTGCTGGCCTGGCTGGAGCGCCACCCGGTCTTCGGCGCCATGATCCGCAACTGGCGCGCCGACGGCTCTGTCAGCCGCCGCGCCAAATGGAGCGCCACCATCACGATGGTCCTGTGCGCTGCGGTCCTCTTCATCGCTCCCGTGCCGCGCTGGGCGGCCGGACTGTCCACCGCCATCATGCTGACGGTGGCCGTGTGGCTATGGCGACGGCCGGAACCCCGCTAGCTCCGCGCGTCAGGCCTGGGCAAGAGGAAGCCTGATCAAGCCTGCCGCCGCCGTCTGGTGCGTGGCTTCGTCGATCAGGATGAATGCCCCGGTGGCCGCGATGTCGTCGTAGGCGTCCAGCGCCAGCGCGTCGCGGGTGGCGATTTCCACGCGGCCGATATCGTTCATCGCGAACGGCGCTGCCTCGGCCGGGACTTCCGCGAGTTCATGGATGTCGCGCCGGGCCAGCACCGACTTGATCCTGGCCGAGGTCAGGCGGGTGCCGTGCTTGAGCAGATATTTGCGGGCGGGATTCAGGGCCTGGGTGTCCAGCCAGCAGATCTCGGCCTCGAACTGCCGCGCGACAAAGGCCGGCGCCGATTCGTGCACCAGCACATCGCCGCGCGATACGTCCACGTCCTCGTCCAGTACGACGGTGACGGAGTCGCCGGCGACGGCCCCCTCCACCACCCCGGCATGGACGACCAGCGACTTCACCGTCGCCGCCACGCCAGAGGGCTGGACCAGCACGCGGTCGCCCACGGCCAGCGAGCCGCTGGCGAGCTGCCCCATGTAGCCACGGAAATCATCGGCCCGGTCGCCGCCATGGCGCGCGACCAATTGCACCGGAAAACGCAGGGCCTTGCCGGAATCGTCCGTGCGCGCATCCAGCGCCTCCAGCAGTTCGAGCAGGGCCGGCCCCTCGTACCAGGGCGTGCGTCCGGACTTGCCGACGACATTGTCGCCGGTCAGCGCCGACAGCGGCAGGACATGGAAGCCGGCGATGCCGAGCTTCCCCGCCAGGGCCGCGTAGGCCGCGTGGATACGCTCGAACACCTCGCGGTTCCAATCGACCAGATCCATCTTGTTCACCGCCACCACGATGTGGCGGATGCCCAGCAGGTGCGCCAGGGTGCTGTGGCGCTTGGTCTGCGTCAGCAACTGGCCGTCCGCCGCGCGGGTGGCGTCGATCAGGATGATCGCGACGTCGGCGGTGGATGCCCCGGTCACCATGTTGCGCGTGTACTGTTCGTGCCCGGGGGCGTCGGCGATGATGAACTTGCGCACCGGCGTCGAGAAATAACGGTACGCCACGTCGATCGTGATGCCCTGTTCGCGCTCGGCCTCCAGGCCGTCGGTCAGCAGCGACAGGTCGATCGTATCCCCCACCGTGCGCTTGTACTTGGCACGCGATATCGCGTCGAGCTGGTCGGCGAAAATGCCCTTGCTGTCGTACAGCAGCCGGCCGATCAGCGTCGATTTGCCGTCGTCCACCGAGCCGGCCGTGATCAGTCGCAGCACGCCTTTGTCGGCGGTGGAAAAAAATGCGGAATCGGTCATGGCGTTCATCAGAAATATCCTTCCTTCTTGCGGCGCTCCATCGAGGCCTCCGAGGTCTGGTCGTCCATCCGGGTGGCACCGCGCTCGGTGATGTCCGTCACGGCGGTCTCGGCGATGATCGCCAGCGGATCGGCGGCCTCGGAGGCCACCGGGCAGGTGCAAGAGATATCGCCCACGGTACGGAAACGCACCGTCAGGTTCTCGACCGCTTCGCCGTCCTGCGGCGGGGTGAGCGGTGTCACCGGCACCAGCAGGCCCTTGCGCCGGACCACGTCGCGCTGGTGCGCGTAGTAGATCGACGGCAGCGCGAGGTCCTCGCGGGCGATGTATTGCCACACGTCCAGCTCGGTCCAGTTCGAGATCGGGAACACGCGCATGTTCTCGCCGGCATGGACCCGGGTGTTGTAGAGGTTCCAGACCTCGGGGCGCTGGGCCTTGGGATTCCATTGGCCGAATTCGTCGCGGAACGAGAAGATGCGCTCCTTGGCGCGCGCCTTTTCCTCGTCCCGGCGGGCGCCGCCTATGCAGGCGTCGAAGCCGAACTCCTCGATCGCTTCCAGCAGCGTGACGGCCTGCGCGGCATTGCGCGAATCGGTCTCCTTGCGCAGCACGACCGAACCGCGCGCGATGGAGTCCTCGACGCTGCGCACGATCAGTTGCTCGCCCAGCTCGGCGGCGCGGACATCGCGGAAGGCGATCACTTCGTCGAAGTTGTGGCCCGTGTCGATGTGCATCAGCGGGAACGGGAACTTGCCGGGCCGGAATGCCTTCTCGGCCAGCCTGAGCAGCACGCATGAATCCTTGCCGCCGGAAAACAGCAGCACGGGCCGGGCGCACTCGGCCGCGACTTCGCGCATGATGAAGATGGCTTCGGACTCCAGCCAGTCGAGATGGCTGCGCGTGGTGTTCAGGATAGCGGGCATGGTTCAGCCTGGTTGCTTGGTTGTGACGACGGAGACCGGGATGGCCGACAGGTTGCCGGCGTGCAGCCCGCACTCCTTGGAGTCGGACGATTCCCACCACCAGCGGCCCGCGCGCAGGTCCTCGCCGGGCCGGATGGCGCGGGTACAGGGTTCGCAGCCGATCGAGGGATAGCCCCGGTCGTGCAGCGGGTTGTAGGGAATGTCCAGCGCGCGGATGGCGGCCCAGACTTCTTCCTGGGTCCACAGCGCGAGCGGGTTGTATTTGTGCAGCCCGAACACGGGATCGGGTTCGTCCAGCGGCAGTTCGCCCCGGGTCACGGCCTGCTCGCGCCGCTGTCCGGTGATCCATGCGCCGCGGCCCGCCAGCACGCGCCGCAGCGGCTCGACCTTACGGATCTCGCAACAGGCCTTGCGCAGTTCCACGCTTTCGTAGAACGCGTTCAGGCCGCGAGCGGCAACGTACTCCTGGACGGCGGCCGGATCGGGCCGCACGATGCCGATGGTGCGGCCATAGCGCCCCGCGATGCGATCGATCATCGCGACGGTCTCGGCGTTGAGCCGGCCGGTGTCCAACGTGAAGATCTCGATGGGCGGCCCGCCATCCAGGATGGCATGGGTCAGCACCATGTCCTCGGCGGCCAGCGACGAGGCCAGCGCCACGTCGGCATGCGCGCGAGCGATGTCGCCCAGCCGGTCGACCAGTTCGGACCAGCGTTGCGACGGAAAGGAAGAAGCGGTCACGGCGGCCATGGCTCAGGTAAGGAAGACTTGCGCGTTGCGCGGTTTGACGATCAGCGCCTCGCCGCCCTTCAGGTCGAGTTGGCGGAAGACCTCGGCGGGCAATTCGACCTCGACCGGCTGGTCCGACCCCTGGCGGGTGAGTTCCAGGTAGGCGCTGGGCCCCGACAGATAGGCCCGGTTGAACGTGGTGACCAGGCCGATATCGCCGTCGCTGTAGCGCTGCACGTCGAACTCGTGCGGCCGGATGTAGGCGGTGGCATTGGCATGCTGCGCGTCGGCCAGGTCGGGCGTGGGAATGGTCAGTCCGTCGGCGTGCAGCACCCCGGCATGGGTCTGGCCATGGAACTGGTTGACGTCGCCCAGGAAACCATAGACGAAGGGCGTGGCGGGCCGCTCCCAGACCTCGGTGGGAGTCCCCACCTGCTCGATGCGGCCGGCGTTCATCAGGACGACCCGGTCGGCCACCTCCAGCGCCTCTTCCTGGTCGTGGGTCACGAACACGCTGGCCACGTGCAGTTCATCGTGCAGGCGCCGCAGCCAGCGGCGCAACTCCTTGCGCACCTTGGCATCCAGCGCGCCGAACGGCTCGTCCAGCAGCAGCACCTGCGGCTCCACCGCCAGCGCCCGCGCCAGCGCGATACGCTGACGCTGTCCGCCCGACAATTGCGAAGGGTAGCGGTCGGCCAGCCAGTCGAGCTGGACCAGACTCAACAACTGGTGGACCTTGTCCTTGATCTGCGCCTCGGAGGGCCGCTGGCCGCGCGGCTTGACGCGCAGGCCGAAGGCCACGTTCTCGAACACGGTCATGTGGCGGAACAACGCGTAGTGCTGGAACACGAAACCGACCTGGCGTTCGCGCACGTGGACGTCGGTCGCGTCCTCGCCCGAAAAATAGACGCTGCCCTCGTCGGGCGTCTCGAGCCCGGCGATGATGCGCAGCAAGGTCGTCTTGCCGCAGCCCGACGGCCCGAGCAGCGCGACCAGTTCGCCCGACTCGATGTGCAGGGACACATCCTTGAGGGCATGGAAGTTTCCGAAACGCTTGGAGAGATGACGAACTTCGATACTCATGTCTTTAACCTTCCCGGGACGGTCAGCCGGCCGCCTTCAGTTGCAGCGACGCGGCGCCTGGAAATTCGGAGGGAATCGCCCGGTCCTTGAGCTGCCGGTCGCTGCGCCACTCGACCACGCTCTTGAGGACCAGCGTGACCAGAGCCAGCAGCGCGAGCACCGAGGCAACCGCGAACGAGGCTTGATATGCATATTCGTTGTAGAGGATTTCCACATGCAGCGGAATGGTGTTGGTCAGGCCACGGACATGGCCCGATACCACCGACACCGCGCCGAATTCTCCCATGGCCCGGGCGTTGCAGAGAATCACGCCGTACAACAGGCCCCACTTGATATTCGGCAGCGTCACCCGGCGGAACATCTGCCAGCCCGACGCGCCCAGGGTAAGCGCCGCCTGCTCCTCTTCGTTCCCCTGGGCCTGCATGAGCGGAATCAGCTCGCGGGCGATGAAGGGAAAAGTCACGAACAGGGTGGCCAGCACCACGCCCGGCACCGCATAGACGACTTTCAGGTCGTAGGCCTTGAGCAGCGGCCCCAGCCAGCCGTGCGAACCGAACAACAGCACATAGATCAATCCCGCCACCACCGGCGATACCGAGAACGGCAGGTCGATCAGCGTGACCAGTGCCTGCTTGCCACGGAACTGGAACTTGGTGATGGCCCATGCCGCCGCCACCCCGAGCACCAGGTTCAACGGCACGGCGATGACGGCGACCAGCAGCGTCAGCCGGATGGCGGCCAGTGCGTCCGGCTCGACCAGGGCCTCGACGTACAGCTCCCAGCCTTTCTTGAGCGCCTCGGAGAACACCACGGCCAGCGGCAGCAGCAGGAACAGGGCGAGAAACCCCAGGGACACCGCCAGCAGCAGGCGCCGCACCCATGCCGGTTCGTCGAGGTGGGCGGGACGGGCGGCACTCATGGGTTCTTCCCCAGGCCGCGCCGCGCCTGCCACCATTGCAGCAGGTTGATGAACAGCAGCAGGACGAAGGACAGCAGCAGCATGACCAGCGCGATCGAGGCCGCGCCGGCATAGTCGTACTGTTCCAGCTTGGTGATGATGAGCAGCGGCGTGATCTCGGACACCATGGGCATGTTGCCGGCGATGAAAACCACCGAACCGTACTCGCCCACGGCCCGCGCGAAAGCCAGCGCGAAGCCCGTCAGCAGCGCGGGCAGGATCGTGGGCAGCAACACCTTCAGGAAAGTCTGCAAGCGGCTGGCCCCCAGGCTGGTGGCGGCTTCCTCGAGCTCGCGCTCGGCGTCCTCCAGCACCGGCTGTACCGTCCTGACCACGAACGGCAGGCCAATGAAGATCAGCGCCACCACCACGCCCAGCGGCGTGTAGGCCACCTTGATGCCCAGCGGCTCCAGCCAGCGCCCCATCCATCCGTTCGAGGCGTACAGCGCGGTCAGCGCGATCCCCGCCACCGCGGTCGGCAGCGCGAACGGCAGATCCACCAGCGCATCGACGATCTTCTTGCCCGGGAAGTCATAGCGCACCAGCGTCCAGGCCACGGCCAGCCCCGCCACGAGGTTGACCAGCGCCGCCAGCAGCGCGGCGCCGAAGGTCAACCGGTACGAAGCCAGCACGCGGGGCGCGGTCACCGCCGCCCGGAACGTCTCCCAGTCCAGGGTCGCGCTCTTGAAGAACAGCGTGGACAGCGGGATCAGCACGATCAGGCTCAGGTAGAACACGGTGAAGCCCATGCTCAGCCCGAACCCGGGCAGCACGCCGAAACGATGCATCCGCCGCGGCCTGGCCACGGGCGGGCGCAGGGCGCCGAGAGTGGAGACGGACGACTTCAACGCTTGCCTGGCTGATAGAGTTGGTCGAACGTGCCGCCGTCCCCGAAGTGCGTCTTCTGTGCCTTTTGCCAGCCGCCGAAGACCTCATCGATCGTGATCAGGTTCACCTTGGGAAAGGCCGACGCGTACTTGGCGGCCACTTCGGGATTGCGGGGACGGTAGTAGTTCCTGGCGATGATCTCCTGCGCGTCCTTGGTGTACAGGTATTCCAGATAGGCCTGCGCGGCCTGGCGCGTACCCTTCTTGTCGACGTTCTTGTCGACCACGGCCACGGGCGGTTCGCACAGGATGGACAACGACGGCGCGACGATGTCGAACTTGTCGGGCCCCAGTTCCTTCAAGGACAGCAGCGCCTCGTTCTCCCAGGCCAGCAGCACGTCGCCCTGGCCGCGCTCGACGAAGGTCGTGGTCGCGCCGCGGGCGCCGCTGTCCAGCACCGGCACGTGCCTGAACAGCTCGGCGATGAATTCCCGCGCCTTGGCTTCGCTGCCGCCCGGCTGCTTCAAGGCATAGGCCCAGGCCGCCAGGTAGTTCCAGCGGGCGCCGCCCGAGGTCTTGGGATTGGGCGTGATGACCGAGACGCCCGGCTTGATCAGGTCGCCCCAGTCCTTGATGCCCTTGGGATTGCCCTTGCGCACCAGGAACACGATGGTGGAGGTGTAGGGCGAACTGTTCTGCGGCAGGCGCGCTTGCCAGTCGGCGGGCAACAGGTTGCCGCGCTCGTGCAGGGCGTCGATGTCGTAGGCCAGGGCCAGCGTGACCACGTCGGCGTCCAGGCCGTCGATGACCGATCGCGCCTGGGCGCCGGAGCCGCCATGGGACTGCCGGATGGTGAGGTCGACACCGGACTTTTTCTTGTATTCGGCCGCGAAGGCCTTGTCGAGATCCTTGTACAGCTCCCGCGTCGGATCATAGGAGACATTCAGCAGGGTCTGCTTCTGCTGTGCTGCAACAGGCGACACGGCGGCCGCCATGGCCAACACGGCAATACCCAGGGTCTTTCCCAGCAATCCGGCCATCCGAAGCTCCCACGAGTTTTTTCGAGGAATGAATGGTCGACCAGAAGCTCCATGCTTGGGAACGACATCTTGGATGGTTACTTATTCCCCGCCGATATAAACCTGGCGGAATACAGAACAAATACGCCGTTATGTCCTGGCGCGCATTAGATCATTTTCAAATTTTCGTTCTGATTTTCTTGTTTGCGACGCAACATGGACGATCGCTGGCGCCGCTCCCTCGCGCCGGCCCGAGCGGGAGAACCAACTTGAATTTCCAGCAACTGCGCTCCGTCCGCGAAGCCTTGCGCCGCAATTTCAACCTGACCGAGGTCGCCAATACGCTGTACACGTCACAGCCGGGCGTCAGCCGCCAGATACGCGAACTGGAGGACGAACTGGGCACGACGATCTTCGAGCGCGCCGGCAAGCGCCTGACCGGCCTGACCCAGCCGGGCAAGGAAATCGTCATCATCATCGAGCGCCTGCTGCTCGAACAGGAAAACCTGAAGCGCGCGGCCCAGGAGTTCGGCGCCCGGGACCAGGGCCGGCTGACCATCGCCACCACCCATACCCAGGCCCGCTACGCACTGCCTGTGGTCGTCCAGGCATTCCGGCGCAGCTTCCCCCAGGTCCACCTGAACCTGCAGCAGGGCTCGCCCCTGCACATCGCCGAATGGGTGGCCAGCGGCCAGGCCGACATCGGCATCGCCACCGAAGGGCTGCAGGCCGACACCCGGCTGTCGACTTTCGCCGGCTACCGGTGGAACCACGTCATCGTCGCGCCGCCCGGACATCCCATCCTGGCGCGCGAACGGCCGACGACCGACGAACTGGCCCGGCACCCGCTGATCACCTATGACACCGGACTGACCGGACGCTCGCACATCGACGCGGCATTCGCCCGCGCCGGCATCGTGCCGGACATCGTGCTGACGGCGATGGACGCCGACGTGATCAAGACCTATGTGGCGGCGGGCCTGGGCATAGGCATCATTGCCGCCATGGCCTACGACAGCGACGAGGACACCAAGCTGCGTTCGCTGGCGGCCGACCACCTGTTCGCGTCGAACATGACACGCCTGGCGGTGCGCCGCGGCGCCTACCTGCGCAACTTCGCCATCGCCTTCATCGAGATGTTCGCGCCGCACCTGGACCGCGACACGATCACCACGCAGCAGGACGAAGACGCGCCGGCGGCGCGGCAGCCCGAACCGGCCGGGGCGTGATCAGTTGAGGGTTCCGCCCTTGCCACCCGCGCTGAAGCGCCCCGCGCCGATCAGCGCGATGACGAGGCCGGCGCACAGATAGAGCCCCTGGAGCTCCAGCGTCCAGGCGCCGCTCTTGGTCACGGTGAAGATCTGGTTGGCATGGGCGAGCACGATGGCCACGGCCATGTTGATGGCGACCAGGAGGCCGCCAAGCCGGGTGTAGATGCCCACCAGCAGCAGGATGGGCGCGGCAATCTCGCCCACGTAGACGAAATAGGCGAGGAAAGTGGGCAGCCCGTGCGAGGCGACGAGCCCCTTGACGAAACCGATGCCGCCAATGACCTTCGGAATGCCATGCATCAGCATGAGCACCCCTACGAACACGCGCAGCAGGAGTTTTCCAAGATCGTCGGCGGTCTGGAGCATGGGAGTCCTAGCGGAGGAAAATGATGGCCCGCATTACAGCACATGTGCGTGACACGGGCATCTCTTCCCGCCGCGGGCTCACTCCTTGTTGGGCTGGGGCGTGGTGCGCAGGTAGGGCCGTACCACCTTGTAGCCCTTGGGGAACTTCTGCTTGAGCACCTCGGGGTCCTGCAGCGAGGGCACGATGATGACGTCCTCGCCGTCCTTCCAGTTCACCGGCGTCGCGACGCTGTAGTTGTCGGTCAGTTGCAGTGAATCGATCACGCGCAGGATTTCATCGAAGTTGCGCCCGGTACTCGCGGGATAGGTGATGGTAAGCCTGACCTTCTTCGCCGGGTCGATGACGAAGACCGAACGCACCGTGGCGGTGGCGCTGGCATTCGGGTGGATCATGTCGTAGAGCGTGGACACCTTGCGGTCGGCGTCGGCCAGGATGGGAAAGTCCACCCGGGTGTTCTGCGTGTCGTTGATGTCGCCGATCCATTGCTGGTGGGAATCGACCGGGTCGACCGACAGCGCCAGCACCTTCACGTTGCGCTTGGCGAACTCCTGCGCGAGCTTGGCGGTATAGCCCAGTTCGGTCGTGCAGACCGGCGTGAAGTCCGCCGGATGCGAGAACAGCACGCCCCAGCTGTCGCCGAGGTAACCGTGGAAATGGATACGACCCTTGGAGGAATCCTGTTCGAAATCGGGAGCGGTGTCGCCCAGACGCAATGCGGCCATGTCGGTCTCCTACGTGTCCAAATAAAACATTCTGGCGTTCGGCGGAAGAAGCAGGAACAAATGTTTCCACATATTAATATTTCTTCTAGTAATAACAAGAAAGCTGATTCTTATTTCCCCGCATAAGAACACCGCCCCGCGCGCAGCCCCGCCTTCCAAGCTGCGGTAATTAACAAACGAAAAATTCTTCGTTCCCAGTAATGAGCGCGGACGCCATCATGCGCCCATGCGACTGCAACCCTTGATCGTCCCCGGCTGGAACAACTCCGGGCCTGCCCATTGGCAGAGCCGGTGGGAAACCCGTCTGCCGCGCGCGGTGCGCGTGCAGCAGAACGACTGGGCTTCGCCCGGCCTGCATGACTGGACCGCGACGCTGGCCGCCGCCATCGAGGCGGCGCAGCGGCCGCCGCTGCTGATCGCCCATAGCCTGGGCTGCATCACGATATGCCACCTGCCGCTGCGCGTGCGCGAGAAGGTCGCGGGGGCGTTGCTGGTGGCGCCCGCCGACGTCGGACGCGCGAACGCTCCGGCGCGGCTGCGCTCGTTCTTCCCCGTGCCCATGCAGACACTGCCCTTCCAGAGCGTGGTGGTCGCCAGCACCAACGATCCGTATTGTTCGCTGGAACGGGCCCGTGAGTTCGCCGAAGCCTGGGGCAGCCGTTTCGAGCAGCTCGAAGACGCCGGCCACATCAACGCCGAATCGGGCTACGGCGAATGGCCGCAAGGCCTGAAACTTCTGGCGGCCCTGCGGCGCCGGGCGCACTGGCGCATTCCCGTCGCCCCCTGCCGCACGCCGCCGCTGCCGCCGTCGCAGGCGACCGGCCACCATCGCCCGTCTCCCTGAGCCGCGCCGCCGGCCGGCGGTTTCAGAAGGCGTCGACCGGCATTGCCAGCGTGCTGGCCCCACCCTGCAGGATCTCGCGGCGCAAGGCCTCGACCCGAGGCAGGAGGTGCGCGCAATAGAACCGCGCGCCAGCCAGCTTGGCCGGATAGAAAGCGTCGACATCCCCCTTCGCGATCCGTCGCCGGCACGCCAGCGCCGCGCGGGCCATCTGCCAGCCGCCGTGCGTGAGCCCCGCCAGCATCAGATAGGGCACGCTGCCCGCGTAGACCTCGCGCGCGTCGTCCCGATAGCGCTCGACCACGAAACGCACGACTTCCTCGTAGGCCTGGATGGCGTCGGCCAATTGCCCGCGCAGCGCCGCCAGTTCCTCGTCGCCGTCCAGCTCGGCCAGGGTTTCGCGCATGTGGCCGATGACGGCGGCGGCCACCGCGCCGCCATCGCGCGCGGTCTTGCGCCCCACCAGGTCATTGGCCTGGATCGCGGTGGTGCCCTCGTAGATCGACAGGATGCGGGCGTCGCGGTAGTACTGGGCGGCGCCCGTTTCCTCGATGAAACCCATCCCCCCGTGCACCTGTATGCCGAGCGAGGCCACCTCCACCGCCATCTCGGTCGAGAAGCCCTTGACGATGGGGACCATGTATTCGTAGAAGGCCTGGTTGCGCGCGCGCACCTGGGCATCGGGATGGCGGTGCGCGAAATCGTGCGCCCCGGCGGCCACGTAGGCCACGGCGCGGGCGGCCTCGGTCAGCGTGCGCATGGTCAGCAGCATCCGCCGCACGTCCGGATGATGGACGATGGCCACCGGCCCCGCCGAGCCCTCGACCGCCCGGCTCTGCACGCGGTCCCTGGCATAGGCCACGGCATGCTGGCTGGCGCGCTCGGCCACCGCGATACCTTGCAAACCGACGGCGAAGCGCGCGGCGTTCATCATGATGAACATGGTTTCCAGGCCACGGTTGGCTTCGCCCACCAGGTAGCCGATGGCGCCCGGGCCCACCTCGCCCTTGTCCTCGCCGTACAGCAGGACGGCCGTGGGACTGGCCTTGATGCCCAGCTTGTGCTCGATCGAGGCGCACCAGACGTCGTTGCGCCTGCCCAGCGACCCGTCATCGTTCACCAGGAACTTGGGCACGACGAACAGCGACAGGCCCTTGATGCCCTCGGGCGCGTCGGCCAGACGGGCCAGCACCATGTGCACGATATTCCGTGCCATGTCGTGCTCGCCGTAGGTGATGAAGATCTTCTGCCCGTGCAGCCGGTAGCTGCCGTCGGGCTGCGCGACGGCGCGCGTGCGCACCAGCGACAGGTCCGAGCCGGCCTGCGGCTCGGTCAGGTTCATGGTCCCGGTCCAGGAACCATCGATCATCGACGGAATGAAGCGCCGCTTCTGTTCCTCGGTCCCGGCCGTCAACAGCACCTCGATGGCGCCATCGGTCAGCAAGGGACACAGCGCGAACGACAGGCAGGCGGCGTTCAGGTTTTCCATGCACGGGGTGGCGACCACCTTGGGCAGGCCCTGCCCCCCGAAGTCCACGGGATGCTGCAAGCCTTGCCAGCCCCCCTCGACGAAGCTGCGGAATGCCTGGGCGAACCCCGGCGATGCGGTGACGGCGCCGTCGCGCCAGGTGGGCGGCTGGAGATCGCCGTCACGGTTGAGGGGCGCGATCACGTCCTGGAGCAGGCGCGCGTTCTCGTCCAGGATCGCATCGACGACTTCCTGGCCGGCTTCCTCGCCACCGGGTAATTGATGAACCTTGTCCAGGCCGGCCAATTCGCTCAGCACGAATCGGATGTCCCGCAATGGAGCCACGTAAGCCATGCAAACCTCCGGTCAATTGGGGTACCGAGGGCCGTGCGGCGGCAAGACCGGCGGCCCGGCCCTGTTCGGGTGCGCCGCCCCGCCCTTGCGGGGCGCGGCGGCGTTCGCGCCTACAGCGCTTTCGTCAGCTCGGGTACGGCGGTGAACAGGTCGGCCACCAGCCCGTAGTCGGCCACGCCGAAGATCGGCGCCTCGGCATCCTTGTTGATCGCCACGATCACCTTCGAGTCCTTCATGCCCGCCAGATGCTGGATCGCGCCGGAGATCCCCACCGCCACATACAGCTGCGGCGCGACGATCTTGCCGGTCTGGCCCACCTGCCAGTCGTTGGGCGCATAGCCCGCGTCGACCGCGGCGCGCGAAGCGCCCATGGCCGCGCCCAGCTTGTCCGCCAGCGGCTCGAGCAGCTTGAAGTTCTCGGCGCTGCCCATCCCGCGTCCGCCCGACACCACGGCCTTGGCCGCGGTCAATTCCGGGCGGTCGCTCTTGGCGACCTCGCGCCCCACGAACGAAGACTTGCCGCCGTCGCCCACCGCGGCCAGGTTCTCCACCGGCGCCGAACCGCCCGCGGCCGCGGCCGCGTCGAAGGCCGTCGTGCGCACGGTGAGCACCTTGACGGCGTCGACCGACTGCACCGTGGCGATCGCGTTGCCCGCGTAGATGGGGCGCTCGAACGTGTCGGCCGAATCGATGCCGATGATGTCCGAGATCTGCGCCACGTCCAGCTTCGCCGCCACGCGCGGCGCGACGTTCTTGCCGTACGCCGTGGCCGGGAAAAGGATGTGGCTGTGGCCCTGGGCCACCGCCAGCACCTGCGCCGCCACGTTCTCGGCCAGACCGTCGGCCAGCGAAGCGCCGTCGGCCGCCAATACCTTGGTCACGCCCGCCACCTGCGAGGCCGCCTGCGCCGCCCCGCCCACCCCCGCGCCCGCGACCAGCACGTGCACGTCGCCGCCCAGGCGCTGCGCCGCCGTGATCGTGTTCAGCGTCGCCGCGCGCAGGTGTGCATTGTCATGTTCCGCTACGACCAGTATCGCCATCTTCACACCACCTTCGCTTCATTCTTGAGTTTGCCCACCAGCTCGGCCACGTCCGCCACCTTCACCCCGGCCTTGCGCGCCGGCGGTTCGGCCACTTTCAGCGTCTTCAGGCGCGGCGTCACGTCCACGCCCAGGTCTTCCGGCTTGACGGTTTCCAGCGGCTTCTTCTTGGCCTTCATGATGTTGGGCAGCGTCACGTAGCGCGGCTCGTTCAGCCGCAAGTCCGTGGTGACGATGGCCGGCAGCGACAGCGCCACCGTTTCCAGGCCGCCGTCCACTTCGCGCGTGACCGTCGCCTTCCCGTCCGCCACCTCGACCTTACTCGCGAAGGTGGCCTGCGGCCAGTCCAGCAGCGCGGCCAGCATCTGGCCCGTCTGGTTCGCGTCGTCGTCGATCGCCTGCTTGCCCAGGATCACCAGTTGCGGCTGCTCCTTGTCGACCAGCGCCTTCAGCAGCTTGGCCACGGCCAGCGGCTGGAGTTCTTCCTGCGTCTCGACCAGGATGGCGCGATCCGCGCCGATGGCCATCGCGGTGCGCAGCGTCTCCTGGCACTGCGCGACGCCGCACGACACAGCCAGGACTTCGCTGGCCACGCCTTTTTCCTTCAGGCGCGTCGCTTCTTCCACGGCGATTTCGTCGAACGGGTTCATCGACATTTTCACGTTCGCGATGTCCACTCCCGTCTGGTCCGACTTCACCCGGACCTTCACGTTGTAGTCCACCACTCGCTTGACTGGCACTAACACCTTCATCGTCTGCAACCTCGTTGTAGATAAACCGGCTACGCCTGGGTAACGGGCGTGGGGAAGCGCGGAGAACCGGGCACACGCTCGGTACCGCTGTCCCGACACAGGGAAACCCGTCGATTATAGGTAATCGACATTTGCTTCTCCCAGGTTTGGAATACGGGTAAATACCGACGGCACCTGCGCATGGGACTCAGATGCCCGCCAGCGCGCGTATGTGGGCCGTGGCGCTGCGCCCCAGCGCCGACAGGTTGTAGCCCCCCTCCAGGCAGCTGACGACCCCCGCGCCGTGCTCGCCGGCCAGTTGCACGAGCTGCTCGGTGATCCAGGCGAAGTCCGATTCGACCAGCCCCATGCGCCCGATATCGTCCTCCCGGTGCGCATCGAAGCCCGCCGACACCAGCACGAGCTGCGGCCGGAATTGCCGCAACCTGGGCAGCCACCGGGCCGAGACCAGCTCGCGTATCGCCGCCCCCCCCGTGTACGCGGGCACGGGCTCGTTCAGCATGTTGCCGGCCCAGGGCGCGGCGCCACTGAAAGGATAGAACGGGTGCTGGAAAAAACCGCACATCAGCACGCGTTCGTCGCCCGCCAGCGCCGCCTCGGTGCCGTTGCCGTGGTGCACGTCGAAATCCACGACCGCGACACGCGCCAATCCGTGGTGCGCGATGGCATGGCGCGCGGCAATCGCCACATTGCTCAGGAAGCAAAAACCCATGGCCTGGTCCGGGCAGGCATGGTGGCCGGGAGGCCGCACCGCGCAGAACGCCGACTCGCCCTCGCCCGCCAGCACGGCGTCCACGGCCGCGATGGCGGCGCCCGCCGCGTGCAGGGCCGCCGTATAGGTATGGGGATTCATGCAGGTATCCGGGTCGAGCTCGACATAGCCTCGGACCGGCGAGCGCTCGACCAGCGACTCCAGGTATTCGGACGTATGGACGCGCAGCAGCGATTCCTGCGTGGCCCGCGGCGCCTCGCGTTCGACCAGGTGCGCGGCCACCCCCGACGCGAGCAACTGGTCGGAAATCGCATCCAGCCGCGCCGGGCATTCAGGATGCCCTGCGCCCATCTCGTGCAACCTGCACGCGGGATGCGTGAAATAAAGCGTAGCCATGGCTTCCATTCTGCGCCCGACTTGCATAGCGGCCGAACAGCCGGCAGCATCACGCTATCGATATCGCTTTTCCGGAAATCTTACGCGTGAATTCGACCCCCCGCTTTCTTGCCCGGTCGCGCGGCGGCCCCTTCGCTGCCGGACTCGCCGCGCTCGCCCTGTGGGGCTGCGCCTCGCACCCGCCCCCCGCCGCCGCCCCCATGCAGGGCATGCCGCCCGCCCCCGACATGCAGGCCGCTCCGCGCCCCGCCGCCCCGATCACGCAACCGGTCGCGCCGGCGCCCGCCGCGCCGGTAGCGGTCCCGGTCCCGGTCCCGGTGCCCGCGCCCTCCGGCCCCTTGCCGGTCGCCGAAGCCCGGCGCGCCTTCGTGGCCGACATGGCGGGCCGGGGGCTGGACGCCGCCCGGGTCGGCGCCCTGCTCGACCAGGCGAAATACTCGGAAACCGTCGCGCGGCTCGTGCTGCCGCCTTCCTCGCCCACTGTCCGCAGCTGGCCCCGGTACCGCGCCCGCTTCATCGAAAGCCGGCGTATCAAGGAAGGCGTCGCCTTCCAGGAAGAACACGCGCGCGACCTGGCGCGGGCCGAGGCCCGCTACGGCGTCCCCGTCTCCATCATCGTCAGCATCATCGGTGTCGAGACCTTTTATGGCCGGGTCACCGGCAACTTCCGCGTCATCGACGCCCTGGCGACCCTGGCCTTCAACTATCCGGCCCAGGCGCGCAGCGATCGCAGCGCCTTCTTCCGCGAGCAACTGGCGCAATTCCTGGTCTGGTGCCAGGAAACCGGCACCGATCCGCTGGCCGTCAAGGGGTCGTACGCGGGCGCGATGGGCCTGCCGCAGTTCATGCCCGGCAGCTTGCGCCAGTTCGCGGTGGACGGCAACGGCGACGGCCGCATCGACCTGCTGGCCAGCCCCGCCGATGCCATCGCCTCGGTGGCCAACTTCCTGGTCGAGCACGGGTGGCAGCGCGACCAGCCTGTGTTCCTCCCGATCGGGCTACCGGGCGACCCTGCCGCGCTGGTCGACGGCGGCCTCAAGCCGACCCTCGACTGGCCCCGGTTGCAGGCCGCCGGCGCACGGGCGCCCAAGGTGGCGGGGATGTCGGACGCGTGGATGCAATGGCCGCTGGCGGTCATCGACCTGTACGATGGCGCGACGGGCACGACCGAATATCGTGTCGCCGCGCCCAACTTCTTCGCCCTGACCGAATACAACCGCAGCTACTTCTACGCCACCTCGGTCACCGATCTGGCCGTGGAACTGGAACGGCGCAACCGGGTGGCAAGCCGGGTCGGTCAGTTGAACACGCCGGTGGACAAATAGCGGTCGCCGCGATCGCAGACGATGAAGACGATGGTGGCGTTGCTGACGGTCTCGGCCACGCGCAGCGCCGCCACCAGCGCGCCGGCGGACGAGATGCCGCCGAAGATGCCCTCTTCCGCCGCCAGCCGGCGGGCCATGCTTTCGGCCTCGGCCTGCGTGACGGACTCCTGGCTGTCCACCGCCGCCGGATCGTAGATCTTGGGCAGGTAGGCCTCGGGCCACTTGCGTATGCCGGGAATCTGCGAGCCTTCCGCGGGCTGCGCGCCCACCACCTGGATGGCCGCATTGCGGCTCTTCAGATAGCGTGACACCCCTACGATGGTACCGGTGGTGCCCATGGCGCTGACAAAGTGCGTGACCTGCCCGTCGGTATCGCGCCAGATTTCCGGCCCGGTGGTCTCGACGTGCGCCAGGGGATTGTCAGGGTTGGCGAATTGGTCCAGCACCCTGCCCTTGCCCTCGGCCTGCATCTGCAGGGCCAGGTCACGGGCATATTCCATTCCCCCCTGCGCGGCGGGCGTCAGGATCAGTTCGGCGCCATAGGCCGTCATGGCCGCGCGGCGTTCGAGCGACAGGTTGTCCGGCATGATCAGGATCATGCGGTAGCCGCGGATGGCGGCCACCAGCGCCAGGGCGATGCCGGTGTTCCCGCTGGTCGCCTCGATCAAGGTATCGCCCGGCTTGATCTCGCCCCGGGCCTCGGCCCGGGCGATCATGGACAGGGCCGGACGGTCCTTGACCGAACCGGCCGGATTGGTGCCTTCCAGCTTCGCGAGAATGACATTGCCGCGCGCGGCGTTTCCTTCTCCCGGGATGCGCTGGAGCCGGACCAGCGGCGTGTTGCCAATGGTCTGTTCGATGGTCGGGTAGCTTCTCATGCGCCCCATCATAATCCAGCCGCCCCGGTTTAGTTCCCTTTCCCCTTACTCCCTGGAGGCATATTGACCAGGATGGGCGGCGCCTCGCGGCCGGCCGGACCGATGGACAACCCGGCGGCCCGCAGGCCCTGGAGCCGCTTTCCGCCCAGCCCGCGCACGCGCCCGGACAGATCCTCGAACGACGAGAACGGACCGCCCCGGCGGCGCTCCTGGACGATGGTGGCGGCGGTCCTGGGACCGATGCCCCGCACGGCTTCCAGTTGTGCCGGCGTGGCGGAGTTCACATCCACGCTGGCGGCCTGGACGCCGCCGAGGGCCGCCAGCCCGAGGCCCGCCACGACGGCCAGCCTTCCCGCGCAGCGCCGGGCGCCACGCAGGCGGTAGGGCCGGGGATCGGGCTCGGCGCGCGTGGGATCGAGAAAGGGATTCATGGCTAGGCTCCGATGAAAGTTGGCGGCGACCGCGCCGGCCGCCGCGACACCGTCCGGCGTCATCGCAAGCTTGCTCCTGGAGCCGCCCCGGAAGCGGGCGCGAACGGCCCGCTGTCCAAGGGGGGAAATACGTAGCAACGCCCGGCCGTTCCTACTTCGACATGCCGCGCAGTTCGCGGACGTATTCGGAAACGCCAGCCTGCACGTCCCGCATCGGCGCGGTGAAGCCGGCCGCGCGCAACTGCGTGGTATCGGCCTGGGTGTAGCTCTGGTAGCGGCCCTTGAGATCCTCGGGGAATTCGATGTAGCGCAGCAACCCCTGCGCCGCCAGGTCGGCCAGCGGCAGCGGCGCCTCGCCGCGCTCCTCGCGCAGCGTATTGACCACCGCGGCCGCCACGTCGTTGAAAGGCTGGGCGCGGCCGGTGCCGCAGTTGTAGACCCCGGACACCGGGCGGCCCAGGAAATGCAGGTTCACGTCCACCACATCATGGACCGAGATGAAATCCCGCTGCTGCCCTCCGTCGCCGTAGCCATCCCAGCCGCCGAACAGGCGCACGTGGCCTTCCTTCAGGAACTGGTTCATGTTGTGGAAGGCGACCGAGGCCATCCTGCCCTTGTGCTGCTCGCGCGGGCCATAGACGTTGAAATAGCGCAGCCCCACCACCGGCGCGGTCAGCGAGCCCAGGCGGCGGCGCAGCACCTGGTCGAACAGGAACTTCGAATAGCCGTAGACGTTCAGCGGCTTCTCGTTGCGCAGGTCCTCGGCATAGACCGGGCCCGCGCCGTACACGGCGGCCGACGAGGCGTACAGGAAGGGAATCCGTTCGCGCTGGGCATACTCGAACAGCTCCAGCGTGACGCGATAGTTGTTGTCCATCATGTACTGGCCGTTGCGCTCGGTGGTGTCCGAGCACGCGCCCTGGTGCAGGATGGCGTCCACCTTGGGCAGGGCCCCGTCCGCCACACGGCGGCGGAATTCGTTCTTGTCCAGGTAGTCGGCGATCTCGCCGTCGACCAGGTTCACGAATTTGTCGCCTTCGAGCAGGTCGTCGACCGCGATGATGTCGCGCTCGCCCCGGGCATTCAGGCCCTTGACCAGATTGCTGCCGATGAAGCCGGCGGCTCCCGTTACGATGATCATGGCAAATTCCTCAATCTAGATCGCCAGGCCGGCACGCAACTCGTCCGGCGTCACGATGGATGTTCCCAGCTTGCCGACGACGATGCTGCCCGCCAGGTTGGCCCATCTCATGGCCGCATGCAGATCCAGCCCCGAGGCGCGCATGACCGCGAGCGTGGCGATCACGGTATCGCCGGCGCCCGAGACGTCGAACACCTCGCGCGCCAGGGCATCGACGTGGTCGCGCCCCTCGGCCGTGAAAAGCGTCATGCCCAGTTCGGACCGCGTCACCAGCAAGGCCTCCAGATCCAGCGCCTGGCGCAGGTGCTGGGCACGCTCGGCCAGTTGCGCCTCGTCGCGCCAGCGTCCCACCGCCTCCCGCATCTCGGACTGGTTGGGCGTGACCAGCGTGGCGCCGCGATAGCGGCCGTAGTCATCGCCCTTGGGATCGACCAGTACGACGCAGCCGCGCGCGCGCGCCAGGGCGATCAGGTCCTGCACCTGGTCCAGCACGCCCTTGGCGTAGTCGGACAGCACGATCACGTCGTGGTCGGCGATGTGCGCCGCCACCCGCTCCGCCAGTTCGGCCAGCACGCCCGGCGACGGCGGTTGTTCGAAATCCACGCGCAGCAACTGCTGCTGGCGGCCCAGCACGCGCATCTTCATCGTGGTCGGCACCGACCGGTCCGCCACCAGATCCGCGCGCACACCTTCGCCCTCGCACAGCCGCCCGATCGCGCGCCCCGAGTCATCGTCGCCCACCACGCCCACCAGCGTCACGTGCGCCCCCAGCGTCGCCGCATTGCGCGCCACGTTGGCCGCCCCGCCCAGCCGGTCCTCGCTGCGCGACACATGCACCACCGGTACCGGCGCCTCGGGCGAAATCCGATGCACCTCGCCGAACCAATAGCGGTCCAGCATCACATCCCCCACCACCAGCACCCGCGCCGCCGCGCGCTGCTCATCCGAGGGAAACACCCCCAACGCCGACACGCTCATGCGTTGCTCCCAAACGGCAAACCGACAGTCAGCCAAGAACTGCCACACACCAAGAAAACGTCACGCAGATCCAGGGCGCCGCGGATCCGGCTCCGCCGGTCCATCCGCATCGTCCCACGGACCCGGCGCCGGGCCGCCCCAAGGCGGGTCCCCTCGGGGGGTTGCCGCGCAGCGGCTGGGGGCTCACCATACTGGGCGCGCGTCAGCGCGCAGGGGGGGACCTCATCCTGCATTCAATTCTTCCAATCGTTTGGGCGCATAGGTTTCCCACGCATTGCAGCCCGGACATTGCCAATGGAACCGCTTGGCCTTGAACCCGCACGCCTGGCAGGCGTAGCGATCCAGGCGCTGCGTATGCGTGTGTATCAGGCTGCGCATCAGCACGGCGTCGTCCGCGGGCGTCCACGGCGACGCGGCATCGGCCTGCGGATTGTTCAGCGTCACCACATTGGCCGCCGCCGGCTGCCCCGGTTCGATCTGTGCCGCCTTGTCGCCCGCCACCTGCGCTTCCAGCAGCCGGTCCAGCCCCAGCAGCGACGGATTGCGCTGCAAGGCGCCGCGCGCGAAATTCCAGGCCTGGGCCAGGCCGCGCTGCCGGCGCAGCGCCTGGAAAATGGCATCGAACAAGTCCAGCGAGGGATAGCGCGCGTAGTGCGCCTCGAGCCTCTCCAGCCCCTCGTTGGCCGTGCCGCGCGCCTCGTGGTTGGCCAGAAACTGCTCGGCCACCAGGCCCGCATATTCAGGATGCGCGGACAGCACGGACTCCAGGTGCAGGCGCTGCGCCCGCAGGTCGCCTTCGCGCTTGGCCAGGTCGGCCCGCATCATCGCGATGCGCACGTGGGGAGCCGTGTCGTTGCCCCGTTGCGCCTGCGCCGACGCGTGCGTGGCGGCGTCCAGCGCGGCGTGGGCAGCGTCCGTGTTGCCGGCCGCCAGCGCCGCCGCGGCTTCCTCGCAATGGAAATGGACGGCCTGCGGTACCGGCTCGTCGATCAGCCCTTGCAAGGCCTGCACGGCCTGGATCGCGTGAGGCCAGTCCCGCTCGGTCTCGTGGATGCGGATCAGCGCGCGCAGCGCGTCGGGCGCGAATCGCGTCCCTTTCAACTGATCGAATGCCGCCTCGGCCCGGTCCAGCATGCCCGCGCGCAGATAATCCTGAGCCAGCTCGTGCAGGGCCTGCTCACGCTGGCTGTCCGGCAGATCGGCCCGCTGCAGCAGATTCTGGTGCACGCGGATGGCGCGCTCGATCTCGCCGCGGCGGCGGAACAGGCTCCCCAGGGCAAAGTGCAGCTCGATCGTTTCGGGGTCGAGCTTGGCCACTTCGATGAAGGCATCGATGGCGCGATCGTGCTGCTCGTTCAGCAGGAAGTTGAGCCCGCGGAAATAGGAATCGGGCACGCTGCGGTGCTCGGACAACATCTGCCGGATATCCACGCGCGCGGCCACCCAGCCCAGCCCGAACAACAAGGGAATGGCAATCAGCCACCAGGGTTCGAAATCCACGTGGACGCCTTACAACGGGGTCACGGGCAGGATGACGTCGGGCGAAGGCGGCGCGTCCGCGGACGAAGCCCCCTGCCCCACGGCCCGGGCCTGGTCGAGCTCGCGCCGCAGCGAGGCGATCTCGCGCCGGCGGCGCATCACGCCCGGCACGGTCAGCAGCAGGCCGAACACCGCCCCGGCCACGAAACTGGCCAGCATCACCACGATCAACGGCACTTCGCTGATCAGGTGATCGGCGAAGAAATATACGTTCACCCGGTCGGTATTCTTGAGCGCGAACAACAGGACCACCACGAAGATGACCAGTCTCAGCGCCCAGACGAGATATCGCATGGCTATGCTCCAGGTGAGAAATGGAATATCCCGCGATTGTAAATGACCCTACCCCCGAGCGCTTCCGGCGCGGCCGATCAGATCCCCGCCCCCTGGGGCCGGGCCGACCAGCAAACTCATAAATTCATGCAAGAAGAATCGTAGGCCCGATTGCCCGGCAAATATAGACTGGCCCGCTCGATGAACCAGTGCTACTCCGACGAGCCCATCCATGAATCACCCCGCAATCGCAGAAACACGGCACCAGGCCCGGGAAATCGGCCGCATCGATCCGGATCGGCTGGCTTGCCTGCTCCAGGACAGGGAAGAACTGGCCCTGATCGATGTCCGGGAAACGGGCGCGTTCGCCCGGCGACACATCCTCTATGCGGTTTCCGTGCCGCTATGGCGCATGGAACAGTTGATCCGGCGGAAAGTGCCGCGCCAGCAGGCCCGCATCGTCGTCACGGATGATCGCGGCCTCCTCGCGAGCGAGGCGGCCCGGCTGCTCGACCGGCTTGGCTATTCGAACATCGCCATCCTGGATGGCGGCATCGACGCCTGGGAACGCTCGGGCCACGAGGTGTTCAGCGGCGAAAATGTCCCGAGCAAGGCATTCGGCGAGATCGTCGAAGTCGAAGCGAACACGCCGCACATCAGCGCCCGCCAGTTACACGATCGCATCCAGGCTGGCGAGGACCTGCTCATCGTCGACGGCCGCACGCCCGAAGAATTTTTCAATTTCAGCATTCCCGGCGCCTACAACCTGCCGAACGCGGAACTGCCCTACCGCATCCGCGAACTGGCGCCCGATCCCAAGACAACGGTCGTCGTCAATTGCGCGGGCCGCACCCGCAGCATCATCGGCGCGCAAACCCTCATCGATGCGGGCGTTCCCAACCCCATCGTCTCGCTCCAGGACGGCACCATGGCGTGGTTGCTCGAAGGCCATGCGCTGGCACATGGAAAACACGCCATCCTGCCTGAGCCGTCCCCGGAACATCTGCGGCAGGCGCAAGACCATGCCCGAAAACTCCTGGAGCGGGCCGGCGTTTCGCATGTCGATGGCCAGACGCTCGGGCAGTGGCGCAACGACGCCGACAGAAGCACCTTCCTGTTCGACATCCGCACCAGGGAAGAATATCGCGCGGGCCATCTCCCGGGCTGGCGCTGGGCTCCCGGAGGGCAATTGATCCAGGCCACGGACGAGTACATCGGCACACTGGGCGCACGCATCGTGATTGCCGACTGGGACGGCGTACGCGCGGCGACCGTTGCGGCCTGGCTGGTTCAGCTGGGACGGTACGATGTCCATCTCCACTTGCCGGAACAACCCGCGCAGCTGGAAACAGGCGACGAACCGGTCTATATCCTCAGGGACCCGGACACCGGCCCTTCCGCGTGGATTTCCCTGGAAGAAGCGGTGCAAAAGCAAGCGCGTGGCGACATCGTCGTGATCGATGTCGACTCCGCACGGCTTTATGCGAAAACACACATTTCATCCGCCTGCTACGTCGTCGCCGAACGTATCGAGCATTTCGCGCCGCAATGGCTTGCGGACGGCAAGACCCTGGTCATTACCTCCACCGATGGCGTCCTTGCCGACCTCGTGACCCGCAGGCTCAAGGCCCGGGGCCTGGCGGCCAGAGCGCTGCTGGGCGGCAACCGTGCATGGTTCGAAGCAGGCCTGCCTGTCGAAAGCGGCGCCGAGAACAACCTGAGCGGCGAAGAATACGCATGGTTCAACGCCTATGACCATGCCGACATTTCCCTTCGCAACCAGAAATTCAAGGAATACCTCGATTGGGAAGTCGGGCTGGTCGCTCAATTGCAGCGCAAGGGCGCCGAGGCCCCATTTACCGTGCTTGGCGCACGGGCAGTCCGATAAGACCCAGCTTGGAGCTCCCCATGAAACGCCGTGAATTTCTAGGCGCCGCCGGGATGGCGGCCGCCTCGTCCCTGGTCGGCCTCCCGTTGTCCGGCCATGCGCAGTCCGCGAATGGATTCCCCGCGAGGAATCTGCGCATTCTCGTCTCCGCATCGCCCGGTGGCAGTGCCGACAAACTCGCCAGAACGATCGGGCAGAAGCTCGATGCGCTCTGGGGTACCCGTACGCTTGTCGAGAATCAGCCAGGCGGCGGCGGATCCATTGCCACCAACACCGTCGCGAAGGCAAAACCCGACGGCTACACGCTGCTGCTTGGCGGCGATGGCCTGTCCATCGATGCCGTCCAGCAATCCAGGACATTGCCGTATGACCCGCGAAAAGACCTGACCGGCGTCATCAAGGCCGTGGTCAACCCGCTGCTCATCATGGTCAGGCCCAACCTTGGCGTCAACAACTTCCAGGAGTACCTGGCATTCCTGAAGGCCAACGAAGGCAAGACATCCCTGGCTCTTTCCGGTGCCAAGAACAGCCACCAGCACCTGGCGGTCGAACTGCTTTCCCAATTGACCGGGGTGAAAATCAATGTCATCCCGTCCTTGGGCGGCGGCCCCGCCATGCTGGACGTGATCGGCGGGCATATCGATGCGCAGATCATTACCCTGGCGGCCGCGACGGAGAATATCCGCGCCGGGAAGCTGAAAGGACTGGCCGTCACCACGCCGTTCCGCTCCAAGGCGCTGCCGGACATCCCGACGCTGCAGGAAGCCGGCATCAAGGGCTATGCCTTCCAAAGCTGGCAGGGCCTGGTCGCGCCGGCCGGCACGCCGGCTCCCATCATCCAGAAGATCTACAGCGAAGTCGCCGGCATCCTGCAGAAACCGGAAAACAAGAATTCGCTGGAGGACCTGGGCTTCATCGTGGCGGCCTCCAATCCCGCGGACGTCAACCAGACCATCGCGGATGACAGCAAGCTGTATGCCGAAGTCGCCCGCAAAGCCGGCCTGAAGCTGTAGGACGCGGTCATGGCGCCTTCATTCATCAGGAATCAGCCGGATTTCGTCCTGGGCCTGCTGTACATCCTGGCCGGGGGGGGGGGGGGGGGGGGGGGGGGGGGGGG